>DKAM01000026.1 GCA_002450835.1 Dehalococcoidia bacterium UBA6926
GTATAGGCCCTTTACCTATTTCTATACTAATCCCATGTATTTTAATAGCTGCAGCAATGATGCTTCCATTTGTATATTTACTTATACGAGCTTTTGACGCGTCTGATTTAGCATGGCAATTATTATTTCGTGTCAAAACCCTAAATACTTTATTTAACACTTTTGTTTTAACAGCATCTGTAGTGGGAGTATCAATCTTAATTTCGTTGCCTATGGCATGGCTTACGATTCGTACCGATCTTCCTTTAAGAAGGCTTTGGTCGGTTTTGGGAGCCCTGCCGATCGTTATACCCAGTTATGTCGGAGCTTTTTTATATATCACTGTTTTTGCTCCTAAAGCATTATTGCAGCAATTACTCGAATTGTTATTCGGAGTAGATAGGCTACCTAGTTTGTATGGATTACCTGGCGCGATATTAGTTTTAGCATTATTAAGTTTTCCATATCTGTTCTTGATCTTAAGGGCATCAATATCTAATATTGATTCCTCAATCGAAGACTCATCTCGCTCACTTGGAAGGGGCAATTTTAAAACTTTTTTCACCATTACCATTCCAATCCTCAGGCCATCTATTGCTGCGGGTTCACTTCTTGTAGCACTTTATGTTATTAGTGATTTTGGCGCTGTATCATTGATGCGATACCCAACATTTACTTGGTCTATATATCAGCAATATCAGGGAGCAATCGATCGTTCAGCCGCAGCTTTATTATCTATTTTATTGCTTCTTTGTTCTGTAGTTGTTTTATACCTTGAGCTAAAGAGTAGAGGGAAAATGAAATATCATAGATCAGGAGCAGGAGTATCTAAAAGATTGTCTTTAATCAAGTTAGGAAGATGGAAATATGCCGCAGTTGCATTTTGTTTTATAGTTGTTAGTTTATCTCTTTTGCTTCCAACATCCGTGCTAGCATATTGGTTGATACGAGGAGTGTCTAATGGTGAAATAATAATAACTGCTTGGGGAAGCGCATTAAATTCTATATCTGCTTCTGGTCTTACTGCATTATTTGCTGGTCTTTTAGCAATTCCAGTAGCAGCTTTTATAGTTCGCTTTCCCGGAAAACTTGCTACTCTATTTGAATCGATTAGTTACGTTGGTTATGCACTTCCAGGTATAGTTATCGGACTGTCGCTTGTGTTTTTTGGAGTGCGATTTGGAGGTTTTTTATATCAGACAATATGGATCCTTATATTTGCTTACGTTGTTTTGTTCTTTCCAGTAGCGATGGGTTCCGTTAGATCATCTTTTAGTCAGATTCGCCCATCATATGAGGAAGCAGCTAAAGGATTAGGCAGGTCCAGTATAGGAGTGATGTATTCTGTGACTCTACCTTTAGTAAAGTCTGGTGTAATTGTAGCTATGGCTTTAGTATTCTTAATAACCATGAAGGAATTAACGGCAACTCTTATTTTGGGTCCATTAGGATTTAAAACGTTGGCTACACAGGTGTGGTCTTTTACATCGGAAGCATTCTTCGCTAAAGCTGCTTTTCCAGCTTTATTAATAATAATACTTTCATCGATACCCACTGCATTTATTATGTATAAAAATCAGGAATTAAGAGTATGAAAGATATAGTGCTCTCATGTGAAGCGATAACTAAAACATTTGGATCAGTTACAGCTTTGAATAAAACTAATCTTGAAATTCCGTCGGGAGAAATACTAGCTATTCTTGGTCCAAGTGGTTGTGGCAAGAGCACACTCTTAAGATCTATAGCGGGGTTTGAGCATATAGATGGGGGCAATATAAAAATAAATGATGAAATAGTTTCTAGTGAATCTAATTTTATTCCTGCTGAAAAAAGAAAAATAGGAATGGTATTTCAAGATTACGCCTTGTTTCCTCATTTAACTGTTCATGGAAATGTTAGCTTTGGTATTCAAATAAGTTCTAGAAGTGAAAAGGATGCTCTTGTTGAAAAATTACTTAGATTGGTGGGTCTTGAAGGAATGGACGCAAGATACCCTCATGAATTGTCGGGTGGACAACAACAACGAGTCGCCGTTGCACGAACTTTAGCTGCTAATCCAATTACGGTGTTGCTTGATGAACCATTTAGTAATTTAGATGCAACAATGAGAACGGAAATAAGAAGAACTGTTCGCGAGGCTTTACTTGATAGAGGTGTGTCGGCAATTATAGTCACACATGATAGGGAAGAAGCTTTCACAATTGCCGATCGCGTTGCAGTTATGAAAGATGGTGTTATTGAACAGATCGATACCCCCGAAACAATGTATCGTTCTCCTGTTTCAAAATTTGTAGCTAGCATGACTGGAAGCGCGGACTTTCTAAATGGACAAATTGTTTCCGATAGAGCTGTAACTGAATTAGGCAAATTTCAATGGGTAACTTCTATGGACGACGTATCTGAAGGCCAAGTCGTTGAACTTTTAGTGCGCCCCGATGACTTTTTAGTACTTCCTAATCCAAAGGGTATATATAAAGTAATTTCAAGGGAATACCGAGGAGATGCTATGATATTGACTGTCGAGCTCAAATCCGGTTTTGTTATACATTGCAGGCAAGGTCCATACTCAGATTTGCCCGTAGGCTCGGTAGTGGATTTAATACCTTCTCGTGCAGCACCCTTTGTAGCTTTTTAATAGAAATTCCAAATAAAAGTTTAATTCTCCGAATCCACTAATGTTTGTAAAAAAGGTTCTATACTTTCTATAAAACCTATTGG
>DKAM01000021.1:0-20384 GCA_002450835.1 Dehalococcoidia bacterium UBA6926
GGTTCCAGTATGATGGGAGCGAGTGGAGCTACAGGGGTCGCTTTGGCCTCTATGGCAGTGATGAATGGCCTCGCTAACTACGTTCTTGTTTGTATTGCTCAAGCAAGAAACCCTGCGCTTGGCGGAGGGGGAGAGGGCTTTCCTGGCCATGGAAGTGAATTTGATTTTCCATATGGACCAGCCGCTGGTGCGAATAATGGATACGGACAAATTTATCAACGCCATATGGAGTTGTATGGAACGACCCAAGAGCAATTGGCGCATGTAGCATCTAACCAAAGATTTAATGCTCAGGGTAATCCTAACGCGGTGTTCGATGGTCAACCCATAACTCACCAAGATGTTTTGGATTCCCGATATGTGAACTACCCACTTAGATTATTAGAGGTAGTCATGCCGTGTGGTGGAGCTGCTGCCGTAATTGTTACGACAGCTGAGCGAGCTGCAGCAAGTTTGAATAACCCTGTATATGTATTAGGTGGTGGTATTGGGCTCGATGACTTTGGAGGTCTACAGAAACCCGAAATTACTGTTTCACCTGTTGCTAGATCAGCTCCGATAGCTTTTAACATGTCGGGGTATTCCCCAAGGGATATTCAGTTTGCTGAATTTTATGATTGTTACACGATACTGGAATCGATGTGCCTTGAAGATGCAGGGCTCGTACCCAAAGGCGAAATCGGACCTTTCTTTGAGAGTACGGATACGACTCATAAAGGAGAATTTCCGATAAACACCGATGGTGGCCAATTGTCTGCTGGACAGCCAGGTTTGGCTGGTGGCTTTAGGCATGTAGTCGAGGCAGCGCGTCAAATAATGGGTAAGGCGGGTGTTCGACAGATCGAAAGAAATGATCTTGGATTGGTAAACGGTTGAGGCGGTACTGCGAGCAGTATGTGCACGCTGGTTCTCGGTTCCGAGAACGCTCTTTAATAAGACAAAGATCTATAAGACTAATTAGTTTAGATTTAGAAAGGTGAAGGTGAGGTTCTAGATATGACTTACGGAGATGCGCCAAAAGGGAAAAAGCCTGCCAAGGCGAAGAAGGCTTCCAGTAAAGAATCTGGATATAATAAACCTTTACCTAATCCCCAGTTGAACCCTGAGGTATCTAAACCCTTTTGGGATGGTACCAAGAAGCATGAGCTTTGGGTTCAGTATGATCGTAGGAACAATAAATTCGTATTTCCACCCAGAGAAGTGTCTACGGGTGATTTAACGCCTATGGATGAGTTGGAATGGACCAAAGTAAGTGGAAAAGGACGAGTTTACTCTTACACGATGGTTTATCAATCTGTAATACCAGCATTCAACGAAGAAGTTCCTTATGTTAATGCTACTATTCAACTTGATGAAGGTGTAAGAATGACTGGGAATGTATTAGGTTTGACACAGGAACAAAAACTTAATCATGAACTGCGAAGTAACCAAAGAGTGGAAGCAGTTTTTGAGGATGTTACAGATGATTGGACATTAGTGAAATGGCAAGTCATCGATGATGAAGAACCTCCTGCAGCTCCTGCGAAGGAAGAGTAGATATAACCCAAGTAACTTAACTGGTCGGTAAAAAAGGCCCCTGTCAAAGGGGCCTTTTTAAGTTACCATGAGGATCTATTTTCCTTCTCTAGCCTGTTTTTCTTCTTCGACACTGCGACCGTGATAATTTGCGTCGCGCTCGTTCCTAAATGCATCCCAACCTTTTTCTTGTAATACTTTCAATCGATCTTTAGTTTCATCATCATTCTGGGATTCTTTCCATAAATCAGCAAAATTAGCGTCATCTCTGTAGTTTAGTGCTGATCTGAAACCGGATAGTTCATATGATCGGTTAACTAAAGCCTTGTTCATTTGGACTGTTTTCTTTGGTAATGATGCAATTCTTTTTGCGATGGATTCTGCTTCTTCCATTACATCCTTCTCAGGAACGACTCTGTTCACTAGCCCCATTGATAGCGCTTCTTTTGCATCGATAGTATCTCCTAGGAGTAATATTTCCTTTGCTCTTTTTAGTGTTACTACAAATGGCGTCATCAATACTGGTGGCCCATAGCCGTGCCTTATTTGGATTTCTCCCACTTTCGCGTCATCTGCCATGACAGTAAAATCGCATGCCGCAGCAAGTTCAAAAGCTTGTCCTATAGCATAGCCATGTACTGCGGCAATCACGGGCTTTGATAGTTCCCAAATTTTAATATGGACGACCCCCGGGCCACCCGTTTCGTTCGAATCTGAGTCTCCCGATAATATTCTTGCTGATGACTCTGCTATATCTCCACCAGCAGAAAATGCCCGACCCGCCCCGTTTAGTATTACAGCTCTAATATCGTCGTCTTCTTCTGCATCGGTGAATGCTTTAAGTAATTGATCCGTTGTTGCACTATTAATGGCGTTCAATACGTCCGGTCTATTGATCGTAATAATTGCATAATTATCTGTTTTTTTATATAGAACAAGGTTTTGTTCTGGCTCTTGAGGATCATTATTTTCGCTCAAATCTAACTCCTGTAAATTCTCTTAAATATCATCTAAAATGGCCAATATTTTACTCTTAATCATAACAGGAAAAACTTAGAGGTATATCAAATATCCCCAGTTCGCAGTTTCTCCCACATCGGTGCTAGATCTGCGGCGGCGTCAAGGAGCTGGTCGGGTCTTCTTATTCCGTCTTCAGTAACAACATGGTCTACGTATTTACCTGGTATTATATCTAAGTTCTCTGTATTAGAGTTTTCTTTTGGGAGCCAAGGCGCTAGCTTCAAAGTATCAGCAAAAAAATGTACTTTTATATTTTTTTCGAAACACTTTTCTACTAACTCTTTTGTTCCTGATTCCGCAACTATAGTGCCATTTGCCAAAAATGCCGTACATCCCAGTAGCAAGCAGTCTATTACCTCGGTATTAAAATCTAGGTCCTTTAACAGTTTCTTCTTCTCTTTTACTCCAGTTAAATGCGGAAGAGTCGCATCTAAATCATCAAAAGAGTTACTGGTAATAATAACAAGGGACTTAATTTTTTCTTGGCCCATGGTAGTGGCATATTTCACCGCTGACGAATGCCCAAAAATTGCGACGTTAGAATTATCTTCGATTAGTGGTTGCCCTCTACGCCCCAACTCATTTGGAGTTTTATCAATTAGTCGCTTGAGGCGGCTAGCTGCTCTGCCTGCGGCTGCCATCCGGTCTCCTACTCTTGCTTCTTGAGCTGTTCTGACGACAGCGACACTTACATTTCTAAGAGCTACTACACTTGGTTGGGAATCAGATATAGCTAAGGCGATTTTGCGCAGCGGCTCGGGCTCCCCAATATACATTTCTGATAGAACACGATAAATTAGATCAGATCCTGCTGAAGCAATTGCAGTGGGGGTGAGACTCGAATCCGTTTTTAGATTTTGAATTTCTGTTCTTAACTCAGACCATTCCATTCAGGTGCTCCAATTAATTTAATCTAAAATAATGTTATCAATTAATCTCGTATTACCAAGCCAAATAGCGGCTGATATCATAGATCCTTTACTTGCTATGTCTAGCTCTTCAAGGGAATTGGAATCTGCTACTGATATATAATCAACTCTAATTTCCTCGTCATTTTTTAAATGCTTGATAATACTCTCTTTTAATATATTAGTGTTGGTTTCTCCCTTTTTATATAGAGAAAATGCTTCTAAAAGCGATGAATATAAGTACGGGGCTTTTTTTCTCTGTACGCTAGTTAGGTATGTATTTCTGCTTGAAAGAGCTAGTCCATCTGGCTCTCTAACCGTCGGTACAACCACTATTTTAGTAGAAAAATTTAGATCACTGACCAATTTTTTGATTACTGCAACTTGCTGACCGTCTTTTTGTCCCAAGTAAGTTGTTGTAGGTCCTACGATATTTAGTAACTTAGAAACGATAGTTGTAACACCCCTAAAGTGACCAGGCCGCAATTGCCCCTCCAATCTTTCAGCTGTTTTCCCAGGTACAACAAAAGTCTCCATAGGTTGTACAGACGGGTACATTTCTTTTGCTGAAGGGTAGAACAGGATATCGCATTCATGTTGTTCCAGGAGTTTTTTGTCTCTTGAGAAATCTCTGGGGTATGAAGATAAGTCTTCATTTTCTCCAAATTGAGTTGGGTTAACAAAAATGGAGGCAACAACAAACTTATTTTCTTTCCGAGCGCGCTTGACGAGCTCAATATGCCCGTCATGAAGGTACCCCATTGTTGGAACAAACCCTAGAGTATCTTTTCTACCTAGATCGCTCTTGGCATTCATAAATTCTTGTATTGTTTTAACTATAAGCATTTATTGCATAAGCTCCGAATCGTTATTGGTAAATGTTTTAGGTTTAAAGACGTGATTTAAGTTCATTTAGAACGGTTTCACTTAAATTTGATCCGTGATCTTGTGACGGGAAAGTCCCTGATTTAACTTCTTCAACATAATTTCCAATACCATTTTTCATAGCATTTGATATTTCAGCATATGGTTTCGCATGCTTTGGGACAAAATCTGTAAATAATCCTAGCATGTCACTTACTACTTGTACTTGTGAATCGCAGTTCGGGCCTGCACCTATACCTATGGTCGGTATTGTAAGTTTATTTGTAATGATTTCAGCGACTTCACTGGGTATTAGTTCTAAAACAATTGCAAACGCACCTGCATCTTCTATCGCTTGAGCATCTTTTACTAACTGCAGAGCTCCCTCTACTGTTTTTCCTTGAACTCGTTGGCCTATTTGATAAGTTGATTGAGGAGTGAATCCAATGTGGCCTACAACGGGGATACCTCGAGAAACAAGTGTATCCACTGTTTCAGCCATTGTTTCACCGCCCTCTAATTTAACTGCTTGTGCACCGGCCTCTTGAAGGAATTTAGAAGCGTTAATTAGCGCGTCGGAGGAATTTGTCTGGTAACTCATAAATGGCATGTCAGCTAAAACTAGAGCTTTTTCACTTCCCCGAACCACTGCTTTGGTGTGATGAAGCATATCTGCCATCGTGACGAAGACGGTCGATTCATATCCTAGTACTACATTACCAAGGCTGTCGCCTACAAGGATCATCGGAACGCCGGATTCGTCAATGATCTTAGCTGTTGGATAGTCGTATGCAGTAAGAACTGGGAACAGTTCGTTATTATTCTTGTAACGTTGTATTTGTTGAATACTTGTGCGCATATCGTTGACTTGAAACACTAATACAAAGTGTGTGCCTCTATTTTATCTGTTGTGGATACTATTTTATTATTTTTGTCGACTCTAACTACTTTTGGCTTCATCAAACAGGCTTCTTCTTCGCTCATTTGAATAAAGTGCAAAATTATCACAAGATCTCGGTCTCGGACTAATAGACCTGCTGCACCGTTAACACATACTTCCCCACTACCCCTGGTGCCTTCTATCGCGTAGGTTTCTAGCCTAGCTCCATTGGTTATATCTAGAACTTGAACTAATTCGTATTGTAGAATTCCCGCAGCATCCATTAAATCTGGGTCAATTGTTATCGAACCTTCATAATCAACGTTTGCTTGAGTTACCGTAGCTCGGTGTATTTTACCCGCCATCATAGAACGGATCATATACTCGGTCCTCCTCGATTTTGATTTACTTCCAGCAAAACCATAATCTGTTCTGCCGTTTCCTCACTTATACTCCCATTCGCTTTCGCGACTCCCACTGTATGTTTCGCGAATTCGCAGTACAGAGGCAATATGTTATCTGCTTTTTGCTCTAATGTCTCTAGGTGTTTCGATATAGTACCTATATCTCCCCTGCTAATAGGGCCTGTGAGCGCCTTATTAACCCCGTGTACTCCTATATTATGGATTGTTTCTTGTACTAAAGGCAACAGCGCATCCAAGCCTTGTTGAGACTTATATCCGAAAGATTCCCATATTTGGGCTGATAAAGCTAATAGAGTAACTAAGTAATTTGAAGCGAGTACAGCTGATAGATGGTATAACGGTCTTAATTCGTTAGGGAGTTTTATAGCTTTGCCATCAAGATTTTCAGCGAGATTGGTAAGAGATAGGAGCAGTTCCTCGTTATTAGCTTCGATAGCAAAAGAAGTATCTTTGGGAAGAATGCTTCCTTCGATGAATGTCTGTAGTGGATGGAAATTTCCTATTATTAAAGAATTTTTATTCGTGGAAGGTACTATAGCACCCGAAGTGTGGATAATAATGTGGCCAGGTTTCCAATCGCACGCTTGTATCAATTCATTCAGGGCATCATCCGGAACTGCTATGAAAGTTACGTCGGAATTAGCAATCAATTCATTAGGATGTTCGTAGAACTTAGTTTGTATTTTCTTTGCGAGATTTCTTGCTGAGGTTTTTGATTTACTGCCAATTCCGACGATATTATAGCCTCTGTTTTTTAGAGCGGTTGCTAGAGCTGATCCAACCGAACCTGCCCCTAAAAACGAGATATCTACAGCTTTCCAATTTTGTTCTGATGGCACGATTTGTGTCTTTCTAACTTCTTAAATATTCGTCTGAAGATGGAATTCCAGATATAGTTTCAGCATTGTTGATTGCGTTAATTATAGATTTTTCTACCGCCCAGGCAGCTAGTGCTCCTAATTTTGTTAGGTCCCCATCATATTCATTTTCTTGAGCTGCTCCTGCTGTTGATACCACAAATAAAGTATCGCCATCTCCCATACCGTATGACGGAACGATTGTACGAGCAATCCCACTATGCGCCATAATTGCCAATCTATTAGCCTGCTCTACATTAATCGGAGCATCGGTCGCCACAATCCCTATTGTTGTGTTCGTATCTTCTGATAGAAGGGTTTGCCCAGATGAGTTCCTGAGAAGATTCAGGGAACTTTCAAATTGGCGTTCCCCTCTTCTACTGCCGGCAATTAAAATTCCACTTTCTGGATCCTGTATGTCTCCGGAACTATTAACGGCTATAAGAGCGCCAACGGAGAACCCGTCGTTCATTTTTGTTGTAACTGACCCTATCCCACCTTTTATAGCATTTTCCATGCCACCAAATTTAGATACAGTAGCTCCAGTTCCCGCACCTACTGTTCCCTGAGTAATTTCATCACTCGATGCGGAGATCGCGGCTTGATAACCGTTTTCTGCTGTTGGCCTTGCTTGGGGATCTCCTATACCCAAATCAAAAAGAATTGCTCCTGGTACTATGGGAACGGGTCCTGATCTTGTTTTGAACCCTATGTCTCGTTCTTCAAGGTATTTCATGACCCCATCCGCTGCTGCCAGCCCAAAAGCACTTCCACCGCCTAAAAGTATTGCGTGGATTCGATGAACTAGCGTCCCAGATTTTAATAGGTCGGTCTCTCGAGTGCCTGGGGCAGCCCCCCTAACTTCAACACCGGCTACACCTCCGTCTTCTGGCATTAGAACGACTGTGCATCCAGTTGCACCTTTCAAGTCGGTATAGTGCCCGACTTTTATACCGGCTATCGAAGTAAGGGTTTGATTTTCTTGGATATTCATAATATTTTGATGATTACCGTTAATATCGAATTCTCTAGCTAACCAACAATTTCGCCCAACTGTACTTTTCTTTCAAATTCTTCTATTTCCTCTTTTGTAATACCCAGGTCTTCTATAGTGAATATTGACTTTACCTTATATCCTAAATCTTCCATAGCTTCTCTCCCACCTTCCAAACGGTCGACTATGGACAGTATGCATTGAACTTGACCACCTACTGACTCAACACGTTCAACAGCTTGTAAGGCTGAACCCCCAGTAGTTATTACGTCGTCTACAATTGCCACCTTAGCATTATCTGTTAGATCTGGGCCTTCAATACCTTGATTTTTGCCGTGCTGCTTCGCTTCTTTTCTAACAATAAAAGCGTTGATTGGGTTATTAGTTTCTTGGAAACTGGAAATAGCAACAGCGGTTACCACTGGATCTGCTCCGAGAGTTAATCCTCCTATTGCGTCGACTTCTAAACCGCGTAATTCATTCAATAATAATGTTCCTATTAGCGATGCGCCCTCGGGGTGAAGGCTGACCTTTCTGCAATCTATGTAATATGCACCGAGCTTTCCAGAAGTTAAACGAAATACACCGCGTTCAAAACCGTATTCTAGAATAATCTCTAGCAATCTTTTTCGAGCTTGGTCTAAGTTTTGTTCACTTTTCAATTGAACAGTCCTCCCCCTATAAATCAATTATTAAACAAATATACCTATATGTCACTAGATTCGAAACGAGTTGTATATTTACAGCTCTTGGAAGTGATCCATATGGGTTATAGAATGAATCACAATGGGGCTGTAGCTCAGTTGGGAGAGCGTCTGGTTCGCAATCAGAAGGTCAGGAGTTCGAGCCTCCTCAGCTCCACCAACACTTTTTATATATAAATTCAACCGTTTTAGTGAGGTTCATTGGGGTCGTCACAAATCATGAATATAGCGCTCTATTCATTAGTACTATTTTGTTGGGGAACTTCATGGCTTGCCATCACCTTTCAATTAGGTGAAGTCGCACCACAGGTATCAATCGCATGGCGTTTTTTGATTGCATCTTTGATATTGTTTTGCTGGTGCATTATTCGGGGTATTAACTTATCTTTTCCGTGGCGTAGCCATCTCAACTGGATTGTGTTGGGTATTTTCCTGTTCTCTGTTAATTATATTTGTGTCTACTATGGAAGTTTCTATCTGGCCTCCGGCTTAGTAGCCCTTATTTTTTCAACTCTGACATTGTTTACAGTTTTTAACGGTTTTATCTTTTTCAAATACCCAATTAGATGGCCTATATTGATAGGTGGGGTAGTCGGAATTGCCGGCTTGTCTGTAATATTTTCTAATGAAATTAGGGCCACTGTGTGGTCATTAGAGTCTGGGGTGGTTAAGGGCTTTATTTGGGTTCTAGTGGGCACTTTTGTTGCCTCAATAGGAACCCTGTTGTCGGGTGAAATGCAGGCAAAGAAAATGCCTTTGGTCCAAAGCAATGCATTTAGTATGCTTTATGGCTCTCTTCTTCTAGTTGCCTATACAGGAATTGGCGATATCAAATTCGGTTTCGATGTCAGCTATAGTTATGTTGTTTCCTTGATAAGTTTAGCCCTTTTTGCTTCGGTATTGGGTTTTGGCTCTTATCTTAAGTTGGTAGGAAATATTGGAGCCGACAAGGCTTCGTATGTCTTCATTTTTACCCCAGTTATTGCCTTGCTGTTGTCAACGCTATTTGAGGATTATCAATGGAGCGGAGTAGGGTTCGTTGGAGTTGTGTTGATCATTATTGGTAATGTATTGGTTCTTTTTGCAAAAACAAAAACAGTTGCTATAAATTAACTTAGCGTTGACAAGAATTGTTGGAATAGGCTAAATAAAATTATGGATACAAAATCTAAGAATAATTGGCTGATTTATATACTTCAATGTAGCGACGATAGTCTCTATTGCGGTATCACAAATAACTTAGAAAAGCGTCTCAAACAACACAATGGAGAAATCAAAGGCGGCGCTAAATATACTCGATCACATCGGCCCTGTAAATTAGTATACAAAGAAGAATCAGCAAGTCGCAGTGAAGCAGCGCAAAGAGAAGCGATAATCAAAAATATGTCGAAAGATGAAAAACAGGAGCTTATTAATTTATTAGGCAGAGATGAGTAAGAGTGGTGAAGCAAATGCTATCAAAACTAATCGTTTGGGCCATCACAATATTCCTCTTTTTGTTATTTGTCTTTTGGGAGGGGTTATTTAACCTTCTATAAGTGACGATGGTTGCTCTATCACTTTCATGGACGTCCACTTTCCCATTTTATATCTGAGTCCGTATGCAACAGCAAGACTGATCATATAGGCCAATCCGGCTGACCATGCAGCCGTTAACCCCAAATCAAATACTTCTAAAGCTATATAAGTTGGTAGTATCAAAAAAGTGATCGATATGCCAACCATTGCAAACATAATAAATCTTGTGTCTCCAGCTCCTTTTAGCGCTGAGGATATCACTATCGCTACGGAATCAAGGAGAGTCCATGCAGCAAGGAATTTCAAGACTGTAATAGCAAGGATTTTAATTTCTTGGAATTCAACAAGATCGGCTTGGGCGGAAAAAGGATATATGAATAATTGAGGCACAATTACATACAAGAAAGCAATACTGCCCATATAGAAAGATGCCATTTGGAGTGCGGAGAAGGTAGCTCTCTTCGCCATATCTGGTCTATTACCACCCAATGATTGTCCGACCAATATTGACACGGTGATTCCCATTCCTATCATAGGCATGAAGGAGAGCATACTAATATTTAAAGCAATATTTGAAGCTGCTAATTCCGGAGTACCAAGTCTACCAATGAGCAGAATGAAAATTGAAAATGCCAGTATGTCCAGAGAAAACTGGACACCGTTCGGTATACCAAATTTTATTAGTCTGAAAAATAATAGTTTATCGAAACGGTATCCAGAAATTGTCTTAAATTTTGCATTATTATTTCCTGAAAGAGCCATATATAAGAGCATAATGAAACTACATAGTTCCGATATGATAGTAGCTAGTCCGGCTCCGCCTATCCCCATTTCAGGTAATCCTAGCTTTCCAAAAATTAGTATATAATTCAAAACTACGTTGATTGACATACCTACTAGGCTTGCCCACAAGACCGGATATGTTTTCCCCCTGCCATTAAAGAATGATGAGACAGCTGCTTTACCAATGGGGAAGAACCCTCCTATTGCCAGATATTTCCAATATTCTTTTTCAAGTGCTTTGACCGCTGGATCATGACCAACAAAATCGAAAATTAGATCGGCAATAAAGACGGTTGATGCGACTACCAGCCCACCTATAATTGCAATATAGATTCCTTGCCACATTGCAGGGCCTACTCTTTCGGATCTTCCGGCTCCAATATATTGGGCAACAAAAGTGTTGGCATAGCCGGAGGTGCCAAGAAAAAAAGAGACTATAGTAAAGCTAAGGAGCCCGGTGGGTACGGCGGCTGCTAAAGCATCGGGTGAATACCATGATAGATACATTCTGTCCACGAATTGTTGTATAGACCATGATCCAGTACTTAAAATCAGTGGGAATGCGATTACGAGAACTTGTTTATATCCATTTTCTCTAGACCAACGTTTCTTAAAAAACGACGTAACCTTATTTAGCATAAATCCATTATAAGCAATTAAAATATTATCTCAGCATTTTTACTGTAAAATACAAGCAACCGTAGGTAAAACGGGTCAATATTTATATATAGTGGACATACGTACGCAAGTAGCGTTCGTAATGCGGAGGTCAGGGGTTCCAATCCCCTCAGCTCCACTTAACAATACGGAGATATATTATGGATAATGAATCAGGATCTATTGTTCTAGGCGGTGGCTGTTTTTGGTGCATAGAGGCAGTTTTTGAGCTGGTTCCGGGAGTGAATCAAGTTGTCTCTGGATATTCAGGAGGGCATGTAGAGAACCCAACTTATGAAGCTGTTTGTACTGGCGAGACAGGCCATGCAGAGGTAGTGGAAGTTTTTTTCGACAGTGAATCTATAAACATAAGAAAAATCCTTGAAATTTTCTTTTCGATTCATGATCCAACAACACTTAATAGGCAGGGGCCCGATATTGGCACCCAGTATCGATCTATAATATTTTTCAAGGATAAACACCAGGAAGAAGTAGCTACGCAATTAATTGAAGAAATCAATGAAAAATCTTCTTGGCCATCTTCTGTGGTGACTGAACTTGCTCCAGCCGCAACTTTTTACGTAGCGGAAGATTACCACCAAAAATATTATGAGCGTAATGGCAATGCGCCTTACTGTAGAATAATGATCGATCCCAAAGTTGAAAAATTTAAGAAAAATGAGCTGTCTCATTTGGTAAAGTCTTAATCTGATGGAGGTACGCATTGGAATTCCAGGCTAAAAATAGTTTTGTAGAGCGTTTATCAGGCGCTGCTAGGCTGAACTCCGCTACTTATAGAGAAGTTGGAACCGATATTACCGCTACGTGGCCTGCGCTGATGGTTGTAGTTGGAACGTCAGTTGTAGCGGGAATTGTGGTTTTAATTGGAAATCCAGGGATTTCATTTGTATCTGTTCTATATTCGATCATAGGAAACCTTATTGGGTGGGCCGTTTGGGCCTCGGTTATTTATATTGTCGCAACTAAACTTTTTCCGAGCCCGATGGCTGCCGTTGGTTTCGTAGGTATGCTCAGGACCCTTGGGTTCGCAAACGCTCCTCAATTTTTTGCATTTGCATCTCTAATACCCGGGGCAGGGCAACTTTTTCAAGTTGTCGTCCAACTTTGGGGTCTAAGTGCTATGGTGGTCGCAGTAAGAGTATCCTTCAACTTTGATTCAACATTTAAAGCTGTCGGTGTGGTCTTATTGGCGTATATACCTGTACTTGTATTGGTACTTTTTCTTGTATCTTTGACGGTTCCAGGAGCTATTGCAACTACCTAGATTTATTCGTATTCCAAGCTAATAAGCTTCGCGGCTTTAGACGCTTTCTGGCGAGCTTCTTTCACACTATCTGCGGTTGCAAGACATACCGCCATTCGTCTGTTAACCCTGGATGTCGTTTTGCCAAAGATTCGTACATCGACGCCGGCTATAGAGAGAGCGTCTTCTACCCCAATATACTTTGGTGACATCCCATCTTTTTCAGCCAAGACTACATGGCTCGCTGCTGGTTTGTTTATAAGTATTTCTGGTATAGGGAGGCCTAATATACTCCTTGCATGTAAATCGAACTCGCTTAGATTTTGGGAAACTAGAGTTACCATTCCAGTATCATGTGGTCTTGGTGAAAGCTCTGAAAAAATAACTTCATCATCGGTTATAAATAGCTCAACTCCAAATAATCCTACGCCTCCTAGTTGGTCGGTTACTTTTTTTGCGATCTCTTGTGCTTCCCTCAGGCGATCCTGGTTCATTTCAATGGGCTGCCACGACTCTTGATAATCGCCTCTTTCTTGCCGATGAACTATTGGGCTGCAGAATAGAGTAGAGCCTTGTTTTTGTCGTATTGTTAAGAGCGTTATTTCGTATTTAAAATCTATATATTCTTCTAGTATTACCCGTTCTCTATCCCCTCTCATGCCAGATTGGGCATATTCCCAGGCACGTTTTAGTTCCGATTCACTTTTTACAAGGCTTTGACCTTTCCCAGAACTGCTCATAACAGGTTTCATAACTAGTGGATATTTTATTGAATTTGCTACGTTCAAGCATTCTTTTTCAGATTCCGCATATCCATATATCGCTGTTCTAATTCCTAAATTTTCTGCAACTAAATCTCTGATCCGATCACGATTCATAGTGTAATTTACGGCGTTTGCATTAGGGACCACTTGTATACCTTGTGATTCTAAATCAATAAGTGCTTCAGTTCGTATAGCCTCTATTTCAGGAACAATTATATCTGGAGCATGTTTTGTAACTATGTTCTTAAGTTCTGGAGCACTTAGCATATTAAATACTTCTTGCTCGTCTGCTACTTGGTGTGCAGGAGCATTGGGATAATTATCACAGGCTACTATTTGGCAGCCCAAGCGCTTAGCGCTTATAGCAAACTCTTTACCTAATTCCCCTGACCCAAGAAGAAGTATTTTCTTTGGCAGTGGCATATTTGCTCTCCTAGATCATTTGGTATTCTATTGTAATTATTGTTATCCGATTATTTAAGATCAGGGAAATCTAAAGAGGGTCGTTTTGTATGCCAATCCGTATTTTGTTGGTAAATGTGGCCAATCGATAACACTTTTCTTTCCTCCCAGAAATTGCCAACGATTTGCATACCTATAGGAAGGCCATTTTCATCAAATCCACATGGAACAGACATTGCTGGAAGGCCAGATAGATTAAATGGTGCCAAGAATCTGAAACCCGCTCCATAACGAGCTTGGTCCCGATCATCAAACCTAGGGGCTGTAAAAGGAAAAGATGGAGTTATAAGTATATCTACTTCATCCATTACTTTTGAAAGTTCTAAGGAGATTGCCTTTCTTGCTCGCTGCGCCTGGACATAGTCAGAAGACCTTAGTAACCCTCCAAGTAAAAATTGCCTTCTCACTGGACCGTAATCTTGAGGCCTTGTTCTTAAATTTTCTTCATGGAAAGAGTATGCTTCGCTCAACATAATTACTGTATTAGCTACAGTATATTTTAAACTAGGGATATGAACTTCTCGGATTTGCGCGCCCAAATTTTCTAATGTTTTAATTCCTTGATTAACTCTTGCTGATACTTTTGGCTCAAGGTCTCGTTGGTTTTCAAAGAAGAAATCACGAGGAACCCCGATAGTTAGTCCTCTTAAATCATCCATGTGCTCTAAATCATAGTTGTCCGATGGAGCATTTTTTGTTGCAGGATCATTTCCATCTTTGCCCGCTATCGCTTGAAGCATCATTCCAGCGTCCTCGGCTGATCGTGCCATAGGGCCACATGTATCAAGAGTCCAAGCCAGAGGCACTACACCATGGTTACTTACCAGTCCGAGAGATGGTTTTATACCGGTGATGTTACAGAATGAGGCAGGTCCCCGAATGGATCCTCCAGTATCTGACCCCAATGAAGCCATGCATAATCCTGCACTTGTTGCTGATCCAGACCCTGAACTAGAACTACCAGGAAGATGTTCTAAGTTCCAAGGATTTCGTGCGGATGGGAATAACTCTTTTTCGTCTCCTCTCCCCAAAGCAAATTCGCTCATAGCAAGTTTGCCAAGCATTACTGCACCTGCGCTGTTTAAGCGTTGAATTACCGTTGAATCAAAGGTTGGAGTGTTATCTGCCATCACCCTCGAGTGTGCTGTTGTTCGTATACCTTCTGTAGAATAGAGATCTTTAGCGGCGATGGGAATTCCGTGAAGTGGGCCTTTATAATTTCCTTGTCTTATATCTTTTTCAGCAGCAGTAGCAGATTTTATAGCACTCTCTTTTAGAACAGTCACATAGCTGTGAAGGTATTGGTCATATGATTCGATTCTATTTAAAAAAGCTTTTGTTAGCTCAAGAGGTGATAAATCCTTGTCTCGAATCAAGGCAGATGCTTCTTTAATTGAAAGAAAGCATAGTTCTTCTTCGTGTTTATACATTATTGTGTATCATTCTTTGTTTTGTTGGGTAAAAATGTTGTTGATGTAGGGAGATCCCCAAGATCCATTTGGTGCAACAAGCTTACTTGCTTTTGCAACGGTAAATAAGCTTTATAAAGCTTATTTATTTCCTCGTCGGATATATTGAAATTTGCTTGTTTTACCAAATGGTAAAAACCATCTATATCTAGGAGTGTGCCGTCACTGTTTTGCATTCCTCATCCTAACGAACATTTATAATAATATTAACACCTTATTTGTACATTGTGTTGTCAGGTTATCAACGCGTTTTCGTATTAAGTTTTGAGGCCTTGTGTTTTATGTTGAACTCAATGATTTTCTAGTATTTATTCCGCATGGTATTTGCATAAAATACCAGTTAGTAAGTAAAAATATTTTTGCAGGTTTGGTTTGATTGACGTGAACTGTGTCTATATCATTAAACGATGACACAAGCAGAAGAAAGAAAGCACCCATTTTATTGCCATATGACCAAATTTCTTGGTGATAGTCGAGAAAAGCGTCTTAAGAATGGCAATTTGCTTATTAGTTTAGGGGTATTTTTCGTTCTTATTTCCCTGTCTGTTTTGTTTTTTGATCGAGATCTAACCTGGATAATCTTAATAGGTTTGACTTTAGAAATGATTTTCTTGCCATACTGGTTCAGAGGTAATTAATGGATGGCGAATTTTCCATAGCTAGTTTTTATTGTTTTTCACACGTCATTGATGATGTGCGGATCAAAAATGAGATAAAGTCTTTTTGCATATCAAATAAAATGCGTGGTTCTATAATTATTGCAAAAGAAGGCATAAATGGCACTGTTGCAGGGCACCCCGATGCAATAGAGAAATTTGAACAATTATTGCGATCTATAGGTTTCAATAACTTAAATATAAAGCATTCTAGTAGCTTGACCATGCCCTTTTATAGGATGAAAGTCAAAATAAAATCTGAGATTATTAGTATGTTGGGGGAATCTATTGATCCCGATAAGGAAAGGGGAGAGCTGGTTAATTATTCTGACTGGAATAAATTAATTTCTGATAAAGATGTATTGCTTATTGATTCACGAAATAGCTATGAAAGTAAGCTAGGCACCTTCAAGGGCGCAGTAACACCAAACATTGATTCCTTTAAAGAATTCAAACACTATATTGATCAGGAACTCGCATCTCATAAGGATAAAACTGTAGCGATGTTTTGTACGGGTGGAGTCAGATGTGAAAAGGCAGCTTATTATATGAAAGCGCAAGGTTTTTCTAACGTTGTACAACTTGATGGTGGCATACTTAGATATATAGAGAACACGCCTGAAGAGGATAGCCAATGGATTGGAGACTGCTTTGTTTTTGATGGGCGAGTTACCGTTAATCATAGCCTAAGTAAGGGTGATTATACTCTTTGCCGAGGGTGTAATGCTCCCTTATCTGATGAAGATCGCCGCTCAGACAAATACGAGGAAGATGTATCTTGTGAGTACTGTTTTGATTTGACTACGGATAAGAAAAAGATGGCTTCTAGAGAGAGGTCAAAACAGATTATGCTTTCGAGTCTGCGGGGAGAGAGTTCAACTTTTTTACCCGGCACCCTGGGTGATCATATACCTTAGGGGCAATCAGAAAGGGTGGTACCCCTGGCGGGACTCGAACCCACGCACATGGTTTAGGAAACCAATGCTCTATCCTCTGAGCTACAGGGGCAAACGATCATTCTATTATAAACATCCTATAGCGTTTCATGGGTTTATTTTCTTTATTCAGATCCTTTAGTAGATACAGCTTCCAAAAGCCCAATATAAGAATCAGAAAATGCCGTTAGCCCCTCTTCCAATAGTTCGGCGCAAACCTGTTCCAAATTAATGCCGAGCGCTGTTAACCCTGAAATTGTATTATCGTTGGCTGAAGAATTTTTGTCTAAAGTTATTGTTGCTTGACCGTGGTCTCTAAATGCATCGACTGTCGCAGGGGGAATGGTATTTACGGTGCTAGTGCCAATCAGCTGATCGATGTAAAGAGTATCTGAGTAATTAGGATTTTTTGTGCTAGTGCTTCCCCATAATAATCTCTGGGCTTGAGCACCCTTTTGTTTTAATTTTAAGAAGTCCGGACTTTCGAAGAAATCATAAAATAGTTTGTATGCATTTCGTGCATTTGCGATCGCAGTTTTACCCTCTAGCTGCTTACTGGTATTTTTATTGATTTTTTCAAGTAGGGCATCGACTTTCGTATCCACTCTACTAACGAAAAAAGACGCAACTGATGCTACCTGATTTGGAGCTGGAACTTTTGACAACCCTTTTATATAAGACTGGGCAGTTTTCTTATACTGCTCTAAAGAGAAAATCAGCGTTACGTTAACGTTTATAGATTCACTTATTAATTGTTCTATGGCAGGGAAACCTTCTTCTGTGGCAGGCACTTTAATCATCAAGTTATTCCTACCAACCCTCGACCACAACCTCCTTGCTTCTTCTATTGTGGTTTTAGTGTCACGAGCTATTAGAGGAGAAACTTCTAGTGAGACGTAACCGTCTTGCATGTTGGTTGTTTCATATACGTTTTTTAAAGTGTCCGCAGCTTGTCGGATGTCTCTTATTGCAACCTCCTCAAACCATTCCTGAGGAGAACCAGACGGGTTCTTAGCAGCAGCTTTTTTCAAATCTATATCATAATTATTAGTCGTACTTATAACCTTCTCAAATATGCTTGGGTTACTAGTCAGGCCGCTTAGCCCGTCTTGTTCAATCATATTATTTAGTTGGCCGGTTTCTAGTAAATCCCTATCTATATAGTCAATCCAAAAAGATTGTCCTAATTCATTTAAACTTGAAAGCGGGCTGTTACTTTTTTGCATGGATTCCTCCTGTAGAAGGTTTCTTGTTTAGTGTAATAATAAGAGTTATTTGATAAATGCAATACCCGTTTCTGGATGAAAAGAAGCCCATGCAAACCACAAAATATTCGTTGCTTCTATTGTATCTAAAGTTTCACCCATCAATGGGCCCTCATAAGCTTGTCCCAACTGTGACCATTTACTGTTTGTTCCTTTGTCTGTAATCACTCCATTATCATTATAGAAATAAATCTTTTCTCCGTTTATATATGGGGAAAAAACTGATGCTGATCCGGCAATACGAGATTCAACAATCAATTCTTTATCTAAAGCTGACAGCGTTCTATCATTGTAGAACACTACTATCTCTTCTCCGTTATGCTCTAATTCTCTAACTAGTGACTCCTCTAAACTGGTGAATGGTATTGCCAAGTAATCTTCATTTATGTTGATACCCAATACCCGTTCTACTGGGTCGAGCCTCTTATCTATATATTGCTTAAACATAAAAGGTTGGGTATTAGGAGCGTCATATCTCACGTATGGATTTTTCCCATATATTTCATCCATATCGTAGTTTGTGGAATCAGGTGAAAGGACTAAACCTTTTGGATACGATCGTTTGTATTCATCAAAAGAAGAGATATTAACGCTTACAGTATCTAAAGATTCTCCGGCAAGATCACCTATTATTGCTTGACCGGTTATTTGTTGCCACCAGGATTCCGTAAAATCATCCCACATTATTAGGTTAGATCTTCTTAGATTTCCTGTCGTTCCAAAATTTAGCACCGTGCCGTTCACTTCTCTTATAAAACCAATTGCTGTGTAACATAGAGGGCAATAAGTTAGAACTACCGGGGTATCCCCGATGGTATCATTCACAACCTCGTGGAAAGTTAATATTCCTAAGGGGTATGCTTTTACGTTTCCGTGCATCTCGACTATTGCTACAGGATTATCGCCCGTTAACCATTCAATTTCCTCTGCTTCTTGTATAGAAATGAATAAAGGATTATAAATTGGAGGAATGCCGTCTCTGCCTACGCTTCCAGATGATATTTCTTCAATATCTAAATCGGCTAGGAGTTTACGGAAATTTGTTCTACGCCATTCCGAAGTTCCTACCGGAATCACCGGGGTTTCTTCGAGTTGGCTTACATCTTTTGCATTACTAGATATTTTATTGTTTGAGTTAGTCGTTTCATTGGCGGTGTTGTAGTGCGATTCAGTTTGATTATTGTCCGGTATTAGATTTCTATCCCCTGATAGTTCTTCTTGTGATCCGCATCCGATAATGAAAGTTAACAGTAAAAAGGAACTCACTGCAGCTGTGACTCTTCGCTTGGATAGTTTCTTTTTTGTTAGCATCCTAAACCCTACTATTTATTTTAATGTGCTGAATGGTGTTTACCATTTTTGTTTTGCATTAATGAAACATACCCATTTTATAGTTTTTATGAATTATTGTACTCAATTTCATTAAATGAGATGATCACTTACTCTTTTGACTCTCCTCATAAAGTTGCAGACAAATATATTACATCGCTACACTATTTATTATTATCTGATGTTAACAAAAAAGAGATCGATTTGTGAGCCAGAATACTCCCTTGCTAATTACAGGTGGCACCTTAGTAGATCCTAAGCAGGATCGTAATTCAATTTGTGATGTACTGATTGAAGGAGAAAGAGTCAAATGGGTTTGGGAAGTCGGTAAAGGAGACGCTCCTCCTTTGCCCAGCAAAGTGAAAATCTTTGATGCCAAGGGCATGGTTGTTTCGCCTGGATTTGTAGACCTTCACTGTCATTTGAGGGAGCCGGGAGAAGCGCATAAGGAAAATTTCCAATCCGGTACTGCTGCAGCCGCTGCTGGAGGATTCACTACTATATGTGCGATGCCAAATACTATACCCGCAACCGACTCAGAAAAAGCAGTCTCTGATATTATCAATCTTTCAAAAAATTCGGCTACGGTTCGTGTTTTACCAATAGGAGCCTTGTCAATTAACAGAGACGGAATGAACTTAACCAATATGTTGGCTCTAAAAGAAGCAGGGGTGGTTGGGTTTAGTGACGATGGTTCAGCTTTAACCGACGTGCAACTTATGCATGAAGCACTGCATTGGTCTAAAGATCTTGATTTACCAGTGATTCAACATTGCGAGGACCCCTTTATTGTTAAGAAAGGTGTAATGCATGAAGGTTGGATTTCTCAAAAGCTTGGAATACCGGGATCTCCTGCAGCCTCCGAGGCTTCTTTAGTTGCACGTGATATCGAAATTGCGGGCAAAACGCAAGGCCATTTACATATTGCACACGTATCCTCAGTGCTTTCTCTTGAACACTTGGAGTTAGCAAAAAAAAGAGATATAAAAGTGTCGGCAGAAGTAACCCCTCATCATTTAGTTTTCACCCATGATTCAATTTTAGGACAACGTGGCTCGGGTTTTGGTTGGCCTGATATAGAGCAACGATCGAGCCTCTTTAGAGTGAATCCGCCT
>DKAM01000021.1:20760-32828 GCA_002450835.1 Dehalococcoidia bacterium UBA6926
ATTGATATTGTTGCCACGGATCATGCTCCACATTCTATAGAGGATAAAAAAGGTGAATTTGGTAATGCCATGCCAGGTATTTCTGGGATTGAGACTGCATTTAGCTTACTATTAACTACTTTAGTTGAAACAGGAAAGATGAATATCGGTGAGCTAATCGAGAAATTTACGGCGAAACCAGTATCGATATTACCACCAAAATATGCAGAAGATGGTGTGGGGACTCTTGTCAAAGGAGGCGTCGCCGATATAGTTATTATAGACCCGGAAGCCGAGTGGGTAGTAAAATCCGATGAGTTTATCTCTAAGGGACATAATACACCCCTTGACGGATGCAATCTTAAAGGGAAAATTGTTGCGACAATTCATAAAGGAAATTTTGTTTTCGATATTAATGGCGGAGCTCTTACAGGAAAAGGTGGATAATGAATTCAGATCTAGGTGATCAAAATATTCCAGCATTCCTGATTTTACAAGATGGTACGGTTTTTGAGGGTTTTGGATTTGGCTTTTCTAGCAATGAAGCACATGGCGAGGTAGTTTTTAATACTTCGATGTCTGGGTATCAAGAGATGCTGACTGATCCTTCTTATTCTGGCCAAATTTTGGTTCCCACATATCCTTTGCAAGGCAATTATGGGATTAATAATCGTGATATTGAATCTTCCCAGATTCAGGTAAGTGGTTTTGTTGCAAGAGAGTATTGTGAGTTTCCCAGTAATAGATATTCAGACATGACCTTGAACGAATATTTAAAGTCAGAATCTATCCCAGCTATTTATGGTATTGATACAAGAGCACTAACGAGACGTATTCGCAGTCATGGAGTGATGATGGGTTTGATAACGCAAAATGCTGATATAGGTGCGGCCGAAAAAAAATTGAATGAATTGCCAAGCTATGAAGACCAAAATCTTGTACAAAGAGTTTCTACGAGTGAAACATATTCCTGGCCTACAGAAAACGACCAATTAAATGATGATGAAGCTGTGCATATTGTTATTCTAGATGAAGGGGTTAAATTTAACATACTTAGGCTTTTACAAAATCGAGGTTGTAGAGTGACTGTTGTGCCTAGCAACGCGGATTTTAATTATATTATGGATTTAAACCCTGATGGGGTTTTGTTGTCGCCTGGGCCAGGAGATCCGCGTTATTTAGATGATATTGTGGAAGTAACCAGGAAGTTGGTGGAGAAGGTTCCGGTTTTAGGGATTTGCTTGGGGCATCAGGTCGCGGCGCGTGCGTTTGGTGCCGAAACGTATAAGCTAAAATTTGGGCATAGAGGAGGCAACCATCCGGTTAAAGATTTGTCCACAGATATGGTCAGAATGACCGCGCAAAACCATGGATATGCCGTAGATGTTGATTCATTACCTTCAGAGCTAAAAATTAGTCAGATAAATCTTAATGATGGCACTGTAGAGGGTTTGGAACATACGAGTCTACCAGTGCTAACAATACAATATCATTCAGAAGCGTCACCAGGCCCTCTCGAGAATGAGTTTATTTTTGATAGATTTCTTAACTTGATTGACAAAACTCGTTAGAATAGAGTTGAGTTTGTTTCATTATCCGTAACAGGATTTGTGACTGGTCGGTTTCAATGATAAAACTAGAATAGTTTAGGAGGTTCCCAAATGGCTACCCAGGGATCAGAACCATCTCAGAGGCAGGTTCTATTAATCGAGTACGAAATCCTTGATTCTTTTTGGACACACCAGCACCAATGGATATGGTTGTCAAGTTTGGTATTAATAACCCTTTCTATGCTTGGGATTACGTTTTTACCAAATGGCCTTGGCCAAAGCGAACTCAAAGTAGCAATTGTCACTTTTGTTAGCCTAATTGCTATTATTTTGACGATTATTTGGTGGGGATTGCTTAGACAGATGCTCAGTTCACTTAGGGTTGTCCAACATAGGAAAAGAGAAATAGAGAAAAGCCTGGGTATGAGGATGGAAATCTATATGGCGGTGTCCAGGATTCGAGCTAAAGGTGGGGCTTTGCAAGATATCGTTCAAGAAGAAGCTGCTGATGACCCTGAATTAAGAGCTGATTTAGCTGATTTTTTGAGATCCTCTGGCTCCACATTAAAACCAGGTTTATTACCAAAAGAGGAAATTGCTTGGAATTTGCTTCCAGTATTTTTCATAGCTACCTGGATCGCTTTTTGGATTCTTGTGGCAGGCCCGGAGGTCTTTTAGATAAATCCGTTTTATATCTATCAAATGTTTTAACGATAAAAAATGTGATGAAAATTATGTATGAGTAATAAACCGTCTAAAGTACTTGTAATTGGGTCTGGACCTATTGTAATCGGTCAAGCCGCTGAATTTGATTATGCGGGGACTCAGGCATGCAAAGCTCTTCGCGAGGAGGGTGTAACCTCTGTATTGGTAAATTCAAATCCGGCTACAATAATGACCGACGAAGAAATTGCCGACATTGTATATATAGAACCCTTAACCGTTGATTCTTTGTCTAGGATTATTGAAAGAGAAAGACCTGATGGATTGTTGCCAACATTGGGAGGTCAGACTGCCCTCAATTTAGCGGTCGAACTCGCAGATCAAGGTATTTTGGATAAATATGATGTGAGATTGCTTGGAACACCTCTGGAGACCATTAGGAATGCGGAAGATCGGCAGTTGTTTCGGGAAATTATGATAAAGATTGGCGAACCCGTTCCGGAAAGTCAGATCGTGACGTCAATCGAACAGGGACAAGAGTTTATGGAAAAAGTGGGTTTACCATTAGTTGTTAGACCTGCGTACACATTAGGTGGTACTGGAGGAGGTATCGCTCATACACCAGAGGAATTGGATCAATACGTGACTACTGGTTTATCGTACAGTCCTATAAGCCAAGTATTGGTAGAGAAAAGTTTGCTCGGGTGGAAAGAAGTCGAGTATGAGGTAATGCGCGATTCTTCCGATATATGTATCACAGTATGTAATATGGAAAACTTAGACCCCATGGGTGTTCATACGGGCGATTCTATAGTTGTTGCACCTTCCCAAACTTTAACCGATAAAGAATACCAAATGTTACGCTCGGCAAGCCTGAAGATTATTAGAGAACTAGGAATCGAAGGTGGGTGTAATGTCCAATTGGCTTTAGAGCCTAATGATTTGATAGCAGGCAAAGGAGAAAATGCTGGCTATGCAGAGTCTTCTTACTATGTCATTGAGGTTAATCCAAGAGTTAGCCGATCATCAGCTTTAGCTTCAAAAGCAACCGGATATCCTATAGCAAGGGTCGCCGCTAAGATAGCGGTTGGGAAAAGGCTTGATGAAATAGCCAATGCTGTGACTCAAACTACCACAGCAGCATTCGAACCTGCGTTGGACTACTGTGTAGTGAAAATTCCAAGATGGCCTTTTGATAAATTTGCTTCTGCAGATAGGAGTCTGGGCACTCAAATGAAAGCTACCGGAGAGGTAATGGCTATAGACCGCTCATTCGAGGCAGCCTTGCAAAAAGCTGTTCGTTCAATGGAAGCACCAGGAGATAATTTATTATGGGAAGATAATCGGTGGTCGGACAATTTTAATTCCTATGAATCACATACTTTACCTCTACATGCTAATGACTTACGCATATGGGCGTTGATGGCTGCATTAAGAAGAGATGTGGACCTCGATGATTTATCAATTCAAACAGGTATTGACCCTTGGTTTATAAGAAAACTTAATAATATTTTACTTATGGAGAAACGCTTGCTATCTGAATCAATTTCACCAAAATTGTTAAAGGAATCAAAGCGTTTAGGCTTTTCTGATTCTCAAATAGCAACTCTTGCAGATCGGCTTCCCGAGCAAGTTAGAGAGTTAAGATTTGAATGGAACATACAACCTGTCTATAAGATGGTCGACACTTGCGCTGCGGAATTTGAGGCTTATACTCCTTATTTCTATAGTACTTATGAGGATGAAAACGAAGCGATTCCTTTAGAGGGACCTTCTACTCTTGTTATTGGTAGTGGCCCGACACGAATTGGGCAAGGAATTGAATTCGACTATTGTTCGGTTCACGCTGCTTGGGCGCTTCAGGAAGAGGGCGTATCAAGTATTATGATTAATTCCAATCCGGAAACTGTATCCACAGACTTTGATACGTCAACCCGTCTCTATTTCGAACCATTAGATGAGGAAGGTGTTTCGAGTGTCATAGAGAATGAGTCTAAATTTGATGCTTCTACAGATGAGCAACGAGTCAATTTTGCGGCTCAATTTGGAGGCCAGACAGCGATCAATTTAATTGGCCCACTGCACCGACGAAACTTTAAAGTTATAGGAACTACTCCAGAAGTTGTGGATTTAGCAGAAAACAGACAAACTTTTGATGAATTTGTTACCAGAATTGGCATACCACGACCTCCTGGAGCGGGCGTGACGTCAATTGAAGAGGGGTTGTCTGTCGCTGATGCAATAGGTTATCCAGTACTGGTCAGGCCAAGCTACGTTTTGGGCGGTAGGGCGATGGAGATTGTTCATGATCCAGAAGAACTTATTCAATACGTAACAAATGCAACTGTCGAATTCGATGCTAATAATCCCATCCAAGTAGATAAATATCTGGAAGGAAAAGAAATAGAGGTTGATGCCGTTTCAGATGGAGAAAATGTGTTGATTCCGGGTGTAATGGAACACATAGAACGGGCTGGAGTTCACAGTGGTGATTCCATGGCTATTTACCCTGCAGTTACATTGACTTCAGAAGAAGAAAAGATGGTAGTGGACCATACGGTAGAATTAGGCCGAGCTTTTGGAATAAAAGGATTGATGAACATTCAATTTGTGATTATGCAAAACGAAGCAGAGGGCGGTAAATCTACACCTCCAACCGTTTATGTGTTAGAGGTAAATGTTCGATCTAGCCGTACAATTCCATTCATATCCAAAATTACTGGCGTTCCCATGGTGAAAATAGCTTCAAAAATAACTTTAGGGAAAACCTTGGAGAGTATGGGGTACACAAGTGGCCTTGTTCCTAAAAAGAATTTGGTTGCAGTAAAGGCTCCTGTATCTTCAATGGCAAAATTGAGTGGTGCTGATACCTACCTTGGTCCTGAAATGAAATCAACTGGGGAAGTTATGGGAGTTGACACTTCTGTTCCAAGAGCACTTTTTAAAGCTTTGCAAGCCGCGAATTTGATGATGCCGGTCACAGGAAGTGTTTTGGTGACGGTTTCAGATCGTGACAAGGAAGAGGCAGCAGAAATTACCGAGAAATTAATAACAGGTGGCTATAAAGTATATGCCACAGAGGGCACTGCAGCGGCTCTAGAAGCAATGAATATACCCATCGAAGGTGTACCGACAAAATATAGCGAGGAAGGTTCGAACAATACTGTTGATCTCATTAAAAACGGGACCATTCAAGCGGTGGTCAATACTATGTCGGGTCAAAGGACGCCACTAAGTGATGGATTTGAGATAAGACGTGCGGCTACAGAATCAGGTATTCCCTGTTATACAAGCTTAGACACGTTTAGGGTCGCAGTGGATGCTGTTACTGATACTCAGAGTAGAGCCGATTATAATATTAGACCGTTATCAGAGTATGTGGCAGGCATTGAATGACTGGTGAGCATAAACTAGAAATTATCTCTTCAGATCAGGTGGCTATGGGAGTGTTCAGAATAGTATTCCAATCAGCTGAGTTAGCTTATGAGTCTAAACCTGGCCAGTTCTTGATGGTTGATTGCAATATTGGCCAAGGTAGTAACGAAAGTGTATTCTTACGCCGGCCTCTTGCAGTTCATCGGGTAGATGTAGAGAAAGAGCAGATATCAATTCTTTTCCAAGTGGTGGGCAAAGGTACACTTGCTCTCTCCAAAGCCACTGCTGGTGATCTGATTGACGTTATTGGTCCTTTGGGTAGACCCATTGAAATAGATTCATCGGTTGAGAATATTGTTTTTGTCTCTGGTGGTCTTGGTATAGCTTCCCTGACGTCTTTGATAGATGTAGCTGTGGGGCGAAACTTGAAAGTTACACTTCTTGCAGGGGCACGCAATTCCTATAGACTCTACCCTTCCCAATTGTTGCCTCGAGGAGTTACTGAAATGACGGCCACAGATGATGGATCAGCAGGAATCAGAGCTCCTGTTACACATCTTGTATCACAAGTACAGGAAAAAACTGACATAATTTATGCTTGTGGTCCTCTGCCAATGTTGAAAGCTTTATCTGAGATGGCAGTTGACGGAACTCTTACGGTGAACACTATTGGTTTACTAGAAAGCCAGATGGCTTGTGGACTAGGAATATGTAAAGGTTGTGTTGTTGATACTGATTTAGGAGACAAACTCATTTGTTTGGATGGTCCTGCATTTGATTTACGAGAAATTAGATGGGAATCTCAATTTTCACCAGTATAACCGCACTACTCCATAGCCCTGGCTTTTTCGATGTACAATGATGCTCTAAGGCACAAAGTTTTATACATGGAGAGAACATGGATTACCTTGCAGTAGCTTTGGCAGCTCTATTCGTGTCTGCCCTTGCCTTGTACTCTGGATTTGGCCTAGGAACTTTGCTTATGCCAATCTTCGCTTTGTTTTTCCCAATACCAGTGGCAGTAGCATCTACAGCCGTTGTCCATCTTTCAAATAATTTTTTTAAGATACTTCTTGTTGGGAGAAATGCGAATTTAATAACCGTGGTTGCTTTTGCGCTCCCTGCTGCTGCAATGGCTGTTTTAGGTGCCTTACTTTTGGTACAGATTTCTGACGTAGCCCCACTGGGTAGCTATAGTGTGGGCGAATATAATTTTAGTATTACCACTCTTAATCTTGTAATTGCAATCCTCATCCTATTTTTTGCCGCGTTTGAGTTAATTCCTACATTACGTAATATAGAATTACCCAAAAAATTCGTCCCAGTTGGTGGTGCCGTTTCTGGTTTTTTTGGAGGCCTTTCTGGGCATCAAGGTGCTCTTCGATCTGCCGTATTAGCTAAGACAGGGCTTGATACGGGTTCCTTTGTTGGTACTACAGCTGTTTGCGCTATGATTGTTGATATATCCAGAATACTAGTTTACGGGTACACGTTTTTCGCCGATGATTTTTCAGCTATTTCAGAAGGTAATAGTATTAGTTTAGTTATTGTTGCAACTGTTGCAGCATTCCTTGGAACGTACTTGAGTTCCAGATTCTTGCAAAAGGTTACAATGAAAACAGTTAGGACCTTAGTAGGCGTCATGCTCATAGCGATCGGAATAAGTTTAGGAGCAGGACTTATTTAGCTGAGATCTATTGCGTGTCCCTTTTTAATTAATACTTAAGGTTTCCTTGCATTGATTCGATTGTCTCTTCAGCTTCATCTACCATTTCCATCAATATAGTTTTTGCGGGGCGTCGTTCTGATAACATACCACTTACTTGCCCAGAGGGATTTCCTACAAGATCCCAGCGGCCTATCTTTTTCGCCGCTTGCGTCATAGGTTCCATCAGTATTCCTTGAAGTGGCATTGGCAGCGCTGGCAAACCTGATTCTACCCAAGCATCTTTAACCAGATTATGGAATGATCTTTGTTGTTTTCCAGATGAGAATTTACTTGTCGTAAATTGTTCAGATCTTCCGGATAGGATTTGGTTTTGATGATCTTCAGGAATATTAGTTTCTTCGGATGCTAGGAAAGCGGTGCCTACCCATACTCCTTGCGCCCCGAGAGCGAGAGAAGCTGCAACATGTCTGCCTGATCCAATTCCTCCGGCTGCAAGAACTGGTTTTGGCGATATCGCTCGAACAATTTGAGGAACCAAAACAAATGTTGAAATATTACCAGTGTGGCCTCCAGCTTCAGTTCCCTGAGCAGTTATAATGTCGACATTGGCGGCTACCTGCCGTTCAGCATGTCTTACTGCTCCACACATTCCGATAAATTGCATACCCATTTGGTGGCCTCTTTCGGTAAACCACTCAGGTGGTTCACCAGTTGCTGCTGCGAAAACGGGGACTTTGTTATCGAGAACTACTTCGATTTTTCTTTTTAGAAGATCTGTAGACATTGGTTCCCCTTCGGAAACCTCTGCTTCTTCCAAGCCTTCTTGTTTTATGATCTCTTTCATCACTGCAACATGCCCAGGGTATTCTTTTAATATTTGTTCAAATACCTCTTTGTTACTAGTGGCAGTGACGTCTGCTCTCGTTGCTGGTAGTAGAAAATCAACGCCATAAGGTCGACCGTTAGTGAGTTTTTTTAGTTCTTTAATACCCTCATCCATCTCATCTAAGGTTCGGAAACTATCACCTAGTACACCTAGCCCTCCGGCGTTGGAAACAGCAGCTACTAATTTTATTGGAGTTGGGGCTGTTTCTTGAATACCTCCTACAGCCATTCCAGCTAGAAATATCGGATACTCCATCCCTAGCAAATCACATAGTGGGGTTCTCAATTTACTTGCCATTTCAACCAACCTCCTTCGGTTATTAGAAGTGTACTTAATTTACTAAGGGTTTCATTTTCTCGAGTGCTTCATGGGTTTCTGCTACTAATCGGTCCACAATGTCTTTTGCGGGCTTTCTTTCAGTAATCATTCCACCAGCTTGGCCGGCTGTTGCTGTGTCTAGGTCCATTATGCCTATTGACCTGGATGCCAGATAAACAGGCTCCATTAATATCCCTTGTAATGGCATCGGTAGAGGATCGAGCCCCGAAACAGCCCATGCATCTTTGATAGGGCTCTTATAGCTTCTAGATTGTTTGCCTGTCCTATATTTCGACAGTGAAAAATCAGGAGAGCTTCCTTTTATGATCTGTTCTTGGTGTTCTCGTGGGATTTCATTCTCTTCAGCAACTAAGAATGCGGATCCAATCCAAACTGCTTGTGCGCCCATTGCGAAGGATGCAGCAATTTGCCTGCCGTTTCCTATTCCACCAGCGGCTAAAACGGGCAAAGGAGCCGCTGCATCTACAACTTGGGGAACCAATGGGAAAGTAGCAATATTTCCGGTGTGTCCTCCACCTTCGGTTCCTTGAGCCACCATAAAATCAACATCGGCGTCTTTTTGTCGCTGTGCGTGTCGAACAGCTCCGACTACACCGCCTACTTTCATCCCTTGTGCTCTTGCTAGAGGTACAACCCAGGAAGGATCTCCTAAACCAGCTACGAAAACCGGAACCTTATGATCTAATACTACTTCGAATTCCTTTTTTAAAAGGTCTTGAGTCATTGCTTCCTCTTCGGAATCATCTAGGTCTATTTCGGGAAGATCGTATTCTTTAACTAGATCTTTTACAAAGGCAACATGTTTTGGATAGTCTCGCTCTAATCTTCCCCTAATTTCTGCCTTTGTTTCTGTTTTTGCTCCAGTCCCCATTGTGACTGGAAGTAGTAAATCGATTCCAAAAGGTCCTGAAGAGAGTTTCTTAAACTCTCTGATACACCAATCAATTGTGTCAGGTTTTCTGCTGCCACAGCCCATCACACCTAGTCCTCCTGCATTTGTGACAGCGGCGGCGAGTTTTGGTGGACTTGGCATAGCGTCATCCATTCCAAGAGACATACCGGCCATGACTATAGGATGTTCTATTTCGAACATGTCACATAAGGGTGTATGAATGCTAGACATTAGATCACCTCCATCATAATTATCAGTTTATCTTAATCTTCAATAGGCTGGTCATACATCTGTTTAAGGTCTCTCTTTAGCACTTTCCCTAGTGGGTTACGGGGAAGTGGCTCAGACGAGAAAACTATGGATTCTGGCCGTTTGAAACTTGCTAAGTTCTTCCGGGAGAATTCTATTAAGTCTGTTTCTGTAGTTTCTTGACCTTGTTTCAAAACAATTATAGCTCTAACTCTTTCTCCCCACGTTTCATCGGGTATTCCTATAATGGCTGCTTCATCAACCGATGCGTGAGACATTAGCAATTGTTCGACTTCTTCTGGGGAAATCATCTCTCCAGCTCGTTTTATGAAATCTTTTGCTCGTCCGGATAAGAATATATATCCTTCATCATCCTTATATCCTAAGTCGCCTGTAAAAAGCCATCCATTTTTTATTGTTTCTGATGTTGCATCCTCTTGTTGCCAGTAACCTTTCATCAATTGCGGCCCACTTGCGATTATTTCTCCTTGGTCTCCGGTTGGCACGTCTGCTCCATCTTCATCAACTATTCTAATCTCCACTCCAGGAAGAGGTTTCCCTATAGAACTCAAGCGCTCGAATTTCTTTTCTCTTTCTTCGTCTGACAAGCCTTTTACATTATGGTCTTCTGGCATTAATGCCGTAATAGTCGCTGAAGCCTCAGTCTGACCAAAAGCATTTATGAATTGCGTGTCTTCTAATTCAACTATTGCACGCTTTATTACTTCCTTGGGCATTGCGGCAGCCCCATAAGTTAGGACTTCTAGGCTGCTAAGGTCATAATTAGGCCGGTTAGGGTGTTCCAGTAACATTTTCAGCATAGTTGGAACCATCATCGCCCTAGAAACCTTTTCATTTTGAACTAGTTCCATCCACGATTCAGCTTCAAATTGTCTTTGAATTACCAACGTTCTCATACCGAATATAGCTGAAATGACTGCTTGCATACCAGCTACATGGTATAGGGGCACAGTAAGAATATTTTTTTCTACTTGTTCAGGGTCAACAGGCGTTACGTTGCTTAACGAATAACTACTGACTCCACCAAATGTTAGCATTACGCCCTTTGGCAAACCTGTTGTGCCGGCAGTGAACATTAATATCGTTGTGTCATCGTCATCAACTTCTGCATCCACATAGTCGCTGGATTGGCCATTTAATGCTTCTTCGTAGTCTTCCCAACCATCGCCGGTTCCTTCGAGAGAAACGAAGTGCTCGACTGTATTTAAAGTGCTTCTTAGATCATCTATTAGGCCGAGATACCGTGACCCAGCTATTACGACTTTGGATTCAGAGCTGTTTACCATGTGCTTTATTTCCTCAGCTCGTCCTCGGAAACTTAAAGGAACAAAAATGGCTCCTACCTTGGCGCAAGCAAAATACGCTTCAACCACTTCATTACAGTTTACCTGCATCAAGCCAACTCGGTCTCCAGCACCAACACCCCAAGAAGTCAATTTATTTGCTAATTGATTAGCTCTTGAGTTTAGCTGGTTGTAGGTGAAGCGCTTATCTTCAAATATGATTGCCTCTTTCTCAGGTGAGATTAAATTCGCAATCGACAAAAACTCCGCAGTATTCATTATCTATATACCCCTTCTTTATCCCATTATTATTTCTTGTTACCCACAATTAATATAATTGAGCAGCTATTCTATCATTTTTAAGGTAATTTTTTCGACGGTTATTTGTAAAAAATTGATTTGAAGCTATTTCTGCTGTGACATACCAATTGAAAATATCGATTCTGCCAATCTTTGTTCGATTAACAACCCGTCAGATAAATGGATGTCCACACCCCTTTTTATAGCTTGTTTAGCAAATTTTAGGGCCGTTGGAGGTTTATCAATAAGCTCAAAAATCAAATTTTTTGCAACCTCATTTAGTTGATTGTGTTCCGCCAAACGGTTGATAAGCCCCAGGTCCGAGGCTTGTTCTGCACTAAACCATTTGCTTGTTAGTAGTAATTCAAGAGCTTTTGGTTTTCCAATCAATCTGGGCAATGTTTGACTTCCTGTAGCAAAAGGCAGCATTGCTAAGGCCACTTCTGGCAAACGAAATTGTGTTTTAAAATCAGCGACTCTAAAATCACAGCACATTGCAAGTTCTAATCCAGAACCAATGGTGTATCCATGGAGTATAGCGACCGATGGTATAGGAAGTTTTTGCACTAAGTCCCAAACGTCTCTTAGGTATCTTGCTTCTCTTGCAACTACTCTAGACGGTGTTGACCCAAATTCAGTTAAATCTGCTCCTGAACAGAACCCCTTTTCCCCGTTACCCGATATGATGACTGCTTTTAGGCTGTCATCAATATGTATTGCTGTAAAAATAGAATGTAGGTCATCTCGCATTGCTACGTTGAAAGCGTTAATTTGTTCAGGTCTATTTAGATAAACATAAGCTATATTATCTTTAACTTCATAATAGGCCGCTGCATTTTCTGTCATCAAAGTATCTTTCGAG
>DKAM01000021.1:33203-43571 GCA_002450835.1 Dehalococcoidia bacterium UBA6926
TCTTGGGTTGTTTGTAAAATCATTGTCAAATCGGTTTCTAAAGAGATTCCTTGGTCAAGAGTCATTTCTGTTCCTTTTAATACAACCTCTTTTGCATATCTTGCCGCTATCGCTCCCCCTTGCAATATTTGCTCTGCTAATTCAACTGCTTTTGGTAGCAAATCATTAGTTTCGGCTACTGAATTCAGTAGACCTATAGAAAGGGCCTCACTTGATTCAATCTCTTGGCAATTAAGAATTAACTCTAAGGATTGAGCTAAGCCAATAGTTCTTGATAATCGTTGTGTGCCTCCATCCCAAGGTATGATGCCTTGAGAGACTTGATCCATTTTAAATTTGGATCCCGTTGAACCCAATCGAATATCACTGGCAAGTGCTATCTCTAAACCTTGTCCATAGCAATGGCCACCCAATGCAGATATTACCGGGAACCTGAGTGAAGATATTGAATTTGCAACACGATACGTATCTATAACCTGCTGAACCTCTTTAATATTTGTAGTATTTTCCAATTCAGTAAATAGCATCGGATCGGTTCCTTGGCTAAAATCTGTATCTTTATCTGATGCAAGGATCATTACGTCACAAGTGTCTTCTTCACTAAGCTGCAAACAAACTTCCTTGATGCTCGATGCGATATTGGTATTAATAAGATTTTGAGGAGGGTTGTCCAAATAAATAATTGTTAGACGACCCTCTTCTTGAACCTTAATATTTTTATAGTTATTAGTAGTACCCATGCAAGCCAGATTATTGCTGCCAGACTATTTGGTCAAGTCATTCTTATGTAACAAGAATGTAACGTAATGGTAACCGATTGGTCATACTCTATATTTAGGATTATAGTTAAATTAGGTAGGTTTAGAGGATTATAGAACCAAGTTTGGTTGATATATATCCTGAGGAGGTAGATATGGATTCGGGTCACACAGCGTGGATGCTGACAGCGTCGGCATTAGTATTTTTCATGACGCCTGGTTTAGCTCTGTTTTATGGAGGCTTAGTTAGGGCGAAAAATTTAGTTAGCACAATAATGTATAGTTTCACAGCCATAGCTGTTGTAAGTATAGTGTGGGTTCTATGGGGCTATAGCTTAGCTTTTGGAGAGGGTAATAATTGGGTAGGTGATTTCTCCTACTTGGGTCTTAGAGGAATCGATATTGTACCTTCAGCTGATGCTGCTTACCCTCCTCTACTTGATGTAGTTTTCCAAATGATGTTCGCGATTATAACCCCCGCTCTTATAACGGGTGCGTTTGTTGAACGATTTAAATTTACTACATATTTAATATTTTTGGTTCTATGGGTAACAATTGTTTACGCTCCTATAACTCATTGGGTATGGGGCGGAGGATGGATTTCTGATCTAGGAGCATTGGACTTTGCTGGTGGAACAGTGATTCACATAAATGCGGGTATCGCGGCTGTAGCTGCAGCCCTTTTAGTTGGTAAGAGGAGAAACCCAGGAGCTCAATCGAATAACGTTCCCTTTGTGGTTTTGGGAGCCGCGATACTTTGGTTTGGTTGGTTCGGTTTCAACGCCGGTTCAGCATTGGCTGCGGATTATTTCGCTGTTAATGCTTTTCTTGTAACTAATGTGGCCGCTGCAACAGCTGCCATTACTTGGGGCTTAGTTTCTCAAATCAAAAATGGGAAGATGGGCGCCGTTGGTTTGGCGACCGGAGCTGTTGCTGGCCTTGTAGCGATTACGCCTGCAGCTGGTGCTGTCGGTGTTATGGGCGCAATTGCCATAGGTTTTGGAGCAGGAGTGATTTGCTTTTTTGCAGTTGAATTGATAAATGCAAGAGGATTAGATGACGCTCTTGATGTTTTTGCTGTTCATGGTGTAGGTGGAATCTGGGGCGCTTTGGCCACAGGTATTTTCACCGTCAGCGCCTTGACAGGTGTTCCAGGTGTCGTTGAAGGTAGTTTTGACCAGTTGATTATCCAAGCTCAGAGTGTTTTGGGTACCTTAGTATACTCTGGGATCGCGAGCTATGTAATTCTTCTTGTACTTGATAAAATACCAGGCCTGGGTCTTCGTGTTTCAGAATCAGAAGAAGATCAAGGACTTGATCTTTCTCTACATGGAGAACGCGCTATGGTGGAAGATGGCGCAGACTAAGCGTGCATTCGACAAATAAGAATTCAGGGTTAAATAGATTGGAGGATATATGCTAAGCATAGAAGCAATTGTTAAGCCGGAAAGAGTGAACCAAGTGTCCGCTGCTTTGCTAGAAGCAGGTTGTAAGGGATTTTACTATCTCAATGTAACAGGTCAAGGAGGTCAAGGTGGAGTTGAAGTCCTAGTAGGCAGAGGAGGTACGACTGCAGGGCGGTCGGCGGTTCCCAAGACACTTATTAGAACTGTTGTCGATGATTCAATGGAAACAGCTGTGGTTCAGGCTATTTTAGATGCCGCCCGAAGCCCTGGTGAAGGTGAAATCGGAGATGGCAAAATTTTTGTCTCTGAGGTCAAAGAGGCTATACGTGTTCGTACCGGTGAAACAGGGGCTGATGCCATATAGATTTTGTTAAAGGGTTGTATTTGAGAGTTGAATCACTTTTGACGTGATGTCGTCTCACAGATATAGTTTCTAGTAGTTTAAGGTTAGTTCGGGTGTTTTTGTGCGAGGAGGCGATATGTCTAATCCAGTAGAACCTTTTCAGAGAGTTGATGTTACCGCTGCCAAAGAACTCATAGACGGTGGTAATATTCATTTGATCGATGTTAGGGAACAAAATGAGTGGGACGAAGGGTATATTGATGGAGCAGTGCTAATATCAGTAAATGATATTGTAAGCATGAGCCGTGTGGATGAGATACCGAAAGAGGGCCCTATCCTATTTTATTGTGCTGGAGGTGTTCGCTCTGCGCTCGCTGCTGAACTAGCGGCTTCCGTGGGGATAGAAGGTCCTTTGTATAATATGGAAGGCGGAATCGAAGAGTGGAGGAAAGCTGACTTTCCGGTAAGCTTAGATTAATAAAATTATTAATATTAAAACTTATTGATCCTTAATTTACCTCATCAGGTTTTGTTACATGGCGGATATTGAAGAAATATTTTCGGAAGTTGTAGAAGCATTGTCTTCTCCTGGATTTTTTGACAGCGAATTTCCACATACCGAAATTATTGATACGCATGTATCTAAGGTTTTCTTAACGGGCATCCATGTGTTCAAACTTAAAAAACCTGTTGATTATGGTTTCCTAAATTTTAGCTCTCTTGCTCAAAGACGTGACGCATGTGTTAGGGAAGTTGAACTGAATCGTAGGACTACAGAAGGAATATACATTGGAGTCGTTTCGGTCATTTTTTCTGAAGGAACCTATAAGTTATCAAATATTGATGATCCGAGCGCTGTCGAATATCTCGTCCATATGAAAAGATTACCCCAAGAGTCAATGTTGGACGAACGTCTAAAGAACGGAACTTTTACCGATAGTATGGCAGATGATCTGGGTGCAAAAATAGCAGATTTTCATCTGAGCGCAAAAACTGGACAGCATATTAGCAATGTTGCCGGTTATGAAGGAATGAAAACAAACGTAGAAGAAAATTTTTCCCAGCTTATTCCATACATTGGTAATACTCTGAGTAGAGGAGTATATGATGAAATATCAGAATACGCTCGTGCCTTTATGGAAAAGAGGAAAAGGTTATTTACTCAGAGGGCAACTGATCAATTCACCCGGGATGTCCATGGTGATCTTCGAACAGAACAAATTTCGATTACCGATGATGGCGTTATTTCTATTTTAGATTGTATTGAATTCAACGATAGAATGAGATGGATTGACACTGCTGCTGATTTAGCTTTTATCCTTATGGACTTAGAGCACAAAGATAACAAGTATTTAGCTGATATTTTACTCGGATCATATTTTCAGAAAGCATTGGACTCTAACATAGCTGAGCTTCTGAATTTTTATAAATGTTACCGAGCAGTTGTAAGAGGGAAAATCGAAAGTTTTCGCGTAGATGATCAGTCTATGACTAAAAGCGAAATTGAAGAAATAAGCGTTCGTGCTAGAAGTTATTTTGAACTAGCGCGCCAATATGCCCACGATCGAGTAGAGCAAGAGATTATTTTAATAGGGGGACTCATGGGAACCGGTAAAACGACTCTCGCTGATCTTGTATCCAAAGATATGGGTTATGTTCGGATATCAACAGATGAAGTTAGAAAGAATCAACTTGGGCTATCGCCTGAAACTCGTAAATATGATAACTATGGTGAAGGAATATATGATACCGCAACCAATAAAGCTACTTATGAAACGCTTTATTCAATCGCCTCTGATAACTTGAAGAAAGGGCACTCGATAGTGGTCGATGCTTCCTTTTCTGATAAGGGTGAACGACAACGCTTTTACTCTCTTGGCGAAGCACTGAATTTACCAACGAAATTTGTTTTATGTGTGGCTCCCGACCAAGTTATAAAAAGACGGCTACTCGATAGAGAGAAGTTGGGTGTAGGAGCATCTGACGGAAGATTCGACATATATGAACAGCAGAAAAAGAATTATGATGACTTTGATCGATCGACAGAACAGTATATTGAGATTGACACGAATCACGAAAAAAGTCACACTTTCTACAAATTATTCTCAATGTTGGACGACCACAGTTTTTGATTGTCGAGCGATACAATTAATATTGATTATTAGTATTTTTCACAAAGTACAGTAAGGAGCATAGATGCAGTTAGGACCCACTGAGTATGATATTTCGGACATTGATTTGGCTGATAAAGGGGTAAATAGAATTGAATGGGCTGGGCGTGATATGCCTGTTCTCAATCTAATCAACGAGCGTTTTAAAAAAGAAAAACCGCTCGAAGGACAAAAAATAGCGGCATGTCTACATGTTACGTCTGAAACTGCTAACCTTGCTATCGCTTTACATAATGGTGGTGCAGAAGTGTCTTTGTGTGCATCAAATCCGATATCCACTCAAGATGATGTAGCGGCAGCGTTGGTCAAAAAATATAATATTCCAGTCTTTGCGAAAAATGGTGAAGATACAGATACTTATTACCAACATTTAAATAGAGCGTTGGATATCAATCCTACGATTACAATGGACGACGGTGCTGACTTGGTTGCATTAGTTCACAGTGAACGGCCAGATCTAGTCGCAAATATACTAGGAGGCAGCGAAGAAACCACAACTGGTATTATCAGGTTAAAGAGCTTGTCAAAGGAAGGTAAATTACAATATCCAGTAATTGCCGTCAATGACGCAGATACCAAGCACCTTTTTGATAATCGTTATGGAACAGGTCAGAGTGTTTTAGATGGTATCACTCGCGCTACCAATATCTTATGGGCTGGTAAAACCGTTGTTGTCGTTGGGTATGGTTGGTGCGGGCGTGGTGTTGCAATGAGATCCAAAGGAATAGGAGCTCGAGTAATAGTAACTGAATTTGATCCAGTACGAGCTTTGGAAGCATATATGGACGGGCATACAGTTATGAGTTTGGTAGATGCCGCACCTGTTGCCGATGTTTTGATAACCGTAACAGGTGATATTAACGCTATTGGTAAGGACCACTTACCCAAGGTGAAAGATGGTGCTATTCTAGCGAATGCTGGCCATTTTAACGTTGAGATTGATATACCGGCGATAAAACAAGACAGTGTTTCTGTTCGAGCTATTAGAGACTATGTTGAAGAGTACACGATGAAAGATGGGAGAAAACTGTTTCTATTAGCAGAAGGAAGGTTAATTAATCTTGCTGCTGCAGAGGGTCATCCCTCTGCTGTGATGGACTTATCTTTTGCGGACCAAGCTTTAGCCGCAGAATTCTTATCGAAGACTCCTCCAACCGATCCAATTGTGTTTGATTTGCCTCAATCTTTAGATCAGGAAGTTGCTCGGTTAAAATTGGAGTCTGAAGGGATTTTTATAGATAGCCCAACAGAGGAACAAAAGCGGTATTTGAGCAGCTGGGATATTGGAACCTAAATATAAACAATTGAGGGTATTAAATTGAGTTCAGGTGAAGAGAAACAAATTCCCATACGTGATTTTGTATCGGCAGAAGAAGAAGCACTTTACGGGGGATGTTACGCTTGTGGGCCAAGAAATTCAGAGGGTCTAAGACTAGAATTTTATATGTCAGGTGATAATAAGGAAAAAGTAGAAGCTATTTTTACTCCTCGCGATAACCTACAGGGGTGGCCTGAAGCATTACATGGAGGTATAGTTGCTACTTTGCTAGACGAAGCCGCGGCTTACGTCGCTTATGTTCAGAATGTCCATGCGGTTACGGCCAGGCTCAATGTTAAATTAAAGCAGCCAGTTAGCTTGTCAGAGCCAGTCAAAGTGATTGGTAGCTTACAGAGTAGAAAACGAAAAATTATGGACGTAGAAACACAACTAGTATCTTTGGAAGGTGACGAATTAGCAATAGGTTCAGTTACTCTAATGATATTACCTGAACATCAAAAGGTTCAATATGGCATCGCCAATAATAATAACTAAATTATGGATATTCTAAATATGGAGCAGCAGCTATGACCAGTATTCAAAATGGTACTAGTTCTCACTTGGAGACAGCAGAATCGGTGACCGAGGGTCACCCGGATAAGCTTTGTGATCAAATTTCCGATGCTATTTTAGACGCTATTCTTGATCAAGATCCTCTTGGTAGAGTGGCTTGCGAAACGGTAACAACAACAGGCCTTATAGTGGTATTAGGTGAAATAACTACAAATTGCTATGTGGATATACCTGAAATAGTTCGGAATACTGTTAGGGATGTGGGTTACGTTGATAATGAATATGGTTTTGACTATAAGACATGTGGTGTAATGGTCGCTATCACCGAGCAATCGCCAGATATTGCTGCTGGTGTAGATACCGCTATAGAGGTTAGAGAGTCTACTGATAGTGGTGTCATAGATACGATTGGAGCAGGGGATCAAGGCATTATGGTAGGTTATGCCTGTAATGAGACCACTGACTTAATGCCATTACCAATATCTTTAGCCCACCAGTTAACAAGAAATCTAGCTGAGCTACGAAAAAGCAAGGAGCTGCCATATTTAAGACCTGATGGAAAATCTCAGGTAGTAGTTGAATATGAAGGCGGAAATCCGATAAGAGTGGATAGCATAACGATCGCTGCTCAGCATGACCCTGATGTCCCACGGGAAAAAATTGAAACAGATTTGCGTAAACTATTGGTACCAAAGGTAATTCCTACTGAATTACTGGATAGCGATACTCGATATTACATAAATGTATCAGGTAGGTTTGTAGTTGGCGGACCCATGGGTGATGCTGGCTTGACTGGAAGAAAAATAATAGTTGACTCTTATGGCCCGGGATATAACCATGGGGGAGGAGCTTTTTCCGGTAAAGACCCTACGAAAGTGGATAGGTCAGGGGCATATGCCGCGCGATATGTCGCAAAAAATATCGTATCTGCAGGCCTTGCCGATAAGTGCGAAGTGAAGATCGCTTATGTTATTGGAATGAGTACTCCAGTATCCGTTGATATAGAGACTTATGGTACGGAGACTGTTTCTACTGATCAGATCAAAAGACTTGTTAAAGAAAATTTTGATCTTCGCCCTGGGGCAATTATTAGGGATTTAGATTTGCAGCGGCCTATATATAAACCATTGGCTGCATATGGTCATTTTGGTAGAAGTGATTTAAGCGTTCCATGGGAGAAAATCGATAAAGCTGATATTTTGCGCGACCAAGCGGTCAATGACTTATAAATTGCATAGCACACGAGTTTTTTTAGAGGATTGTATATGGGACATTTAACAGCTGTTGTTCTTGCAGGGGGGAGAGGTACGCGGTTAAGACCTTTGACCGATAAGTTAGCGAAACCGATGTTACCAGTTTTGAACAGGCCTTTCCTAGAATACACTCTGTTAGCATTAGCCCACGCAGGTGTCGAACGAACTTTTCTTGCTTTGGGGTACCAACCTGACCCCATAATTGAACATTTTGGTATCGGTGAAAATGTTGGTATGCATCTTGAATATTATATAGAAGATGAACCATTAGGGACATCTGGCGCTGTCCGATCTTTGTTGCCTGAATTAGACGAAACCTTTTTGGTATTAAATGGTGACGTTACAACTCAAATGGATTACAAAACCATGATTGATCGGCATGTTGAAAATCGAGAATATGGCACTATAGCCGTACACCAAGTGGAAGACCCTTCTGCTTATGGATTGGTTGTGACGGATGGCGAAGGTTTTGTGACTCAATTTATTGAGAAACCCAAAGGGCCAAATTTCAAATCAGATTTAATCAATTCTGGAGTTTATGTACTAGAACCGGAAATTCTGAGATTTGTCCCAGAAGGATTTTCGATGTTTGAAACTGATTTATTCCCCAAAGTGCTGGTTTCTGGAGTACAGCTAAACACTCATAAATGGTCCGGTTATTTTAACGATATGGGTACTACAGAAAATTATCTAACCTTGCATAAAGATTTACTGAATGGACAGGCGCCCTACGTAGCTTCAGCTTCGCCACTTAAGGGACTTAATACTCAAGTTGATCCTAGTGCAAAATTAGAAGGATCGATAATATTAGGAGATGAGGCAAGGATAGAAGCAAATGTTAAGTTAGTTGGCCCTCTATCCCTAGGTGCAGGATGTATTGTGAGGCAAAACTCTGTTTTAGAAAGTTCAGTTTTGTGGGATAACGTTGATGTGGGTCCAGGGTCAACTGTGAAAAACAGTGTCATTGGAGCTGATGTTTCTCTAGATGCTAATTCTTCGATCTCGGACGAAATATTGGTTAGTAACTCCTAATTCCATAAGTATGAAAATTTAGTGATTTGGTAACCAAATATTTGATGGAGTACTATTAATTATATCGAGTAATTTTGCGTGAGTTCTTGGCCCTGCAGCTATCAATCCGCCTATCAAAGTATTTTTATTATTAAAGGTTATTTTGTTGCCTTTCAAATCTGACACTACCCCTCCTGAGTTTTCTACAAGACAGGCCCCAGCAGCAATATCCCATTCATTTTTTGGTTCTAAGCTAACAGTTGCGTCTGCTATACCCGCTGCAACTAATCCTAATCTATATGCTATCGATCCAACTGTGCTTATCTTAAATTCTGAATTTTGGTATCTATCCCAAGTACCCCAGCGGATTTCCCCACGTGATGTTAAAACAACAACATCTGAAAGGTTCTTTTTATCGGTTACAGATACTGGGTCTCCGTTGAGTTCTACAGAGCCATTTTCATTCAAGTTAAACAATTGATTTGCCCAAGGATTTAGCATGCCACCTTCTATAATATTCCCGTTTTGGGAGATGGCAACGGATATGGCCCATTCGGGTACACCTTTGATAAATTGGTGTGTGCCATCGATTGGATCAATAATCCATACATTTTCTCTCGATAGTCTCGACAAATCATCGGTTGATTCTTCGGATAACCATCCTTCTTCTTCGTCAAACAGTTCATCGTATAGTAACTCATTGAGTTTATGATCCATTTCCGTAACCGGCCCATCGCCTTTGTGTTTGACGTACATTGAACTATTTTCAAGATCAGACACTAATGATCCTGCTTTTTGTAGGGCTATTTGAATCCGTTTATTGTAATTTTGGTTGCTCATCACCCATAACCTATATGATATTTTATTGAATTACTAACGTAATTCTGTATTTTATGTGTTTCCTTAGTTTATCTTCATGATGGGCCTTAGGGATTTTATGTGTAACCTTGACTTATCTTTTCTTATTATACAGAATGAGTAGTATAGGTTACATTAAGGAGAAGTGTTATGAGAATAGAAAATGCTGTGCCTACAATTATTCTGGTTTGTGGTTTAGTTCAAATTACTTTGGGCATAAGTTTCTTTCTAGATTACGAAACATTAATGGGTCTTAGTTTGTCTGGAGTCACAGCCACCACGTTAAGCTTTATGATTGTTGGAATCCTTTATTCCAGAAGTAAAAACAAAGGGGAAGTATTTGATGAACGCTTCCGAACACAATGGGTCTCCATTATAGGATTGTGTTATGTCATAACCAATATTGGAATTGCCCTTTTAATTAGTTCAGTTTTCTACGACGTTGGGTCTGTCAAGAGCATCGATGTCCTGACTGACGATATTGTGGGATTCTTGTTCCTTGGGTGGGGAATACCTTTGGTTCTGTTTGCATTGACTGAATTTACTGAGGGGAGGAAAGTCTAACATGGGAAAGAACCACAAAGAATTAAACAACCAAATAGAAGAACGTCGAAGGGCGTCAGGTCTTACCCAATCAGAGCTTGCTGAAAAAGTTGGAGTTTCTAGAAAGAGTATAAATTCGATTGAAAATGGAGTTTACATTCCTACTACAGTACTATCACTAAAAATATCAAAGG
>DKAM01000021.1:43950-47543 GCA_002450835.1 Dehalococcoidia bacterium UBA6926
ATTTAACGTACGAGGTGGTTCTTTTTATTATTTAGATAGTCTACTAGAACATATTCGCCTAGCTTGTCCGGTTGTGTAAAAAATGCTCTACCTCGATTTAATTTAGTCATCTGTCTAACAAAATTTACCAAGTAATAAGCCATCTCCAACATAAACACATTAATTACTATTCCTTCTCCAGTACATTTTTTTACTTCGCGCAAAGTCATATCTAATGTTCGTGGGCTTGGGGGGTAAGAGAAGTAAGGAGCTCCTCCTTCAAAATGCGCCGTTGGCTCACCATCAGTTACCATTAATACTTGCCGGGTTCCGGTTCTATGTTTGTTGAGTAATTTCCTTGATAACATTAGAGCGTGTTGCATGTTGGTACCAGGCGAGTATCCTCCCCAGGTTGCTTTTACTAACTCTTGGCCCTTTAGCTCCCAAGCATAATCAGCAAATCCCACCACATATAGATTGTCTCGAGGAAATTGCATTTTAATCAAAGTATGTAATGCAAGAGCCATCTTTTTTGCGGCTTCAAAACTGCCACTTATTGCCATCGATCTACTTTGGTCTAAAAGAATTACTGTACTGGCTTGTGTCAATTGTTCTTCTTGGTAAACCTCAAAATCATCGGGCTGTATCGATACAGGAACTCCAGAACCATTTCTTAGAATAGCGTTCTTCACGGTTCGTACCATATGGACGTTAAACTGATCTCCGAATTCGTAATTCTTCGTATTTTCTTCCGAGTGTTCCCCCATAAGACCTATTTTATGTGTTTCGTGAGAGCCGATGCTGGCATTTCTAAGTTTTGAAAAAATATCACGTAAAGCTTTTTCCCCAATTTTTCTTATCCCTTTTGGTGTAAGTTCTAGTTTTTCACCGTTTTGCTTTATATAACCCGATTCCTCTAGTTCTTTTTGTAGATCTTTAAGCTGTTCAAAGTCTTTTCTTGTAGATTCACCCAAAAGCTCAGAAAGCCTTTCTTCATTAACGGCGTCTAAATCTCCATTTCTTTGAGCTGCTTCCAACTGAACTTGGCTTTCCTCAATCCGTTGGAGTTCTTCCATAATTTTCATTGCCTCTTCGAGAGAGAGAGATTCTTCACCAGAAAACGGATAATTCTGATTTCCCATTAATTCGGGTTTTAGTTCATTCATAAGTTGGGAAAAATCAGAAAGTTCTTGAGATAATTCTGGGTCTCCCATTGCTGCATCAAGGGCTTCTTGCAATTCTTTTGCCATTTCAGGCGAAAGATTGTTCATTAGAGATTGCATTTCTGACATTTGGTTAGCCATATTCTCAAGTAGTTCATCTAAATTTTCTGGTGGGTCATCTCCAAATCTATCGCCCCATTTTTCCATGAATTCCTCAAATTTATGGGCTTCTCCGGTTCGCTTCATGTCACGCAGCATATCGTTCAAATCGCTTAACATGTCTTTAGTATTTTCTATATCTTGCTGCGACGTATTTTTTAGTTGGTCCATCATATTATTAGTGAATGATTTCATCGCTTGTTCTTTTAAAGACTCGAGAAGTTCGTTAAATTTCTCTCTTGCATCATCGTCCATAAAATCGTAGTCAGTTAATTCCTTTATGGTTCCACTTGGGTCTTCGGGTAAACCGTTTAGGAAATCTAATTTTTTGTTTGCAATAGTCTCTAGTGCGGATGCTGATGATGGGTCTACGTTTTCTGGGCTTTTGTTATAATCCGGTTGATTCTTTGCTGTTGTAGAATTTTCTTGAGCATTACCAATATTTTCTGAATGCGCTTTGGATATTTGATTATCTAGGTCTTTCAAAAATTCCGTGAGTTCTTTTTCAGCGGATTCTATTGGATCGCTATTATTGTCTTGTGGGTCATTAGTTGAGTTTGGTAATTGAGTTTCGTCGGATTTTATATTTTGGTCTTTAGGCTCTCCACCCATGTCAGAATCTAATGCAGCTTTTGCTTCCTCAAGCCTTGATTCTAGAGTTGATTCTTCAAGGTCTTTAATTTCTTTAAGTTTTTCCCGTATTCCGTTCATTACAGAATTAAGGTCATATTTATCAAGGACGTCTTTGCGCTTTTCTCGAAGCGTTTCCAGCATGCTTCTGAGGCCTTCAATTTTAGTTCCGTCGGGAGTTTCAAATCCTTTTTGATTCAATCGTCGCAAAGAAGTTTTCACGTCACCGTGCTTACTAAGATCGTCACTCAAAGAATCCATTAAATCATCCACAGAGGGTGGAAAAGGTTCCTGTGAGTCGTCCCAGCGTCCGTAACGGTATATAGCCATTAAACCTTCTTTACTTAATATATCTGGTCAAATCCGGTGTAATCAGTGTGAATATTATTGGCGCTTCCAGTCATGATACGCTGATCAATTGACTCTCGCAACGTTAAATCTTTTCACTTTTTTATTAGTTAAATTTCTAGATTCTAGTTCATTTCAGTGTTATACTTCGTCCATTGTCTCGGTGACTCTAGCGAGGTTGAACCACCCGTTCCCATCCCGAACACGGAAGTGAAACATCTCAGCGCCGACGATACTGGAGGAGCAATCCTCTGTGGAAAATAGGTCGCCGCCGGGGCTTTTTTTATTTCCCAAAAATGCTTAACTGAAGTGGGGAAAACATGGATACACCAAATGAACCCCCCTACGTATTCTTAGCTGGCAATATCTGCTTACTGATAGATCGTAAGGACCGACGATATCTAATAACCTTGAAGAGTGGAGACCAGTTCCATAGTCATTCTGGTTTTATAAACCACGATGACATAGTTGGTGTTACCGATGGAACAAACATTAAATCATCGGGAGGATCGAATTTTTTAGCATTTAGACCAACCTTGGCTGAATATTCTGTGATGATGGAGAGAGGGCCAACCCCTATATATCCTAAAGATATCGGTGCGATCTTATCATATGGCGATATTTATCCGGGTTGTAAGGTCGTTGAAGCAGGAACGGGTTCGGGTTCATTGACAATGGCTTTGTTACAGGCGGTTGGTGGTAAAGGTCATGTTTTCTCTTACGAGATCAGGGAGGATTTTCTAGAGATTGCTCAAAGTAATATACTTAGATTTGCTCGCCTTGAATCCGAACAATTAACGCTTGAGAACAGAGATATATACGAGGGAATTGATGAACAAGATGTTGACAGAATTGTATTAGATTTAGCAGAGCCGTGGAAGGTGATTCCCCATGCAGAAATCTCTTTAAGACCGGGAGGGATTCTAATAATTTACGTTCCTACTACCCTACAACTTCATAGGGTTTGGGAGAATTTAGCAGCTTGTGCTGGGTTTGGTTTGATAGAACAAATTGAATTAATTGAAAGACCATGGGATGCTGCGAAAAATAGTTTGCGTCCCAGCCATAGAATGGTTGGGCATACAGGGTTTATTACAACTGCAAGGCGAATTTCACAGGGATAACGTTTTCTTTAAGTAAATTTTTGAATTGCTTTCGATAACCTTGATATACCTTCAGGTATATTTTCTGTGGAAACTTCGCTAAATGCCAGGCGAATTCCTTGTGAAGGTGTATTTGATTCAACATTAAATCTAAAACCAGGTGCGAATGCAATTCCAGAATTTCTAGCTTCTTCCAATAGGAGTTTTACAT
>DKAM01000021.1:47915-91594 GCA_002450835.1 Dehalococcoidia bacterium UBA6926
TCCATGATACGATTCCATGTAACATTTCATTTAAAACTCGGTCAAATGTGTCCCTTTTATTTCTGTAGACATTTTTCATTTTGTTTATGTGTGGGTCAAGAAATCCATCCTCAATAAACTGAGCTACTATGTTTGATGTCGTTACACTTGATCCCATATCAGTTCGCGACCAAGTAGATGAATGAACAATTGGGGGTGCCCCCGTTAGCCAGCCTAGTCGTAATCCAGGTCCTATGATTTTTGAGAAAGTGCTCATTTGGACAACTGAATCTGGACCGAGTGAAAAAAGGCTAGGTAGACTAGGACCATCTAAAACTAATTCAGAATATGCAGTATCTTCCACTATAAATGTACCGTATTCCTTTGCTAAACCTACGATTTTTTTTCTGGTGTTAAGATCCATTCTAATCCCTGTGGGGTTTTGAAAATCAGGCGTAAGGTAAATAAATTTCGCTGTTACCCCTTCCTCTTTAAGGTCTTCCAACCTGTTTTCTAAACTGGAGGTATCGAAACCATCTTTCTCTATATTTATTGGAAAAATTTGCGCACCATGTGATCTCATGGTCCATAGCGAGCCTGTAAAAGTAGGGGTTTCTGATAAGACTACATCCCCCTCGTCTATAAAGGCTGCACATATTATGTCTAATGCTTGCGATGAGCCATTGGTAAGCACAACGTTTTCAGGAGATAATTGGACCTCTTGAATATCAGTAATGCGTTCTGCGATTAGCGAACGCAATCTTATGTCACCAGCGCTTCCAGCGTATTGTAACGAATCCACCCCTCGATTTGAAAAAGTCTTTTTTGCAGCAACACTTAATTCCTCTAGAGGCAATGTCGCTGGATCTGGGATACCTCCGGTAAAGGATATCAACCCTTCTGGAGGAGGCGTGACGGTACTCCAAGGGTGCTCTAGGTTTCCGCGCCGAGAAACTAAGTGAGCGAAATCATTATTATTGTCCATGATATCCCTTTCTTAAACTATCAATCTGGGATGTTTCTTATCACTCAGTGGTTGCATATCATTTTCCTTGAATAGTTGGTATTATCCTCTCTATGGTCCTATGGGCGCAACCTTTGGAGGGTCCTATAAGTGTCAATAGTCAAATTTGATAATTTAACGAAGTATTACGGCCCCGTTCTTGCAGTGGATAATGTTTCGCTAGAAATAGCGCCGGGCGAAATTTTTGGTTATTTAGGACCTAATGGCTCTGGAAAAACTACAACTATCAGATGCATGATGGATTTTATTAGACCGTCCTCTGGAGTTATTACCGTTGAAGGGAAAAACTCCATGACGCAGTCTCAATTTACCCGATCTCAAATTGGTTATGTTCCTAGCGACCCGGTTTTTTATGATCGGTCAACAGGTGACCAGGTACTGAATTTTGTCGATAGTATTTATAATGTCGACTCAAGTAGTTTCAGGATGGAATTATCTGAGAGACTCGATTGCGATTTATCCAGGAAAATTTCCACTCTTTCTAGAGGCAACCGTCAAAAAATCGCGCTAATAAGAGCATTGATGCTCAAACCATCTGTCCTTGTGTTAGATGAGCCTACCTCTGGATTAGATCCGTTGATGCAACTGGAATTTAATGCAATCATCAAGGAGCTGAGAGAGAATGGAACCACTGTTTTTCTATCGTCTCATGTGCTTTCTGAGGTTGAAGAATTATGCGATCGGGTCGGTATTCTTAATGTTGGTCGATTAGTGGCTCTTGAAACAATGACTGATATCAAAAATAGAGCTATGCGCCAGATAGAGATCGAATTCGAGGTAGCTCCTTCAGAAAAAGAATTTAGTGATATAGATGGCCTAGAAAATATTGCACTTACTGATCGGATTTTGACTGCTAATATACTGGGCGATTTTAATGGAATTATTAAAGCCGTCTCAAAATATTCAGTTCTCAATATCGTTACTACAGAACCAAATTTGGATGACATTTTCCTTGAATATTACCAAGATGTGGGGGATTAGATGCTCATTAAATTAATCAAATACGATTTTATCAGAGAATCACGCAATTTATTATTCTGGTCATTAGGGATTGTTTCTATAACTCTCTTACTGTGTTTGTTCTATCCAACTATAAAGGACCAGGGTGCGCTAATGGATGAATATATGGCCGCATTCCCCCAGGAGATGATCGCTTTTTTGGGTGACCTAGGTGGTGGTCTTTCTAGCGCGAGCGGTTATTTATCCCTTGAACTATTCGGAATTATGGCTCCAGCAATATTTGTTGTATATGGCTGCAGACTCGCAGTTGGGTCTATAGCTGGAGAAGAATATAGTCGGACAATAGAATTGATGTTATCTCTACCAATAAAAAGAGAGATATTTGTTTTCGCAAGATTTATTGGTATAGCTATGAATTTGCTTTTACTAACTTTAGGTTTTGTTGTTACGCTCATTATCTCTGCGGCATTGTTTGATATGGATATATCTCCGTTTATCTTATTTCAAAACGGTTTGAACGTTTGGATGCTCGCCTTGTCTCTGAGTGCTTTAACGTTTTTTGTTGGTAGTGCCTGGGGAACAAGAGGCGTCGCGTATGCCGTTGGTTTCGGAGCATTTTTTGTAGGTTATTTGATTAGTTCATTAGCTGGATTCGTTGAGTGGTTGGGACAAGTCAAATACCTATCTTTTTTCTATTATTACAACGGGTACTATACGGCCGCTGATTTGAATTCGCTAATTGATGGGATTCTTTTGACCCCTTGGCTCGTAATGGGTTCTAGTATCGTCATTTTTCTTGTTTTAGCTATTTTGATGTTACCTAGGAGAGATATCCATTGATTAATATTTGGATAACAAAAGGACAATATGGCTACATCAAAGACTAAAAAAGTGTTCCATGGTTGGTGGATGGTTGGTTCCGGCTTTCTGTTGATGATGTACACAACTGGTGTTGGCTTTTTCGGGTTTACTGCTTTTGTTAATCCGATATCTGAAGCCGTCGCGGGCGGCAGTAAAGCATTGATAGCTGGTGCTGTTTCAATACAAAGGGCTGAAGCTGGTTTAATGAGCCCATTCATTGGGATTCTTGTAGATAAAGTTAACCCTAAGGTACTTTTAGTTCTTGGATTCTTAATTGGAGGCAGCGGCTTCATTGGCCTCTCTTTCATACAGAATCTTCTTCAATTTTATGTCGCATTTTTTGTGGTTGCGTTGGGCTTAGGAGCTGGGTCATTTTTAGTAGTTAGCACAGCGGTTTCCAATTGGTTTATAAAAAAACGAGGTCGTGCTTTGGGGATGTTATTTTTGGGTCCGTCCTTTGCCGGAATCATCGTTGCTGCAATTGTTTGGGGTGTAGAGGCAATCGGATGGCGAGAAACTCTATTCATAATTGGAGTGGGTATGTGGGTTTTTTGTATACCCGTTTCATTAGTCATGAAGACAAAACCGGAAGATCATGGCCTTCTCCCAGATGGTGAAATGATTTTACCTGGAGCTCCTCCTCAGGACCAGAGCGATATTGGAGAAAATATTCCTGGAACATTCAAACAGGTTTTGTGGTCTCTAGCTTACTGGCAATACGTTTGGATTCTAGGTTTACAACAGTTGGGCTTCTCCGCTCTAGTGATTTTTCAAATTCCTGCTTTAGAAACTTTTGGGCTAACCACTGCAATGGCAGGTCTAGTTGTTTTGGCATGGGGCCTTGGCGGAATCCCAGGGAGGATAGGGGCTGGATTTTTGTCTGATGTTGTAGATAAACGCCTAGTACTAGCGGGAGCATTCGTTTTGCAGATTATTGGTAGCATATTTTTTCTAACTACTACTAATTTTTATTGGGCATTAGGGTATAGTTTTTTCCATGGTGCTGGTTGGGGTGGTACCACGCCCGCTAGACTATCTTTGCAGGGAGAATATTGGGGGAGAGGGGTTTTTGGTCGGCTCATGGGTATGCAAATGGGGATTTCAGCAATTGGTGGCATTATTTCTCCGATATTTGTTGGATGGATGTATGACCAAACTGGCGATTATCATCTTCCGTTGATAATTGTTTTATTCCCGATGATCATTTCAGTGTTCCTCATCCTTTCAATGAAAAAACCTAATTTCACTGAGTCAGGCATGTAAATAGACAGAGACTTTCCGAAGGATGAGCGCTCATGGTTGCTAGAAACATTTCAGATGAACAAAGGTATTTTTTCCATGGAGACTTGGATGCCTTTTTTGCTTCTGTTGAGCAACTAGACAATCCCCAACTAAGAGGGAAACCGGTGGTCGTTGGTGGATCACCCGATAAAAGAGGGGTGGTAGCGGCCGCATCTTACGAGGCCAGAAAACTTGGTGCTCGTTCTGCAATGCCTATGCGTTCTGCTATGAAACTGAGCAATAAGATTATACGGGTTGAATCAAGGTTTGAAAGATACAGAGAATTGTCCACGCAGATAATGGATTGTTTTCGCCTGATCTCTAATGACGTTGAGCCTTTATCCTTAGATGAGGCATACGTTGATGTATCCAATAAAAGTCTTTGGACTCAAAAGACTAAGGCTGCCTCTGATCTAAAAAGAAAAGTTCTAGGAGTGACGGGGCTCAATATTACTATAGGTGGTGGCTCGAATAAAAGTGTAGCGAAAATAGCCTCACAGGTAGCTAAACCCAACGGTATTCTTCTTGTGCCCGTTGGAGATGAAATTAAATTTATGGGGCCCTTGACTATTGATTTAATTTCGGGCGTTGGGCCTGTGACTCAGTCGATATTGTCAGATAAAGGGATACATACTATTGCTCAACTTGCTTCAGCAAACCGAGATTGGTTATTCTCTAAGTTTGGGAAGAGGGGAATTCAATTACAGAAAATTGCTTTAGGTGTAGATGACAGAAGAATTGAAACAAGTAGGGATCGAAAATCAATTAGTGCGGAGACGACTATGGATAGTGATACCGATGATCCAGAGGAGCTCATGAATATTCTAGGAGGACTCGTTTCAGATGTAGTAGGGAAATTGAATGCAAAGGACTTATTTACGAAAACCATAAAGATCAAATTTCGTTTGGCAGACTTTAGTACCTTCACTAGGCAAATATCATTCGATCAGCCGACCAATGAGGTCTCGATTATTTACGAGCAGGCGAGGAGTCTGTTCACTAAACAGATAGAAGAAGCAGGTAGTTTAAGGATGATTGGTTTTGGGGTTTCTAATTTTGTTTCGCAAACTGATTTAGATTCCAGCGAATTTCAAAATCCGATTCAGCTCAAGCTAAACTTAAATGTATAATTTATGAAACTTAATATTCCTGTTTTTTTTTCTTTGTAAAATTGGTATATGATTGTTGGATGGAGGGACGTCACAATGAGTTCCAATTATAATGTTGTGGGCCAACTAGTCCAAAGGTCAGATGGACCCGACAAAGTCACTGGAAGAGGCGTATATGGTCTTGATCGTACTTTACCAGATATGTTGTGGTGTAAATTTCTTAGGAGCCCATTTGCGCATGCAAAGATAGTAAACGTTGATACTTCAGAGGCTGAAGCCTTGGAAGGTGTGCATCTTGTATTAACTGGAAAAGATGTTGAGAACGTAAGGCATGGTAGAGGTACCTATAAAGATGAGCCAGTGTTGTGTTGGGATACTGTTTTATATGTGGGAGATAGGGTTGCAGCGGTTTTAGCTGATGACCCAGATATTGCAGAAAAAGCCTTAAGTTTGATCGACGTTCAATACGAGGAGCTTATTCCTGTACTAAGTGCGAAAGATGCAGCAGAACCTGGAGCAACGATATTACATCCAGAGTTCAATCAATATTTAGGAGTCCAAGATCCGCCAGATGTTGCCACAAATGTCCTAGTGAATTTACAGAGAGATCGAGGGGATGTATCCGCTGGGTTTGCAGAGGCTGATATTGTCCTTGAGCACACGTATACAACACCACACCAGCATCAGGCTTATCTAGAGCCACATTCTTGTTTAGTAGATATTGGGGACGATGGTGAGGTTCAGATATGGATGTCTTGCCAGCTCCCTATGGCAAATCTGGGAGAGCTTGCGAGAATAATGGATATTCCAGAGGAAAAAATACAGATAAACACCTCTTACATAGGCGGATCGTTTGGTGGAAAAACTGACGCTAATGGGGCATACATAGCTTATTTGATGGCAAAAGAGACAGGACGCCCAATAAAATTCGTGATGGATTATTCTGAAGAACTTATGGCCTCAAACCCACGCCATCCGTCAGAAATTACTATAAAAGCCGGTATAAAAAAGGACGGTACTATCACAGCATGGGAAGCTAATGCATACTTGGCCGTCGGAGCTTATGCATCGTATGCTCCGGTCCCTGGGGGTTTACGAGGTGTATTAGAGATGGGTGGGCCATACAAGGTTGATAATGTGAAGCTTAGCGTTATTCAGACATACGCTAATTTAGTTCCTTGTGGATTTGCTCGAGCGCCTGGGATGCCCCAAGGTCTTTGGGCCGGAGAGTCACATATGGATGCCTGTGCTCGCGCTATCGGTATGGATCCTTATGATTTCCGAATAAAGAACGTTATTCATGATGGTGAAGCTTTGATGAACGATAGTTCTTTTCAAGCTCTGCGAGTTGAGGAAACCATAACAGAAGCGGCTAAAGCCTCAGGCTATTTTGATCCTAAACCCAACAATGTAGGTAGAGGGATCGCAGTTGGCCATCATAGCCAAGGTGGAGGGGCAGCTTCTGCTTCGGTTATCTTTGGTGAGGATGGAGACGTTTCTGTTGAATTTTCCACATTTGATACAGGTGGGGGAACGATTGCCCTAATTGCTCAAGTTGTCGCAGAAGAACTTGGTATAGATATGGATAAAATAGAAGTTTCTCCCTTCCGTAACACCAGCGAAGGACCGTTGACTGGTGTTGGTGGTAGCAGAGGGGCAAGAGTAGTAACGATTGCGGGCTACGAAGCTGCTTCCGATGGAAAATCTCAACTGAGAAGATTGGCTGCAGAATTTTATGGATGGAATGAGGAGAGTATAGATATTTCTTCAGGGCAATTAACCAACACAACTAATGAAGAGAAAATAGAAATATCAGAGATTGTGAAACGGTTTGGGGAACCCGTTATCGGACGCTCTGAAATAAATGAACCTACGAGCCCTTACACTTCATTTGGTACGCATATTGCTGAAGTTCAGGTTGATACAGAGACTGGGCGATTTACCGTTACAAAGTTAACTGCTGTACATGAGACTGGTACGGTTATCAATCCTGTCGCTTTTCAAGGTCAAGTCGAAGGTGGAATAATTTATGGTTTCGGAGAGGCTATAATGACTGAAACAGCTTATGATGAAAGTGGCAGGGTTTCGAATCCTTCCTTTGCGGACATGAAACTCCCAACTGCGCAAGACATTCCTCCCTTAGACACTATCATATTGGAGTCAGATGTAGGTGATGGTCCGTATAAAGTACGAGGTATAGGAGAGCATACTAATATTATGATTGCGCCTGCTATTGCTAATGCCATTGAAGATGCTGTGGGAGCTAGGGTACGCACTTTGCCGATAACAGCAGAGAAAGTATACGAAGAATTTCCCAACGAAAGGTGAAGTAAATGAGAGCTATTGATATTCACGTTCATCCACCTACTAACCCCGCTACGATTACAGAGCAAACAGCTCAAACAACGAGACAAATGCGTGAATATTTTAGGCGGACGGAACCCGATCTTACTACTCCCGAGGAATATGCAGAGTTCTTTGAAGAACGTGATATCATTGCTGTTCTTCTTCCGACCGACAGTCGTTTAAGGGATTCGAATGAACCTAACCCCAACGATTGGGTTGGCGAAATCTATAAAAGATACCCAAAGCGTTTTATCCCGTTTTGCTCTGTGAACCCAAACAGAGGGCCTCAAGCGATTGATGATCTTAATGCAGCGGTCGGGGAACATGATGCGAAAGGCATCAAATTTTTACCCACAGGCCAAGACTTTTTTGCGAATGATCGTGAATATTACAAACTCTGGGAGCGTGCACAAGAACTAGGAGTGGTTATTATCACTCATTCGGGGCATAACGGAGTTGGTTCGGGGACACCTGGAGGAGGAGGCCGAAAGCAAAATTACAGTAACCCAATCTGGTGGGATGATGTTGCCGCTGATTTTCCAGAGCTGAAAATTATACTCGCGCATCCTGCGTGGCCTTGGTTTGAAGAACAAGTTTCTATGATGGTTCATAAATCCAATGTTTATATGGATATATCGGGTTGGTCTCCATGGTATTTCCCTGCAGATTTGATTAGAGAAATGCAGACTCGGCTTCAGAATAAAGTCTTGTTCGGTTCGGATTTCCAAGCTTTACATGTAGATAGATGGTTTCGGGATTGGGCGGACTTAGATATTGATGAGGCGGTTGAGTCCAAGATATTTGTGGATAATGCCAAAAACGTTCTAACAAATGTTGACTGGACAAATTACGAATAGAAAATGTAATAGCATAAACTTATAACAATCTTGTGCATACGGAATTATTAGTAAAATTTCACCCTATCGATAAATTACTGTTTATGGATGATACTCTAGTCCAAAGCGAATGTTTTATTAAATAGGTGGATTTAGGTTCAATATTGGTAGATAATTACACTTATGAGCGGGTGTAACTCAGGGGTAGAGTGTCTGCTTCCCAAGCAGGAAGCCGTGGGTTCAAATCCCATCACCCGCTCCAATAAAAAGGCATTATTTAATGAGTTTTATATTTAATGCCCGATGGTGCAGCGGTAGCACGAAGGACTTTGAATCCTTAAACCCTGGTTCGAATCCAGGTCGGGCAGCCAATCATATAAAATTTACAAAAAATTAAGCTAGCTATTATGAACTGACGTTGGTGTACAGCGTGACAATCATGCAATCTTTTTGGTAATGCAATAGTATAAGTAGAATAAGTGGTTACTTTTCGGAGATTTATTGTATATGAATTCTAATGAACTGCTAGGAGGCGATTCCAGTGCAGGTAAAAGCGCAATTGCTAAGAAACTTGAATCTGGAGAATTTATAGTAACAGTTGAGGTTCACCCCCCACGTGGGCACCTTGTGAACAAAACATTTAATTCTATAAAAGCATTACTCGAAAAAGTACAAATAGATGCGTTTAATACTACTGATATTCCTTTGGCACAAGCCCGGTTGAGCTCGACTGCTATGAGCTCGTTGATTACCTCTTATTTTTCCGTTGATACGATTATGCATGTTGCAACGCGGTATCGTAACGTTCTTTCACTACAGTCTGATTTACTCGGAGCACATGCTCTAGGTGTGAGTAATGTTTTTGTTTTTATGGGTGATCCTCCAGCAATGGGTGATGCTACGGAAGCGTCCAGCTTATCTGACGTAACTTCTTCTGAATTGATCTCCCTCATATCAGATATGAACAGCGGTATTGGTTTAGGAGGCGTCAATCTGAATCAAGCAACTAATTTCACAGTAGGATGTGCAATTAACTTAGAAGCAGATGATATGGACAAGGAACTTGAAAGTTTAAAACGTAAAGTAGATGCAGGGGCGCAATTTATTTTAAGCCAGACCGTATTTGATGCAGAGCCAGTAGAGAAAGTCGCTGAATTGACCAAGGGGTTTCCAATACCACTAGTACTGGGGGTTTTGCCTCTCAGAAGTCATAAACACGCCTCATTTTTGAATAATTCTGTCCCTGGAATGACAGTGCCACAGGGCGTCTTAGATCGATTATATAACGCTGAAGGTGATGTTGGTTTGGAAGGGGTTCGGATAGCACAGGAGATATTAAATAAGTCAATATCGATTATAGGTGGAGCTTATTTGGTTCCAGCATTCAATAGGTATGATTATGTGGCCGAAGTTATTTCTGGATTGGCTAACGTTGATTAATGCACTAGTATGTAATTATTGAATTTATTTCGTAATTACTAAGGGACTTGCGACCTTCTAATTCTTGGAGCTCAATTAATACCGATATCCCACTAACTTGCCCCCCTGCTTTCTCTATTAATTTTGTCGCTGCTGCAAGGGTGCCTCCTGTAGCTAGTAAGTCATCAATTAATAGAACGTTATCATCGCTTGATAAAGAATCAGTATGTATTTCTAAGCTCGACTCTCCATATTCTAACTGGTGGTCAACCTTAAAGGTTTGAAATGGTAATTTGCCAGGTTTTCTTATTATAATTAACGGCACCTCAAGAATTTGGGCTATAGGTGCACCAAACAGGTAACCGCGCGATTCAATAGCAGCTACTGCATCTATTCCTTTAGTTAGGTATGGTTTTAGCATATCGTTAACTGCCTTTAGGTAAAATTCAGAGTTATTTAATAGCGGCGTAATGTCCCGAAAAAGAATACCTTCCACCGGAAAGTCTGGTATTGACCGTATGAAATCTTTGTAATTCATCTGCATCCTTCTTTATTAAATTTATTGATTCTTCGAAGATTCCTCTAATTGCCAATTTGCTTCGTCAATAATTGGCTCAAATAATGGGAGCATATTAGTTGCTTGACTAGCAAATGAGGTTGAAATATCTAGAGCCTCTTGAAAATTTCCTTCTAGCAAGGCTTGATTTGCCAGGAAAAGGTGGGTTGTAGCTCTATAAGGAGCAAGCTCGACCATTTTATCTAGTACTGGCTGTAAATCTTCCAACTGCTGCTCATTGGCTATCACCTGCGGAATAGAATATGCAGCTTGGATCATTCTAGAATTTTCAGGGGAATGCTTTATTACCCAGCGAGTCTCATGGTAGACGAAATTTGCAACCAGATTTTGTTCTTCTAAATTAAAATATCTCCATGTTTTAGCTAGGTGCTCTAAGAAATCCTGTCGTGTTATTCTAGACATTTGAGGGAAAGCTGAGTGACTGAAATTTATTATCATCAATCTTTCCTCTACAGTTACATCATCTGCTGCCCGGCCTATTTTATAAGATTCTCCTGCTTTGTACGGCCTGTATGCTGTTTGAAAAAGGGAAGTTAATAATATGGTAGCCCCCAAAATGACTATAAAAGTGATTCTAAAGGAGTAGTTGATTTTAGATATAACAATCCCGCTAAGATTTTTTGGTTTTTCAAACCATTGTGCTCCTATTAGATTTAAAGGATTGTTTTCTTTGTTGTCTTGTGACGCGATCCAACCACCTAGTATGGCCCATAATAGTAGGCCTGCAGGTGTGGCAAAAAGAAATAGAGATTGAATGAAATAACCAATAAGTGCAGCGAAGACGACAAACCTGAATATTTCGTGACTTCCTTCTGATCGATTGGATAACAATCTCCAAAATAAAGTGAACCAAAGAAAAATAAATACAATGAAACCTAGGATACCCCGTTCTGCCAGTTCATTAATTGGGGCATTATGTGCGTTATCAGCGACTATGAAACCATGTTTGTAGTAGCCGATATCTGAATATTTATCAAAAACACGTCCGAAATTTTCTGGTCCCCATCCCAGGAGCGGTTTTTCTTGTACGCCTTTTATAGCCATTCCGAAGAAAGCGTATCTCATACCAAGCAGACTCTCTAATACATCCTCACTTTGTTCTGATGCTAATGTGGGTGTTTCTGGTTCTGGGGCAGGCGGTTCAGTTTTGAACAAGGCGTCTACATATGGCTCAGGGAGCGAGCGAGTACAATCGACGCTTGAATCAGATGTTTCACATAGTAAATCACCTTCTACGCTAGATTGAATCCTGCAGGATGGATCTATTGGAAGACCGACGGTGGCGTCAAAGGCGAAAAACACCATTGTTATACCTAATATTCCCACTCCGGTAGTAAGGACCGGTTTTATTTGAGAGCGGTCAATAAATCTAATAAAAATGGGTGTAGCAATAAGGGTTCCCAAGACCAAACCCAATAAACCTCCGCGTGAAGCCGCAAGAAAAAATACCCATAGGAGTATTGTTAAAGTGAATACATAGAATCCAAGTTCGATAAAATTGTAAGACCTAACTGATTGATAGTTTGACGCCTTACGGTTTCTTTTCCTATTTTTTCTTGAATTGTTTGGGGGAGACTCATTAATCGCTGATTGAAATCGGCTCTCTTTCACCTTTTGAATCGATTGAATGAAAAGCCCAGCTGCTATGAATATATTCATAATCATCAATTGAGAAAGGTATGAAGGGTTCCCTAACGTACTATCTAAAGAACAATTTGCATAACGTGAGTGAGAAGGCGACATATTGAATGCTTGACTTAAAGCGAGTAACCCAATCCCTAATGCTACTACTAAATTCCATATAAAGAATGGTTTCCAAGAGTCCAGATTCTTAAATAGAGTTGATAGTACGATGATAAGGGCAAACCAATGGAGCTGATCCCAGAGTCCCCACATACGATTAAAATCGGACCATATACTATGACCGAAACTTACACCAGATATAGCGCTTAAAAATCCGATAGTCATATATGCGATTATTGCTAGAAAAACCCACGATTTTCTTGGCCTATAATTAGGATCGATGGTTATCAAGATGATCCAAAGAAACAGAATAAATTCGATCGCGCTACGAGCAAAAAGAGCCTTACCAAGAACATGAGGAAACATCGTGTCAAAACTGATAAGTAAAGGCATCCAAATTAATGATAATAGAGCCGCTTTAATACCAAACACCAAATATGCAGTCATGTTCTAATGGTCCCGTACTTAACGAATAAGATTTTTAGCTTTCCTATTGTATTAGAAAAAGTGCATATGGTCTCCAAGTTTTTAAGGTAATGGTTACTCAAAGTGCTAATTAGACATATAATCTACAAATTACCTATAGAATGGCCATGTATAACATGAAAAACAAGAATGCTTTCCATATGCAATATTTGAGCTACCGATATGATTTCTAGCTCATGGAGAGAGACTTTATTGTTCTCTGATTTTAGGATTTTATCTTATGCAAGTTTGGTGCATTCATTTGGCAACGGTATGGAGCATGTTGTTTTAGGGTGGTTAGTTTTTGAATTAACAGATTCCCCATTTATGGTTGGACTCGCATCTGCCTTGAGGATGGCTCCTCTTTTTGTGCTGGGTATTTTTTCTGGATTGGTCGCTGATAGCAATGATCGCAGGTCCTATATGAAGGCTTCCACTTTTGGTGGTGGTGTGACAATGATAATATTAGGGATCTTATTGATCACTGGAATAGCTAATGTGTGGGTAGTTATAGGTTTGATTACAGTGTGCGGAGTTACTTTCGCATTTTTGTTAACCCTTAGGCAAGCGTACACTTATGACATAGTGGGGCCTGAAAATGCGTTAACAGGGCTGTCAATTTTACAGATATCTACGCTGATTGGTGGAGTGTTTGGTGCTCTCATCTCAGGGGTTCTGATCGCGGAATTTGGAGCAGGGTTGCAATTCGTGGTTATAGGTCTATTTTATTTTGGATCAGTAGGTTTTTTGTTATATGTTAAAGATCCAGGTGAATCAGCTCCTATTGCTGTTAGCTCAGATTATAATTTTTCTCGTAACATTCATAGGTATTTGGATTTATTACGCGCTTATCCGGTACTTTTTGCACTAATGGTACTAGCATCCATGACTGAAATCTTCGGTTTCAGCCACATGAGCCTGATTCCTGTTTTTACTAAAGATATTCTTGGCTTGGGTGCCGTGGGGTTAGGTGTGATTACAGCAATTAGACAATTAGGAGGAGTGTCTGGCCTGATGTTCTTAGCGGCTTTTGGGAGAATCAATTACAAAGGCTATTTGATGTTTGGGATCATGATATTTTTTGGTTTGAGCCAAGTAACAATGTTTAGTGCTACTAATATATATTTTGCTGCACTAGTAATATTTATTATTAACGCTTGTGCGATGTCAGTCGATGTACTTTTCAAAACATTGATGCAATTAAATGTTCCTAATGAACATAGGGGAGTAGCGATGGGATCATGGGTGTTCAGCATTGGTACAGGGCCTATAGGCCATGTTGGTATTGGCGCAATCGCTGGCCAATTTGGTTCAGCACGGGCGTTTTTGTTCAACGGTGTTATTTTATCGTCAATTGGATTTGTTACAATGATAGCAACTCCGCTTCTTCGTAAACTTAAGTGAAAAAGATGCGAGATTTGGATTGATACTAGTTAAGTGTTCGAGTGAAAAATCTTACTACACGTCGGCTGTATTCAGTTTCAGCGGACGTAAATGTTTCTCCATGGTCGGCACCTGGTACAAGCCATAACTGTTTAGGCTCATTAGCATTTGCAAATATCGATTCACTATCGTCCTTTGAGATTGTTTCATCGAGTAGTCCGTGAATTATGAAAATAGGAGTGTTCGTTATTTTCTTTACCGCTTCTTCAGGAACAATATTCTTCCTACTTATCCCAGTTTTTAGCTCTGTGATCCAAACTGTTATTGGTGCAAAAGGAAAAGCTGGTAGTCCAACAAAGTGTGTAAAACTCTGTGCTACTGCACTATCTAGACTCTTGAAAGATGAGTCCACGACCATGGCCTGGATTTCGCCGGGGTTTTCTGCAGCGAATAATAATGCTGTTGCACCTCCGTTAGATTGGCCAAGAATCCCTATGCTTGCTAATCGATCAGATTTTACAGGATGTCGTTCGGCGTCGAGGCTTCGCAATTTATTAATAGCGGCGGTAACGTCTTGTTTTTCGTAATATCCAAAACTTACAAAATCCCCTTCACTCTCGCCGTTGTGGCGGAAATCGAAAAGTAGTACCGTAAACCCTGTTTCATAGAGCATATTTGCTTCTTTTAGCATTGCACGCTTATCGCATCGGTATCCATGCAATAACAAAATTGCTTGATTTGAAGTTCCGAAGTTAATCCAACCTTTTAGTAACGTCCCGTCAGCTGCTTGAAATTCCACGTTTTCAGTATTCTTGGCAAGATTAGGGTAATCCGAGAGTTCTTCCATATCTTCACATATATCTGGATGAAGAGCTGTTTCTGATCCGGTCCAAGCTACTCCCAGTAGTAGTAATCCTGTAACAATAACACTTAAGCCTATATATATTATTGCTGCGACTCTGATTAGATGAGAGATTCTATTGATATATATCAGGGCGAGTAATATGAGCGGCGAGGGGACAAATATCCAGGAGATATTAAGAATGGGTGTATCTGATCCCCCTCGTCCCATCACGAAAGATAAAATCGAAACTAAAATTGTTATGGACAGCATTACTAACTTTGCTAGCGTCAATCGGGTATTTCTATTTATTTGCATATCTGTGCCTGTTTGGTTTAGCAAAGGTCTCTTATTGCTAGAATAAATTTTACATACATAGTTTTATCACTTATTCGGACTTTTCACCAAATAATGATTCACTGCGAGGCTAAAAAATTTGCACATTTAACGCTTTAGCAATGATTGGAGTTACAATAACATTGATGATTAATCGCTTTGATGAGCCATTTATGATGTATGTATGTGGTAATTTTTTGGTATTAGTTTATGGAGATAAGAAAGGACATCTAGGATGAATGCTATTAACGAAACATGGGCAGGAATTGTGATGGCAGCTGGTTCGGGGACCAGAATGGGCACTGATATGATTAAGCCTTTGCATCGATTATCTGGACGACCTTTGATTAGATACGCAATAAGTGCCCTAACATCTGCCGGCATCGAGTCGCCAATTATACTGAGAGATAATAAAGAAGTTCTTGTACAAGAACTTTCTAATCTCGACGTAAAGTTTCTTGTTCAAAATGTTAAAGACGGCACAGGGGGCGCTTTGGAACCAATTTTAGATGGCTTGCCAGGTAATATTGAGAACATACTTGTAATTAACGCAGATACACCATTTATCACGGGCCGAAGCATATCGAGTGTTATCGAACAACATCTCAGCACTGCTGCTGTTTTTAGCTTTTTAGTAGCGGAAGTAGATTTTCCTCATGATAGGGGTGTGGTGTTTTTCGATAATTCTGGGAAGCCAATTAGCATAGAAGAAAATTATATTGATGATGACGATTCTGATAAGCAATATTCTGTGAACGTTGGCGTCTACTGCCTCAATGTTCAATGGCTGAAAAATAATATTCAGCGATTGACTGTAAACGATAATGGAGAAAAGTATATAACTGAATTGTTAGATATATCAGCTAATGATAATTCTACGGTTTCATACACTACTGTTATGGATCAGATTGAGAGTTTCGGGATTAATACACTCATTGATCTGGCTCAAGCTGAAAAGATTCAGAGAGGGAAAATTATGAATGAATTAATGCTTTCAGGAGTTCTTATAGAAGACCCGGATAGTACTTATATAGATGATACTGTTGAAGTGGGGGAAAATACGGTGATTCGGCCAAATACATTTCTGAGAGGTAAAACAGTTATTGGGGCCAATTGCGATATTGGACCCAATACAGAAATTATAGATTCTTCTATTCTAGATGAATGCCGTGTATGGAACTCTATCATTGAAGGATCTATTCTAGAGCCAGCGGTAACGGTTGGGCCGTATAGTCATATTAGGCCGGATTCGCATATTTCGTCCGGTGTTAAAGTGGGTAATTTCTCTGAGATTAAGGCAAGTCAAATTGGTGAAAATGTTACTATGTCGCATTTTGGGTACGTTGGAGATGCCACCATAGGACAAAACGTTAATTTGGGAGCAGGCATGGTTACATGTAATTATGATGGTATACAAAAACATAGGACTGAAATCGGAGAAGGAGCTTTTATAGGATCTGATACCATGCTTGTTGCTCCCGTAAATATTGGTTCTGGTGCTATAACAGGAGCTGGAGCTGTAGTGATAAACGATGTTGGACCTAATGAGACAGTTGCTGGAGTTCCAGCGATTGTAACGGACGCGACGAATAAAGAAAATTAATCAAACTACATGTTTAGCGAACCAATGATCTTATTTAAAAAAGCTCATTAACTCGGCTGCGAGTTTGTTAGGGTCATGTCGGATTTGTGTTCCTTCAGAGAGTAACGGACGTGCGGCTATGTCTCCAACCAAATGCGATGTTTTTTCCATATTGATGATTACTGGTTCTGAACCTTCTCTTGCATATCTTTTTACCGATTTTTCAGGTAGGGAGTCTGAATTGGTTAGTAAAACGTCAATCTTTCCTGTTTTGCCGATATATTTATTTACCTCTTCAACGTAGTTTGCACTGTCAAAACCGGTAGTTTCACCAGGTTTCGTCATCAAACTTAGAACAAAAACTACTTTGGCTGCAGATTCTACAATCGCTTCGGGGATTCCTTTCACTAGTAAATTGGGGATCAAGCTTGTATACAGATCCCCGGGACTAAATACAATCATATCTGCTTCTTGGATTGCTTCTATTGACGGTGGATAAGAATACGCAGCGGGCTCCAGATACACATAATCTACTGTTACCCCTGGAGTCCCGCCATAAGTATCTATAATTGATTCTTTTTCGAGAATAGTTCCATCACTCAGTAACGCGTGTAAATCAGTCCTGGTCAAAGTAACGGGCAAAACCTTTCCTTTAATCTTAAGTAGCTGTGAGGCCATTTCTATTGCTCGCTCAGGGCCACCAGAAAACTCTGTTAATGCAGCTAGCATCAAATTTCCCATACTATGACCGCTCAGATCCCCTTCTTCTGAGAAGCGATGCGCGAATATGTCTTTGAGTATCCCAGAATTACTTTGTTCTTCAGCCAAAGCAAGAAGGCATTGTCTAACATCACCATATGGTAATTGTCTTAGTTGATCTCGTAACCTTCCAGAGCTACCTCCGCTATCGCTCATGGCGACAATTGCAGTTAGCTCTGTATTATGGTCTTTTAACCCTTTGAGGACGTTAAAATTACCGTTCCCGCCACCCATAACTACTATTTTTTTGTTCAAGAGAAGGACTCCTCCAATTGAGTTACAACCGATATTTTATTTTATTACTATATTGTGATTAAGGTGCATTCACAATTGCTAACCTTTTTTTAAATCGAACTACTCCAAATAACTTGCGTTGTGATAGTGCTCGTTAAACTTAGAACGGCTTTTTTCAGTGATACTCTTGTATATTAGGATTAACCACTAAACAGTAATTGCAGAACAGATCCCAGGATTATTAAAGAGCCAATTGAAAACACGATAATACTAAAATTTATTATTTCTGCTATATGTAATATTAGTTTGATAGCAAAAAATCCAACAATAGCGGAGACAATTAACGCTAAGATTGCAGATATAGACAATCCGCTTTCAAGGCTGAATAGTCCTAACACTGCTGCGCCCCAACTTGCGGGTACGCTCATTAAAAAACTCAAGCGTAAAGCTTCTTTTTTTTCGAATCCTCTAAAGATAAAAATAGAAACAGTAGTTGCAGATCGGCTAATCCCTGGCAGAATAGCAAACCCTTGTCCAATTCCGGACAAAATAGCATCCTTTGTATTTATAGTATTCGCATTACGGATGCCTAAACTACGGCGGAAACGGTTTGTTTGCATTATTCCCGTGAACAACATCAATAAACCAATAATGAGCATTGCGATGGAGCTAATTGATTCGGAGATATCCTTGAGAATAAATATTACTGCGGAGACTACTATTATGCTGGTTAAGGTGGATGTTATTAAGAATGCCGTTAGGGGCGAAGGGTGTAGGGGATCTTTGATAAATTCTTTGAAAAGTGAGGACAATTCGTTTCTAAAATAAACTGTTACGGAAATTGCTGTTCCTCCGTGCACCCAAATCGCAAATCCGAGCGCATTTTCAATAGTCTTTTCTTGAAATATCATTAAATAGAGAATAGTAATTATTCCTTCCGAGCTAATCGGAAGCCATTCTGTAATACCTTGGATTATGCCTACGAGAATGGAGGCTAATATTTCGCTCATATGTTACCAAGCTTAGCTTAAAAGTTTGTAATTATCATACCCATTTGTAATTAAACTGTCCTAACTTATTCTATCTAGCTGTATTGTTGCAGGTTCAATTAAGTTAATATAAATAGTAATTGATACGGCAATATATGTAATATTAATATATGGTTTCAGCTATAAAGGTTGCAAATTGTTCGCCCAATTGGAGGGCATATGTGTGGAATTATGGGTTATCTGGGAAGCGAAGAAGCTAGCCCTATATTGCTCCGAGGACTCGCGAATTTAGAATACCGGGGGTATGACAGTTCGGGTCTATCAATTTTGAGTCATACAGGAGAATTTCAGACGATTAAATCTACTGGAAGGTTAGAGGCTTTAACTTCTTTAGTTGAAGAAGAAAATCCGAGGGGGAGCGTAGGTATTGGTCATACAAGGTGGGCGACTCATGGGAGAGTGACCGTAGAAAATTCCCATCCACATTTGGATTGTGAAGATTCAATTGCTGTCGTGCAAAACGGGATTATTGAAAATTATCGGGAGATAAAAGAAGAACTACAGAAACATGGACATAGTTTTAAGTCTGATACTGACTCCGAAGTTATATCCCATTTGATTGAAGATGCATTAGCCAGAGGGAAGATACTAGAAAATGCTGTTGAATCTGCTTTAAGCCACGTACAAGGATCTGTGACTCTTCTGGTAACTCAATCTGAAACTGAACCTAAAATAGTAGCTGCAAGGATGGGTAATGCGGGAGGGTTGGTGATAGGAGTTGAGGGTAATCAAACCTTTGTTGCAAGTGATATTCCTGCCCTTCTCCCTTTTTCAAATAACATGATTTTTTTGAATCCAGGAGAAATGGCAATATTGTCCTTAAGTGGCATAGAATTTGTCGATGCTAAAGGCCAAAAAATCGAGAAGCAAATTTCCACCCAAATGATTGACGTATCCGAGCCAGATAAAGGGGGATATGACTGGTTTATGTACAAGGAAATTATGGATCAACCTGATGTACTTTTGAATGTTCTAAGAGGTAGGGTTGAAATGGATAAATTTGTATTAGAGATGCCTGAACTTGCTTCGATCACTGAAAAACTAGATCAGATCGATCGAGTTATATTAATGGGGTGTGGTACTAGCTACCATGCGTCTTTAGTAGGGAAAGGTTTCATCGAGTCAATTACTAAATTGCCAGCTCAAGCGGAAATCGCCTCAGAATTCCGATATGCGAATCAGGTTATAAGAAAGACGGATTTGGTTATTGCGCTAACACAATCAGGTGAGACTGCGGACACTTTGGAAGCGATGGCAAAAGTAAAAGAAGCTGGGGCTGTTTTGATTGCTGTGACAAATGTACAGGACAGCCAGTCTACAAGAATAGCAGATGCCTCTTTAGATTTACGAGCTGGTTTAGAGGTGGGAGTTGCCTCAACTAAAACATTCACAGCATCATTATTGGTTCTTTATCTTTTGAGTATCTATCTTGGAAAAACTATGTCCAAAGTAGAAGAAACTGATCTTGAGAAGTACATATATGATCTGGAGAAGTTGCCTGAATACGTTGGAAAAGCATTAAATGAATCCAACGCTATTCATAAATTAGCAAAGGATTATATTAATACTGAGCATTTTTTATTTATGGCCAGAGGGCAGCTTTTTCCTATTGCTCTAGAAGGTGCTCTTAAGCTCAAGGAAATAAGCTATATACATGCAGAGGGGCATCCTGCAGGGGAGATGAAGCATGGTCCCATAGCTTTAATTGGCCCTGATGTTACGACTATAGCTTTGGCTCCTGATGTACCTCAAAGGGAAAAAACAGAAACAACAATAGAGGAGGTAAAGACTAGAGATGGTGTTGTCCTTGGTGTAATTACGGTTGGCAACGATAAGTTGGATTTGAGCTTGGATAACAGTATGAAACTGCCAGCCGTTCCCAGCGAACTTGTACCTATCGTTGCTGCCATACCTATGCAACTTTTTGCATATTTTATAGCTTTAGAAAAAGGGTTAGATATTGATCACCCTCGTAATTTGGCTAAATCGGTAACTGTGGAGTAGTAACTTATATTTTAATTTCAAAATTTTTGGCTGATGGCAATGTTATTTTGGCATGGTCTTTTTTTCAATTAGCACCTTTTATTTTCTTTTTAAGAAAAAGCTTGAAATTTTAATTATATATTGGGTTAAACCTGTCTTAACAACGTGGCATCAGTTTGTTTTTTGGGAAGCTTAAATAATTATTTGGGAAATCAGAATTTGGGCCGAAATGGCTATTAAAACAGCGCCAATTACCTTTTCAAAAATAGGTAGATAGTAAGAGAATTTTCTAGTGAATTTATCGTTAGTGAAAACGACTGATACGAAAGCGAACCAGATGAAAGTAGATATCGACATATAGAGACCGTATAGTGTTAGGGTTAGTCTATCCGTATTTTGGTCCACTACTACCGAAAAAACTGTAATAAAAAACAATATTGCCTTAACGTTAGTTACATTGGTGATAAGACCTGCAAGGAATCCGTTCAAATTTTCTCTTTTTACACTTACGTCCCCAGTCAGACTCTTTATTTTGTTGCTATTGATAATAGAAATAACGCCTAAATAAGCCAAATATATTGCTCCTGCAATTTTTATGGTGGTGAACAAAAATGTATTTGAAGTGACTAGAACGACGACGCCAGTTATTGCGATAAAAGAATGGAATAATATACCCACTCCGACGCCAAGACTGGACCATATAGCTACATTCCTATTGTAGCGAATGCTCTGTCTAGTAATGAGAACGAAATCTGGGCCCGGACTCACAACGGCGAATAAATGCAATAATGCGATTGTTATAAATTCCATATCTAAATATGCTTCAGTTGTAACCTGTGACTAAATCGAATGTATTATTTATAATTTTTACGAATAGAATCACTAGTATTCTAACCGATACAATGAACAATTTATGGGAATAACGAAAAATCCGTTAATTACTGTGGAATAATTATTTATAACAAACTAAATTACGTAGAGTATAAATCAATATAGGGGCGTCGGTTATGGTCGATTTTGGTGGTGATCCAGGAAGTGTAACATTTCTCAACCACAGTTCTTTTTTAGTTGATTCAGGTGAAACAAAGATCTTGTGTGATCCTTGGTATCGTGGAGCCGCGTTTGGTAATTCATGGCGTTTGTTAGCAGAGAACTCCCATCAGATTGCTGAACTCGATTACGATTACATCTTTTTATCCCACGAACACCCCGATCATTTTTCAATTCCTACTCTTAATGATTTGCCTGAGGGAAAGACATTTATTTACCAAAAAACGGTTGATGGAAAGGTTGCAAACTATTTACGTGCAAAAGGGCATAAAGTTATTGAATTCAGTCACGGAGTAAAGCAAACTCTGGGCGATATTGATGTCACAATTTATGTGGTTGATGGATATGATTCTACAGTTTTGTTTCGATTACCATCGGGTAATAGAGTCCTTAATATCAATGACTGTAGGGTAGAGCTAGATTCCAAATTACTCCGGCAAATTAAAGAAGATACTGGCTCTAATGTTGAACTCGCTTTAGTACAATTTTCGTATGCTAACTGGGCCGGTAATGTAGGGGACTCTAAAATCGCAGAATTACTTCATAAGCAAACTTTAGAACGCAACAAATTGGTTTTAGATGAATTTGATCCTAAGTATCATTTGTTATTTGCAAGCTATGTGTATTTCTCGCATAAAGAGAATCATTATTGGAATGACCATTTTTGGTTACCGCAAATGGAATCCAGTTTGAGTTCTCACGGGGATTCTAAGATTATTGTTCCGATCATTGACGAAAAATTTCGACTTGATTCAATGAATGTTCGGTCAAGGAATAACGAAGATGCTATTGAATTTTGGCAGAATAAACACGCTGACGTAAAAATTATTGACGATCAAACTGTAACGTATTCTGAAGATGAATTGCTCCAGAGTTTTACGGAATTTTATTCTAATGTATGGACTGACAACGAACTTTCTTACGCTGAAAAAAATTTAGGTAGCATACCTTTGTCGATATTAGTTTCTGATCTTGGGATAGTTATTGAATTGGATCTAGTCGACAAAGCGTTTTCCATCCATCCGTCTTCAAATCAGTTTGACGTTGTCCTATGTTCTGAAATGATCGATTTCTTGTTCAAAAATAAATTTGCAAGAGGTACTGTAACCATTAACGGCCGGATACAGTTTAATTATGAAACGGCTTTTCGATTTTTTGTATTTTTCTTTATCCCTTATGCAAATAATATTGGTAAATTTTTTACCCCCGATGGATTAACTAAGCGCGATATTTATTCTATAAACGAAACATCTGTTTTGTCTGCGATTCATACAATAAATCCCGAAGGTATTCAATCTTTAGATAATTATTTAAGTTCAAAATAACGGTTCTTTGGTGATATGCTGTTGTTAGATATTCGTGTTCGTTTGATAACGTGAGAGGAATTGTACCGGTTAAATTAAATGATTCATCCTACATCCGATGTTAAATCACAAGACATAGGTAATAATACTTCGATATGGCAATTTGTTGTTGTTATGGAAGGCGCTAAATTGGGCGCTAATTGTAACGTGGGGTCGCATACCTTCATCGAAGGTAAGGTTATTATTGGAGATCAAGTAACCATAAAAAATGGAGTATTGATATTTGACGGGGTGGTTATAGAAGATGATTGTTTTATTGGGCCTGGTGTTGTATTTACAAACGATATTTATCCTAGGAGTAATCGCTCGGGTGAGATCTCAGAGGATTTTCAGCCCATTGTTGTCGGAAGAGGAGCGAGTGTTGGGGCAAATTCAACCATAAGAGCCGGTGTTTCTATAGGGGAGTACTCTTTAATTGGTGCCGGTGCCGTTGTTACAAAAGATGTCCCCTCATTTTCTTTGGTAGTTGGGAGCCCGGCGGAAATCGTTGGGAAGGTTGATGAAAAAGGGAATGTTATAGAAAGATTCAGGTAGTCGATAGGATTTATTCAATCGACTTTGTATAAATTGCTTTTTTACTAACGTTGCCGGCCATCCCCTCCGTGGAATACTTTGAATTATTAATAATATGCTCTTGGTATCCGTGTAATTCCATAATAGATTTAAAATTACGGTGTCGGTAATTACCCTGTTCTTCCCCAAAAAAATCGTCGATTAATACCCTTTGATATAGTCTCGAATATTCATTAAAGTGTGCATCTATTTGTTCGTCTGATAAATACATTAATACTCGGTCAAATATAGCTAAATCAAAGTATTTTTGGTTCTCTAGAGCCAAATCACCTACCAAGGTTTCCATATTTAGTGTGGTATAAAATTTGGAGCGTTTTGAAAAAGATTCGGGAGCATCATCGATAGCGTAAGACATGTGACTAGTGTTTATGTCATATCCATAAACTTTGCTTTGCGGACAATTCCTTAAAATATTTAATAGAGTTAGACTGGGTGCGCAGCCGAACTCAAATATGATCTTTAAATCATTTCTATTTATATAGTCTGAATAATCGTTTCTTCTTGGTATATTCCAGTTGGTCGCCATATATCTATCGAAATTTTTTCTATAAAAAGGGTTAATTACGTCTTTATATTTCCAATAAAATTGGCTTTCCCTCAGGTATTTCCTTACTCTACGGGGCAATATGATTATCACTAGTGATCTAAGTAGCCGTAATAGCATCTGATTTTATGAAGGGTTATATTCTGGAATAAGATCTCCCAGAATGGATTTAATATTCCCATTGTCTTCGAATGATAGATTTTTAAGCAGCTCTTGTAGTTGTTTGAGTTCTGATTTGGGAGCTTTAGTAGGAATGATTTTTTGTATTTTGCTATATTGGGTGTTCTCAAGAATTTCGTCACGGCCAGTTAAAATTTCAGAAAGCTTTTCTCCTGGTTTAGCACCAATAATCGCTATATCTATATCCTTATATGGTTCAAGTAGGCACTGTCTAATCATTTTTTCTGCTAAAGTTTTTATCAATATGGGTTCTCCCATATCCAAAACGAAGATTTCTCCTCCATTTCCTATACTACTTGCTTGTAGAGTAAGTTCTGCTGCTTCAGGTATGGTCATAAAGTAACGCTCCATTTTGGGGTCTGTTAAGGTTAGAGGCCCTCCCTTGGCGATTTGGTTTTTAAAAATTAATGCGACGCTTCCATTGCTACCAATAACGTTACCAAATCGAACAATATCAAAATTCGTCACTGAAACTGTATCCATGCCGAGGATTAACATTTCCGCTAATTTTTTGGTAGCCCCCATAACGCTAGAAGGATTCACCGCTTTATCAGTGGAGATAAGTATAAAATTTTTTGACCCTATGGAATTTGATGCTTCTGCTAAATTGCGTGTGCCGATTACATTGTTTTGTATGGCCTGCCACGGGCTTCTTTCCATTAAATTAACATGCTTATGAGCAGCAGCATGAAATACTACTTCTGGTTTATGATCTGAAAAAATCGAATTAATTTCCTTCTTATTAGTTATATCAGCAACAAGGCCTACTAGAGATACATCTGGAAATTCATGATTAATCTCGTTCTCTATATCTGCCAAACCATTTTCATTTCGTTCGATTAACAGAAGTTCGGCACTCATGGCGGCGATTTGACGTACTAATTCAGATCCTATTGACCCCCCTCCACCTGAGACACAAACTTTTTTACCGAAGATGAAATCTTCGATTAGTTTTGTATCTAGTTTGTTAGGGTCCCGGTTAAGCAATTTTTCAAAATCAATGAGTTGAATACGCTGGTTCAGAGGCGCTCCGACTTGTAAGGCTCCTTGTGGTGGATCTCCAGATGAATCTTGTATATTCAATTATTCCTCTTTGCCAAATACCTATTTTGGGTTTCTGTAAAATTGATTTACTGTTTGAATCACGTAATCTATATGGTGATCTTCTAAGTCTGGATGCATTGGTATCATAATTGCTTTCTCAAACATTTCCTCGGTTCGAGGAAGATTATAATCCGACAAGCCTAGCGCTGTGAATTGATGTAAGCCTTTGCCACCCCATGGGAGCATTGTTTCGATCCCTTGTTCTGTTAGATAGTTTCTAAGATCATCTCGTGAATTAGCCTCTAGTTCGTAATTCTGATAAACATCGAAGAAATCTCCGGTTTCAACTGGCGGAGTAGGTAAACGTAGTTCTTCGATGTTTTCTAGGCCTTCATGGTATTTTGATGCAATTTCCCTTCTTCTTTTTATCCAATCTGGAAAGCTTTTGAATTTAATTTGTAATATAGCAGCCTGAAGGTTGTCTAACCGGGTGTTATATGCCCAACCTGAAACATCTCCATCATCCATACGGCCGTGATTCCTGAGGTATGAAATATTTTGTGCAAGTTCATTATTATTTGTGACAACAGCCCCTGCATCACCATAGGCGCCCAATAACTTCGCTGGATAAAAACTAAAGCAACCGGCTAGGCCGAAACTTCCCGCTTTTTTCCCTTTGTAGGTGGCTCCAAGTGCTTGCGCTGCGTCTTCTATTATGAGCAGTCCATATTTATTAGCGATTGAAATTATTTTGTCCATGTCGCAGATTCTTCCGTTGAGATGGACAGGCATTATGGCTTTTGTTTTTTCAGTAATCATGTCTTCGATCAAATCAGGGTTTATATTGTGATCATCTCCAATATCTACCAATACTGGTTTGGCACCAGAGTGATGTATTGCAGCACCCGTTGCTACAAAGGTGTGGGAAGAAGTAATGATTTCATCTCCAGGTTTTATACCAGCCGCTTCGACTGCCAAATGGAGCGCATCTGTCCCACTATTCACTCCAATAGTGTGATTAACACCAACAAATTTACATATCGATTGCTCAAAATCCTCCAAGTTTTGCCGGAGCAATAAGTCGCCCCTTGAAAGTACCTCTCGTATGGTGCTTACTAGTTCTTCTTCTAATTTCCTATACTGAGAAGGATAATCGATATATTTTACGCGCCATTCCATGTGTTTTTTCCTCTATAGTAATCATTATTATTTTACTTTAATTCGTGTCCAATGTTTTTCTTACTGCATTGATTATGTCTCCCGAATCTATGTAGTAAGCTTCTTCAAGGCTTCGGCTTGCCGGTGCAGGCACATCGGGTAGAGTAACTCTTACAGGAGGAGCCTTTAGTTCACTAAAAAGGTTTTCAACTACATGTGCAGATATTTCGGCGGCTGAACCAGCGGTTCTCCATGCAGCATCAGCGATAATTAAATTTCCGGTTTTACGCACAGAGTCTAGTACCAGTTCTGTATCCCATGGTTTTAATGTTCTTAGGTCAATAACCTCTGCTTTTATCCCATCTTCCAACAGTACGTTGGATGCCTTTTCTGCCTCAGGAACCATTGAAGATATAGCTACAATAGTAACGTCTTCCCCTGGAATTCTGATTTTGCCTTTGCCTATTGGCACCCTGTATAGGCCTTCCGGCACATCCTCAGTTAAGTCGTAAAGCCATCTGTCATCAATATAAATAACGGGGTCAGGGTCTTCTATACTTGATATTAATAAGCCTTTTGCATCATACGGACTTGAAGGCATTACTACTTTCAAACCTGGTATATGCATGAATATAGCCTGGAGCGCTTGGGAATGTTGGGCGGCTTGTTCACCGCCTCTGTTTATTATTGCTCGTACGGTTAAAGGCATGCTAATTTGTCCATCAAACATGTAAGACCAATTTGCTGCTTCATTGATAATTTGCTCAATTCCCATTACGAGGAAATCGACTCTTGGATGGACCACTATCGGCTTCATACCGGCCAAAGCAGCTCCAACGACTACTCCGTTCATCCCTTGTTCTGACACGGGTGGATCAATAACTCGTTCAGCGCCAAATATTTTGTCAAGATCTTGCATGCTGTCGCCAACATACCAAGGGTTAGTAACTCCTTGTCCTAGTATGAACACATCTTCATCAGATTCCATCTTTTCTCTGAAACCCTCTAGTATTGCCCCTGAGTAAGATAATGTACGCATTCTAATCCTTTTGCTCTATAAAGATTCTTACGAACTTGAGTAAACGTTTTTTGACAGCTCTTTGACATCAGGAAAAGGGCTTTTCCTCGCAAATTCTACGGATGATTCTATCTCAGAGGCGACTGCTTGTTTGATCGCATCCAGATCTTGAGGCGTTATTTCGTTTGTTTGGATCATTTCTTTAGATAAAATCTCTATGGGGTCCTTTTCCATCCAATGATCCAATTCTTCTTTTTCACGTATATTCACGTCAAGATCCCAGCTTGGTCCGACATGTCCTCTCCATCTGTAAGTTTTGCACTCTATAAGTGTCGGGCCCAGCCCTGAACGTGCCTTAGTGACTGCTTCTACTGCTTTTTGGTACACATCTAAGGTGTTGTTTCCGTCTACTGTAATACCTTCCATACCGTGGGCTTCAGCACTTTTATAAATATTATTTTGAGATCTTCTATCTTCAATTCTTAAATGACTAGAATATAAATTGTTTTCGCAAACAAAAATCACTGGAAGTTTTTTTAGTGAAGCGAAGTTCAGAGCTTCGTGAAAAACTCCTTCTTCGGTTGCTCCATCTCCAAAAAAAGCCACTGATACTTTTTGGTCTTTCTTAATAGAAGATACCAGAGCGGATCCTACTGCCATAGGTATAGTTGCTCCAACCATCGGAACGGTACCTAAAATTCCTACCTCTTTAGCTAAAAGGTGCATTGATCCTCCACGACCGTGGGAGCACCCCGTTTCTTTGCCATAAAGTTCTGCCATCATCGTGTCCATATTTCCACCTTTTGCCAAATAGTGGCCGTGCGACCGGTGAGTGCCCCAAATATAGTCGTCTATGCTAAGTGCTTGGCATACTCCTACGGCGACTGCTTCTTGGCCGGTGTAAAGATGTGTTGGGCAATTAATATCATCTGTATCTAGTAAATCGGCAACCCTATCTTCAAACTGTCTTATCCTAATCAAATGCCTTAACATTGATTGTTGTTTTATTTGATCAATACTTGTTGTCATTTAATCTTCCTCTATTCTATCTGTATGCTTTACCAGGCGGTCTAACAGGTGAGATTTAAACGTTTTAAACATTATTTTAATATCTAATAGGGTTGATTTCTCTTCGACGTACTGAAGTTGCAGCCTTATTTTTTCAGGGCGTATCTGTTTTAGATAAATCTCCTCAGGATCTTCACTTCCTAGTACTAGGTCGCCTTTATCTCGTATCCAGAGAGTCGCTAAGTCAGTTATTCCAGGGCGGACGCTGAGTATCTTCTTCTCTTCATCAGAGTAAAGAGCAGTATATTGTGGTATCTCTGGTCTTGGTCCAACGATGCTCATATCGCCTTTCAAAACATTTACAAATTGTGGCAATTCGTCTAGATTATATCTTCTAATGAAGTTTCCTACCTTGGTGATTCTAGGATCATCGCTGGGAGTCGTGTAAATAGCACTTCTTGAATCATCAGTTACCATTGTTCTCAATTTGTATACCTCGAATAGTTTCCCTTCTCTACCAGTTCTCGTTTGTTTGAAAATTATTGGGCCTTTAGATTCCATTCTAATAAATAAGCCCAGAATAAGGAAAATTGGACATAGCACCAATAACCCTGTTAAAGATAGTACTATGTCTAATCCTCGCTTTATCATTATCAGTAGTCTAGGCTAGCTCTATCTAGATCAGTCATGTTCCAATCTAAAGCGCCCATATTTTCAATGACTTGCACGTCTTTTTTTACTCCCGTTATTGCGCCTGCTATAGATGGGTTATCTAAAATCCATCTTATAGACATTTGACTCGTTGTCACTTCGTATTTTTCTGCCATATTCTCGATTTGTTTAACAATAGCCATATTATCTTTGTATGCTTGATCTTGAAAGTATGGGCTGCGACTCCGTATGTCATCATGGGAAAATTCGACCTTACTAGCGTATTTACCACTAAGTAATCCGTGAGCCAGTGAACTGAAAGCTAAACTGCTGATGTTTAATTCATTTAGAAACGGGAGTATATCTTCTTCAACTCCTCTATCTATGACGTTGTACGGGATTTGTACCGCGCTTAGGGGGATCAACCGATTGGCTTCATCAACCATTTCCATACTCAAATTTGAGCACCCAATATTTTGAATTTTTCCAGCCTTTTTGCACTCAATTAGCGCTTCCATAGTCTTTTCTATCGGTGTTACACCGTCGAAGTGATGAATTAAGTATAGTGGTATGGATTCTATATTTAATCTTCTAAGGCTGTTTTCAACTGCTTCGACAACCCTTTCCGGGGTTGTATTGTTTTGAATATTTCCTGATTCATCCCATTCCAAACCAAATTTTGTAGAGATCACTACATTTGATCTATGATTTCCAAGTGCTTTTGAAAGTATTCTTTCAGAATGGCCTAACCCGTATACATCTGCAGTATCAAAAAAATTGACTCCACTATCTAGTGCAGCATGAATAGCTTTTATAGATTCGTTATCATCTACATAGCCCCAACCATGACCACCTATGGCCCAGCAGCCAATGCCAATCCTCGATATTTCTAGCTCTGTGTTAGTTAATTTGGTGTATTCCATATGGGGTTGTGCTTCTCCATCATATCTCTATAAAGCTTCTTTTAAATATCTATCCTTAGCAGGAAACCATTATAATCCCTCTATTCTGGAACGAATCTACGGGTTAATGGTGTATGGCAGACTGGTAGCTATAGGTTTATTTCTGCTCCACCGTTTTCCATAGAACGTATAGCAGCTTCTATAATAACAACTATGTTATGACCTGATATACCATCAGATATTGGTGTTTTGTTGTTTGATATCGATTCTATAAAGTGTCCTACCATCTCTTCTAGTGGCTCTTTTTGATCAATCTTGGGAGCATACATATCTCCTTCTTTTCTTTCGCTTAGGATGTGATAATCTCCTTCTGGCGTTTTACCAATTGCCTTATCATAAATCTTTACTTGATGTTCAGGATCTAGGTGATCGTAAACTAGGAATTTCTTGCTTCCGCCAACCATCATTCGCCTCATTTTCACAGGGGCAAGCCAACTTAAATGAAGGTGAGCAAGGATTCCATTATCGTATTTGATCGCTAGATAAGCGATACCCTCCAGCGGTGCTCCCACATAATTGTTTGGCGAAAGACCTGTTGCAGAAACACTTACAGGTTTTGCGTTGATTATGTACTCAAGAATAGAAAGATCATGTGGTGCAAGATCCCAAATAACATTAACGTCTTTTTGTACTATTCCCAGGTTAATTCGAACAGAATCTACATACCATAAATCTCCAAGTTCGTTATTTTCTAGAATTGTTTTTATTTGCTTTACAGCCCCCGAATATATAAACGTATGGTCTACCATTAGCTTAAGGTTATTTTTTTTCGCGAGGTTAATTAGCTTCATTGAGTCGTCACTTGATTGAGCGATTGGCTTTTCGATCAAAACATGTTTGCCACTATTTAACGATTTGTATGCCAAGTCAAAGTGCGTTGAAGGCGGTGTTGCGACAACAATCGCGTCAATATTAGGGTTCTTAATTATATCGTCTGAATTTGAGCTCACTTGAATTGATGGAAAGTCTTCACCAACGCGCTTTCTTTTTTTTTCGTCTAGATCGACAATGGCCTCAATTGACACTCCACTTAATTTGTTTAAGTTCCGGACAAGGTTTGGTCCCCAATATCCGAATCCAAGCACTGCAGTTTTAATGGTTTTCATTCAGGTTCCTTGCACCTAAGAATATTATTTTATTGTATTGTCTATTAACTCAACGATTTCTTTTATTTGTTCCTCTTTTAAACCTGGGTACATCGGTAGTGACAATATTTTGGTAGATACAGTTTCAGCAACTGGATACGAACCCTTGATATAGCTAAAAGCTTCTGTCTTATGTATTGGATTTGGGTAGTGTATACCGGTCATTATACCTGAATTATTTAAGTGCTCCTGCACAGTATCTCTTTTGCCTGAAGGTAACTGTATCGCATAAATATGATATACGTGATCTTCATTCTGCTCGTATTTGGGAGGTATTATATTGGTGTTTCTTAAATCAAACTCGTGGTTGTAAATTTCTGACGCACTTTTCCTTAGATTATTCCATTCATCAAGCAGAGATAATTTCTTGTTCAAAACTAAAGCTTGAATCGCATCGAGTCTACTGGTGTAGCCGATGCTAATGTGAACATTCTTTTGAGAAGATCCGTGATCCCTTAATTCCCTGAATTGTCGAGCCCTTGCACTGTCAGAAGTTACAATGGCTCCTCCATCTCCCCAAGCTCCAAGATTTTTACTTGGATAAAAACTAAAGCACCCTATATGCCCTATCGAGCCCACTTTTTTGCCTTTGTATAACGCTCCATGCGCTTGTGCGGCATCTTCGATGACGGTCATGCCGTATTTTTTAGATAAGCTCATGATTGGATCCATGTCGGCAGGTTTGCCATACAGATGGACTGGTATGATTGCTTTTGTTTTGGGAGTAATACTATTTTCAATTAAATCCGTATCGATATTATAGGAATTACTTTGTATATCTACCAATACCGGAGTACCTCCACCGTGGACTACCGCTTCAGCTGTAGCAACGAACGTATTTACAGGAAGAATAACCTCATCGCCAGGATTTAGTGAAAGCGACCTAACGGCTAGTGTTAGAGCATCCGTTCCACTTGCAACTCCTACTGAGTGGCCAGACTCACAATAATCTGCAAATTCCTTTTCGAAAATTTCTACTTGTTCCCCTAGAATAAATTGAGATTTATCAATCATCTCACCGAGTTCATGAAGTACCTCTTTTTTGATTTCCATGTTTTGGAGGTTCAGGTCAACGAACGGTACTGTATTTGTGTTGTGAATCATGTCTGTTAAATTTCCACATCCGATGGCTTTAATCTTTTCTCTAGGTCTTCTCCTTTACTAAGCCATTCGGATCTTTTTAGTTCATTTGATCCCTTGATCGCATCCAGAAAAGGAGAGCTTTTTATTGTCTCCAGGAGTTCAATATTTGGCATCACACAGTGACCACCGATGAAGCCTGGTTGAAAAATGACACTTGGCATGTAAGATATATTGTCTGCTAAGGCAAAGCGCGCTACTTCATCATAATCTGCATCCAATAGGTCAGAGTAGCGTTCCATTTCTTGAGCCCAAGCGATAAGCAGGCCAAAGTAAGTCGTTTCTTGTATCTTTGCTAATTCTAAGGATTCTACTGAGGAGAATGTTTCTGTTTTAAAATCCGCTTGTTCAAGGTATTTTATTGCTTCATTAAGACCATCCTTGCTTGTGCTAGCAAGGTATTTCCTTAATGACAGCAACTCTTCGGTCATTTTTGAATGTTTGCCTCTAACAGGGCTGTAAATTATCGGGGTTGATATGCCTTCACTGATTTTTTTTGTTGTACCTGGTATCACTGTGCTATGTAATATCGTTAATTTTGGAGCATAAGTTTTTATGTAGTTTATGGTTGTTTCAATAAAATTTTCTATTTGAAATGGGTAGCAAATATGTAATACAGCTATTTCTCCTGGGTCTTCTATAGGAGCTAAATCTCTTGTAACAACGTTGTAGGCGTTACTTAGGATGTTGGCGATGGGAAGACCTATTTCACCTTCTCCAATCACTAGAGTTGTTTGTTGGCTCAAGGTCTATTCCTCTCATAAATCTATTTGTAAATTATAGAACCTCTTCTAGCTTTGCAGCAAGCACAGCTATAGAATAATTTTTTTCGACGTACAGTGGGCCTTTGGATCCCATTTCTGATCTTTCCTTGGGGTCCATGGAAGCGAATTCTAGTATTGTAGAGGCTAATATTTCAGCGTTATCAGGTTCTATTGTAATTCCAGCACCAGCTTCTTTAACAGGGTTATTTTTCCCATTGACGCCGTAAATGATTGGTCGACCAGAAGCTAAATAATCGAATATTTTAAACATGGATGTCCCGTATTTCAGTAAAGGTAAATCCCTAAAGTGGCAAACTAAAACATCCGCTTCTTCCATAGATTTATATACTTCAGGTTTGGGAACTGGATCTCTAAATTCAATGTTATTTAATTTAAGTGCCGATGTTTTCTCCATGAGCCGTTTTTTTTCAACGCCACTTCCTATCATGATAATACGCACATTATTTTTGTTTCCTTTTTGTAAAATTGCGGCTGCATCAATGATGACGTCCAATCCTAAGTGAGGCGCATGCCCTCCAATGTACATTAAGGTTAGATTATTTGTAGAACCACCTTGGTATTTTTTTATCGAAGAGTAATAATCCATCTCAACGCCGTTCGAAATCCAGATAACTTTGCTTTTTTCTATACCCATACCTTCAATGTACTCATGGGCGTAAGGAAGCACAGTTAGAATTTTTTCTGCTTTGTTATACAGGTATTTTTCCAGTCGCCTCATTAGAAGTGTGATAGGGCTGTATTTCCCGATTATTCCCATATCTACCAAAGTCTCTGGCCATAGATCTGTTACGGCAAAAAAGAAGCGAGCTTTTTTGTAACTAGCTAGAAATTTTCCGGCGAGAGCGTTTAGGGGATGCACAGAAGTCCCGATTATTACGTCTGGGTTCCCTTCAATCGAACGAGCAATCCAATATGCTTGCCAGGCGAACAATATCATATTTACGTACCTTCGCCAGTTATTCTTTTTGTAAGCGAAAGATTTAATCCAGATGAATCTAACTCCTGAAGGAGAATCAATCTTATATTTGGTTCCAGCGTAATCGTGTTTTTCGGTTAAGTGATATTGGCTGAATCCAGAAGAGAAAATAGTTACTTGGTGCCCTTTTTCCACCAAAATTTTTGCTCTATCGAAATCTCTTGTCGCTTGACCTTCTGGCCCATCGGCATATTGATTTATGATCCATAAGTTCATTGATAACTGTCTTTTCTACTTTAAATTTTCATAAATATTTTTCATTTTATTCATTTCAGTGTTCCAATTGTTATCTTCTACTATTTTTTTACGCCCCTTTTCCCCAAATGAGATCCGCTTTTCAGGGTTTTCAATTAAGTCAATGATCTTATTAGCTAAAACGCCAGGGCTTTTTTGTGGAATTAGGTAACCACTGTTGCCGTCTTCAATCCAAATATGATTATCGCTTCCCTCAGTTACTATAACCGCGGTTCCTGACGCCATACTCTCTGCTGTGCTTGCAGATAAACCTGCATCGGATAGAGCCGTGGAGATATATATATCAGCGTTAGCCAATAACATAGGTAATTCTTGTTGTCTTATAGCCCCAGCAAATTTTATATTGGTGTCAGTTCCTATGGATTTCGCCAATTGTTTTAGTTTTTTTTCATCACCGCCTGTACCACATATTATGAAATTAACTTGCGGGTACTCTTTCAAGACTTTGGGGGTAGCTAAAATCAATGAATCAATATCATAAATTGGTTCCAGATTTCTTAAGCTTATGATATTAATGGATCCTTTATCTAGTAATTCCATATTATGTTTAGATTGCCTATGCTGCGGAGTGAATAATTCAGTATTGGTACCAAAATTTATGAGCTCTATTTTCGATGGCTCCACCCCGAGTTTTTCTATTGAACTACTGATGAAATTCCCATCACAGGTAATAATTGTGCTTTTCTGCATAACATATTTTTTGAATACTTTGGACACCTTTGCTGCAAGATTAGTATTCAATATGTCAGATCCCCACGCAGTAGTTACTAATGGTCCGTCGTGATTCGCGGCTCCAATAAAGCTCCAATCATTAACGTAATGAGAGTGGACGATATCAGGCTGAAGTTTTTTCATAATAGATGAAATCTTCCAAAAATTAATTGGCAGCAACAGTAACCTGAATATGGTATCTATAGCTTTAGATTTGGTTTTGATTTTCAGTGGTTTGTATACAGTTATATTTGTTGGAAGATCATCGTTATCTTTGATCGAAAGATTGGAATAGTCGATTACTGAAATATTATAGTTTAAATCTGCAAAATATTTTATCCAACGTCGAGCGTGGATACTATCCAGGGATGCTATAAAACATATGTGTAAATTCTTACTAATGACCATATCAGATCCCCGTGCATCTACTTTTTTATCAATGTTGAAACGTATTCTTTGTATTTTATACGTTCTTGGTTTGTCAGGGCGAAAATATAAAATAGCGGGACATATATAAAAGCTATTGTACAGAAGCTAACGGCAATTTCGGCGAATATATTTGCCATCGGTAAAATAGTATTTAGTAGTTGTCTTGTAAGCAGTGTGGGCAGAATCAACAGGGTAGGTTTCGCGATGCCCTGAGCAATATATTCTGTTATTGGTAGTCCAATATGCTTCGATGCCAGTAGTGGGACAACCCATGTGCTAGTAATAATATGAGAAATTAGTGTCGCTGCCGCAACACCCCAAACACCATAGTTCATAATTAAAATAATAGACAGAATTATATTTAGAATTGCATTAATGCTTTCGGATATTGTAAAACCTTTATTTTCTCCGATACCTTGGAGCATAAGCCCTGCTGGTGTGAAGGCGGTATGAATAATAGACATTAGAGCGAACATTGTAAGGGTCACGTTATCTACTGTGTTAGATTCTCCAACCCAAAGATTTAGGAAATGGGTTCCCTCCAATAGCAAGAAGAGGGCGATAATCGAACCAATACCAGCGGAAAGCTTGGTGGTCTCCAGGAAAATGGAACGTAATGTATTTCGATCTTGCAAAGCGTAGAGACTGGAGAATCTTGGGAAAATTGTTTCTGAAATTACTGATGCTAGATATGTCATATTGAACATTAAGTTATATGCGACCGCGTATGAACTCACCGATGCCGGGCCTTTAAATATTGCGATAACAATATTGTCCGTTTGGTAGAGTATTCGGGATGTGAGATTAAGTATGAAAGATCGTAAGCTATAAGGCGCTATTTCTTTGAGAGTTGTATAGCTGTAAAGTTTGGGGTTTATTTTTTCAATATAGTTCGCACGATTTAGGTGTATAACATATAGGAATGTCAAAATAATTAAACTTGTTAGGAAAGCAAGACCGACTCCAATTAAACCTAATCCGGTCATGAGGAAAATTATTGTTAAGGTGAAATTAGAAGCTATTTGGATAATACCAAATCCTTTTAGCAAAGCTACTCTTTCATGTCCATAAATAACATTGCCAACTACGCTTCCTGAAATCCTGACAGCTACTGCTAACCCTAAAAGGATAAAAGCAATTTTCCCTTGCCAAACTAAATCGGGGGGGGCGTTCAACAAACTCACAACATAGGAAGAGAATCCTACGGTAAAAAGCGAAATTATTAGTGAAATAAAGATAAAAAGTACGAGTATTGTGGAAATAATTTTACTCAAATGATCGAAATTCTTTAAGGCACTATATTCAGCCGTATACTTGGCGGTAGCTGTCTGGAAACCGAAATTTAGAAGCCCAAAATAGCCTATAACTCCTATAAAGGCAGACCATAATCCATAACCTGACTTGCCTAAATATTCCAGCATTATTGGTGTTAAGACAATTAGTGAGGCACCAGTGAGCAGCAAATGAAGATAGTTAAGTGAAATACCACGAAAAATAGTCGATTTATATATGTTGGAGTTATCGTTTTTCAATCGGCTTTCCTGTCCCTATTATTAATCACTCAAATTTACGCCTCTTACCCATCTGTAGAGCTGTCTTATAATGGGGAACAAGCGTTGTAGCCTCATTACTTCAAGAATTTTTGCAACGTAGTACCGCTTCGCAAGAGGCGATATTCGGCTGCCCCCATATTTTTTACTGACGAGATAAGTTTGATAGTATGATTCTTTTCTTTTATTAAAATCTTTAGATTTAAATGCTGTTCCTTCTCTGACCATAAGTTTTGAAAATACTTGATCAACTGGGAAAAAATCATATAACTTTGCCATTCTGATCATTACATCGAAGTCATCACCACTTACAACTAGCCCGCCAATTTCTTTGATTACTTTGTGCCGGTAGTAAACTGAGGGTGTTGCAACGTAGTACGCTGTATTTATGAAGTCAGACACATCAAACGTTGTTGCAGTGTTACGCATTATTAAATCTCCATCTGGAGAAACAACATCACAATGTCCTTGAATGACGTTTAAGCTTGGATCATTTTTGAAAAGGTTAGCGACTGTTTTAACTGCTCCAGGCTCGCAGGTATCATCTGCTCCGATAGAACCTAATATGGAACCTTTTGCTTTTTGGTAACCTATTTCCCATGCCTCTGCAACGGTACTGTTAGGGGCCTCTATTAAGCGTACCTTTCCAGGGTATTTCAGTTCATAATCTCTGACTATTTTATCTGAACCATCTGTTGAGCCTCCGTCTACTAATAGATGCTCTATGTTTTGATAATCTTGGTCCAACACACTTTTTACACTTTTCTCCACGTATTCAACGGTGTTTAGAAGCGGTGTGATGATGGTTACTAATGGCTCTTTCATTTGGATCAATCGGAATCGCTTAGATCGTGCTTAAGCATCTTTTGATGTTGGGTCATAGAATAAATTCTCCTTATATATATTGCGTATTTCATCAAGCTCCGACGAGGTAAGCTTATTCAAGCTACTTACGGCCATATTTTCTAGAACTTCGTCCGTTCTAAGCATACCTGGAATCACGCTTGAAACTGAGGGGTTCGCTATACAGAAAAGTAGTGCGAGTTGGGTCAGGCTTCGACCTTTTCCATGGTTCAAAGCCTCAAACAATTTTGGTGCTGTTGCCCAAAGTTGTTTTTGTTTAAGAGGCCAGGCACTTCTATGATCATTTTCGGGAAAAATTTCGTTCCCGGTTAAATTCCCGGATAAATAACCAAAGGAAAGGGGGGTCCGAGCTATTAACCCGACTCCGTTTTCAGCTGCCTTGTCGAATATACCCAATTCAATTGCCCTTTGATCAATCAGATTAAAATTCAATTCTATTATTTTTATTTCCGTATTTTCTATTACCATTATGGCATCTTCAGGTGCTCTTACGGAAACACCTATATGCTTGATTTTTCCCGCTTTTTTAAAATTGGTAAGTAACTGGATAGCGCTATCTATATTTTCAATCTGCTCTCTTGACGGGCTATGGAAAAGATATATATCGATATAATCTGTGTTTAACCGCTTTAGACTGGCATGTAGCGCATTTTCAACATGCTGATTTGAAAAATCTTGTTTCATATTAAAACCAGTATGCGGAAGCATTCCAAATTTTGTGCAAATAACAATTGTTTGCCGATATTTTCCGAGTGCTTGTTCAAGTATATTTTCGCTATGGCCTTGCCCGTATAGGTCAGAAGTGTCAAAAAAATTGCATCCTTTTTCGTAGGCAAGGTTTAAAGCTTTGATAGATTCGTCATCATTTGTAGGCCCGTATGAGTCTCCTCCTAACCCCCAAGTTCCGAAACCGATTTCGGATACGGATAATCCGGTGTTTCCCAGGTTGCGGTACATCATTTAGTGGGGCCTCTCTAATCAATGCGAACATTAGAAGGATAGTTCGCTTTGAACCACTCAATTGTTTTTTCTATTCCTTCACGGAAGGGTGTGTATTTATGATGGGAAAGTTTTAAGAAATTAGAGTTATCGGTACTTTTTCTATGAACTCCGTTTGGCTTGGATTCGTCAAATATAATACGGCTTTTATCTATGCCCAATATATCAGAAATCATAAACGCGATTTCTTTTACAGAATGTTCTTCTGTAGATCCAACGTTCAGAATATCTGAGGAATCATAGTTTTCTAGGCACCAAAGAAAAATATTAGCTAAGTCTTCCGAGTAGGTATATTCTCTAAGCGGCGATCCATCACCCCAAACAACTATATTTTCTCCAGAGTTCGTATTTTCGTAAAATCGCCTTATCAGAGATGAAACCATCACCGCACTTTCGAATCTGAAATCATCGAATTCCCCGAATATACCGTTGGGAACCAATCCAACCACGTTTAGCCCAAATTCTTCTCTATACGCTTTTATTGCGGGGTCCATGATTCTTTTAGCATAGGAATAACTGTAATTTGATTCGTGTGCAGCACCGTCATGAATGTATTCTTCTTTTATTGGAATGCTTGCTTCGGGAGGGTACATACCTGATGACAGTGTGAGAAGTATTTTTTGGATATTGGTGTTTATGCATGCTTCTAGTATATTCAAGGTCATTAATAAATTATCTTTAAGCATTTTTGCGGGATACTTTTTTGTTAGGGCAACACCACCGCTGAATGCAGCTAAATGTATTATTGCATCTGGATTAACGTTCTTTATGTATTTGTTAGTTTGATCAATATTTGTGAGATCACAATCAGAGGAGTTGCTAAAGACGAACTCTGTCGAAGGAAAATTTACGCTAATTTTTTTAAAGCCGTAACCCAGTACTCCTGAGCTTCCGGTCACTAGAACTTTTCCATATTTCAATGTTAGTCTCCGGTATTTGAATTGTAGGAGCTGAAAAAATTTGCAGGACGATTTTCGTAGCCAGTGATTGAATCAACTGTTTTTATGATATCTTCAGATGATATTCCGTAGTATTTATATACGTCAGGCTCTTCCATGAGAACCGATAAAGGATAGATATCATCAACGCCGATGGCTTTCATAGGCATCGGTTCGTTCTCTATTATTAGGCTAGATATTGCTTCTGCAAGGCCACCAATTTTACTATGCTCTTCGACAACAATAACCTTGCCGGTTTTTCGCGCTTCTTTAAGAATTTCTTGCTTTGGTAGTGGTTTAATCTGGGAGACGTTAACGATATGGGCATTTAGGTCACCCAATTTATTTGCCATCAGTGATTCATGAACCATAGTCCCGTGGCAGAAGATAGTACAACTATCCCCATTTTCCATTACTCTAACCGGGCTAAAATCTGGCTCTTTCTCAAATACTTGTGGAGTTGGAACACCTGAAAGCCGCACGTAAGTCGGGGTATTTATTGAGTTCGCTTTTTTTACTATAGCTTTAGTTTCCCAATAATCCGCAGGGGTGAATATGGTGAAGTTAGGCAAAGCACGCATCATTGACAGATCGATAATGCAATTATGGGATCTGCCTCCTATACCCCATATACCTGCGTAATAAGCAGCGATTTTTACATCATAAGAATCCTGGGCAATGCTTTGGCTGATTTGGTTATACATTCGCTCTATAAGATAAGCAAAATTCAAAACATGCGGCTTGAAACCTTCAGATGCCATCCCGGCTGCAACTACAGCAGAATTGGCCTCTGCTATACCTACTTCGATGAGCCTCCCTTTACCTTCTTTTCGGAAAAATTCTCTTTCGTGGCTGCCGCAATCCACTGAAACAAAAACAATGTCTGGGTCAGTTTTTGCTAATTCAATTACAGTATCCGCATAAGCTTCGCGCATTTTTCCTAACTCGATTTTATCGAGCATGAAGTAATCTCCTCCCTTGTTTGACGCCTTCGGTAAGTAAGTCTCCGGCAACTTGGTGTAGGTGTTTTTCTTCCCACATGGGAACACCATAATTTTTTACAGTATTTGCTATTACACACTTGGGCTTATCCGCTTTTTCGAATCCTCTTAAGGCATCACTAATTGAGCTAACTTTATTACCTTCTTCGATAAATTTAGTTTCCCATCCGAACGCTTCCCAGCGTTCTTCAAATGGTTGGAGGTTCATCATTTCGTCTACGTCTCCATGGTCTGCGTAGTGATTATTGTCGATCACGATAAAAAGGTTGTCTAACTTATAATGTGATGCAAACATTGCTGCTTCCCAAACTGACCCTTCATGGCATTCGCCGTCACCTAATACAGCGTAAATTTTGTGCGTTTCTTGGCGCATCTTTGCGGCATATGCCAATCCGCAAGCGAAAGTGATACCTTGCCCCAGTGCACCTCCAGAATATTCTACTCCTGGAGTCGATATTTCAACATGTCCCTGAATATCTGACCCAAGTCTTAGATATTCACCGAACCTTGTTTTTTCAAAGTAACCTTTTTCAGCGAGTACGGCGTACATAGCTTCTGTTGCGTGAGCTTTGGATAGTACGATTCTATCCCTTTGGGGCCATTTAGGATTAGTAGAATCAACATTTGCTATTTCAAAGTACAAAGAGATTAAAACTTGAAGCACCGATAATGAACCTCCAGAGTGACCAATACCATGGAGTTCTAGTAGATCAAATATGCTCGAGGTACAATTTTTTTCAACGAGATCTAAATCCATATCCTATTACCTCCGATTATATTAAAACTCTTAGACATCCTACTACGCAAATGATATTGACTAATTAACACCGAATTGACCTACAAATGATTCGCTAAAAACCATTTATTGGTTTGTTCTAATCCGTTTTCCATAGAAGTTGAGGGATGCCAACCCAAGTTTTTAAGTTCGGATCCGTCTAATAATTTGATTGCCATCCCGTCTTGTTTAGAGAGATCGTATTTTACGGAGCCATTGAAGCCACTGACTTTTATTAACATGTTTGCAAGGTCACTGATGGCAACATCTTCCCCAACACTTAAATTTAGGGGAGGAGTTTCTGTGTAATTTTCCATTGCAAAAACACAGGCATCGCCTAAATCATCTATAAAAATAAAATCCCTTCGCGGCGTTCCTGTACCCCAGACAGTTATTGAGTCCAAATTTGATTCTTGAGCCGTATATATTTTACGAATCAATGCTCCTATAACATGACCGTTTTCCGCATCGAAGCTGTCACCAGGGCCAAAGGGGTTGGCTGGAATTACGCTATGGAAATTATCGCCGTATTGTTGTCTGTAGGCTTCACAGAGTTTGATTCCCGTTAATTTCGCAGTTGCATAAAATTCGCTTGTTGGCTCTAATGGGCCAGTCATCAAATATTCAGGTTTCATAGGTTGTTTTGATTCTTTTGGATAAGTACAAGAACTTGCTAGGTATATCAATTTTTTAACGCCTGAATTATGGGCTTCACTTATGATGTTTGATTCGGTCAAGAGGTTATCCAGCATAAAAAAAGCTGGTGTTTCTTGGTTGGCGCCAATTCCACCAATTTCCCCGGCAGCACTGAAAACATATTCTGGTTGGGCGTCCTCGAAAAATTTTTTTACAGCTTCCTTGTTTCTTAGATCTGGCTGTTCATTTTCCAAACCAAGTATGTTTGTATACCCATGTTTACGGAGGGCTCTCACAATGCTAGAGCCGATGAAATTTTCGCTTCCGGCTACGAAGATCTTACTATTCTTTTTCATTGGTTTCCCTGTGGCTTGCTTTTCCCAAATATATATTATTTAGATATAAATAGTCGATACTGTAAACATGATCATTCTATTTCGTCTTTGAATATGATCGTACTGCCATTCTCCTCAAATTTGAAGGGTATTTCAATTAGTCCATTTAATGATGCCCTGATTGTTTGTTGTACTTCAGGTCTTGCGAAAAGTAGTAGAAAGCCTCCTCCGCCTGCTCCGATTAATTTCCCACCTAGCGCTCCTGAAGATCTAGCACGGTCATATATAGAATCGATCGTGTCAGTTGAAATTTCGGTTCCTAGCGATTTTTTTTCCATCCAAGTTTCGTGAAGTAATTCGCCAAAGCCGTCTAAGTTTTTGTTGTTTTTCAATATACTTATAGCTTCGTCAACCATTAAACTCATTCGATTTAATCTTACTTCATTCTTTTGTAAATTATTGACATAAGTTAAAGCTATTGATGAGGCTATTCGGGTTAAACCCGTGAAGAATAGCATTAAATGTGAATTTAAGTTTGATAGATTTTCGGTTGGTGCATTTAGTTTATTGACTACAATCTCTCCTTTTTGACCGAAAGTAATATGATTAAAGCCTCCGTGTACTGCCATTGTTTGATCTTGGGATCCAACCGTTTCTTTCAGTATGTCTTGTTCGATGGTAAGGCTTCTATTTAGAAGGTCATCTTTGTTAAGGGGTTCATTTATTAAGCCAGATAATGCGTTTAATAACCCTACGGTAAAAGAGGAACTCGATCCAACTCCTGATCTTGCTGGCATATCTCCGTCGTGATGAATTTCAAT
>DKAM01000021.1:91967-144429 GCA_002450835.1 Dehalococcoidia bacterium UBA6926
TCTAAATCATTGCAAAGCTCTATTTCAGAATATGCCACTCTTATCGAATGCTCGAAAAACGGGGGCAAAAAGCGGCAGGTTATATAGCAGTATTTATCTATAGACGTCGCTAAAACTTGGCCACCATGATCTTTGTACCAAGATGGATAATCGGTACCACCTCCGAAAAATGAAATTCTGTACGGTGTCCTTGTAATTATCAACTAAGCGAGCCTCTATTCACCGAAAAGATATTTTTCAACCAGCATACAAATTATGTGTTCTGTAACAATGTGTGCTTCTTGTATAAATTGGACATTATCACTCGGTATTTCTACAGATATATTTACTAGAGATTTCAATTTTCCGGATAATCCGGTTAATCCTATAGTACTAATATCTTTATTGGATGCAGCTTCTACTGCTTTTAATATATTAGCAGATTCTCCACTGGTACTGATGGCTATTAGCACATCTCCTGCGGTTCCTAAAGCGTTGACTTGGCGCTCAAACACGCCATTGTACTCAAAGTCATTAGAATACGCTGTAATAAAAGTTGTATCGGCAGTGAGTGCTATTGCAGCTAGGCCTGGGCGTTCGATTTCACGATCGATTTGAGAAAGTAATTCAGTAGCCATATGTTGGCAATCTGCGGCAGAACCGCCGTTGCCGCACAAGAGTACTTTGTTTCCTCGCTGCAGGGCATCCGAGATTAGCTTTGCTGCGGAAAGAATCTCTGTCGCACACGAATCGGCCGCGTTAGTTTGAACATCTGCACTTTGAATAAATGTTCTTTTAACGAAATCAAGCTGACTAGCTTCGGAAAGTTCACTATTATCCATGTACATTCCTTTTCTGATGGAGACTAAGTGTAAGTCACTTATTAGACATTACTAAATTCGCTTCTGCCTAACATCCTATATGCTTTTATTAATTCAACTATTCCTTTGTCCAACCCCCTTTTTGCTTCAAAGCCATTTTCTCTCAATTTTTCATTGGAAACAATATAGTTGCGTTTGTCAGGATCGGTACCTATATCAGAAAAATCGACATGGAAATTAGGCACAAAATCTTTGATTTTATTAGCCAACTCTTCTTTGGATATATTGGCACTATCGAGTCCTGCATTGTAAGGTTCATTGGCCATCGAATCGAAATTTGATAGGCAGTGTTGGAAGCAGTCTGCAACATCTCTGATGTGAATATAATTTCGTTTGAAATGCTTTTCAAAAATAGTTAAATAACCTTGAGTTACCGCCGCATGAACGAAATGGTTGACTAGTAAATCAAGGCGCATTCTTGGTGATACTCCAAAAACGGTTGCTAAACGAAGAGTTATTACGTTTTCGGAATCTAGGAGTAGCTGTTCTGCCCTTACCTTTGTTTTGCCGTAAATTGATATGGGCTCCATAGGTGTTTCTTCCGTGCAGTACTCTTCAGCCGTTTGCGTTCCATAACCGCTATTTGTTGTTGGAAATATAATCTTCTGATCTTTGCTACGCAGGTTGTTAATAGTTTCAATGGCTCCGAAATTTAGTGATTCAGCTAAATATGGATCTTTGTCACAAGCAGGAGCTCCCACTACTGCCGCCAATGGTATGATGTACTCCACGTTTTTTAATAAGGGAACTAATATTTCACGATCCCTAGCATCTCCAATATAGAAATCAAAATCCTCATTAGCGCAAAGATGAAAAAGACTACGCTGATTAAATGCTAAGTTGTCGAGTACTGTGACTTTATGGCCTTGTGAAAGCAATTGTTCGGATAATATTGACCCCAAATAACCGCTACCGCCTGTTATCAATATTTGGGACAATCTGAAACCTCCTTATATCACTCAACTAACAATACAACTTCTTGAGAATCTAAATTAACACCTGCATCTTTTCTAAGTTTAGGTATCCCAGGGGCTTGCAAACCTTCTTGTATTTTCTCCATAGACTCTACTTCTGAAACTTGGTAAATTTACTAGCTTCGCGTAAGCCTACTGGGATTATATCTGCCAGACTTGTCCATGGCTACTTAAGCGAATATTTTATGTGTCGCATCAAGAAGATCGGTCGCAATAGTATATTCAGAACGTTTTGTAGCATCTAGTGTTTTATATTCTCCTTGGCCATGCCCTGTAAGAACTAATATGCTCTTTAGCTGCGCAGCTGTTGCGGTTTCCATATCCTTCAATGTGTCTCCAATAAAGTATGATTCTCCCAAATCTAAATTCAGTTGCTTTTTTGCCAAAAAAGGCATCATTGGGGATGGTTTTCTGCAGGGGCAATTGTCTTTGGGATGATGGTAACACATGTATATTGCCGTTATCTTCCCCCCGCGATTTTCAATTTCTTTCATAATGATCTTATTTAGTAGCGTGGCTTGGTCTAGCGATATTATCTTTCTACCTACTGCAGATTGATTAGTTACTACAATAATGGGAATATTGTGATCATTGATGTCTTTAATTGCTTGTATTGATCCTGGGATATAATTAATAGCATCTTCACTTCTGAGATAGTTGGGTTGTTCTTCTATGATAACCCCATCTCTATCTAGGAACACTGCTGATTGGGGGATGGCGTATTTTATGTCCTCGTTGTTAGTAATAACTAGTGGCTGGAGATTCTTTTTGTTAGGTGTCATAAATTAAGCTCATTGATTTACTTTAAATTGTTTCTGAGCTCCTTCTTGGAAGCAAATCACAGACTTGCCAGGAGTATAGGTAATTTTTACCGGAGTGTTTGGCTCGATGGGCTGCTTATTTGATTGAAGGACGTTAACAATCTCTTTGTTTTCAAGCTCAATCGTGTAGAAATATTCATTACCTTGGAAAATCTGGTTACGAACGGTGCCATTCATTTTTTTAGAATCACTAACTGATTCAATAATTAATTGGTTTGGGTGGATAACTAATTTCATGTTGCCGTTCATATTTTTATCAATAGAAAGATCTGTTTCAGATATGAAAGTCTTCAGAGTTTTCTTTTGAAGTGTTCCATCAACTAAATTTGCTTGGCTAAAGAATTTTGCGGTGAATTCGGTTTGAGGGTTAACGTATACTTCTTCAGGATTACCTATTTGCTCTATAGCACCGTCTTTCATAATCGCTATTTGATCGCCCATTTCAGATGCTTCTTGTTGGTCGTGAGTTACAAAAATGGCGGTGACGTTGTAAGACTTTAATATAGATCTTACTTCGGTTCTAATTTCTCTTCGTATTTGAATATCTAAATTTGAGAAAGGTTCGTCTAAAAGCAGGGTAGATGGATTAGCGGCAAGTGATCGAGCTAGCGCTACTCTTTGCTGTTCTCCACCGGAAAGCTCGTGAGGCATACTCGTTTCTTTCCCTACTAGTCCAACCAAATTTAATAATGAATCCACGTTTTCACTTACGGCAAAACCGATGTTTTGCTTGACATTTAAATGAGGAAATAGCGCGCCATCTTGAAATATCATACCTATATTTCTTTCTTGAACGGGCATACTATAATCTTTGCTCCATATCGGGGATCCACCAATTTGAAGTTCCCCACGGTCTGGGGATTCAAATCCTGCTATTAATCTCAGTAGCGTTGTTTTACCACAACCACTTGGTCCAACTATTGACAAAATTGAACCTTTTTCAATCTTTAGAGTGATGTCGTCAACCGCGTGGATATTTCCAAAATGTTTAGAAATACCTTTTAACTCTATTTGTAGTGTGTCCATAATGAGCTCTCATTCGTTAATTTGCGCAACCCAAACATAGGTATGATAGATATTAAGATAATGAATACACCTGATATCGCGGCCTCCAAGAAGAACGCTTCTTCCGAAGCATTCCATAAAGCTGTAGCAAGTGTACCAAAATCTAAAGGTCCTAATATCAGGGTTAAGGGTAATTCTTTGATAGTTAATAAGAAAACTAGTGACATGCCGTAAACAATACCTGGTGAAGTGAGCGGTAACACTATTCTCCTAAAGGTTCCTAAATTTGATTCACCCAATATTTTTGCTGATTCTTCTATCCTTGGATTGATGGACTCTAAAGATGACTTAAAAGCCCCTATTAATGCTGGCATAAACATTATGGAATATCCAAATATTAATAACGGAATTGTTTGGTATAGAATCGTTAAGTAGTTTGCGCCAAAAAATACTAGGCTTAAAGCGACAACAATACCCGGCAGCCCGAACCCTATGTAGACAGTATTTTCCAAGAAAACAGCAATTCTGGTTTTAAATTTGGCAGTCAATAAAGCAATGGAACCTCCTGCACCTAATGTGGCCATTGCAGCGAGGGATGAGACCATTAATGAATTGAGGGCTAGAGCAAAGAGGTTGGTTGGTATTTGATTAGACATAAATCCTTGGAATGCAAGGTATAATAAAAACACCAGCGGAATGATTAGCCCGATTAATAAGATAGCTCCTAGAAGAATAGCCACAGGTATTTGTAGTTTATTGAGTCTGAAGAATGGTTTTGATACTGATGCTTTAGCATTCGTCCGATAATAGTAGATATTTTTTCGAGTTTTCGATTCTAAATATAAAATTGAAATCACAATGAAGGCTAGAATCAGCGATAATCCTGCAGCTAATGTTCGATCAAAAGCCGCTTCATATTGCAAATATATCGACCAAGTAAAAGTCTGATATCGAAGTATAGATACTGCTCCAAAATCGCTCAAAGTATAGAGAATGACTAACATCGATCCGGAGATTATGGATGGCCTAAGTAGGGGCAATTCTATTTTATAGAAATATTTCCAATAGCTGTAACCATTACTTTGAGCAATTTCCTGTAAAGCAGGATCGATTTTTTCCATAGCTGATTTGAGAGTCAGGAAAATGTATGGGTAGCATAGAAAAGTAAGAGTGAGCCATGCTCCTTCAAATCCATGTATATCAGGTAATCTTGAAACACCAAGTGGTTCAAGCGCCTTCTGTAATACTCCCTTAGGTCCCAAAATAATTATTACTATGAATGCACCAACGTAGCTGGGTATAACTAGAGGAAGAGGCATTAGAGCAGACCATAGGCTTTTCAATTTTAAATCGGTGCGCGTAATTATCCAGCACGATATTAAGGCTATTACTATGCAACTGAAGCAGACAGCTATAACCAAAGCAGCGGTTTTTAGCATAATGAATAGGACTTGTATTCTCAATAACAATGGTATTAGGTCGGAAAACGAACTGATACCTCTAATGACTAGGTAAGCTATAGGCAAGAGCGATAAAAAAACCACGGATGCTGCTGGTATAAGTAGCATCCGTGGCGTCTTGATTGAAACGTCGTTTCTCAAAGGCTTTTCCTCACTACGGTCGAAAGAGCCTCTATAGGGTCAGTACGTGCTATTGCAGTGCACCAACTTTAGTTAGAAGATCTATCGTTCCTTGCAAATCATTCATCTTAGTATACGAGATTTGCGGACTGTTTATCTCTTCTAAAGGAGTCAGAATGCGTTGTGTTTTAACTCCTTCTATAAGTGGGTACTCATAAGTTTGAGCTGCAAAGTACTGTTGCCCAACGGTGGACAATAGGTAGTTCAGGAAAAGCAATGCGTTATCTTCATTGTCAGCAGTTTTCAGTACTCCTGCTCCTGCTACTAGTACGATCGATCCTGGGCCTCCAGCTGGTAGATGGTGGTTTCTAGCTTCAAAAGCGTCACCTTGATCTGCCAAAAATCTGTGAAGGTAGTAGTGATTTACTAACCCAATGTCGATTTCCCCAGCTGCCGCGGCAGCTACTTGAGGTGTATTTTTAGGATAGATCTGCGGGTCTTGAGCAAGGAGTGCGTTTAGCCACTCTTCAGTTTTTTCTTCACCCCACTCTGCTCGCATACCGGAGACCATCGCTTGGAATGATCCGTTGGTAGGAGCATATCCAATCTTCCCTTTCCAGCGGGAGTCATTAACTAATTCCCAAAGGTCATTCGGAAGGTCACCCTTGTCTATTCCAGTGTTGTGAACCAAAGTTCTTGCTCGGCCAGTGATTCCAACCCATTTGTTCATTTCAGACTTTCTGTTATCCGGAACTAACCCGGTAATTGTGTCTGGTAACGATATGAACATATCATTTGCTTCTATTACACCTAGCCCACCAGGGTCTTGTGCAAAGAAGAGGTCTGCAGGTGAATTACTGCCTTCCTCCATGATTGTTGCAGCTATTTCGGCTGTCTTTCCATATTTAACATCAACGTCAATTCCTGATGTTAAAGCAAACTGCTCAATAATAGGCCCCACTAATTTCTCGCTCCTACCAGAATATATTACCAGTTTATTGCTTTCTGGCTCTGGAGTAGGTGCGGCAGTTGCCTGAGTCGTTTCAGATGTAGTGGATGACGTCGTCGACGTGGACTCCTCAGTCTCCGATTCTGAGCAAGAAGGGCCTACCACCATTAACCCAATAAAAATCATCATATAAATTGAAATTCGCATTAAATTCTTCAAAACAATTCCCCTCACAATTCTCCTTACATTTTCGATTTCAGTCGATACTCATTAACAATTGATGTATCAACGACTCCTATAATTAAGTCTCACACTTAACTTTTATTAGTATAAACTAATTATTTAATTTAGCAAGCCTAATCGACCAATCGAATTATGGTATATAATTTTATCTACAAGCAGTAGTAAATTGGATTGCATAGGGTTAACAGAAAGAGGGGTGAATGCTGTGGCGCTTGATCCAACCCAACTTGATGTAAACTTATCCCAAGCGATGGAGAATTACCTGCTGACGATATTTCATTTAAATGAAGATGGTATTGAAGTTACGGTAACCAATTTAGCCCAAGCTTTGAGGGAGATCCCACTAGATGAGCATATAGGGACATCTATGCCATCTGTGATTGGGATGATTAATCGAATGAAGAAAGAAGACTTGATTAAGGATGATGAGGGTAGGCCGATAATACTTACAGAACTAGGTAAATATTTCGCTTTAGATATGGTAAGACGCCATAGAGTTGCAGAAACAATGGTTGTTGAGTTGCTCGGTGTTGAACTGGACAAAGCTCACATAGAAGCCCATAAATTAGAGCACGCTATGTCTTCAGAGTTGTTGGATATAATAATTGAACGTCTGAACAATCCCCAAGCTAGCCCTTTTGGGGAACAAATTCCAGGTAAGGAAGACAGTTTTGATAATTTGCAAAATTATTTAAGACTTGATGAAGGATCAGAGGGTGTTCAATATAAAATTAAGAGTATCCCAGAAGAAGATCCCGAGCTCATCAGATTTTTTATGCAGCATGGAATATTGCCGGGAACGCCTATAACAATATCTGAATTAGGGAAATCCATAGGAGTTGTAACTTTGGATACGCCTAGTGGGAATGTAACCATTGGTTTTGAGGTAGCTTCTAAGATAAAACTAACTCTCGTCGCTGATTAGTTTGTAGTAAGTTCATAGTATGGTATATGGTGTCTGCAATTATTTTATTGCTTTTGTCGAACTGGAAGGACATTCCTCTAAATGCTGAGATCAATTCTAGTACTTGTCATATTTCTTTTTGGTTGTGGTCCTTCTCAAGAAGAAATAGACATCGCTATTGGGTCTGCTATCGATAATATTCCAGAGACTATTACGCCAGTTATTATTTTGGATTCCGATCATAGGATAGTGCTCGGTGACTCTGAATTCTCGGTTGAACTTGCTGGCTGGCAACCTCAAGCTAATGTTTCTATAACGATTTTATCAGCTTATGGTTCTGGTGAAGATTATAAAGTAGGTGAAATTAGAGTGAATCTATCGGGTGCTGCATCAGGGATTCTTGGGTCTGAATCGTTTCCCGCGGTCCCTGAAAATATATTGGCTGGAATATATACGATTCGTGCTCTGTCAGAAAGCGATGGTATTGAGGCATTTACAGTTTTAACCGTTCACGAAGAGCCCTTAGAAATTGTTACAAAACCCATGGCTCCAGTGATTTTAATTGATTCAAGCCGAAAGGTAGTGGGCGACCTAGAGTTGGGTTTTGAGCTGGCTGGCTGGGCACCGGAAGATAGAGTAACCATATCAATTTTATCAGCTTATGGTCCCAATAAGGATCATATTATGGGCGGGATTAATACTAATTTATCGGGAGCCGCGGTAGAAATCCTTGGTTCTGAAGCGTTTCCTGCAATTCCAATTCTTCCATCAGGTATATACACTATCAAGGCTGTTTCAACCAAGGATGGATCGGAGGCATCCACAGCGCTAAGACTGTATGCAGAGCCTTTGGAAGTGATCGAAAAGCCCAAAGCTCCAGGCATTCAAATTGATTCCACTCGTAAGGTTATTGGAGACTCAGAATTATGGGTTGGTCTATCTGGATGGAGTCCTAATGATACCGTTAAAGTTACGATATTAGCGGCATATGGTACTGAAATAGATTACACAATTGGAAGTATTGACATCAATTTATCCGGTGCAGGCGGGAAAATATTAGGTTCAGATTCATATGCAGCAATTCCCGGTAACATGGAACCTGGTATTTATACTCTTAAGGCTGTTTCAACCAAGGATGGATCTGAGGCTTCAATGGCCTTGCAGATTTATGCCGAGCCTTTAGAGGTGATCGAAAAACCCACTGAACCAGATTTTAATAAAATATGGCGCGATACTACTCCAGCAATATTTTACGTTCAGGACGAAGCGACAGGCGGTTACGGTACAGGGTGGCTCTATAAAAACCGGTATATCGTTACTGCCAATCATGTCGTAAATAATGCGACCCAAATGAAAATTTTCCAAACATCTGGCCTACCTTTCGTCGCTTCTGTCGTCTGGCAAGATGCTTCTCGTGATGTAGCGATATTAAAATTTAACTCTTCAGAAGCAAATCTTACTTCAGATGTGACCCCATTAGTAATGGGTAATATTAATACCGGTCACTATGCTTCTCCATTAATGGCTCTCGGTTATTCTGATCGAGGTGCGCTAAGAAACCAATCCGCGGGCAGAGCAGCAGCGAATGTTGGTGTGTTGTCGCAAGTTAAGGTCTTTTCTCACGGCCAATCATCTTCTATTAAACATATTATTATGGATGCCCCCATTGCTCCCGGAGATAGTGGGGGACCAGTTGTTGATAGAGACGGAGTAGTGATAGGTATGACTAGGTCATACTCTACAAATCCAGGCACTTTTTTCGCAATTCATGAAGATGTTATCAAAGAAAGTCTGGTTGTCTTTTTTGGTGATTAGGGTTGAGTCGCTGATTGTTTATATACAGCGGTATTATGCTCAAAATGGAGTGCGATAGTAGATTTCGTTTTCTGTTGGGTATCACCCTCTTCTCCTGGCGAGCAGTAATTGATTCCGATGATCATTAGCGCAATCAACACTATGTAACGTTTTTTGGTGTAGAAAGGTCTGTCTTTATTCTTTTTCGAGGTACCTTCGTGCATATTTAAAATCGTTTCGATATCTAGATTTTTGGGTGGACTTGGGTCTCCGTCATCTAATTTGGTACCGTTTTGTCCTGGTATTTGGTTTTCGGTTAGTTCTAATCCGCAGCTTGTACAAAAATTCAGGCCTCGGGCGATCACTGCCTGACAATTAGGGCAGGTGTATTCAATATTCATATGGATGTACTCGCTATTTTTTCTTTGTTGGTTTTAGTATATAGGGTGTTACCAAAAAGTAACCTGAAACAATGCTGTTAATGTCCGAGGTGCTACAGTCCGAGGTGGTACAATTATCTTTCAAAGGTAGATTCTATTTTGTATGACATGGGAAAAAAGGAATAACCGTATATGGAATTTTATGTTCTTGCCATCTTAGTTTTTTTTGTATTCGGTATGTTCATGTTAAGATTCATCGTTAGTAAACCGGAAGAGAGAAGCGATTTTCGCAAAGCGGATTTATTGAGGCTGGCTGGTATTCTAGGGTCAGTGTATATTTTGGTTCAAGTTTTTCTTTAATCATCAATTTGTAAGTTTTTTATTGGCCCTTCAAAAACCTGTTCCCCATTTTCAAGCACTAATGCATAGTCACAGAATTCCCTTGCTAGATCGGTATCGTGCGTCACCATGGTAATGGTGGTTTTGCCCGCAGCACAGTACTCATTTAATAATTTAAAAAACACCTTTCTTGATTCGATATCTACCGCAGATAAAGGCTCGTCTAGTAACATTAGCTTTTTATTCTGCGCTAATGCAAACGCCAGCCACGTTTTTTGTTGCTCACCCGCTGATGCTTTCTCAAGAAGCTGTTTTTCTATGTTCTTGATCTTCAATTGGTTGATTAAATACTCAATTTCAGCTGCTCGTTGTTTATTTGAGATTTTCCTTTGATGAAAGCCAACTTTTATTATGTCCATAACCTTGAGAAATAAAGGGGGTTCGATGTTTTGTGGAAGATATGTTATTGAATTTGGATCAAAATCAGTTATGGAACCTGAATCTGAATCGATGTCCCCAGCTAATATTTTTATTAGCGAACTTTTCCCCGATCCGTTAGAACCTAATATACATGTGAACGAATTGTCAGGGATTTTGAATGATATGTTTTGGAGTATTTGATTATTATCGATCTCAAGCGAGATATTGGTTATGTTCATCTTAATTTCAAAGCCAAGTACATCATTGTTGGCGCTCCTAGTATGGTAGTAGTTAGGCCTACTGGAATTTCCGCGGGGGCCAGTACCAGACGGCCAATTTGATCAGAAAGTAATGTTATATAGCCTCCCACAAATACGGATCCTAAAAGTGTTAGGTATGCTGAGTTTCCGAAAAGCTTACGAGAAATATGAGGTGCGATTAATCCTATAAATCCTATTATACCGGCTGCATAGACAGCCGCACCCGTCAGAATTCCTGCTAAAGCCATCGAAAGTGCTCTCAATTTTATTGGATTGACTCCTAGGCTTTTAGCAATGGGATCTCCTAGCATTATGGGAAGGAAATGTTTTGCTATTGCAATTGAGATTCCTAAGCATAATAACAACACAGGGGTTAAATAATATATGCGATTCCAATCACTAGTAATAAATGACCCTGATATTATACCCACGAGCTGCGCTGGGAATACGGTTCCATGTGAGATAAATGCGGTAGAAATTGAGATTGTCAGAGCTCCGACCGCGATTCCCATTATCGCGAGCTTGATTGGTGTTAGATTTGGAACCGCGATCAAGCGCAATAGAATCATTGCCACTGCGAACGAAGCTGATATACAGCCGAGAAATAGAGTAGGGTTTGTAACAGATAATGCTCCGCCATAAGCAGCTCCAAGGAAAATGGTTGCACCTCCCCCTATTCCAAATAAATTAGGATCCCCTAAAGGACTTTTAGTGGATAATTGTATAAGAAACCCCGCGAGGCCCAACATACTTCCTACCAAGAAACTTACAATGACTCTCGTTATCCGTATATCCCAGATAATTATGTGATTTACATTGTTATCCAAAGAAATAAGAGTTTTGAATGTTTCACCAAAGCTTGAATCTGAAGGGCCAAAAAATACCCCGATAAAAAGTAATGGAAGTGTAAGTAGAATAGGCCCAATAAACCTTTTTGTAATAATAATGAACTTGTTATCTTGGGTGGTAATCATATTTCCATTTTAAGATATTTTTATTAAATGATCACCGAGCAGAACCCTTCGAAAGTCCTGCTCGGTGATCAAGCGGTATAAAGTAGGAGGTGTTTTTCATTTCTTGTATTTAAAAAATTATTAAGCCCTTTTAATAGATTTATTCGACATCTTAATTAGTTTTTTCTCTTAACAATTCAACTGCTTCAACTATCCTGGGACCTGGTGCTTGTAAAAACAACGCAACATCCCCTTCGATAACGTTATTACCATAGGATCCGTCTGCTTTCTTCCCAATTTTTAAGGCGTTTAACTGAGTGAATCCGGGAATGAAACTTAGAGACTCCGATAATCTTGGTGCGGGCTCCGGTGCTGGTGTTATCGTGAGAAGAATATCAGGGTTTGCAGCCAATATCGTTTCGGGAGACATTAGAGCAAATCCTGGGAAGGGTCCGCTATCGGGCAACCCCGCCGCCAAATTGGTGAAGCCCGCAGTTTCAGCAATTAAACCTGTATAAGATTCGGGCCGTGCGGCATATAAATTCCGATCACGATCGGATATTAACAATAGAATGGTCCTAGTGTCCGCCGCTTTTGAGGCTTCTAATCTAGTTTCTAAATTCACCACGGCTTCTTGAGCAATTTTTTGCGTCCCTGCTATTTCTCCTAAATGAAGTATTCCATTTTTAATGTCTGATATAGACTCCGCTTTTATTGCCATAACTAAAAGGCCCGCTTGATTTAAACGATCAATGAAACGCGCTTGTGTTAGGGCTTCGATTATTACAAGATCCGGTTCACTTGATATGATTGTTTCAATTGAAGGATCATATGCGCTTCCTACATCTGGTAAGCATTTCGCTAAATCTGGATAATTAGACGCTCGATCACGTAGGATAGATTCACCGCCAGCAGCATATAGAAATTCCGTCGCAGTGGGGCTGATAGTAGCGATTTTTTGGGGAGACTCTTCAAAGTCTATTTGCTGTCCTAGCGCATCAGTTATAGTTACTTTTTCAAAAGTGGTTACTACTGACTCTCGTTTTCCACAATCCTGCTCTAAACCGCGTTCCTCGGTAGTCTTGTCATCTGCATCGCTATTTGCCGAATCAGATTGGTTATTTTTTGTTTCATTTGATGTAGCCTTCGTACCTTCGGTACTTGTTGACGCTGTTTCGTTAGTAGATTCGGTTGAAGGTTTCTCTATTTCGCTAGTCGCTGCGGGTACCCCAGAAACCAATTTATCGCTTGCAGTTTCATCATTTTGAGCCGAACATGCCGCTGATATTATTACACTTATAACTATTAATAAAATGAGGTGGTATCGAATTACTGGGTTGAGATGTGTTGGTGTAAACAATTTAATCTATGAATTCCTTCCAATAAATTTTTCTATGCTCAAAATGTTAATTAGCATAAACGAAATAAAACAATAAGTACACCCTTATTTAATAAATAAAGGAAATAGAAAAAAATACTGAGCATATACGAAAGTATCGATATGTAAGCCTGTTCGATCCGTGTAATAATTCAGGTTGGTTGTGTATTAGAGAAATTAAATTTTTGGTGCCGAAGGTGAGAGTCGAACTCACACGTCCTAGGGACAAAGGTTTTTGAGACCTTCGCGTCTGCCATTCCGCCACTTCGGCAAATTGATGAGCATTTGAATTGGTTAAGAAACTATTTGGTGACCTTTCAGGGTATGAATATAACCTATCGTTAGAGTATGTGCCATTAAAATGATCAATGATATTAAAACAAGATATAAGTAGAAAATAAAGCGGATGGTTCTGAATGAACTAGAGCTTATAATAAGAACCCTATTAAAGATTTAACTCATCGTGCATTTTTAATAAGAGCTGTCCGACTTCAAGGTTGGTTTTTGAATCTCCCAGATCACATTCAGCCGCTCTATCTGGGCCATGGTAATCGCTTCCACCGGTCGCTAATAAATTGTGTTTCTCACAAAGTTGCTGGAATCGTGTTCTTTCCTCAGCCGAATAGAGTCCGTAATATGTTTCCATACCTTTCACTCCAGCGGTTACTAAGCTTGGCAATATTTCATCCAGATTGTCGACTTCTCTGGGGTGCGCTAATACTGGTATACCGGAATGCTGCGATATCAACTCAATAGCGGTTTCCGGATCCATTTTTCGCCGTTCAGTGTATGCTGGGCCATTGCGGCCTATTAGTTCATCAAATGCGGCTTTGATTGAGGACACTTGTCCTGTTTCAGCTAGTATTTCAGCAATGTGAGGCCTTCCTACGGAGCCTGAACCTGCTACTTTTAGCACTTCGTCCCAAGTTATTCTATATCCAAGGCTAATTAATTTTTCAACCATAGATTTTGCCCGATTTAATCGATCGTCTCTAAATGACTTTAGGGTGTGTTGAAGCCTGTCAGATTTGGTATCAATGAAATATCCGAGGATATGAATTTCTCCGTTTTTTGTGTCTGTAGAAAGTTCAACACCTGGTATCAAAGTCAAATCTTTGTAGTTTCCTGCGGTTGCAATGGCCTCTGCCAACCCGTCTGTAGAATCATGGTCAGTAAGTGCCATAATTCTAATGCCGGCTTCAAATGCTTTCTCAACTAGTTCAGCAGGTGTGAGTAAGCCGTCTGAAATTGTGCTATGTAGATGTAAATCTGATTTCATTTAATGTTTATTTTGCGTACTCCACTGCTCGGGTTTCTCGAATTACTACGACTTTGATCTGACCAGGATATTCCATGGACTCTTTGATTTTTTTGGTTACGTCTCTGGCCATTCGCATTGCGGTTACATCATCTATTTCATCGGGTTTTACCATTACTCTCATTTCTCTTCCAGCTTGAATTGCGAAGGCTTTGTCGACCCCATCAAATTCTGTAGCTATTTGCTCTAAAGTCTCAATTCTTTTAACGTAAGCTTCCGCACTTTCTCTTCTTGCACCGGGTCTTGCTCCACTGATTGCATCAGCGGCCGCTACTACGAAAGCGTCGATGCTTTTCCAACCTTCTTCTCCGTGGTGATCACCTACTGCTCTAACAACCCTCTCGTTAACCTTATATCTAGATAATAAATCTGCACCGACTTGCGCATGGGGGCCTTCGACCTCATGGGTCAGAGCTTTGCCGATGTCGTGCAGAAATGCTGCTCTTCTAACAACATCTTGATTTACCCCTAATTCTGAAGCGATCGATGCCGCTATGTGTGCAGTTTCTATACAATGTTGCAAAACATTTTGCCCATAGCTGTAGCGAAACTTTAGCCTTCCCATAGTTTTTACGATTTCAGGGTGCAACCCTTGAACTTTTACCTCATAACAGGCTTCTTCACCTGCTTTTCCAGTTATCTCTTCTAACTCCTCTTTGGCTTTTTCTACCAATTCTTCTATACGTGCTGGCTGTATCCTTCCGTCTTGAATAAGGCTCGATACGGTACGTCTTGCGATCTCTCTCCTGATAGGATCGAATGCGGATACAGTTACTACCTCTGGCGTATCATCAACTATTAAATTAACACCTGTGGCATTTTCAAGGGCTCTGATGTTTCTCCCTTCCTTGCCGATTAGCCGTCCCTTCATCTCTTCATTTGGTAAAGTTACGGAGCTTGTTGTTAACTCTGATACGACTTCACTTGCATATCTCTGGAGGGATTGTGCCATAATTTTATACGCTAGCTCTTTTGATTCAGCTTGAACCGATTCCTCTGACTCTCGAACCTTGCGTGAAGCTTCTATAGATATCTCTTTTTCAAGCTCATTCATAAGTCTTTCTTGAGCTTCACCTATAGTTAATTGTGCCACTTTTTCAAGTGCGACAAGTTCCTCTTGTTTTAGTTCATCAAGTTCGGATTCTTTGTCTCTTATTTGCTCCTCAAGTTTTGATACTTTCCGCTCTCTTTTTTCTATGGTTTCTAGCCTTTTTGTAACCTGGTCCTCTTTTTTACCAACCCTTTTTTCTGACTTACGAAGTTCAGATCTTCGGTCACGGGTTTGCTTCTCGGCCCGGTTTCTGATTTGCTTCCCTTGATGTTTAGCATTTCTGATTATTTCTCTTGATTCAATTTCTAGCTTTTTAATATTTGCTCGTCTTGAGTCTTCCATTGAATTAAGCTTTTTTACGTTCAAGTAAGTTTTTATTCCAACCCCTGAAATCAGGCTGGATATTACTGCGATAGATATACCTAATATTAATAAAATAGGATCTATTGTCATTTTCTTGCCCTCCTCAGTTTTTAATGCAAAAGGGGCCATGAAGTAACCCTCATAGCCCCTTGTAATTTCACCTTAAGTGATAGTTAAGTTTCTAGTTCACCGTCCTCATCGATTGTTTCTGATCCTGTGTCCTCTTCAGACATTTCTTCAGGTGACATCGCGCTTCTAATTTGTTCTTCTATTGATCGAGCTATATTCCCGTTTTCTTTCAAGAATGTTTTGGCGTTTTCACGTCCCTGACCTAGCCGATCATCCTCATAAGAGAAAAACGCACCAGATTTCTTTATGATGTTAGTTTCTACACCTAAATCTAAAATATCGCCTTCTCTACTGATACCTTGACTAAACATGATGTCAAATTCTGCAACACGGAAAGGAGGCGCTGTCTTATTTTTTACAACACGTGCTCTTACTTTTATAGCAACGCTTTCCGTACCTTTTTTAATGGTCTCAATCCTTCTTAGATCTATTCTTACTGACGAGTAAAATTTAAGCGCTCTTCCGCCTGGTGTTACCTCCGGGTTACCAAAGAGGACTCCCACCTTTTCGCGGATTTGGTTTATAAAAATCACTGCAGTTTTAGACCTGTGAGTGGTTCCGGTTAATTTCCTAAGTGCTTGCGACATTAGTCGGGCCTGTAGCCCTATGTGGGTATCTCCCATGTTGCCTTCGATCTCGGCTCTTGGCACGAGAGCGGCGACACTATCTACGACTACGGCATCCACAGCTGCGCTCCTCACTAGCGCTTCTGTTATATCTAGTGCCTGTTCCGCGTCGTCTGGTTGAGATATAAGTAAATCATCGATATTTACTCCGCAAGTTGCTGCGTAAGTTGGATCCAATGCGTGCTCAGCATCTATATAAGCGACAGTCCCATTCTGCTTTTGTGCTTCTCCGATGATGTGCTGCGCAAGAGTTGATTTCCCAGAAGATTCAGCACCAAATATCTCCGTGATTCTTCCTCTGGGAATCCCTCCTATACCTAAAGCCATATCTAATGAGATTGACCCGGTGGGGATGGATTCAACGCTGAAACGCCCTGCAGATTCTCCAAATCGCATTAAAGAACCTTTGCCGAAATTTCGTTCGACTAAAGCGAGAGCTTGTTCCAGGGCCTTATCTTTTTCCGTTACCATAGATTTCCATCAATTTATTTATTCAGAATTAACTTTTTTCACGATATCATGCTAACACTTTAGTAACAACTTGGCGATGTCACAAACCAAGTAATTTAATTGGAACATTTATTATTTTTCATGTTAATCTGTAACTCATTAACCTAATTAAGGAGCGAAATTAGAATGGCTGATTACGAAAATATTTTGTATGAAAAACAACGCAAAGGCGTTTTGATCACTATGAATAGGCCTGAGCAAATGAACGCATTGAGTGCTGGTTTGCGCTCTGATATGCACGCTGCGTTTGATGAAGCAGACCAAGATCCTGAGGTTAGATATATCATACTGACTGGAGCAGGAAGGGCTTTTAGCGCCGGAGCAGACTTAAGTTTTGGAGCTGGCGGCGGAAATGCCGAGACTGTATGGCCTTATGGGCTTGAAGAAGGCCAATCTGTAGCAGCTTTCTTGGATCAATGGAGAACACAAGATCGAGCTGGTGTTAAAAGGTTACAACATATGTGGGAACTCAACACTCCGATCATTGGGGCAATCAATGGTTGGGCGCTTGCTTGGGGTAGCTGGTACGCTTTAGTTACTCACATCACCATAGCATCATCGGCAGCAGTTTTCGGGCAACCTGAGATACGACATATATCTAACACGAATTTTCTTTGGACATTATTAGCGGGCTACAAAAATGCACTCCGATATGGATTAACAGGTGACCATATTGATGCTGACGAGGCCCTCAGAATAGGGTTAGTAAATAAGATTGTTGAACCGGATGACCTTTTGGAAGAGTGCTTTTCTATTGGAGAGAGAATCGCTCTTGTAAGTCCTGAGACTGTAAAGATTAATCTGCATGTCGCAACTATGGGGCTTTATATGATGGGTCTTCACAATGCTTGGAATTTAAATGCTGAGCTCTCCGCGCTAGCACATACTTCTCAGAGAGAAGATTTCAAGAAACACATGGAAGATGCTGCGAAAGAAGGAGGCCTTCGCTCATATCTCCAGGAAAGAGATGGCCCTTTCCAACCTGAACCTTTTGGACCTAGGAGCAAAAGATAGTAAGGGGCCGAGTATGAGTAATTCTAGTTCGCAAGGTCCCTTTGGGGATGCCTGGATTAAATCTTCGATATTGCAGGAGGATGATTTGCTTCGCCAGCATGTAGAGCGAAGATTTCAATCCAAGTATCTTAAAGTAGTTTTAAAGTCAAAAAACGATGAAGAGGAATCACGAGCCTGGTATGGTTTTTACCATTGGCTAACACTTCCTGAAACCTCAAGAAAGCCATTTCAGATCCCTGAGGATGAGGCAGATATAATTATAGATTCTTTGCGTGATACAGTATTAAATTTTTTAAACCCAAATAAACAGCAAAAGGAAACAAATGTTAAATAAATTTCTTGTGAAACCTCTTCTATTTTCAATTATTGTATTTTCAGTAATATCTTTTGGGTGCGCTTCAGAGGATCCGGGAATCGGAGGATCTGTTGAAACAACGAATAATACACAAGAATCGGCATCTGTAAGCAATGCAAGTGGTGATACCAAAGCCAATACTGGTGAAAGCACGACTAGTGATACCAAAGCCACTACTGCTGAAACCACGACCAAGACATCAAAAGAGCCTGTAAGCACCACTACGTCACCTTCTAAAGACGAGGGAGCGGTCAAAGTCTCAGAAGATGAATGTGAGAATGCAACAGGTGCAATGGTCGAGCCTTGTACCGAAAAGTATAGACAAATGATCGAGAATGATCCCTCTCTATGTGATACTGCAACTGGCATGATGGCATATATGTGTAATAGTTCTGTTCAAGCGCCACAGACAAAGCCTGGATATGGGAACGGACATTCATCTAACCCCTGCATTTCACTGCCTCCTGGTGATAAAGAAAGATGTGAACAGTCATTTAAGGACAATCCGAATGCTAGACCAGAGAAAGATCCTCATAATACCGGTAAGGCTGATCCGAATGCGCGTCTGGCTACTGACGCAGTTGACTACACTAACGTATATGTAGCAACTTACGATCCTGATAATATACCCAAAGTAGCGACGTCGAATTTTACAGAACTTGATAAGTTTTCTAAGATGTCAAAAATTAGGTCAGGGGTAGGCCATGATTTTTCTTATAATACGCCCGAGTATGACAAAACCCGCGCCAACTGCAAAAGTATGAAACATTATTTTATGCCTGCGGGTGTACCGAAACAGCAGGCTTTGTATGCGTCTACGCCACACACTTTCCCTTGGATGTCTATAAAATTCTTTTCCCCCGTGGATGGCAGGATAGTAGGTGTCTACTATAAAGAGAACAAATATGGAACAGAAGCTAATTTCACTGTCGCGTCGAGCGAGCACCCTGGTTACTTTTTCATGTTTTTTCATATTGCATTGGATCCATCTTTGAAGGAGGGTTCTGTGGTAAAGGCAGGGCAACAAATAGGAACTTTAGGTGACGAAGAAGCATGGGGTGAAATCGCAACATCGATTAAAATAGGCCCAGGAGATCACCGGTTGGTTTCTTTCCTTGAGGTAGCGACCGATGATGTAGTAGAGCAGTACAAAGCCAGGGGATTTGAAACCCTTTCGGATGTAATTGTTTCCAAGCAACAAAGGGATGCTAACCCTCTACCTTGTGATAATTCAGAGGCAGGGTGGTTTTTTGGCAGTAGCAAATCTGGAGTAGAAGATATCCAATTCAGTACTTGGGCATTTGAAAGCGCCGATAACTGGTTTACCTTTACTAATTAACTGATGATATTAACGAGTTAAAAAGGCATTCCCGGCATTTTTTTTCCACTTGATAACGCTTTCATCATTTTTTTCATCTGTTCGAATTGGTTTAAAAGACGATTTACATCTGCAGGCTGGGTTCCACTGCCTTTTGCTATGCGTTTTCTCCTGCTTCCGCCAATTATGTGTGGGGACCGTCGTTCCAAAGGGGTCATTGATAACACGATGGCTTCAACTTTTTTGAGGTCGTTTTCTCCTGGCATTTGATCGTTGCTTATATTACCGGCCATCGATTTAAACCCTGGTATCATTTCTAAGATTTGGTTCATTGGCCCCATATTTCTAAGTTGGTCTATCTGGACCAAGAAATCGTCTAAGGTGAAAGTCGCATTTTTTAGACGTTTTTCCATTTCGAGTGCTTTGGATTCATCAATAGTTTGTTGTGCTTTTTCAACTAACGATACAACATCTCCCATACCTAAAATTCTACCTGCCAATCGATCTGGGTAGAATGCGTCAAGAGCATCAAGTTTCTCACCAGTACCTATATAGATAACGGGGATCCCGGTCTCTGCCACGATAGACAGAGCGGCTCCGCCTCTGGCATCACTATCCATCTTAGTAATAACTATTCCTGTGATTGGCATTCTCGCTTGGAATTCCGTGGCAACGTTAACAGCCTCTTGGCCTGTCATTGCATCTACAACAAGTACCGTTTCGGACGGGCTTAATGTTTTATGTAAATTCTCTAGTTCATCCATTAAATCGTCGTCAATTTGAATACGGCCTGCACTATCAAAAACTATCCAGTCATAACCTTTATTAGAGGCCAATTTTAATGATTCTTTAGCTAGTTCTTTAGGGCTCGCTGCTTGTGCATTTGAATAGGTCTCGACTCCGATTCTTTCCCCTAGTTGTGTAATTTGTTCTATAGCTGCGGGCCGTTTCAGGTCACCTGCTACCATCAATACTTTGTTGTTTTCAGACTCTAATCTTTTCGATATTTTTGCTGCCGTGGTGGTTTTTCCAGATCCTTGAAGCCCGATCATTAGGAGTGTAGCCGGTTTATTATTGTTCTTTGAAAGATCCTTTTTATCTTTACCAAGAACTGCTGTTAACTCATCTTGAAATATCTTGATTATTTGTTGGGATGGACTCACCCCATCCAAAATCTTTTCACCTATTACCCTCTCTCGGATCCCTTGTTGTAAGTTTTTAACGACGCGGAAATTTACATCTGCTTCTAGTAGGGCTCGTCGTATTTCTTTTAGTACATCGTCGAAATCTTGTTCTGAGATGACACTGTGGCCCGATAATTTTTTGAAAGCGTTTGATATTCTATCTGTTAAGTTGTCGAACATAATTTTCTACATTTCATCCATATAGATTTTTTTACCTGATTCCATTGATTTTACGGCGCCTTCCAGAACTTTTTGGAGCATATAGGCATCCTCAAAATTAGGACTTGGCGATGTTGAACTATTAATTCCTTGAATAAATTCTCTGACCATTAGCCTAAATGCCATTAATCGATGATCTCTACTGTCATCAAAAGGTATGTATTGTTCCGGCATTGCTATTTCTTCTCTCATGGAACTTGATTGACCAAATTTTCCACCGAAAACTTTTCCATCAGGTGGAGGGTTGAATCCAGGATACTCTTGAGGTGTTGATAAAGATCCTGAGCTTCCAAAAATTTCTATGTTTGCCCCTCGTCCAAAAGGCATCACCGAGCTCCCCGATAGTGTCCCAATTCCTCCGTTAGCGAACTCAAGTAATAGAGCAAAAGTATCGTCTGTCGTTGTTTCAACCAATTTTTCCGTATCGCTATTAAAACGGTCAGGAATGTTCGTTTTTAACATTGACTGTATTGATATTATATCACCAAACCAATGTCTGAATCCGTCTAGATAATGAGAACCCAAGCCCCACAGAAACCCTCCTCGCCATCCAAGGTCTGGGTACACCATTTGCCTAGGTCTGAACTCTTTTGTTGGTCCGACCATCAAACTTGCTTGAAGGAACCGGAGATCGCCTATGTAATTTTCTTCCAGTAATTGTTTTACAAAAGCTCTCTGAGGTGCCCATCTAAATTCATGTGCAACCATGAGAGTTTTTTTTGAACCTTTGGCGGCATTTAACATTTCCAGGGCTTCCTGAGTATTAGTTGCGAATGGCTTTTCACAAAGAATGTGTTTATCTTGTGTTAGCGCTTCCATGACCATCTCATAATGCAAATGATGAGGTGAGCAGATACTAACTGCGTCTAGATCTTCCATAGCAAGCAACTCTTTGTAATCATCGAAATAGTGCGGAATATTGAATTCTTCAGATGCTTGTAAAGCCCTATCTTTATGTCTTGCAGCTACTGCTAACACCTCCACTCCTTCTGATTGGAAGGCTGGTATGTGAACAGTTGTTCCAAACCCTACACCGATCACGCCGATTTTCAATAAATTCTCCTATTAGGATTGTTAACCCAATCAAAAATTAATCATATTATACAGGAATAGTCCCAGATATTAGTTTTGGATCTACCTGTAATCTATTATAAACTTCTATTTGAATTAATATTATTGGGTTGTCTCTTGGAATACTTTTTTTGGTATTGGAAACTCATGAGGAAATATTGTGGCGATATTAACTGCTTTTGGTGGAATTCATGAAATAGGTGGTAATAAAATTTTAATCGAGTCGGGAAGCCAAGGTATTTTTTTCGATTTTGGTCTAGGCTTTGCGTCTTCGGGGATGTATTACGATAATTTTCTAAGTCCTCGTACTAACAATATTCTTTTTGATTTAATTAAGTTAAATGTACTACCAAACATTAAAAATATTTATCGTGAGGATTTAATTCACCCGAAAGGGATGGATAAATTGTTGCCAGGTTTTGATTTACAAGGTCAATATCTTTGGCAAGATATTCTTGGCTCGCATGAATCACAGAAGTCCACCAACCTGAAAGGTGTGTTCCTATCACACGCCCATATAGATCACTCACAATTCATATCACTTATTGATGAGAATACCCCCATTTACACTTCGAAAGTTACACACAAAATTCTTCGAATGATGCAAGAAACTTCCCAGTCAATTCTGACGAACGAATTTGTGGATATTAAACTGAGATTCATAGATGAAATTAAGTCTAAAAACTCTTTTTTCCCCGGTAGTTTGGTAGCAAGATCCGGTGAGCCAACGAGAAGAAATATCGTAGATCTAACGCCCTTACAGAGTGTGAGAGCGGGTGATTTTTTAGTGACTCCCATAAATGTTGATCATTCGGTACTTGGTGCGATGGCTTTTTTCGCAGAAATTGAAGGCAAGACAATATTTTATTCTGGAGACTTGCGATTTCACGGGATGAGAGATGACTGGACTCAACTTCTTTTTGAAGAGTTAGATAAAAGGAAGCCTGATGTAATGATAGTGGAAGGCACAAGGATAAATGAAGAAGACCGAGATGATGAGAGGGAAGTTTTATATACTATCTCTTCAATGGTTAGTCAGTGGGAAGGGCTTGCAATAGTGAGCTTCGCGTGGAAAGATACAACACGATTTCTTACTCTCTATCAGGTTGCAAAAAATACTGGCCGAGTATTAGTTATCTCCCACAAACTTGCTTATTTGATAAAAGAACTGGGTGTGTTCCCTGATCTGGGTTTACCCAACATAGATGATGACCCCAATGTGAAGGTGTATTTGAAAAGAAGTAGGAGCTTAATGTATAGCCCTAGTGACTACATAAATTCAAAAATAGCACTTGGTTACGAGTCGAATTGGCTCGATAAAGATAACCCAGACATTACACATTTAGAGAATGGGGTGAGGGCATATCATGTGCACGAAAATCCGAGCAAATATATTATCCATTTAGATCTTTTTGATTTTAATGAACTAATTGATATTGACCCTCCTAGTGGAACCAACTACGTTCGAGCTACGAGCGAACCCTTCGATGAGGAAGGCGAGATGGATGAGAAGCGAATTATAAACTGGCTTGCTAGATTTGATATTAATAAATCATTGGACCATAAACCTCTTTATATCCACGCGTCTGGCCACGCTTCTGGTAAAGAAATTGCAAATATGATTAACGAAGTTATGCCGGACAAACTTGTCCCTATTCATACGTTGCATCCGGAATCGTTTAAAGGGCTATTGGACAAGAATATTGAAGTTATATTGCCCGAAGTGGGAAAGCCCGTACGTGTTTGACCAGCGAGATTTACTAGTGATCGGAATTTATAAATTACAGTTATAATTAAGCATACATATTGGTGCTTTGAGAGGGTTGAATTATGATCGTGAGCGAGGGATTTTAATGTTGCCGCGTAAATTGACCTTGGAAAACTTTATGTCCTATAGAGGAATCCATAATCCCATCGACCTCACGGGGTTTGGAGTTGCTTGTTTGGCTGGGCCTAATGGATCCGGGAAGAGTTCTCTTTTGGATTCGATCACATGGGTATTATGGGGGAGATCCAGAGCTGGATACGCTGCTGACCCATTGGTATCTGCTGGTGAACCAGAAATGGCGGTAGATATGGAATTTACCTCCGGCGATGCTTTTTACAGAGTAATTAGGCGTCACAGGAAACCCACGATAAGAACAAAGACCGGGTTGACTACCTTAGATTTACAAGCATGGGACGGAAATCAATTTACGTCTCTTACGGGTTCGAGTATTCGAGCTACACAGAGAAGCATAGTGAAACTAATTGGCTTAGATTACGAAACTTTTATCAACACCTCTTACTTTGCTCAAGGTCGGGCCGATCTATTCTCCAAAAAAACGCCTGCTGAACGAAAAAAACTGTTAGGTGAAATCCTTGGTCTTGATTCATATGGTGAATTGTCTTCTGAATCGAGGTCAGAGGCGAGAGAAAAAGAAATTCAATCCAAGATTTATACCAGCCGGATTGAATCTATAAATAGCAGCAAAATTTCAGAAGATGACCTGAAAGTAAAAATTTCAGAATTAGATAGAGAAATATCGATTTTAGACAATAAATCTGGCGAAATAAGTTCCAAAGTAACTAAATTAAATCAGGAAATTGCTCGCATGAATCAATCCATGAAAGAGATCAGCGATATACAAAAAGCTATTCCTAATCTCAAAAATGAAGCAAAATCATTAGAGCGGTCTAAGGTGAGCTTAAAAAGCGAATTAGAACAAGCCAATGTTTTTCTTGAACGTTCTGATCAGATAAATAAAGGATATAAAGCACTCTTAAAAGTTCGAGTTAAAATGGCGAATTTTGGCGAAAAAGCCGGACAACTTTCTAATTTAGAAGCACGGCGAAATCTGCTGGAGAGCACAATTTCTAAAGGCATGATAACTCTGCAGGAGAAGATAGCTATCCTAAAAAGCGAAATAGAATCAATAGAAAAGGACCAGCTTAAATATAATACTTTGAAACAATCGACAGTTGAATTAAGAAAAATAATCGGAGACCTAGAGACCAAAAAAGAAGCTAATGAAAGAATTTTTAACCAACTCTCTGACCTTAATATCGAATTAGAACGTTTGTTGATCTCAGAGGTGAATCTCCAAGACGATTTAGAGAGTATCCTTGCAAAACAAACAATGCTCTCGAGTCATGAACACGATTCGTGCCCACTTTGTGGCAATGAATTAAGCGAACACAATGTTTCTCAAGTTCGTGAGCATTATGAGGGTGAAACGGCGATTATAAAAACCACTTTATCTAAATTGAACACTGAAATCATCGAAAAAAGGGACTATATAAAACGCCTGGATGACTCTGCCGCGAAAGAGAAAACTGAGCTTCAAAAAGAGATTAAAGAACTCGAAAATAGATTGAATCGACAAAGTATTGAAGAAGAAGCGCTCAAGGAAAGAAAAAATAAATTGATTTCTCTGCGATCAGATTTGTCAGATATTAGTATTAAAGAAGAAGAAATGTTCGTAGGGGAAAGGAGCGAAATTCAGAAAATCGAAAAAGAAATTGGAGAGTTAAATTATGATTTTGGGGAACACCAAAAAATTCAGATAGAAAATAAGCGACTGTCTCAGTATGAAGAAGAGTATGTAGAATTATCTAAATTCCAACAACTTGAGAAACATAATACGGCGCTTTTAGAAGACATTGATAAAAGATTGTTAAGCTCCCAAATTGAATTGGACAAACTGAACACTGATTTAGGAAAGGTAGAGAGCCAACGAACAATCCTAAGGGAATCCGAGCGGAATTTAAACGTTCTTGAAACTGAGTTATCTGTTTATTCCAGCGATCTAGTGTCGAAGAGTAGAAAACGGGACGAATATATATTTACTTTGCAACAATGGGAAAAGGAAAAAAACGAACTGAGTGAATTACTAGACCTTAGGAAAAAAGTATTGGAAGAAAAAGCCACTTATGATGAACTTTCTGTGGCGTTTGGGGTTAGGGGAGTACAGGCACTATTGGTTGAAACAGCAGTGCCACAGATTGAGAAAGATGCCAATGAATTGCTGGCGAAGATGACCGATAATAGTATGCATATTCGTCTTGCAACTCAAAGGCAAACGAAAGCAGGCGACTCAACTGAGACTCTCGATATCATTATCGGAGACGAATGGGGTACTAGGTCCTATGAACTCTACAGCGGAGGGGAAAATTTTAGAATTGATTTTGCTCTGAGAATAGCACTATCCAAACTTTTATCTCGCCGCGCAGGGACTAAAGTTCCTCTGCTATTCATTGATGAAGGTTTTGGGACTCAAGATCAGACCGGCAAAAATAAATTAGTTGAAGCCATTGGCTCCTTAAGAGAAGATCCAGAATTCGAGAGCGGATTGATTTTAGTTATTACCCACGTTGATGACATCATTAACCAATTTGATATACGAATCCAAATTGAAAAAAATGAACAGGGTTCTTCTATCAAATTTGTTGCTTAATTGATAATTTATTATTGATAATTGGTGCCATGGCGCGTTAGTATTTAGTAAACCAAATCAATTAATGAGGTTGGCTATGTTTGAGATGGATATCGATAGTATTCGCGTTAGCCTTGTTAATTATCAGCGGGTATTAATTCTTAAAGAAAAAGAAACAGAACGTTTTCTTCCTATATGGATTGGGCCTGCAGAGGCTGAATCTATCGCAATTAGACTCCAGGATGTTTCAGTCGGAAGACCTATGACACATGATCTTTTAGTTAAGATTATCGAAGATTCTGGAGCTAAAGTATCCGCTGTTTTAATATCTGATTTATCAAATGATACCTTTTTTGCCAAGATTGTTTTGGAAAGGGATTCGGAGAAAATAGATATTGATAGCCGACCGAGTGATGCTATTGCGATTGCTGTCCGAGCTAGAGTCCCTATTTATGTTGCAGACTCAGTCCTTGATAAGGCTGGGGTGTACATAGATGAGTCCACAGGAGATGCGATAGTCCCTTCTTATGAATCAGCAGAGGACGAACTCGACGTTTCGGAAGAGGAGCTAAAGAGCCTTTCCGCCTTTAGGGATTTTGTTGAAGAGTTGAATTTAGATAATTTGGGTACTGAGTCTAATTGATTTATTGTGATACAAAGGAGTGCAACATAATGGATGAACAAAGAAGATACGTGTTGCAATATCTTGACTCAGTGTTTTTTTCTGTGATAAGTTTCGCACGCTGACTGTAATAAGCATGTCAAAGAGAAATGTTTTATTAGAGGCGGCATTTCGGTTGCTAGTACTTGGTTGGTACATAGCGATCGTTATAGCTGGAGGGGTATTCTTGGGGTCATGGATTGATGAGTCAATTGGTGTTTCTCCGGTGTTTACTTTATTAGGTCTTTTTTTTGGTTTGGTAGTTGCGTTTGTTGGTTCTTATAGAATGGCTAAGCCTTTGTTGAACCGTTCTGTGAACAATAAAAAGCGTCAGTAATCAAAGTTAGAAGGAGGGTTCTTTGGCACGTCCAAGGATATTACTAAGCCTAGTTGTCGGTATAGTGTTTATGGGCCTCGGCATTGTTTTTTTGAAAGGCCCTCTTGAAATTCCGACGTTGGTAATAGAGCCCATCGGGCATATCTTTTCAATACCCATAAGAAGCACAGTTATACAGCAGCAGATTGCTATGGTTGCAGTTTTGCTGCTCGTTTTTGTCGGTACCAGGAACATGAAACTTGTCCCTGGTAGATTCCAATCTTTGGTTGAGATTATTGTTGAAGCCTTATTGAATTTATGTGAACGTGCTGCAGGGCCTATAAATGGAAGACGTTTTTTCCCAGTTGTCGCGACCATTTTTCTATTCATCCTAGGCGCAAACTGGTTAGGGTTTGTTCCCGGTACTGGTACCGTTTACAAATTTGTTGAAGCTGAAAAAGTATTTGAACATATGAATGAATCAGGTGAAAGTGATCCCCATGTCCACTTTTTTGTTGTTGATTCGGCCACAAAAAATGTTCCCATGGGCGGATTTTCCTATCGATTTGATGGAGAGGAAAGTAGCGAATTTGATATTCATACAACAGAAGCTGACTTTGAGAGTCAGTCCAGTGAACTTGCGGAAGCTGGCTTAACAGCTGGACATCTAGTTCCAGTTTTGAGGCCGGCGAATACCGATGTTAACACCCCCTTAGCGATAGCTTTGTGGAGCTTTTTGTTTGTTGAATTTTGGGGAGTAGCTGGGCTTGGATTGTTCGGATACTTGTCTAAATTCTTTAACTTCAAAAGGTTACTTAAAGGAAATATCGGATTTGGTTTCATAGATATATTTGTGGGATTAATTGATTTGGTCAGCGAATTAGTTAGGTTAGTTAGCTTTACTTTCCGACTTTTCGGAAACGTATTTGCAGGCGAAATATTAATACTGATGGCGTCGTTCTTCTTCCCACTTGGGTTGGTCATGGGCGTTTTTGTTATGGAGCTGTTCTTCGGTATGATTCAGGCGTTCATTTTTGCAATATTAACGTTGATTTTTGGAATTCTAGCTGTCAGTCATCATGGGGAGGAAGAGCATAGCGGGTAATGTGTTTCAGAACTAGTCCATTAATTGGTTTTGAAAGCTTAAAAAATGGGAATGAAAGTATATAATAGTTAAGTAATAATTAATTGGAGGGAATATGGTCGGTATTATGTTTAATCACAGTCGGATTTTTTCCGTCGTTGCAATTGTTTTATCTATGATTGCGGTAACGACAGGAGTGGCTTTTGCTGAAGAAACCGGTGGCATCACAGATGTCGGAGCTCAGCAGATCGCAGCGGGACTAGCGATAGGTCTAGGAGCAATTGGTCCCGGTATTGGTATAGGTATTGCTGTTTCTAAGGCTATGGAAGCACTTGGTAGAAATCCTGATGCAGCAGGCGCAATTCAAACTAACATGATTGTTGGTGTTGCATTCGCTGAAGCCGTCGCGATATACGCGTTGGTTGTAGCGATTTTGATCAAGTTTGTGTAAATCAGGTTGAAACTTTTGGCTTACCTATTTACGTAGGCAAGCCTATTAGGGAGGGTTAATGGAAGCTATTGGGATTAACATACCAGGGCTGATCAGCCAGTTTATTAATTTTGGTGTTTTCTTATTGCTTCTTACTGTGTTTCTTTATCGCCCAGTGGTTCGGATGCTAGACCAACGGTCAGATAGTATTAAGGAATCCTTGGAGCAAGCAGAAAGAGCTAAAGAAGAGTCAGCAAAAAGTGAAGAACAGGTTCAGCAGGCTTTGGCAGAGTCGCGTGATCGAGCTCAGCAAATAGTGCAACAGGCACAAGAGCTAAGTCGCAAAATAGAAGAGGATGCTAAAGATACCGCACGAACCGAGGCCGAGGGCCTGGTGGAACGTGCAAGGTCTGATATCCAGAGGGAACGTGATGATGCTATAGAGAAGGTTCGTAAAGAATTTGCTGATCTCGCCATTACAGCTGCTGAAAAAGTCATTAATTCTTCTTTAGATGCGGATAAACACCGTAACTTGGTTGAAGATGTGCTAAACGAGGCAGGTTCAGATTCTTCAGGAGCGAAATAGTTATGCCTTCTAATGGTTCCGGAAGACGATATGCTCAAGCGATTTTTGAGATTTCTAAAGAAACTGGGGATTCAGAAATTTGGGTCTCAGATTTAGAACGGTTATCGTTAGTTTTCTCGATAAGTGAGGTTCAAGAATTTTTGCAATCTCCTAAGGTGTCGCTAGATGATAAAGATAAATTTATATCAGAGCATTTGGAAGGATTAAGCGCTTTAGCTATGAACCTTGCAAGTCTTCTTGTTCGAAAAAACAGAGCATCTTTAGCACAATCGATCTTTGAATCGTACGAAGAGATGATAGATGAAGAACAAGGAATCATTTCAGCAACCTTAACGGCTGCAGTTCCTATGGAAAAAGATCTTCAAGATAAACTTGAAAAATTTCTTAGTGATCAGGCAGGAGTTAAATTGAGGGTTTCTACGAATGTAGATCCAGGTCTCATTGGTGGAGTTGTTGCGCGTGTTGGAGATAAGGTGATTGATGGAAGCACTAGAACCAAATTGAGAAACCTAAAAGGGTGGCTCACGGATGAGGCTTCTAGGTGATTGTAAGATAATCAAATTATGGAAAATGAGAATAATACAAAATAAATAGATTGAAAGAAGGGTGAGACTATGGCTGTTGGCGGCCAAGATATAGCGTCTATCATTAGGCGACAGATACAAGAGTTCGGTTCTACCGTAGAGGCAGTTGATGTTGGTACCGTTATACAAATCGGAGACGGCGTAGCCAATATACATGGTTTAGCGGGAGCTAGATATGGAGAACTTGTTGAATTTTCAACAGGTGCTATAGGCATGGCGTTGAATCTAGAGGAAGAATCCGTCGGAGTAGTAATAATGGGTTCTGAAGCCGGTATCCAAGAAGGAACTGAAGTTCGGACTACTGGTCGAATCGCCCAAGTGCCGGCGGGTGATGCCCTGCTTGGGAGGGTGGTTGATGCATTAGGTGGTCCTATTGATGGAAAAGGTCCCATACAAACCACAAAAACCCGAGATATAGAAAAACTTGCTCCGGATGTTGCTGCAAGAAGTGCCGTTAACCGCCCTGTACAAACAGGCATTAAAGCGGTGGATTCAATGGTTCCTATAGGAAGAGGCCAAAGAGAACTTATTATTGGTGATAGGTCCACCGGAAAATCAGCAATCGCTCTTGATACTATCATTAATCAAAAGGGCGGGGATCTTCTTTGTATATATGTCGCAATAGGGCAAAAAGCATCTAAAGTTGCTCAGACAGTTGGTATGCTGGAAGAAAATGGTGCGATGGAACATACCGTTGTTGTTGCAGCTAATGCCGCTGACCCTGCTGCTATGCAGTATCTCTCTGTCTACACTGGATGTGCTATTGCCGAAGAATTTATGGAACAAGGAAAAGACGCGTTAATTGTTTATGATGATCTGACTAAGCATGCGTGGGCGTATCGCCAACTTTCCCTTTTGCTTAGGAGGCCTCCAGGAAGAGAAGCGTATCCAGGTGATGTGTTTTATCTACACAGTCGTTTACTTGAACGCGCTGCTAGTTTGTCTGAAGAATTAGGTGGCGGTACTCTGACAGCATTGCCAATCATTGAGACACAAGCTGGGGACGTGTCTGCATATATTCCAACTAACGTAATATCGATTACCGATGGACAGATATATTTGGAAACTGAGCTATTCAACTCGGGTACACGGCCGGCGGTGAATGCTGGTTTGTCGGTGTCTAGGGTAGGTAGCGCGGCACAGACTCGAGCTATAAGAAAAGTTGCTGGGACTTTAAGGCTTGATTTAGCGCAGTATAGAAACTTACAGGCGTTTGCCCAGTTTGGTAGCGAGGACTTAGACGCTTCTACGAGACGTCAATTAGATAGAGGCCGAATTCTTTCCGAATTGCTTAAACAAGGTCAATACCAACCGATTCCATTTGAGAAAGAAGCCATTATTCTTTTTGCGGGAAGTGAAGGTCTAATGGACGAGGTTCCTATTGAAAAAGTTAGTGATTTCGAGCTTGCTTTATATACCTTTATGGATAGTAACTACGCAGAAATTGCTGAAACCATTCGCTCTGAAGCTGATATAAGTGATGAAACTTCAGAAGCGTTAACCAAGGCGATTAATGAATTTAAAGAAGGTGGCGCTTATTAGTAGCGTTTTGATTATTGATTGAAGAAAGGGTTTATTATTGCCTAATACTCGACAAATAAAGCAAAGAATGAATAGCGTGAGTAATACATCGCGTATAACTAGTGCGATGGAATTGATTGCAGGCGCGAAAATGAGGCGTGCTCAACAGAGAGTAGTAGAATCAAGGCCATATTCAGCAAAATTGTTAGAGGTTCTTACAGATTTAACGTCTTCTGGATCCTCAGGGGCCGATGATCTACACCCGTTTTTAGAGAAGCGTGAAGTCAAGAAAACATTGGTTATTCATTTTACTCCAGATCGAGGATTGTGCGGCGGTCTTAATTCAAATTTGAATAAGAAAGCTCTGGAATTTGCCACTAACGAAGTGAACCCAGTTTCTTTTTTCAATGTAGGGAAAAAGGGTAGAGATTTTATATCTAGACGTGAACTAGAAATAATGGGGGAGCAAATAGACAATGGTGATTTTCCCACTCCAGAAGACCTTGGTAATGTTTCATCCAAGGTTATGGAAGACTACATTGATGGTTCAGTAGACCGAGTGTTTATTGTCTACGCAAAATTTGTTAATACTGCTGTTCAAACACCCGAGCTGAGGCAACTACTTCCTATTGAGCCTTCTCAATTTACAGTTGATTCAGACACAGAGGATGCGGGGAATATAGCAAGTTATGAGTACGAACCTGATGTCGAGAGTGTTCTGGGCAGCCTTTTACCTAGATATGTTGAAATGCAAATTTATCAAGCGGCGTTGGAAAATGCTGCTTCGGAACAGTCCGCACGAATGGTAGCTATGAGACAGGCTACAGATGCTGCCGGTGAAATGATTGAGGATCTCAACTTAGAGTACAACAAAGCACGCCAAGAGACGATTACTAGTGAATTGTTAGATTTGGTTGGTGGTGTTGCGGCTCTTGAGAATGAATAGCGCGGTAAATTACTAATGAAAGACCTTAACAATACAGATACTGAAATAAAGTACCCTGCTTTATCTGCTGTGATTTGTGATTTGGATGGTGTCTTAACCGATACTGAGACTTTGTTTATTCGAGCAATAGACCATTTATTAGTGGAGGAAAACTTAAGCCCCCTAGAATTTGAAGAAGCAAGACAATTGGTAGGTTTAGATAACGAATCAATATGGAAAAAATTGAATATCTTGAGAGGGTTGAATCTTTCGATGGAAGAGTACACCCAAAGAATTGATTTATTGGCTCGTGACCAATTTGAAAAAGATTTAGCGCCGATTCCGGGTGCGATTGATTTTCTATCTAGTGTAAAAGAGATGGAAATTCCTCTTGGTTTAGCCACTTCCGCTGATAGGGACAGAGCTCTCTTACGGTTGCGACTTATGGATGTTGAAACAATGTTTGATGTCATCGTAACTCGTAACGAAGTGAAGGTAGCAAAGCCAGATCCTAGTATTTATATCGAAGCGTCAAGGCAAATAGGGGTGGATCCGTCTTTGTGCCTTGCCGTAGAAGATTCTCGAGTTGGAATGCAAAGCGCTAGTTCGGCGGGGATGTACACCGTTGGAGTTAAGACAATTTGGTCAACTCCGGATGATTTTGATGCTTCCAATGCTGTTGTAGATAAATTAGCAGATATTGATTTACAACTTTTATTCCCTAGCAAATCTACCGGTGCTGATTCTTTTGTTGCAGGTGAAAACAAATGAGACCAACAGATTTAAAAGGAGCAGTATTTTTCGATTTTGATGGTGTACTCGTGGATACCGAGCCGATATATTTTGACACATTGAATAAGCTTGTAGTTGATACCGGTAAACCCCCTTTAACGCGGGAAGAGTACGGTCAATTTATAGGAAAACCTACATCAGTCACTTGGAGGTATTTAGCAGGCCGATATGGTTTTCAAGATTCTATTGACTATCAACAGTCAATTTATCGTGATATTTTGAGGGACGCTTTGCAGGAACAGATGGTGCTTCGCGATGGTACGCTTGCAGTTTTTGAATCATTAGAAATGAATCATTTGGGTAGTGTTTTGGTTACGTCAGGTAACAGAGAATGGACCGATTATAAATTGAATCTTTTGGGCTTGGAAAATCATTTTGATTATGTTGTTACAGGAGATGATGTTATAGCTGCAAAACCGTCTCCTGAAATTTATCTACTTGCTGCGAGCAGGAGTGGATTTGATATTGCGTCTAGCGTTGCGATCGAAGATTCCGTTTCTGGAATCGAGTCTTCTAAGATGGCTGGTCTATTTACAATAGGCTTGAGGACGGATCTGACAAGTAGTTTTGATCTCTCTCGCGCTGATATGTTAATTGGTAAATTGGATGAAATTGATTTTGTTTCGATCCTTGGGATGATCGAATCGAAACAGATGGTAAAGAGATAAATATTAGTTTTAAGGAGTTATGATGGCGAACGGAAGAGTTGTTCAGGTTATTGGTACAGTGGTCGATGTGGAATTTGATCAAGATTCTTTGCCTGAAGTATTTAATGGACTCAATATAACCATGGATGATGGATCTCCTTTGGTTCTCGAAGTTGAACAACATATTGGTAATAACTGGGTTCGATGTCTGGCAATGGGCCCTACCGAAGGACTTCGGCGTGGCATAGAGGTAGTAGATACAGGAGACCCAATTTCGGTTCCTGTTGGCCGCGCATCTCTGGGCCGCCTTTTTAACGTTTTAGGAGAGCCCTTGGACGATGAAGGCGAAGTTGGCGCAGAAGAAAAATGGCCGATTCATAGAGCTCCTCCCCCTTTCGATGAGCAAGAGACTAGCACACAAATGCTGGAGACTGGAATTAAGGTAATCGATCTAGTTACCCCCTTCGCGAGAGGTGGAAAGATCGGAGCATATGGCGGTGCCGGAGTTGGAAAGACGGTCGTAATTCTTGAATTGATAAGAAATCTTGCAACTGAGCATGGTGGATATTCTGTCTTTGCAGGTGTTGGTGAACGTTCTAGGGAAGGTAACGATCTTTGGAATGAGATGAAAGAATCAGGAGTTATAGATAAGACAGCTTTAGTTTTCGGACAGATGAATGAGCCGCCTGGTGTTAGAGCTCGAATAGCACTAACAGGCCTCACAATGGCTGAATATTTTAGAGATGTTGAGGGGCAAGATGTATTGATATTTATCGATAATATTTATCGATACATCCTTGCTGGTATGGAAGTTTCAGCTCTTTTAGGCAGAATGCCGTCGGCTGTAGGCTATCAGCCTACTCTCTCAACTGAGATGGGCGCATTAGAGGAGCGTATAACTTCGACCAAGAAAGGTTCTGTTACGTCTGTTCAGGCTATTTATGTTCCTGCTGATGATTATACAGATCCTGGTGTTGCCACAACTTTTGGTCACCTTGATGGGGTCATCGCTTTAGAACGATCTATAGCTGAGCAAGGATTGTATCCGGCTGTTGATCCATTGACTTCTACAAGTCGAATTCTTGATCCTAATGTTATTGGACAAGATCATTATGATGCGGCAAGAGGGGTGCAGGGTGTGTTGCAGAGATACAAAGAGTTGCAGGATATAATTGCTATCCTTGGACTAGAAGAGTTGTCTGAAGATGACCAACTTACGGTTGCTCGTGCCCGTAAAATACAGCGGTTCCTTTCTCAGCCGTTTTTCGTGGCCGAAACCTTTACTGGAACTCCAGGTAAATATGTTTCAATACAAGAAACGGTACGCGGGTTTCAAGAGATACTTGATGGTCAACACGATAATTTGCCAGAGCAAGCTTTCTATATGGTTGGAACAATTGACGAGGCCGTAGAAAAAGGCAAGCAACTAGCAGGCGAGGGGTAAAGAATGACAACAAGGCTGCAGATTGTTGCTTTGGATAAGATGGCATTTGATGAGGATGTCGACTCAGTTTCTCTTCCTGGTATAGATGGTCGTTTGGGAGTGTTGCCGAGGCACGCTCCTATTGTGACTGTTCTAGCTGCTGGTTCTGTAAGTGCTCGACAAGGTGGTGGCACTGTTAAATTTTCTCTAACGGGAGGATTTGCTCAGATATCGAGCGATAAAGTTACGATACTAGCTGATGCAGCTGAACGAGCTGACTAACTATTGGTATTCAGGGTAATATCAGATAGATGGAATGTCATCGTTTGTAAGGAATGAACTGGGTCGATGTTTTGTATTTGGACGTTGTCGGGTACTTTGGGGGTTATAGGAGCATAATTTAGGATTGCTCTAATACCAGATTGAACGAGTTGGTCTATGAGATCAGACGCGCTCTCACCAGGGACAGCTAATATAGCGATTCTAATATTGTTTTCTTTAATATATTCGTTAATTTGCTCTACTGGTCGTATCGTAATCTCTGCGACATCTGTTCCAACAATTACTGGGTCGCTATCAAATGCGCTAACAATAAAAAACCCTTCAGGTGTAAAGTCAGGGTAGGTCAATATAGCTTTGCCTAACCTACCAACTCCGGCTAATATTACTGGCCAAGACTGATCTAGACCTAGAATTCTTGTTAAATCATCAGCTAAAGCTTTTACATTATACCCTTGGCCTTGTTTGCCGAATTTTCCAAAATAGCTTAAATCTTTTCTAATCTGAGCTGGAGTTACGCCCGATTCAATTCCTAAATCGGCAGAACTAACAAGAGCTATATTTCTATTTTTTAGTGCTCTCAGCGATCTAAGGTATTGTGGCAATCGCTCTATGACCACGTCAGGTATATCTAATGACATCCTAATTCCAATAATCCATAAGGTAGACTTCCATTAGTTATCGAATTCTTTCTATGCCATTATAATACTGGATCCAAATGAATATAATCCTTTATGTGGCTCCAACAATTGATTGGATTCGACTATAGTACTAAGTAAATACTATTTTGGAGAGATGTAATGCCGATTCAACGTTTTGTAGTTGGCCCGATGGCCAACAATTGTTACATACTATTTTCAGAAGGGTCAAATGACGCCGCGATAGTTGATCCTGGAATGGGATCTGAGGTATTGGATCAGTGGATATCTCAAAAAGAACTTCAAATCAAGTATGTTTTAAATACCCATGGACATGCGGATCATGTTTTCAACAATTCGTTTTTTGTCCAGAAAAGAGACGAAGTTTTGGGGATTGGGTTTGAAGATATACCTTTACTCGAACAACTGGAAAGTAGTGGTGGCTGGATGGGCGCACAACCGGAAGCTTCTCCAGTACCGAGTATTGATTTAAAAGATGGGTTAGAGTTACAAATTGGGTCTGAGATGATATCAATACTTGCTACACCTGGTCATACACCTGGAAGTACTTGTTTTGTATTTGAAGATTCTGTATTAACGGGCGATACGTTATTTGCGGGTTCAATAGGTAGGTTTGATTTTCCCGGCGGATCATTGCCCGATCTTGTTGCATCAATTAAAGAAAAAATATTTGTGCTGGAACCTGATGTTGTAGTACTCCCAGGTCATAACGATCTCTCGACTGTGGAGAAGGAAAAGAAAGATAACCCTTTCGTTGGGAGCAATAGTACTATTGATTTATCTAGTCTGGAAAATTAAACAATAAAAAAAGAAGGCATCCATTTGTGGGTGCCTTCTCTAGTTGAGCTCTTCTAGGTATCGTCCAATGAGTTTATACATTTTTGCCATGTTTTCCTCCGGGATTTCCCTGTCAGATTTGCAGTGCTATGAAACTGTGATAATGTTTGGGTTCTTTTTTAACCACTGCTCTCTCTGAGTTTCTGGACTTTGCTTAAACGAACCGTTCTTTATTTGAACTTTATCGCTGTATGCTAAAACCATACGTTTTTCAAAGTCCGATAAATTTTCTTTAGACATTTATTAGAATTTCACCTCCTTTTTTTTATAATTCTTTTATATTACAACACAAGGTTAGAGCCACAGTGTTAAAAAGATATTAAATTATTGAGTTCATATTTTAATATTTGACACTGAAGATCTAATGTTCTATTATCAGCCATAATCGTATCTGGAAAGGCACAAGTATTGGGCTTAGAAACGTTTCTTTCTTCTATATCCCAGGCTCTACAATACCAAGGTCAACTTGATTATGTGGAACGTTTCGAATCGCGTTCAGCAACATTCAAGAAAATGAATACTAAGCTTAACCCACTTTTATCTTTAGCTTTAGAGGTAAAAGGTATTGAATCATTTTTTTCACATCAAGCTGATGCGATTGACCTAATTCTTGAAGGTAAACATGTAATTGTGACGTCAGGCCCTTCGTCGGGCAAAAGTCTTATTTATTATGTTCCTACTCTCGAAACTTTTCTTTCGGATAACAACTCCACTTCGTTATATATGTTCCCTACTAAAGCTTTGGCCCAAGATCAAAGCGATGCTTTGGACTCACTCACTGCTTCTTTGCCAAAACGACCTCTTTCGGCAATGTATGATGGAGATACTCCCTATGAAGACAGGCCTAATCTAAGGGGGAAAACTAATATTTTATTGACTAACCCCGACATGTTACACCTAGCGATTTTACCGAACCACAGGAAATGGGCTAAGTATTTTAAGAACCTAAAATATGTTGTTTTAGATGAGGCACATCAATATAAAGGAGTCTACGGATCTCATATTGCTCTCTTAATAAGGCGACTTAGAAGAATTTGTGCAATATATGGGTCGAAACCCACGTTTATATTTACTTCTGCAACATTGGGAAACCCTGAACACCATGCGGAGTCCTTACTTGGAGCTGATGTGGAATCAGTTCAAAATGATGGTTCTCAAAGAGGGGAAAGGGATTTCGCATTGTGGAACCCACCGATCATAGATTCAAAATTGGGTATGAGGCGCAGTTACTTGAGTGAAGGAGTACGATTATTTACTCAACTAGTTAGCCTAGGTAGTAAAACTTTAGCTTTTTCCAGGTCGAGACAAACTGCTGAATTGATTCATAAATACAGTCGTGATGAACTTGGTTTGACTGAGGATACGAAGAATGAGGTTCTGGCGTCATACAGGGCTGGCTATTTACCTAAAGAAAGAAAGTTACTCGAGCGCAAGTTTCATTCGGGAGAGGTGATGGGGCTCGTATCAACCAATGCACTAGAATTAGGTATAAATATTGGTAATTTAGATGCAACTTTGCTCATCGGTTACCCTGGATCTTTGGCTTCTACCATGCAGCAGGCATTTCGATCTGGCAGAGACGGGAGATATGGACTAAGCATCATGGTCTTATCAGATAACCCTCTGGAACAATATATTGCCCGGCATCCTGACATATTGTTCAGGAGAGGTGCCGAGTATGTTTTGATAGACCCTCAAAATGAACTTATATTATCTCTCCACTTAATTTGTGCAGCTTATGAGAAACCTTTAGTTTTACAGGATTCAAAGTTTTTTGAGTCAGCTAGATTTTCGGATATTTTAGAATCACTTTTGGATGAAGGTAAACTAGTCCGAAGAGAAAGGGCAGATTATTCCAGCTGGTATGCTAGCCCAACCGTTGGATATCCAGCAGATCACGTTAACTTGAGATCAGGAGGGGATTCACGTTTTTCGTTATTAGATATGAACTCAGGTAAGTTACTGGAAATAATAGGGAAAGAAGAAGCTCTAAATACCGCATATCCAGGAGCTGTTTACTTGCATCAAGGCCAGGAATTTTTGGTAGATAGTATTGATTTCAAGGACGGGACAATTCATTTAATTGAGCAAGCAGCACCATATTATACTCAGTCGATGCACCAAACTCGTCTAACAATACTGAAGGAGGAGCAATCAAAAATAGAGGAAAGCACCTCTGTATTCCATGGAGAACTTGAAGTAGCGAGATCGGTAGTGGGGTTTCAAAGAAAAAGACATGGATCTAATGAATTAATCTCCGCGGAGAAATTAGAATTGCCAGAATATGGTTATAAAACAAAAGGAGTTTGGTGGACTATTTCAGACAAAATATTAAATGAGGTTATGGACAAAGATATCGATATTGCGGCAGCGTTACACGCAGTTGAGCATGCAGCAATAGGATTACTACCCGTTTTCGCCTCGTGCGATCGGTGGGATATTGGTGGAGTTTCTACTAATCATAATAGCCAAACGGGCCTACCAACTGTATTCATATATGATGGGCACCCTGGAGGAGTTGGAATAAGCCATCATGCATATAGCATTATAAATCGGCTATGGACAACTACATTACAGCACCTTATAGAATGTCCTTGTGAAGATGGTTGCCCTTCATGTGTAATGTCTCCTAAATGTGGCAATAACAATGATTTCATTGATAAAGAGGGCGCAAAATTTATTTTAGAACAGCTGTTAAATGAATCGAGTAATTGATGTCTGTGCATAGAAATAAAATAAGTATTTCTGACGGAATCGATCTTGAAACTGAGATTGTTTTACCTGAAGCGGACACTAATCGCGTAGTTGTATTGTGTCATCCACACCCACTTTATGGTGGGAATATGGATAACTACGTAATTGGCCTTTCCTCCAATAAATTAAACGGGTCGGGCATCGCTACAGTAAAATTTAATTTCCGAGGGGTTGGAGGTAGTTCCGGAACATTCTCTCATGGGGACGGGGAACTTCTAGATGTATTAGGAATAATCGAACACGTGCAGTCTTCATCAATTTTTTCAGGTCGTAATATAGCGGTTGGTTTATTGGGGTATTCTTTCGGAGCAAGAGTTGCCCTCTTCGCCGCAAATAAGTATAAAGGATCTGCCTCATTGGCTTTGATTTCTCCTCCGACCATTGAAGAAGGATTTACTTTTCCAAACTTGGATATACCAAAATTATTAGTTGCAGGCGAGCAAGATCAATTTGATGCCGCCAAGAGCGTACAATCCCTGGAGATGGTCCTACCAAAACCTTCCGAAGTTAAGGTATATTCGGATGACCACTTTTGGGGAATTGAAATTGATAAAATGACAACAGATGTGACTAAGTTTTTTGTTGATTCATTCTTGAAAAAAAGTTAGCCTGTCTGGTGTGAATAGTTAGCCCTTATATAGTGGTACCAAGGATTTACCGTGATGCAAAAACTTTACCAAATATTAAAAACTGACTTGCTTATTTTGGTTGTTTCCGTCCTTGTGATCGTGGCGGATCAGATAACGAAATTTGCAGTGGTAAAGTTTATCCCTTTATTTGATTCCATACCCGAAGATGGCATTATTCGACTAACTCATCTCGTCAATACTGGTAGTGCCTTTGGACTTTTCCAGGGGATGAATTCTTTTTTGGCTGTGGTTGGCGTCATCGGAGTTTTTTTTATCCTATATTTTTACAAGACTTATTCTAATAGAGACCCAATTTTGACAATTGCTCTTGCTTTTGTTCTGGGTGGCGCAATTGGTAATTTGATCGATCGTATATACCGGGGTGCTGTAGTGGATTTTATAGATGTTGAGCTATGGAATGATATACACTTCCCTTCTTTTAACATTGCCGATAGTTCATTGTCTTTAGGTGCATTTTTGATAGTGGTATATTGGATCTACACGAAATATTTCGCTCAAAATGATACAGAAATATAAGGAAACAACAAATTCAATGAGTGATATACCAGCAACATCTTTTAGCTTTGAAGTTGATCAGAATTATTCTGGTAAGCGCTTAGATGTATATTTAGTTGAAATGTCTCCTGAGCACTCTCGATCTTATTTATCAAAAATGATTGGAGAGGGTAACGTTTTAATCAACGGGGAGATTCCCCGAAAACGGGGCCAGATATTAGAGAATGGTGATAATGTTTCGCTTACTGTGGTCCCCAAGGCTAATTATTTAGCATCACCCAAACCGGAAAAAATGGATTTAAAATTGATGTTGGACGATGAAGAAGTATTGGTTATCGACAAACCAGCAGGATTAACTGTTCACCCAGGGTTTGGACATATTGGAGGGACATTAGTCAATGGAGTTTTGGGTTTAGGCTATGAATTGCCGACGATTGCTGGGGTGACCAGGCCGGGAATAGTTCATAGGTTGGATAAAGATACCTCCGGATTAATAATATTATCTAAAACAGAGCACTCGTATAAACACCTTACCCGGCAGTTTAAAGAAAGACTTGTTGAGAAAACTTATTTTGCAGTTCTCAAAGGTAAATTATCTACGATCAAAGGCGTGATCGATGCCCCCATAGGTCGTAACCCTAATAATCGTCAGAAAATGGCAATTGTAGATGGTGGGAAAGAGGCTATAACGGAATTTGAAGTTTTGTCGTACATAGAGGGTTATACGTTTGTTAAAGTGCATCCGATCACGGGGAGATCTCATCAAATTCGGGTTCATTTTTCTTCATTAGGCCATCCTATTTTAGGAGATAAAACATATGGGCGAGACCATGGTAATCCGGCAACCCGTTTATTTTTGCATGCAAAACAACTAGTATTTATACATCCTGCTTTGGAGCAGTCGGTCAAAGTTTCCTGCGAACTTCCATCTGAATTTAGAGATCTTATGTCTACAACCATGGACGAAAAGGATTACTTGCAATTGACCAATTAACTTACAATGGTAGTGTGAATTTGAGAAATGGGAGATCAATAAATGTCTGACACCGTCAGAGTTCGGTATGCTCCAAGCCCAACAGGAGATCCACACGTTGGGAATATTCGGAGTGCTCTATTTAATTGGTTGCTTGCTCGTAAATTTGGAGGGCAATTTATTTTAAGAATAGAAGATACAGATCAGTCTCGCAAAATTGAGGGATCTGTAAAATCTATTACAGATTCGCTTAGCTGGTTAGGGATTGATTGGGATGAAGGCCCTGAGGTGGGGGGAGAATTTGGCCCATATACTCAATCTCAACGAGTCGACCTTTATTTATCAGCTGCTAATAAATTGATTGAATCGGACAATGCGTATTATTGCTATTGCCCACCAGAACGATTAACGATGCTACGAGACTCTCAAAAGGCACAGAATCGCCCTACAGGTTACGATGGTCGGTGCCGTAATCTCAGTTCGCTTGAGCGGGCTGAGGAGAACAGCTCAAACCCGACTCCCGTAGTGAGATTCAAGATGCCTTTGACAGGTAAGACTACCTTTAATGACGTGATTCGAGGCGATGTTACATGGGAAAATCGATTGTTAGATGATTTCGTGATACTCAAATCAGATGGTTATCCGACTTATCATTTAGCTAGTGTGGTTGACGATAATGCAATGGAAATCTCACATGTTTTAAGGGCAGATGAATGGTTACCGTCAACACCAAGACATATTCTTCTTTATGAGGCTTTTGGATGGGATCCGCCGATTTTCGCACATCTTCCTTTGATCTTAGGAAGCGATAGATCAAAACTCTCAAAACGTCATGGTTCTGTTTCTATGATGGATTATAAAGAACAAGGGTATTTGCCAGAGGCTATGATGAACTTTTTGACGCTATTAGGATGGAGCCTTGATGATAAGACGACCGAAATGGACGTCGAAACGGTGATCAATAATTTTTCATTGGAGCGAATAGGGGCGTCTCCAGCCGTTTTTGATCTTGAGAAACTTTCTTGGCTTAATGGTGTTTATTTGAGAAAACTATCCGCTGATTCCCTAGCGGAACATTGCCTTGAATTACTCGATCGTGATTTAGGGGCTGATGTGAGCCGACCCCTTGATTGGGCATATGTTGTAAAAGTATGTTCAGTAATTCAAGATAGAGCCAAAACTTTTGCAGAGGTCCCATATTTGTCCAGTTTCTTTTTCTCGGGAAATTACTCCTATCCAGCTATCCTTATTTGGTCTGGTATGGGGGATAAATCAATCAAGAAACTAATTGAAAATTCTACAGATACAAGCGAGATACCCTTACCGGAAGACTGGGAATTTGTATCAGATTGTCTCACTGCGGCTTCTGTGACACTATCAAAAATAAGCGACTGGAATCACGATTCTTTGGAAAGCCAGTTGAGAAATTTAGTAGAGGAATTAGGCACCAGTAATCGCCGGTTGTTTGGAGCGATGAGAGTAGTACTTACTGGAAGAACTGAAGCCCCGCCTTTGTTTTCAACAATGGAAATATTAGGAAAAAAAGTGGTTCTAGAGAGATTGCAAAAAGGCGTTAAAATATTGGACACAACGGCCAAATAGGTGGTATTTAGGGGACTCCTGCGATACTGGAGACCGAATAAATGATGTTATCAACCCCTAATTTTCCTTGACATAATTAGTCCATATTCGTACGATTTTGTGTGTGGCCCGTTGGTGTAGTTGGCTTAACATACTGCCCTGTCACGGCAGAGATCACGGGTTCGAATCCCGTACGGGTCGCCAACCGATTTCCAACGTATTATTATATTTGAAATTAAACTAAATTTCTGCTTGATTTAATCCCCAAAATCTATGTATTAACCAGTCATTTGGTCCGGAAACTTTTCCAAGTTTTGGTTCCCTTTTTTGTGGATAGGCATGCTATAGTGTGACGGGTAAAGATTATTTTTATAATGGTATGAGTTGTTATAAAAATAATGAAAATAATTATATGGGGAGGAATTTTATGAGTGATGAAATAAAATATGAGACGCCGTCTGATCATGTTCGTCTTATAACGATGAATCGCCCAGAAACATTGAACTCGTTAACGCCGGACGGGAATGCAGCTATGATGGATTACGTCAGGCAATTTCGCGATGATGATGATGCATGGGTTTTAGTAGTAACTGGAGCAGGTGAGAGATCTTTTTCTACTGGACTTGATCTTAGAGCACAGTCACAGCGTGATTCTTCTGATGTTGAGCCACCCCCTCCACCACAGGTTCCAGATGAAGGCTTGCATGCTTATCCAAGCATTGAAGTCTTTAAACCTGTAATCGCGGCCATCAACGGGTACGCGTTTGGTGGTGGATCTGAGATGGCACTTTGGGCAGATATCAGAATTATGTCAGAAAATGCTGAAATGGGACTCTTAGAACCTAAAAGAGGTCTACTTTCCATTAGTGGAACTACACGCATGTCTCGAGCAATACCCATTGGGTTAGCCATGGAACTTATTATCACGGGTCGAAGATACAAGGCTGCGGATTGCTACCGAATGGGACTTGTAAGTCAGGTAGTGCCACAGGAAGAGTTAATGAATACTGCGATTGGAATGGCAGATGAAATAGTGGCGGAGTGTTCTCCTATTGCTACAAGAGTAGCGAAAGAGCATATTTACCGTACGCTTCATCTCTCGACGAGAGAGGCTTTACAAATCCAATCTTTAAATAGTAATCGTCTACGCCAATTGTCTCCTCATGATACGCAAGAAGGACCAAAGGCATTTGTCGAAAAACGTAAACCTCAATTTGAGGCTAGGTAGAGTAGATTTTTGAGGGAATTTCCTCAACCGATCGGGTAGTATGGCTTAACTTTGATTTGGCTATGCTACCCGTTAGGATTTATTAGGGTTGGTCGTCAGAATTCTTTTCTAGTTCTCTTAGAAATTGCTCAACGTCCGGAGATAAGGTGGGTTCTTCTTCTGTCCCGGTGGTTTCGTTTTCGATGTCTATAGGTTGGCTTCCACGCTCTGCGTCATACGCTTCTTCTAATTGTTTGACCAGAGATTGAACCCGTGGTTCTATTTTTGCCATCCTGTCTATTTCTTGGTATTGCCGGTCACCCTCCTCTTGGATGGAGGAAAGCTCATCGAATGAAACATCGTATATGTCCGTGATAAATTGAAGTAAAGTTTGTTGCCCTCTGTGGTCTTCGTCAAGTCTTGCATAAGGAGGGAGCTGTACCATCATACTCATAGTATCAATATTATTTTTCTCCAATTCTTGAGTTACAAGAGCGAGAATACTCGTTGGTCCTTCATATGTGGATGACTTCACTCCTGCTTTGAATAGCTTTTCTTGCACTAAATCCTCTGAAGCTTGGCCACTCACGATTAGAGGTCGTGTGTGAGGAGCAGAGCCGTACATAGCTCCTATTTGGCAGTAGCGTTTTACTTCTAGTTTTAGAGCGAGATCAACAAGGGAGTCCACTAGATCCTCGCCGTTATTATGTGGTTCCATCATGTGTAGTAAAAGGAAATCTACGTCTCCAGGGCCTTTGGCATAATTGATGGTTGAATTAGGTGGTTCTACGATTCTTTTCCCACCTTCTCGGTATAGCATGGGCCTGTATCTTGTTAAATCGTAGTAGTTACTTGGCCTTGCAAGTTTACCTAATTCTTGAGAATCAAATTGATTTTCTATGGTCCCCAGCGTAAGGGTACCAACGGATCCGACGTCAATCCAAGGTTGGAGTATTGTAATTATATGGGGGTTTCGTAGCTCGGGAAGCGGTTCTACCAAATCAAATATCCCTAATTTCATTTTAATTTGCTCCCTTACAAAATCGAATATTACAACCTTCACTTAAGTATAAGTTGTTATTCATATAATACAAATAGATATCTCTGATATCGAAGTAATATGAAAAACGAGGAGTATCATTCACTGGTATCACGAAGTCTTCGGTATTAATACAGTTGCTTTTCCAGGAGAAATATTTTTGCCGTCTTGGTTCCTAATATCTATGTCGATTTCTACTAGCCAAGCGCCCGAAGAGTCCTGAGATTTTGAAGTGACCGTCCCCGAGCATTCAATCGAGTCATCTTTATAGTTAATTCCCCTCATTTGAACGTCTAATTTTAAAATAGAACCTTCATCACCGATCCAATTTCGCAATAATGTGTGAGCATAAGATACTCTGAGCCGTCCTTGTCCTATAGAAGATGGTTGGCCATTTTCTATAGCTCTTTCATCGTCCATATGATAATAAAGAAATTCGTCGTAGATGGCTGCCCAGCGGTTCCAGTGCATAAGATCTGTTTTCCTAGAGAAGGTTGGTATTTTTTGACCTATCTCTATATTTTCCCCGTAAATTTGTTCAACCATTGATCTGCTCTTTTATTCCCACTCTATATTGGTTGTTCTAGTCTTTTTAATGATTTGTTGTTTTTGATTTGTCCATGTTTCATGAGTGATATAAAACAGCATTACGCCAGTGGAGCCGCTTTTTTCATAAATGTCGCCTGCGGTGATAACAGAGGTAATCGTATCGCCAGGTCTCATCATCGTAAAATATTCACTTTCGACTCCACCAAAAAGGAAATTAGCCAATCCCCCAGGGGGTTTCATTGCCCGTAAATTTTCGAGTGTGTCTTGTTCAGAATTAATTCTTTCTGGTTGTGGCCCTACATGTGCTCTGCCAACCATCCACGCAAAAGGGTTCATTTCTTCTGGTGCAATTAATCCTTTCCAAACAGAGTTATCGGCATATTCTGCATCCCAATAGATCCTAGGAGGTACATCTGGCCAATATATCGCTATGGCGGCTCGCCTAATATCACTTGCCGAAATTTCTGGGGATGTCAAAGGAGGGCTAACTGTTCCAGACCAATCTAACATTGCTTGGGTAATAATAGATTTATGGTCGTCTAAGTTTTTCATGATTCAAATAAAAATTTATGCGCAACTAAGTGTGAGTCTTCCAGAACTAGGTTAGTTATTTTTTACTTAACTAGCCTAGTTCCTTTTCTAGATTTTTGACAAAATCTTTCATCATAGCTGAAGATTTGGACCTGATAAGAGGTTGTCCGAGCGTTCCAATTCTGCCAATGAACTGAATATCCGTCGATACCGACAACTCTGACTCCTCTGCAGACTCTTCTTTTACTGCTGCGTCGACTATTACTCTTATCCCTCCGCCTAGGCGACGATCTTGCGCCTGTCCTTCTAGACTCCAAGTATAATCCTCTGGGTTAGGGTTTGCCGTTAGTTCTCCTTGAAGATTCAGTTTCATCGGTCCAACCCCGACTTGCATAGTGCCAGTGTAAGACGTACCGCTTTTCAACTCTACGTCCTTAACTCCGGGTATCAAAGAGGCGGCCTTTGGTATATCAATTAATATTTGCCATATCGCATCTCTTGGTGCTGATATTTTTGTCGTTTGTTCTAGTTTCATTGTGGTTAGCTTACCCCCAAAATTTGTTCAAGTGCTCTGCGAGCGAATACTACCGCCATGTCGGTCTTATATTCAGCCGACCCGCGGAAATCTGGAGTTGGAGACACTTCATCTCTTACAGTTTCAGCGGCTTCTCTAATAAGAGCAGCAGTAGGTTTTTTTCCAGTTAAAACCGAGGGGATTCCTTCCGAAAGAACGGCTGTGGTGTTAACTGCACCTAGTGCCACTCTTACGTCGGTTACGTTGCCACCATCAACCACACCTAACGCCGCGACCGAGACCGTAGCGTAATCGTCTGCTGTTCGTGGCAGGAATTTTGTATACAGGTATTTGCTATTTGCTGGCATTTCAGGAACACTAACTCCTGTTACCACCTCACCAGATTCCACGTTAGTTTCGTAATAGTCTATAAACCAACCGTCACGGATTGACTGTGTTCTGTCACCCGCTGCCGAACTAACATGTACCTGAGCGTCTAAGACTAATAGGCCTGTCGGAGGATCTTGTGCAGGGTCGCCGTGTGCGACTCCTCCCCCAACCGTAGCTGCGTTTCTAACCCTTACGGTCGCCACTTCTTTATACGTCTCCGCTAGAAGAGGGAAATTATTTTTTACAATATCAGAAGTAGCTACGTCTTGCTGAGTTGCAAGACCTCCTAATTGGAGTGTAGAGCCATCCATTTTTATGTCCTTCATGTCAGGAACGTTTTGGATACTCACAAGATGGTCTACCGCAATTAAATCTTGTTTCATCATATTAATCAGTCCGGTCCCACCGGATATTAATCTGCTGTCTTCTCCATGTTCGCCTAGAAGGGCGTAAACGTCTTTCAAGCTAGTTGGAGCATGGTATTGAAAATCACGCATATCTATTCCTCGTTATTTTATAGTTAGTGTTATTTGCCGAGGCGAATTACTTCGCCAGCCTTTTGAATCGAGTCAATGATCTTGTAGTAACCCGTGCACCGGCATAGATTACCCATCATCCAATCTTTGATCTCATCTTCTGAAGGATTTGGGTTTTGTTCAAGCAAAGCCCGAGATGCCATTATTTGACCTGGCGTGCAAATTCCGCATTGGAAACCACCATAATTCATAAATGCTTCTTGTAGCGGGTGTAAGTCATCGCCGTCTGCTACACCTTCGATGGTAGTCAAATTCGCACCATCTACTTGTATCGCTAACGTTAGGCAAGAGGAAGTTATACTTCCATTTAGCTCTACCGTGCATACCCCGCAAACTCCGACACTACACGCTTCTTTCGTACCCGTTAGTCCCAGGTCATAACGAAGGAAATCCACGAGAGTTCTCCTTGCAGGAACTTCTGCTGAATAATCCTTGCCATTCACGTTGACATTAACGGTGTATAAATTCCCTTGTTCAGTCATTTGGACTATACCCCCCAAAATACCTTATTAGATGCGCTAAAGCGCTAACTCATAGATTATAACACTATTACAGCTCCAACAAGACCTCAGTTGCCAAACTTCTACTAAACTGATGTTAGTTGCCGCATATGATATTGAATAATAGGTACTATATTCTTGGCCTTAGCAAAATAGGATATCATTTTCAACGAATTTCCTTTATAACTGGAACAAATTAATTGAGACATTAACGTAACGGAAAATTTAACGAAAATGGCAGTTAACACAATTGAATCATCAAGGCGTAATGAGTTTTACGCAGGGATAAAATCTGTCTCCCCAATATTGATTGGCGTAGTACCATTCGGATTGATTTTTGGTATTTTAGGACTAGAGGCGGGGTTTACTTCGGTTCAGACTTTTCTAATGTCATCGATAATTTTTGCTGGGGCAAGCCAAGTTGTGTTTGTCCAATTATTCTCAGGTGGGACCTTACCGATAATCACGATACTATCTGTGGGCATTATAAATTTACGCCATTTTTTATATAGCGCTGCTATATCTAAGTATTTGGCTCATTTACCTATAAAATGGAAAATTCCCTTGGCATATTTGTTAACTGACGAAGCTTTTGCAGTAACGATAAAGAGGATGAGCAATGAAGAAGATTCGAAGTTTTCTCATTATTATCTTTTAGGAAGTGGAATAACTCTGTGGCTTACTTGGCAAGCATCGACCCTAACCGGAATTTTGTTGGAAAAAACGATTCCTGAAGAACTTAACCTTGGATTTGCTATTCCGTTGGTCTTCCTTGCTCTTATTGCCCCAGATGTTATCAAATACAAAAGTCATGCGATATGTGCCCTGAGTGCTGGAACGTTTGCGATCATATTTCATAATTTACCATTAAATCTCTGGATAATTTTATCTGCAGTCATTGGTTTACTTGTAGGAGCAATAATCAATAAAATTGATAATCCTAAGAAAGTGGTAATTCGATGATTTGGGCTGCTATTATCATATCTGGTTTTACGACATTTTTAATACGATTCAGCGCTATATTCCAAGTTAAAAATTCTGATGTTCCCGAGTGGTTAGAAAACATCCTTAGATATGTTCCAACTTCTGTTTTTGCAGCATTAATCTTTCCAGAAATCCTATTTAACGATGCGGATGCGATCCAGTTTTTTGGGAACCCCAAGATTTTGGCTGCCTTTGCTGCATTGCTGGTAACCGTCATAACGAGAAATATAGCGATCACTATAACTACGGGAATGGTGGTTCTTTGGATTCTTACCCTTTAAAACGGGTAAAATTTCAGGGCAATTTTTTACCATTTAGTAAGACGCCAATTAAAGTTGATCTGACCATATATTTATAGGAAACAAGTCCAATTACTGACGTGGCGATAATTGCGATGATGAATTTGAGCTCTGGAAACAGTGTAATGTTGAACATGGAAAATGTTATCAATGTGACCACTGGAAAATGTATTAAATAGATCCAGTAGGATGAGTCGGATATAAACCTTAAGGAACGGGAATATTCTCCGAATTTTTCTTCCGCCAATCCGATCAATGCATACGAGAACAATACTCCGTTTATTGATTTTAGCCCAAGGTAGGGTATGTACCAAGTTTCCCAAGTTTTGGGATCAAACGCGTCGAAATTTTTGTATATAAGTAGATATAGTAAGAAAAAGAAAGTACTTGCCACCATGTACTTTATCCAATGATGGCTCATAAAATTCAGTAAGCTGGTCTTTTTGTACAAGCCGTATCCAAATGAAAAATACAAGGCACCTATAATAGGGTTTCCGGTCAATTCCGCGGCGGTGGGCCAGCCAGCCAGAAATATTAATAATGTTAGCATCACGGGGTAGCGCGATTGGAAAATCTTGTATTTTGTGACCCAAGCAAAAATATTGAGGTAACCAATGTAGTTAACAGCAATGCTTAGCCCTTTATTTCGTAAAATCTCACCTAGTGATACGAATATAAATGAGAAGAACGCAAACAGCAGGAGATGGCCCAAAAACCAAAGATGCCAGGGATAGCCTTCCATAGTATAGAAGAACCACAATTTCCCATATAAGCCATATACCCAAATCCAAGGCACAGTTAAGGCCATAATTGGAGTAAAAATGATGACGGGAAGTAGTATTCTTTTCATTCTATTGTCCCACCAATAACTCCAGGAATATCTATCAATGAGGAGACTTGCAAAAAAGCCAGCAAGAACAAAGAACACGGGCATTCTCCAAATATGAATAAATTCGAAGACGATGTTGGTGATAGGGGAGCTACCTTTATCAGAAGGCCACACTTCATTTGGTAAGCCCATGTATGGGAGGGCACCGTGTAATACGATACCTAAAAGCATGGCGAAACCGCGTAATGCGTCAAGACCGTGATATCGAACTGGTGTCATCGCTGTCATATTAAATCTCGTGAATTATACTTCGCAATCTTATATTGGGTTAAAGTTTATTTTAGGTGAAAACCTTTACTTTATATAGATAATAAACATTTAAGAGATTCTAGATATCATTATTACGAAAGCTGCGATAAATAATATCGTACCCGTCAGCCAAGTGTAGGGTTTGCGGTTCCGTTTTTTCATAGGTGATTCCTTTGTATTAAATATAACAAAATTGATCAAAATAGACTTAGGAGATTTAATCGTTTTAGAAAACCGGCTATATTTATTATTATAAGAGGCGATCAATCGGGAAAGTGTTTCATTGGGGGTAGAGAGGTAACAATGGTAGATAAAATTGAGCCTTTTCGCGTAATAGGAAAGGTTGCACCACGGGTAGATGGGGTGGGCAAGGTTACAGGGGGTGGTAAGTACGCACTCGACTATAGTATGCCTGACTCATTAGTTATGGTTTACTTACGGAGCACCGTTCCCCACGCTAAGATCACCAAAATTGATATTTCCGATGCCCTGAAAATTCCTGGAGTACATTCGATACTTACCGGAGAAGATTTAAAAGGCTTATTAACTGGGAATTTTTACCGAGATGAACCTGTTATTGCATCTTGGGATATGGTTCGTTTCATAGGAGATAAAATCGCTGCTGTCTTGGCAGATGATAAAGATATTGCAGAGAAGGCAAAACAAGCAATAAAAGTCGAATATGATTCTGTCCCCGCGGAATTTAGTGCAGTTCTTTCTTCTAAGCCTGATGCTCGCTTAATCCATCCCGAATTTCCCAGTTACGCTAGAATTGTGCCAATAGATGAATTGACCAACGTATACGGGCATATGAAGCATTATATTGGTGATACGGAGACTGGCAGAGCAGAGGCAGATCTAATAGTTGAACATAAATTTGTAACGCAAAGGACCCATCAGGGATATTTAGAACCGCATGGGTGCCAAGTCTGGATAGATTCGGAGACTGGTAATGTCAACGTATGGGTTGCTAGTCAGCATCCTATGCAAGTAAGAAATGAAGTAGCAAGATTAGCTAACTTGCCGCGTGAATCGGTCATTGTTCATCCTTCTCTTTTGGGAGGTTCTTTTGGCGGAAAAAGTGATGCTACGGGAGTATTCGTATGTTATCTATTTGCTAAGTCAGTAGGGAAACCTGTTAAGTA
>DKAM01000021.1:144797-164338 GCA_002450835.1 Dehalococcoidia bacterium UBA6926
GAAATACACATAAGTGCAGGCGTTAAACTAGATGGATCCATTGTTTCTTGGGATGTAGAGGCATATTTTAATACCGGGGCGTATAGCGCTTATGCACCCGTTCCGCCTATGGGTGGATTATTGGTGATGGAAATGGTCAACTCGTATGCCATTCCAAATGTTAAGATCGATTCTTATCAAGTTTATACGAATACTGTACCAACTGGTTATTTTAGAGGCCCTGGCATTGTCCAAGGTACTTTTGCCGCGGAATCACATATGGATATTATTGCTGATGAATTAAATATGGATCCTGTAGATATAAGATCAAAGAACATCCTTAGTAGTGCCCAAGACATATTAAAAAGTGGTTCGAGTTGGGCCCCAGTTAAAGACGAAAATGATCCACTATATCAGACTATAAAATTTAAAGAAGTTATTGATACAGCGATCGATAAATCCTCTTTTTATTCTCCTAAAACCCCTTATATCGGTCGAGGTTTCGCTATTCATGATGAAAGTGAAATTGGTTTAGATGGCCACGCAGCTGTGAGTATTACACCTGATGGATCAATTATTGCATCTACAAATATGCCAGATATGGGGGGCGGTTTGCATCATGTACTTGCTCAGGTTGTTGCAGAAGGTCTTAAGGTACCTCTGAACGCCGTTAGGGTTGTGCCTTGGTCTTCTCAGGAGAGCCCACCAGATGGCGGCGCAGGAGCACAAAGAGGGTCAAGGGTGATATCGATTGCAGGCCATTTGGCGAGCCAAGATCTAATAAAAAGATCTAAGGATATGGCATCGGAGCTTTTTGGATGGAATGAAGAGGCGTTGGAGGTTGAGGAAGGTCGAGTAATTAACAGTGGTAATGGTGACTCAGTATCTTTTGCAGAACTAGTCTCCAGAGTGCCAGAAGGTTTAACCGGTTCTGGAGATACGAAAGAAGCACCTAGTAGCCCTTTTACCTCGTTTGCGGCTCATGTAGCAGAGGTAAAAGTTGATCCGGACACCGGGGAAGTATCGCTTTTAAAATACACTGCAGTTCATGAAACTGGTACGATTTTGAATCCTGTTGGATTTAACGGTCAGATAGAAGGAGGAATTGTCCAAGGCATTGGCCAAGCTTTGACTGAAATTATTCAACTTGATGAGGGCCAAGTTATCAACCCCTCTTTGGCCGAATATAAATTGCCCACTGTTCGGGATATTCCTGAACTTAGTATACATGTGATCGAATCTCCAGAAGGTAACGGGCCCTATAAAATCCGAGGAATAGGTGATATGTCTATTAGTCTTCCATCTGCGGCAATCGCGAACGCTATTTTTGATGCAACCAAGGTGCGAGTTACGGAATTACCGATAGATGCATCCTCAATATACTCGGCGATTAATGGTTAGAGAAATTAGTAATATGTGAAGTATGAAAAAGCTGGTTATTATCGTTTGCGTAATGTTAATTCTTCTTGCCTGTAGGCCTCCATCTAGCGATAATCTTACTTCCTGCGTGGATCTTTCAAGCAAAATTAAAAGTCTAACCCTCGCTAAAGAAAACATCATTGCACCTCAGAATACAGATTTGCCCACAGATTTAATAGCCTTGGATATCTATGAAATTACTGACCAATATAAAATGTTTCCATCTTCACAAATTCCTGGAAGAGTAATTAATTGCAAAGGTAAACTTAAGCTTCCACGAGGGAACTACCCAATAGAATTTTATTTAGTAGATCAGGATAATTTTGAACATATAGTTGTGGAGTCACAAGGTAAGCGTAAATGGATTTTCAAATGGCAGATTTAATTTTTGTTGGACCGATAGCATATGGTGAAGCCCTAATTATGTATTTTATTTAACGATCCTTTGGCCTTAGATTAAGGATACCTTCATGGTAAAATCTTGGTATAAATGGAAGGGGTACTAATGTCGGTAGTAAGAGTTACAACAATAATCTTTGATTCGAAAGAAAATGCAGAAAGTGCTGTGAAATCATATGCGGAAACTGCGCCAAGTGATTTTCCAGGAGCAGAGCAACTTTTAGGAATTCATGCCGAAGGGAACACCGGTATATATGTGTCTTTATATGCCGACAATGAAGCGATGGAAAAGGCATCAGGTACAAGATCAAAAGCCTTAGGTACTATTCCAGGAATCGTCTCAGTAGATACAAAAATTGGTAATGTAGAAATAAATCACACTAATTAACCAATTTTCTCAACGGCTATAAATGGAATGCACTTGCAATAACCAATACTATTAAGTAAAATTCTCTGGCAACTTAGATCATGTGTAACTAATGCATGATCTAGAAGGAAGAGAATGAGTAAACCTGTTACATACGTCATAAAGGTTGTCGGGCAGGATCGTATCAAAGGTGCGGTCGAGGCTTGCTGCTGTATGGAGTTGTAGCGGGAATAATATTCTAAAATACGAGTTAAAATAACCCGCCTTGATTTACAGGGCGGGTTTTTTTATTGACGAAAAATAAAAATTAGAAGAGGTGGAAATGCGTTTTAAATCTTTATCGGTATTTATATTAATATTGACGGTAGTATTTGTTACAACAGTTGGATGCGCAACTACTGAAGAGTCAGCCAGTACTGCAGTATCGGACTTCGAGGTTTGGGCGGTTGATCAGTCGCCTAGTGGTAGCTATGGCGAAGGTGGACTCATATACATATGGGATGGGTCTGAAATATCTGCTAATGCTAGCGAGGCAACTCCAGAGATAATTGATCTCGCAAAGGCAGCGGTCGCGGCCGGGTGTGATGCCCCAAAGAAGCCACACATGGTGCTTTCAAACCATACAAGTCCCAAGGCTACTCACGTAGTTCTAGCGAACGTTGGTTCGGGTGACACATTCTTCATAAACATTGATAATCGTACTATCGTTGGTTGCGTTAACACAGTAGGCGGGTTCAATGGAGCAGGTGGAACGGCAAATGCCCACGCTTCCATTGCATCTCCTGACAATAGCATGGCTATTGTGGCCAATATTGGCGCTAAAGATGAGTCCGGTTTCCTGCATAAGATTCAGACTGACTACACCAATGATGATTACAAATTAGTGGAGACATTGTCATTAGACCAGTTCTCCAATGAATTAGGAACTTCGGTGGCACGACCGATTTGCCACGAATTTACTGAAGATAGTAAGTTCGCCTACGTAACTCTAGCGGGCGGTGGTCTGCTGGTGGTCGATGTTGGCTCTCCAGATGGAGCAACACCTATGAGCGTCGTGAAGGTCTATGACAAGGACACAGTTCCGGGTATCGGCTGCGGCGTGTCTCGTCTCCCCCTTGGGAAGATAATGACCAATGGTGAAAGTGGAGCCAAAGGAGGAGATGATTTCCTTTATACTTTTGATGCAAGTAAAGCTACCGATGGCGTATTCCCGGATCCGGTGCAAATTGAGCTTCCGGGTGAGGATACCCATGGTGCGGTTACCTGTACTAATCAGAATGGTGACTTATTCGCTGTAACCAGCATGCGTGTCAGTAATGATGTCAACTTTGTCGACTTACAAACCAATACGGTTGTGGCGACGCAGTCGATGTCCGCTCCGTTCAGCGAGGACCCAAAGCCCGACGTGGCAGACATCGTGGGTAATAAGATGTTCATTGCGTTGAGAGGTGCGAAACCTTTATCGGCTATAGGCGCTCTTGAGTTCGCTGGTAGAACTCCAGGTGTTGCCGTTCTTACTATCAATGATAGTTGTAGCGGGTTTAGCTGGGAATCGAAGGACCTTGCGTCAATGGATGATCCTGCAAGGCTGGTTGATGGAATTTTCCCTGGACAGAAAATATCAGCCGCCGACCCGCACGGTCTGGAGGTAATATTCAGATAAAGCTTTTTATAAGGTTGAACTGCCGTCTCATTGGTCGGACTCCGATCGGTGAGACGGTACTACCAAACGAAACTTAAATGGTGATCGGCAGAATGAAATTATTATGGTAAGTACAAATCAAAACAAGTCACAAATTTTAGGATGAATAGGAATAGCTAGTATGAATACGATCAATGATATCTTTAGTTTTCCAAATCCGGCAAATGAAATAGCAGCCAGATTTGTTGCAGGGATGGTTTTAATTTTGACCACTGTAATAATTTTGACTGAAAATCAAATCCTTGCAGGATTCTTAGTATATGGATTTCTCGCACGGGTCGCGACTGGTCCAACATTGAGTCCCATGGGCTTACTCGCAACGAGGGTGATTGTGCCGGCATTAGGCAACCTTGAAAAACCAGTAGCAGGACCTCCTAAGCGCTTTGCACAGACCGTTGGATTGGTTTTTTCAACAACTGCTTTCGTCATGCTTTGGCTTGATTTAGTATTGGCATTCCAGATTACACTAACTATTTTAGCTGTATTTGCAGCATTAGAATCCATAGCAGGGTTCTGTGCAGGCTGTTTCGTATTTAGCTACCTTATGAAATGGGGGCTAATACCAGAATCAGTATGCGAAAGTTGCATGATACAGGTATAAGGGTAAAACCAGACAGTTAAGAACATGCAAGACCATTTTTTAAAATGGTCTTAGAATATATAAAAATTGGTACTTTAGAAATAAAATACGCTAATGCCCAATTTTTTCAAACGCTCTCCTGTTTTATGTAATGGATTGTTATTTAAATCTGGATAATACATACTGATTTATATACTTAAGGTTACCGGAAAGGCGGTATTCATTAATTGGGAGCGAATAAATTAGGGTATTTGCTGATGAATATAGGTACTCCTTCTGAAGCGACAGTTAAAGGTCTGAAGTCGTACTTCAAGGAGTTTCTATCGGACCCAGATGTTATAGATCTAAATCCATTATTGCGATGGGCCATAGTTAATCTTATCGTAGTGCCTTTCCGGCCTAGACGTGTTCTGCCTCAATATAAAAGCATATGGACAGAGCAAGGTTCTCCCTTACTAATGAATTCAGAAAAGTTTTTAGCGAAAATATCGTTTGAAAACTCAAATTCTGTATTTGAATTAGGAATGAGATATGGTAAGCCTTCTATAGAGGAGGGATTATTGAAATTGGAAGCCGCCGGAGTCGAAGAGATCATTTTGGTTCCGATGTTTCCGCAATATGCTCAAGCGACATCTGGATCTACAGTTAAAAAAGCGGTAGAAATCATTGAAACTATGAATATTGATATTCCATACCGAGTACATGATTATTTTTATAAAAGCAATTTTTATATTGATTGTCTGGTGAATTCAATAAAGGCATCAAAATCCTATAAAGAGAGTGAATATTTACTGTTTAGTTTCCATGGTTTGCCTGAAAGGCAAATAAAGAGAATGGACGCCTCTGGAACACATTGTTTGATTCGCGATAATTGCTGCGAGCAGCAATCAGAGTTCAATTTGTTGTGCTATAGGCATCATTGTATAGATACGGTAAGGATGATTTTAGAGAAACTGAAACCCGACAAGCCACACTCAATATCTTTTCAAAGTAGATTCGGTCTTGATTCTTGGATAAAACCTAATACCACCGATGTATTAGAATCCTTGCCAGACAAGGGCGTTAAGAAAGTGTCTGTAGTATGCCCCGCATTTGTTTTTGATTGCTTGGAGACGCTGGAGGAGATAGCAATTCGAAATAAAGAATTTTTTATCGATGCCGGTGGTGAAGATTTGAAGCTGATACCTGCGTTAAATGATGATACGGATTGGGTACAAGGTTTTTATAGGCATCTTCACGAAACTTTTGCTTAATCCAATTAACCTAACCGAAAGATAAACGGTTTTATTTATACTTTTGTTTTTAGGAATCGTCTATAATCCATATTATGAGTACCAGTGCGTTTATATCTAAGGTTCGCAAAAACAAAAAACAAGTAATTAAAACACTAGGTTTTTTTATTCTGCTTAGGTCTCTTCACGGCGCATCCATATTATTTTTGGCATATTTACTTGGATGGGAAATACAACAGTTAAGAGAGTTTGAGATTTTCGGGGTAAGAATTTATGTGTTAATCCTTTTTGTGGTGGTTCTTTTTGTAGTTAGGCGTTTCTATAAAATATATAAATGGTCAACCAGCGAATAGTAAAGTTTCTGTTTTTAATCCAGTTAATACAAAATTGTTATTCACGATGTAACGATTAAACTTTTGATACTATTCGCAATGGGAAAGATAATACAAATATTTTTAATACGGAATAGCTTAAAAATGGTGTCAGCATATATAAAATCCTTGCTTTAGAAATAAACTACGCTGATGCCCAATTTTTTCAAGCGATCTCCTGTTTTATGGAATGGATTCTTATCCAAATGCGGCAAATACTTTACTTTATGATTTTCGAATGACTGCTGTAGCTCCAGAGATGCGTCTACGCCAATAAATTCTCGAACCACACTGAGATAAGTTTCTGAAAAATAAACCCCATGGTGGTCAGCATTTTTAGAGTTATAGTTAATAACATGTGACATCTCATGCAATATATAAGGAAGTGTTTTAGAAGCAGGATATGGTAATACTATTGAGTCTTGTGTAGCGAATACCATTTGATGCCCATCTTCGATTATTTTGGGCCTTGGTACCTCTGCCCATTCAGATATTAATTTAACTAACATCTCTATCTGGTGTATATCCAGGACACTTGCGATTTTCCAAAAACTACATTTTTCCTCAGCTTGATATACCTTTTTCCTTTGGAAATCCCTAACATGCGGGTTTGGAATATTACCTATGTAACTTTTCCTCATGTGGTAAAGTTCCCGTTCTTAACCTATTTGCTTTTCGACCTCAGCTACATCCTTATCACTAAGTATTCTAAACACCGTAGATGATGGATCTTCAGCCGCAACACCCCGAACAGCTTTTCTGCCATTTTTCAGGGTTACAATCTTAGGATTTGCTATTTCCACTGTTTTTCTCAATTGAAGACTGTATGCCGTTAGTTTCATATTACACACTCCCTATAATAATTTTTACCTATTTAAATAAATGAATTCTCATATATGAATTGAGAATGAGAACCATTCCTGTTAAATAGTATTACTTTATTTTTATGATGTCAATACGAAACCAACTAATGATTGTATATATTTTTAACCATGCTCGTTGGAATATATTTTGTGACCCAATATGGTAGTATAAAATTCCGAGTTTAAAATGGGGCTGTAGCTCAGCTGGGAGAGCGCTTCAATGGCATTGAAGAGGTCAGGAGTTCGAGCCTCCTCAGCTCCACCAACCAAGATATAGATTGGCGCTATTAGATTATGATCGATATTAGGAACAACATTGTTTTTTTTGATGGCTATTGTATTCTATGTAACAGCTTTATTGATTTCTTATTTAGAAGCGATAAAGGCCAAAAATTATTCTTCGGGCCCCTTCAATCTAAAGCATCTTTAAATATTTTTTATAAATTGGGGTATTCTGCCGAAGAGATGAGTAAACTTGATAGCCTGGTATATTTGAAAAAACAGCGTATCAAACTTAAGTCAGATGCCATCTTATGCCTACTATTCGATCTGGGGGGCATATATAGAGCGTCCGTCATTTTTTACTTGGTACCGAAAGTTTTGAGAGATTTTGTATATGATCAAATAGCTCTAAAACGGTATACGTGGTTTGGGCAACGCGCAACTTGCCGTACTGCTAATACGGAAGAGAAAAGTAGAATTTTAGAATGATCTGAGTTTATATCCTTATCCCACTAGTATTCCATCAATTACTAGGGGCTGAAAGAAGATAATTCGCAATTGTCTGAAAAGTTTCCCAATCTTCGATAGTTGGATTAAATTTCCGGTCAACGGTAATCGTCCAACCCTTGAATTCCTTTGTCTGGATTTTGATTTCGATGTTGCCAACACGTGTAGCTAGCAACTTAGTGGCTTCGTCCTTGGATAATCTAGCTGCTAGATTTGTATCTTTATCCGAGCCTCGCCAATCTACGCTAGTTACTTTCCCAAATATTGGGAACTTTTTCTTTCTAATTGTCTTTATCTGAATTTTTCGGCTAGTAGAAAGTACCCTGGTATCTTCGACTCCCATTACAATCCACCATCTAGGAGGGCTTTTATCACCACCATCTTTTTTTAGGACATTTATCCATTTGATTGGGCCTTCCGAAACCTCAATTAAACCTAGTGATCGTTGGTACCAAGAGTTCTCTATTTTTTCTAGATCTTTCGAAATTGATAATGTACTACCTAGATTAACGCCTTTTCTCTCAGTCATTTTCGCTTTGACACCTATCAAATTTAAAGTGTCTAATAGTTGATCGCGGGTTTTATCTCGAAACCTATCTTTCATACACCTAACCTTAACTTTGTATTTTTATGTTTCAAATGCTTCTTAAATGGTAATAGCTCTTTTATAAGATCCCTTGAACTATCAGTCGTGATCCCATCACCAAAAAAGCGACCAAAAGAACTTTACGGAATGTGTCTTGTGGCACCTTCCTTCGCATCAGTTCGCCTATTCTAAACCCAATTAATGTAATTATTAAACCGATTAACGATTGTAGGATTGTCTCTAAATTTAAAATACCCGATATATACAGCCCGAGTGCTAAAGGTAAAGATCCTGATAAAAATAAGAACCCAGTGATACTGACAAATTCATCTTTTGAGTAGTTTTTACTAATCAAATACATGGCTATAGGAGGTGCCCAAATTGAGCTTAATCCTCCTAGTATTCCTGAACTTACACCAAGGGGTACATGCCATTTATAACTGCTACCTACCGGTATTTTGATGCCAAACATCGTTTGTAATGAGAAGATTACCATCGCCAATCCTATTGTCGTCGTTAATAAAGATTGAGGATAAGATGTTATAAACATTGAAGTAATCAAAATACTTATCATTATTGATACCGAGAAATATTTGTAATTTTTTGCGACTTTTAAGGGATTTGATGAACGAATATATTGGGCAAAATTCGTGACGAATATAGGAATTGTGAGTAAAGGTATAGCAGCTGTCGGTTCCATTACTAAGGTTAATAGGGCCATTACGGTTGTTGGGAGCCCCATACCAAGGAATCCTTTGATGATTCCTGCGACTAGAAACGCTGATATTAAGAAGAAGAGTATTAAAGGGTTTGCAGAGGGTAAAAACGGGTTTAGATATTCCATATTGAGTTTATCTCTCCAAAACTAATTATTTAAATTGAGCCTAGGTTGTTTAGTATACGGCTTAATTCAATGATTTGATTTGAATTAACTCTCTTTTTATCTTAATCGTGAGGCTTGTTCGTAAAATCTGCGGAGCGCTGTTCAGAAGGGATGTACAGGGCCCGTAGGCTCTTTTGTATTTAGCGCTCCACAGATTTCATACGTTCGGACTGGATTTCAATTAATTCTTTTTGTCTTCGTCGTGATCATCGTCATGATCTTCATCGTCATGATCCTCGTCATGATCATCGTCATGATCTTCATCGTCGTGATCTTTGTCGTGGTCGTCATGGTCGTCATGGTCTTTAGAGTGTTCCTTATGAATCTCTGTATTGTGGTCATCATGATCGTGCCCTACATCGATGTAAGTGTGAGCTACGCTCGCAACAATCAAACCAAAAGCTAATCCGAATATGAGAAAACCAGTTTGTGGACCAAAACGCTTAGTTTCTGTTGAATGGATAGTAGGTACTATGTCGCTTAGAGCAATATAGATGAAAAATCCGGCTATAGCCCCATAGAGGTACCCGGTAGCGATCTCTAAGTCGTGTCCGAATTGGAATGCAAGGAGTGCTCCTATAAGAATTGTGAAAGATGACAGCACATTTCTTGATATAATTTGGCGTTTTGTGAAACCAGCACGTAATTGTACTCCAAACTCCCCGACTTCGAGAGGTATGTCGTGTGAAATTAATGCGACGGTTGCGATCATACCCGTTGATACGTCAATTAGAAACGCAGTTCCTAACGCAATTCCATCAATCGCGTTGTGGAATACGTCACCCACCAAGAAAAGCCAACCTTGGGTTTTGTTGCCAGTTTCTCCATTTTTATCCTCTTCATGATGGTGATGAAAACCGCTAAATGCTTTTTCAATGAGAAAGAATACGATAATTGCGCCCAAAGCGGCGTTTAAGGCCACTACCCCATGTTCCTCTACCCCATGTGGTAAAAGATCTCTAAACGCAGCAACTAATAAAACGCCCGCCGCAAAAGGAGTTCCGTATCGGACTAAGAAGCCCGCTGATTTTGTGTTTTGGATGAGGGCGATTGCCACAGCAAGCGATAATAATCCGGTCATTACCGCAGCAGCTATCAATAATATCATGTTATCCATTAAGTAACTCCGTATATAAATTGAGAATAATTCTCATTCTTGTTTTATAAATAATAGCATCAACCGATACTTTGTCAACAGCTGGAGTCTCGACTATAATTAGTTATTATGTCTTTAAAGAACCAGTCCAGAGATCTATTGAAATCAAAAGATGCATCTATTACCAATCCAAGATTGATTGTGCTGGGCATATTATTGAAACAAGCTGGTCCGTTAACAATTGATAAACTACTTAAATTATCTCGCGGAAAACTTGCGCAATCGACTTTGTATAGAGTCATTAACGATTTACAAAGGTTTGGTTTAGTCACTGAGTTTACAAATCCTGAAAAGACTATGGTTGTTGAACTTAAGGTTGAAGAGACGAGTCATCACCATCACCTTTTTTGTAAAAATTGCGGCCGGATAATTGATATAGAGTTAGCTAGAGAACTAGAAGAACAAATAGAGAATGAGGTCATGGATATTCAGGAACAATACGCACTATCCATAGATGGGCATTCATTAGAATTGATTGGGTTGTGCGACTTGTGCAATTAAGTCTTCAAATTAGATGGAATTCACCTAAATGAACAAAGGGTTCTTATTTTTCGTGATTATTGAATGACAATAGAATCTAAAAATATACGTAATATCGCCATAATCGCTCACGTCGATCATGGTAAGACGACGTTGGTCGACGCGATGTTAAAGCAAAGTAACGCGTTCAAACCCAGCCAAAAAATTACAAACCTTGTAATGGATAGTAACCCACTTGAAAGAGAACGTGGGATTACTATTCTCGCAAAAAACACTGCGATAGATTATAAGGATACTAAAATCAATATCATCGATACTCCCGGGCATTCTGATTTTGGTGGAGAAGTTGAAAGAGTCATCAATATGACCGACGGGTGTTTGCTTGTTGTTGATGCCGCGGATGGCCCAATGCCCCAGACTCGATATGTCTTGAATAAAGCTTTGGAAAAGGGCTTGGTTCCTATAGTTGTAATTAACAAGATTGATTCTCCTAACGCTCGTATTGATTTTGTTATTGAAAAAGTGAATGATTTATTTCTGGATTTAGCTACGAACTCAGAGCAATTGGATTTTCCGGTAATTTTCGCATCCGCCAGAAACGGCTATAGTAAGCCAAGTTTAGATTCTGATGAACAGAGCATGGAAACACTTTTTGATACGATTGTTAATCATGTCCCCAGCCCAAAAGGCGATCCCAATGCTTCATTGCAAATACTTGTTACCTCTCTTGCATATGATGATCACCTAGGCCAAATGGCTATTGGGCGCATATCGAATGGCACTCTTTCCCAAGGAGAACTAATAACGAGAGTTAGTAGTGGTGGTGAAAATATCAACGCGCGTGCTGGGCGTATATATGTTTTTGATGGGCTAGAAAGGGTAGAAACTTCAACAGCGCAAGTAGGAGAAATCGTTTCCATATCAGGTTTTGATGAAATATCTATTGGTGATACTATTTCATCCGCGGATGATCCCCAAGCTTTGCCAAAAATTACTGTAGACCCACCAACCGTCAGAATGTCTTTTTCTGTTAATACGTCCCCACTTTCTGGACAGGACGGTAAAAGAGGCACTTCGAGAGAAATAAGAGCTCGTCTTGCAAAAGAAGTACAAACAAATGTCAGCCTTGTTGTTCAAAGTGGAAGTTCAGCTGATGAATTCGTTGTAGCGGGGAGAGGCGAACTCCATTTAGCCGTTTTGATCGAAACCATGAGAAGAGAAGGTTTTGAAATGGAAGTTTCTAAGCCGCAGGCGATTGCAAAACATATTGATGGAATAGAACATGAACCATACGAAATGTTATACCTGGAGACTAGGGAAGATTTTATAGGAATTTTAACTGAAAATTTATCTTCGAGATTAGCAAAAATGGTTAACATGGATGCTGATGGGAAAGGTAACGTTCGTATGGATTTCCAGATACCAACGAGAGGGCTTATAGGTTTCAATAGTTTTTTTGTGAAGTCGACTAAAGGCCAGGGTGTAATGACCAATATCTTCAAAGACTATCGGCCAATCTCTGGCTCAATAAATAAAGTTCGATCGGGGGTTTTGGTTTCTTCAGAGAAGGGAGTATGTGTTCCGTATGGAATTAGGAATGCTCAAGGAAGAGGGTCTACTTTTGTCCAACCAGGCCAGACTGTTTATGAGGGCATGATCGTTGGAGCTAATTCAAGACAAGATGATATTAACTTGAATATTTGCAAAGAAAAGAAACTTACTAACGTGAGGGCGGCAGGCTCAGATGATGCTATTAAATTAACTCCGCCAGTTCAGATGACTCTTGAGGAATGCCTAGACTTCATCGAGGATGACGAATTGGTTGAAATTACCCCCTCAACTATACGACTTAGGAAAAAAGCGCTGTTAGGATCTGAACGACATCGGTTATCGAGGTCGAAATCTAAGGAAAATAGATAACAACTCTATCCTATTCAAAACTCTATTCGAATTAAAAGATGTTTTTTGATAATTACCTCGCTTTTGTGATACAGTTAATTTCGACGTAGCGATTTAGTTTGGGAGGTTTATTATGACTAAGTTTTTACCAATCGAAGAGGCTGTGGCAAAGATCCATAGTGGTAGTCTTCTAGCAATGTCGGGTAACAACCATAAGTCGTCTATGGCCATAACAAGAGAATTGGTCCGCCAAAATGTTGGGGATTTGAAGTTAGTTTTCACACCCGCTGGCGGAATTAATGGAGATATGCTTATAGGAGCGGGTTTAGTAACGGCAGTTGAAACGGGATCGCTCACGTTCGGAGAGAGCGGGTTAGCTCCAAATTATCGAAGGGTTGCAAAAGAAGGCGGAATTGCCGCCATGGATACTACATGACCAGTGACTTTAACTGGACTCCAGGCTGGAGCCAACGGCGTGCCATTTATTCCTTCAAGAGGTGTTATCGGCGCAGATTTCCTAGATTTGCATCCTGATTGGAAGATAATCGAAGATCCTTATTCTCCTGGTGAAGATATTGTGCTTGTTCCAGCAACTAAGCCTGACTTCGCACTGATTCACGCATATAAAGCAGATAAGACAGGTAATGTATTAGCACCTGGCTACGATGATCGTATGGTCGCTCAAGCAAGCGATAAGGTTATTGTTACTGTTGAAGAAATTGTTGATTATGACTTGGCAGAAGATCCCAGGGGTGGCTATGTTATACCTTGGCCATTTGTTAACACTGTAGTGCTGAGCCCTAACGCCGCTCATCCAGGCGCTATGGAACCTGTTTACGATGTCGACCAGAATCATCTGAGTGAGTACATAGTTGCTGCTAAATCTCCAGAAGCGTACAGAGAATATTTGGACAAGTATGTGATTGGTCATACTGAAGCTGAATATCAGGAGATGGTTTTAGCGGTTTCTCGTTAATAGATTTGATTAATAATTAATTTTGAGGTGATCAATTGCCCTTTACCTCCGATGATTTTACGATTGGGGAGCTCATGGCAGCGCGCATTTCAAAGGAAGTGCGTGATGAAACTTATGTAGGCACCGGGGCGGCCTCGCCCGTGCCGATGTCGGGAGTGCTTTTGGCTCAATATACTACCGCTCCAGATATGATCTATGTTGCAATCGGTTCTGATGATCCAGCGTTAAGCCCTATAAGTGGTAAGGAAACCTTTGATATTGCTCAAAGAGGTAAATTAGATCTTTTTTTTCTTGGCGGAGCACAGATGGATGGACACGGAAACATCAATTTAACTACCATCGGTGACCATGATCGACCTGATGTCAGACTACCTGGGGCTGCAGGATCTGGGATGCTTTATTTTATGACACAGAGGATTATCCTTTTCCGTATGGAACATACCCCAAGAGTATTTGTGGAAGATGTTGATTTTATTACTACCCCTGGCACTAGTGACGAGAGGGTACACCGACCAGGTGGACCAACGATGTTGATCACAAATTTGTGCGTTATGAAATTTTTGAAAGAAAGAAAGGGATTTGAGCTTGAGTCAGTGCATCCTGGCGTTAGTGTAGAAGAGGTTGTTGAGAACACAGGCTTCAAATTTGATATACCTTCTGATGTTCCAGAGACAGCGCTGCCTACCGATGAGGAACTTACTATCTTAAGGTCTTCAGTGAAAGAAAAAATTTCTGTCGCTTATCCTGGATTTGTTGAAAGCGGTGGGTTCGGGGGATAATAATATATTCGTTAGTCGGTGTTGACTGTTTCACGTAATATTGTGATAATTACTCATGGACGAACGAATGCCAAACAACAATTACTGTAACGCGCTTCTGCGCGTTTTTTTTATACCTAAATGTAATTCACCTGTTTTTGTGCTTGATAACCGTTAGTTAAGAATAGAGGTAAATTTAATGATAACGTCACCATCCGCTTTAGCAGAAATGCAAGGCAAAGAGCGTGAAAGAGGCGACTTCAAACAACTGAAGCGAGCATACGGGTTTGAAGAAGTGGCCATAGTCCCAGGGCAATTAACGATGAACCCAAAGGATGCAGAAATAGGATTAACTATTGGCGATAGAGAATTTGATTTACCAATATTGGCTGCATCGATGGATGGTGTAGTTGATCCAGAATTTGCTGCTTTATATACCCAAAAAGGTGGCCTAGCAACACTTAATTTAGAGGGCGTCCACGGCAGATATCCTAACCCAGAAGAAATGCTTCGCCAAGTGATAGATGCTCCTGCAGATAAAGTAACTGCAGTTCTCCAAAAAATATACTCGGCTCCCCTTAAAGAAGAGCATATGGTCAATTCGATTGAGAATATGAAAAAAAGAGGAGCGGTAGTCGCTGTTTCAATAACTCCCGCTAATACTAATCAGTTTGTCGATGCAATAGTGGATGCAGGTGCAGATTATTTTGTTTGCGCTTCTACTGTTACAACAGCGCGTTATATTTCTAGAGACTCGGTGGGATTAAATATCGAAGATCTAGTAAAGAGAATACCTATACCTGTAATTATTGGTAATACAGTTTCTTACGGTTCTACATTAGAGCTTATGGAAGCAGGAGTTTCAGGGGTACTAGTTGGGGTTGGGCCTGGCGCAGCTTGTACGAGTAGAGAAGTTTTAGGTATTGGTGTCCCACAAGTTACGGCGACTATCGATACTGCGGCGGCAAGGGATGAATATTATAGGCGGACAGGCCGCTACGTGCCAATAATCACCGATGGTGGGATAAGAAGCGGTGGCGATTTAAGCAAAGCGTTGGTGTCCGGTGCTGACGGAGTAATGTTAGGTTCAATTTTTGCTGGTACAGAAGAAGCTCCAGGAAAGGGCTATCATTGGGGCATGGCTACACCTCATCCTGATTTACCCAGAGGGACGAGAATTCGCGTTGGTGTTCGCGGATCCTTAGACCAAATATTAAATGGTCCTACAGATAAAACAGATGGGACTGAGAATCTCGTAGGGGCATTGAAGACTGCTATGGGTATGTGTGGTGCACCCTCTATAAAGGATTTTCAGCAAGCTGAATTGATTTTAGCACCTGCAATCAAAACTGAAGGAAAACAGCTACAAATATCGGGCTCTATATAAATTCGAACTATTTTTATCGCTGCATTGAAAGTTTGAACAGCGATTTTATTCTACAGATTTTACTTTCAGATCTATTACCCCACCTGGAGTATTGACTTGAGCCGTCTCTCCCTTTTTTCTTCCAATAATCGCTTTTGCGACAGGTGACTCGTTAGATATCCTACCCTTTGTGGCATCTGCTTCTGCTCTTCCTACGATTTCCCATCTCTCTTCAGTTCCGTCATTGTCTACAAGTGTAACCTTTGATCCAATTCGTATCACACCTCTTGAGGATTCCCTCTCATCTATAATGCTGGCATGACTTACTTGATCTTCAAGCTGTCGTATCCGGCCTTCTAGAAATGCCTGTTCCTCCTTGGCAGCGTCATATTGCGCGCTATCCGTGATATCTCCTAATTCTTTCGCTTTTTGAATCAGTTCTGCTATTTCAGTACGACGCGTTGTTCTTAAATGGTCCAGTTCAACCTTTAGTGTTTCTAATCCCTCGGCTGTTATATAGACTTGATCATCGGTTTCGGTATTTTGTGAAGACATAAAAAATTCCCCCTTGTTAAAACCAGTCTCTTTCCAGAGGAACATAGTCTACTCGTAAATCAATTATCTATCCAGTGTATTTAGCACAAACCCTGTTGCTACCTTAGGATGGAAGTATGTGGACTTGTGGGGAAGGCGCTCACCTTCTTGCGCTATTTTTGTCATGCGATCCATGGGGACGCCATCCAAAATGAATACTTGTTCAACTTGTTTTGAATCTAATTTTTCTAGTGCCTCAAAAGGGTCTCTTGTATATGTTAGAAAACCCCTATCTTCCGCTTCCTGTTGGAGCATTCCCAAGGAAGGTTTTAATAGTACATCAGAAAAAATACATGGTGATAATTTAGCCCAGATATCTGATTCACTAGAAAATAAACCTTGGGCAGCTTCAGGATCCTTTATTGTTAATACCAATAGTTCATCCATACCATCATCAATAAACCCTATAGTTGCATCAGGTGTTTGGTATACCTGATCTTCAATTAATTCGTAAATTGCTTCCTTAGGTTTGCCATTTATATTGAAAGATCGAGATTCAAAATAAACGCTCATTTGTCTAAGAATTCTATTAATTTGATCCTGCGAAAGATTTTGCAGCATTCGGTGGTAAGGCAAGCTTACTAACCCCGGATCTTGTATAGGAGTTACAGAAGCCATAATGTAATTTATTGCTGTGCTTAGATTTCCTGAAGCATTCTCTTCGTTTTGATAATTCAAAGATGTTTCGTATCTGTGGTGGCCGTCCGCTATATATAATGGTCCTTGAATAGAATTCTGGATAGCCTCTATTCTCTGTGGGTCTGTTATCTGCCAGAAAGTATATTTTTCATTGTCGTCGGTCACAAATTCAGAGATCAGCGGAAGAGTTTTTACAATACTATTGAGTATTTCAGTTAGTTTATTTGAATTATCATCGTATACGGTCATTATGGGGCTTATATTGGTTTTAGTAGCTCTTAACATATTCAATCTATCGAGTTTTGCGCTTTCGCCAGTATGCTCATGCGGTAGAACGCTACCATGTGACCAAGGTTGTATTGGTACTGCTCCTAGTAGCTCCAGCCGCTCGTAATATCTTCCTTGAAAATCAAATGAATGACGTAGAAGATAAAAGCTCAGCTTATCGTCTTTTAGGATGCCGTTTTTTTTCCATTCTTGTAGTGTTAACGCGCTTGTTGTGTAGGGGTTGCCGTCTCCATCTTGCGGTTTAGGGTACTCCAGCCGGATAACGTTAAATGGATTTTTTGCATACAATTCGTCTTGTTCTTTTTGTGAAATGACGTCGTAGGGTGGGGCAATCGTGGAGGATAGATCAGATATAAGTTCAGAATTGTATCTGGTTCCAGTGAAAGGCTTTAACTCTACCAATTATATTGCCCTATATTGGTAGCTGACTAAATCTACTGCTCTAAGTTTTAGGTAATCTATATTGGGATCTATCTTTATGTCTAGTACTGAAGGGCGATTTTCAGACAAAGCTTTTTGTAGCGCAGGCTTGATCTGTTCTGCTTCTGTAATGTTAAAACCTTGTCCGCCATATGCTTCGGCAATCTTCCAGTATTCTGTGGGTCTGAACTCAGAGGCAATTCTCTTTTCACCTTGTCCTCTAGTTACCATTCCTAAAGCAGAATCGTTCATAACAATAAATACTATTGGAAGATTTTCATCGACAGCAGTTATGTACGAATGAATTGCCAAACCAAAGCCACCATCGCCGCTAATGCTGACACATTGGCGCTCGGGAGCACCTATTTTTGCGCCTAGTATTGCGCCTGGTCCCCAACCCATTCCCGCAGTTCCACCTGGTACCAGTAAGATTCCAGGATCTTTTACTTGATAGTAGTGAGTAGTCCAAACTCTGTTGTTCCCAGCATCTAGAGCAACAATAGCGTTTGGTTCAACGATACTGTTAATCTCTTCGAGTAATCTTTCGGGCCTTATTGGAAAATCATCGGACATGGACTCCACATCAGAGAAATAACTATGTTCAATCTTTTGTTTCTCTATGTAATCTTTTCGTTGATTCCGGGTTTTTTGTGAAACCTCAGGTATAGCTTTTTCTAGTTGTCCTAGTATTAGAGACGCATCTCCAACCAAACCAACATCGACTGGGAAAGTCCAACCTACGTTTCTAGGTTCAATATCAATTTGTATGATTTTTTGTCGTGTAGGGTCGATTAGTAGCGGATTTTCATTCGCGGTATCACTTGGACCTAGTCTACAACCGACTACCAAAAGCAAATCGGCCTCTGCTACCACAGCATTGGCAGTTGGTTCTGGGAAAAGACCCATAACCCCTAAACCCAATGGGTGTGCCTCTGAAAATGTTCCCTTCCCTCTATAAGAGGTAGCAACACCCGCAACCAATTTTTCGGAAATCGACTGAAGTTGAGCATAAGTTTTCGATTGATGCACGCCATTTCCTGAAATTATCGCGGGTTTTTTTGCTTTGGATAACAGTGCTGATGCCTTTTCAATGTCTTCAGTAGGTGCCAGTGACTTTGAAACATTCAAATATCGGTCTGTAGGATATACTTTGGGAGCTGTATTAAGATCTAGTTGGCCTAAGGCCGACGGATCTTTTATGATTACACAAGTGGGGCCAGGTCGCCCTGATATGGCATGTTTATATGCGAGTTGCACTCCCTGGACGGTTTCTTTAGGCGTAGTTGCATAAGCGATATATTTAGTCATTCCAGACATCATTTGCCTTAGATCATAGCTTCCATAATCTCCGGTACCCGATTGATAAACTCCGTGCTGGGAAAAATTATTAATTGAGGCATCTAATATGATAATCATGGGCGTCCCACTCAGGTAGGCCTCTATTATCGCTTCGCCACCGTTCGTGGCGATGAATGGGCCTTGTCCAAGGACTACAGCTGGTTTACCTGTGACTCTGCCATATCCTTCTGCCATCGTGGAGGCGGTTTGTTCGTGACGCACCAGAACTACATTAAATTTATCTTGTCTCTCGTATAATGCGTTGTAAAGACGCACTGTAACCGCGCCAGGAATACCATATACTTGATCTACTCCGCACTCATCCAGTGCGTCCCAAACCGCATCGGTTGCGATTTTAGGACTACCTTCTTCCGTGGTCATTATTTATACAGTCTTTCGTTCCAATAGTTTTACTAAAGCGGGTAATGCAACCCCTGTGGGCGCTTGAATCACAATATCACAAATAGATGACAAAGCCGATGGTTCCGGATTAATTTCTACTAGGGTGGCTCCATTC
>DKAM01000024.1 GCA_002450835.1 Dehalococcoidia bacterium UBA6926
GGCAGCAATCATAAAGTCTTCACCCTGATTGGTAACCATCATTCCTCTCATCCCAAGAGCCCAAAAACCTAATGAAGCAAGAACAATTGAGGATGCAGGTAATACAGCATGATGAACTACATCCCATGCGAAATTAAAACTCCACTCTGGTAATGTGGCCACTGCATATCCACCAAAAAGCGGAAACCAGTCAAGATTGAATGCAAAAATATAAATCAATACAAGGGCAAGTAGATAATAAGGTATTGCGGCCAACGTAAGTATAGGCATGAATATGTATTGAAGGAAATTAGGGGACTTAGGCCAACCCAATAAGGCGCCAGCAATCGTCCCTACAAAGAATGCAATAAATGTACAAACTGCTAGCAATCCAAATGTCCATATGACGGAATCGCCAATTAATGAATTAACAGACTTGGGGAAGTAAGCAATTGATGGCCCAAAATCAAATCTGAACAGATCTGCCATATAGTTACCATACTGAACTATTAATGGCTTATCTAAGCCAAATTTTCTAGAATACTCAGCTGCCATCTCTTCTAGACCTGCCTGCATATGTCCACCTCTTTGGGCTTCTAGTAACAACTTCTCTTTTACAGGATCTTGACCCGATAGTCTTGGTATTAAAAATATTGCTGTACTGGCTATCCAAATAATGAGTAAAAAAAACAAAAATCTTCTAAAAATGTAATTTGTATAAATGCTAGCTAAAATATCCCGAAAGGTCATAATTTAATTTCCCTTAAATAGTTTATTCAAATTTTTAGTATATATATATAAAGCCTGAAATATATTCATAACAGAATAACTTAGTAAATATAACCCTGATTGATACCTTTTACAAGTGTTTGTTTCAAAAATGTTTCTAGTATGTTTCTTAAATTATTGCATTTTTAAAAATTGTGGTATTATTCCATAATCATCTTAATTGGTGTGAGTTGTGATTTTGTTATTTTTCAACTTGAACGCTGACTAATTTATTAAGATGGTTTTTAAAAACTACGTACGGGCAACTGCCCGTTCATAAAGGAGAATAGGTAGATGAGTCGAAAACTTCTATCATTAATGCTTGCCGTATTGATGTCTCTTTCTCTTGTTATGGTTGCTTGTGGTGGAGACGATGATGCAGAAACTGCATCTTCATCAACATCATCTTCTTCTGAGTCTAAGTCAGAAGTTAAGATTCTTGAAAAGAGCACTCAACCACCAGCGAAAAAAGAGGAATCTGCCAGTTCTAGCTCGGGTGGACTCAAATCAGTGGACCGTGCAAAAACTTTCATAACCTTCCAAGGAGGTTCTGAAGGTCGACACACAGACCATGAATTGTGGAACCCGTATGCAATTGGTGCTAACCACCAAAGAGGTCCAAACATTATTTATGAACCTCTAGCTTTCTTCAGTGCTTTCGCTGATGAGACAATTCCTTGGTTGGCAACAAGCTGGGATTGGAACGGTGACTTCACTGAACTTACAATTAACCTCCGAAAGGGAGTTAACTGGAGTGATGGTGAAGAATTCAACGCGGATGACGTTGTATACACCCTTAACACTTTGAAGGACTATGCAGAAGAAGTGCGATGGGGTACTGACATCGATGCAGTGATGGATACTGCTACTAAAGTAGACAGCCACACTGTTAAGGTGACACTAACTAGACCAGATCCAAGATTTATGTTCTTGTTGACATACAAGTTCGATATTGGTGTTTACATGGTTCCTGAGCACATTTATAACGGCCAGGACTGGACTACATTCAAGGCTTTTGATGTAGATGCTGGACTTCCAGTAACTACAGGACCTTGGAGAATAGTAGCAGGAACACCTGAACAAAAAGTATTCGACCGAGCTGATTCTTGGTGGGGTGAAGGAAAGTCAGACCTTAAAGGTTATGGTGTACTTCCTGAAGTAGAAAGAATTATCTACTTACCAGGTACAGGAGACCAGCAGACTACTGCACAAGCTCTAATTAAGGGTGATGTGGACTATGCTGCAATGACTACTCCTAAAACTATTAAAGAGACTTTGTCTCAAAACTCTAAGCTTCTAACTCACTCTGAACAAGAGTCTCCATACGGATATGTTGACTGGTGGCCAGTATCGCTTGCGTTTAACAACTCAGGTAAATACGGACCATATGATGACAAAGACATCCGATGGGCAATGAGTTACTTGCTTGACAGAAAAGAGCTTTCAAGAGTAGGTTACGATGGAGCAGCGGCTCTTAACCCGTTGACTATGCCACAGTACCCTCCTCTACAGAAATACTTTGATGGTGTTGCTGACCTACTAGTAGGTGACAGAGACACTACTTTGTATGCGCCTGACAAGGCTGCCGCTATCTTCACTGACAAGGGATACGCTAAGAATTCCGATGGAATGTGGGAAAAAGACGGCGAAATGATTAACTGTGAAATTATTGGATTTAGCCCATGGGTTGACCTTGGACCTCTAACTGCTGAGCAGTTAAGAAAAGGTGGAATCAATGCTAGCTACATCCAGCCGCCAGATGCTTCATCTAGAATGGCTGAAGGTAACTTCGAGTGTCTAATGTTTGGACACGGTGGTTCAGTAAGAGACCCTTACTTTACTATGAAGCTTTACCAGAGTTCATCTGTGAACATTCCAGGTGGTCACCAAGTTAACTTCTACCACTGGGAGAATGCTACATGGGACGAACTTACTGATAAGATCGCTCAGACTCACCCAGATGAAACTGACACAATCATGGACTACTACCATGACGCTATGGAAATTTGGATCGAAGAACTTCCAGACGTGCCAATTCTTGAGTTCTACCACAGAATTGTGATGAGCAGAGAGTATTGGGATGGATGGCCTGTTGACCGAGGTCCTAAGCAAGACAGTTATGTAAACGAAGCTTCTTGGCACCTTACATGGGGTCTAGTGCTTCACAAACTAACTGCTGTTCAGTAAAAATAACTAGAAATAGTTTTTAGAAAGAGCCCACATTGTTGGGCTCTTTCTTTATTTAACTCTTTGATTCGAATAAACTAACTTTCTATATATTTGTAAGGAGAAAGTTTTGTTAGCAGATTTATCTGGAAAAACCGCAATTATTACTGGTGGTGGTCAAGGTTTGGGTTTTGGCATATCTACTAAAATGGCTCAACAAGGGGCAAATTTAATTATTACTGATATAGATGATAGGAATAAATCAGCAATAAGTGATCTGGCAAGTAAATACGATATTAAATACTTGTATATCGAAATGAATGTTACAGACCAATCCCAAGTTGAAAATGGAATAAATGAAGCTTTAGAATTTTCTGATGTAGATATATTAGTAAATAATGCTGGAGTGGCTGGTGCTCCTGGATCTACAGGGACAGTTTGGAGAGACGAAGATTGGGATTTTACATGGGAAGTTAATGTTAAAGGATTGCATAGGGTGACAGAGGCAGTCTTACCACATATGATTGAAAAACAGTCTGGAAAAATTATTAATATCTCTTCTGTTGCAGCTAGG
>DKAM01000016.1 GCA_002450835.1 Dehalococcoidia bacterium UBA6926
TCTTCTGTATATACGAATTGTTTACTTAGGGGATATTCACCACCCCCATATTCCTTTGGCCAAGACATTGTGTACCAGCCTTGGTCAACTAACTTTTTTGTAAATTCTTTATCGTTTTCTCGAGAAAGTGGATTGTCAAAATCCCAAGACCTAACTGAAAACTCGTGACCTAAGAACCCCTTTGGATCCCAATTTTTTTTAATAAAATCACGTACTTCAGCTCTAAACTTTTCTGCATCTTCATCAAAGTTAAAATCCATGAGTTTTTTCCTCCCGTTCCCTTGAAATCTAAAAAAGGGAAACCCCTCAACACTGGCACCATAACACCATAGTCTAGGGGGAGTAAAGTACCATTCAGGGCCTCGTTAGGGTGCTCTGTAGAATGGTTAGTATAGTCAGCGGACGGGCAATAACTAATCACTATGATAAGGTTGGTTTATTACGTAAACCCAGGCCTTTCTGTGATGTCAGTTTGTTGGACGGAAAAATAACGAGTAAGATTCATATAAAATTATGGATTTTTTAGACACCTTTTTATCAAGCTCTACCGGTATTTCTGAGTGGGCGTTTATTGTACTTTGTCTTGCTAGCTTTTTCACATCTGTTATATCTGCTGCCTTCGGGCTTGGCGGAGGTGCTATGCTGATATCGATAATTGCATCTTTGATGCCTCCTATTGCAATAATCCCCGTGCACGCAGTTATACAAGTTAGCTCAAACTTTTCTAGAGCTACTATGATGTGGCGCCATATCAAATATACGTGGATGACATCTTTCGTTTTGGGAACTATTATTGGGGCGACTATAGGAGGTCAAATAGTTTTTGCTTTACCAGCGAATTTATTGAAAGGAATAATAGGGCTGTTCATACTTTACTCTTTGTGGGGCCCTTCTACAGGGGTGAGTAGTGCGTCAAGGAAGACCTTTTTTGGAGTCGGAGTTGTATCATCATTTGCAACTATGTTTGTTGGGGGATCAGGCCCATTGATAGCTCCATTCGTAAGAGCTACTACCAGTGAGCGTAGGATGACTGTAGCTACTCATGCAGCGTTCATGTCTTGGCAACACGGCGTTAAGATCTTAACCTTTGGCTTCTTAGGTTTTTCTTTCGCTCCTTATATTTCCCTTATAGTGTCCATGATTCTATTTGGGATCGTCGGTACTTGGTCCGGAAAGACGATTTTGCTATGGATGCCAGAACAGATTTTCCGTAAAGCATTCAGCTTTGTTCTGACCGTTTTGGCACTTAGATTGCTATACGAATCTTTAGCAGATATGTTGGTCTAGAGAAAATGGATAATTTTGTTAATAATCTAGTGTGGTTTTTATTAATCAGCGTTTTTAGTTACTTGAGTGGTTCTATTTTATGGGCGATTATAGCAACAAAAATTAGCGGTAAAGACGTAAGACAACTAGGGACTAAAAATCCGGGAATGGCAAATACCACTCTCCAATTAGGAGCTAAATATGGGATTGTCGTTCTAATTGGCGATATTTCAACTGCTTTTCTATCCTTATTTGTTATTAAATATTTACTTCAGAATGTTTTTGACTTTCACCCAATTGTTTTTTCTGTTTTTGCTGCAATCTTTTTATTAGGATCCTTTTTCCCGATTTTCCATTCTTTTAAGGGGGGTTCTGGATTGGCAAAATTATTGGGTATTCTATTGATTTTAAATCCACTAGTTGTTTTTATGAATGTTCCATTAGGCATACTATTGCTCTTCAAAATAAAAAATACAGATTGGAAATTTGTAGGTTCTGGAGTGTCTCTTGTTATTACCACGATGATAGTAAGTTATTCTTTTAACTATAGTTATAATCTTGTTGGATTGCAGTATGAATTTCCCGATTTCTGGGGACTGATATGCATGGTGGTATCAGCTCTAGTTGTTTATATTCGATCAGAGTTTGTATATGATTTATTTTTTATAAAAACTGTGATGCGAAGAATAAGTATTAGTTAGTAGTCCCAATTATTGGAGGGTGAAAATTATGGAGATTTGGGAGCATTAACCTTGAGTCGCTACGAGAATAATCAGTATTACAATCCCACCTCCGATCATCCAGTATGCAGGTGCACGGTTCTCCCCCACTCTGGGCGGTGGTGGTTCTTTCAATAAATCATCTCTAGGTGCTAACCAAACTCTTTCAGGAGCTAGGACTGAGTGTCCTTTTTTTGCTGCTGCTTTTCCTTCTGGCGATGCTGCATAGGCTGCTAATTCTGCTGCTTTTCTCGCTGCTTTTTTTCCTGCTTCTTTGGATCCATAGATATAAATAGCGATGGCGAAAAGAATTGCTATAATACCTCCGACACCTCCCAGAAGAGGTAATGCCGGAATACTGAGTAGGCCTATTACGACTGCTAAAATCCGCATAGTTTATCTTCCCTCTAACTATTTCTGAAGTAATTCAGATAACAAGCTAGATAGGATATTCTATCTAGGTAAACCCAGCCCTCTTTGTGCTATCAAGTTAGGCGATAAGAGGATTCCTCCACCACCGGCATATCCCGTCACCATACTTAGCGCGTAGTTTGTACCATACATCCCATTGTCGGGTGATCTTTTCTCTCCTTGAAGAAGAGCTCGGTATGGGCCCAATATATGAGCCAATGTAGGCCAAAAATGGAATTTATTCATGGTAGAACCGTAGAAATTCGCTATAAGGCTTTCAGTTTGTGGCACTTCTCCCTTGGATTGTAACCAGATAAGGCGTAAGGATAGCATTCTTCCCGTTTCAACTCTTATTCGGAGATCTGCTAATTTATGTCTTACAAGCGGGTCATTTAGAATAGGTTCACCATTAAACTTCAAGCGTTTTGCTAAGCTGACGAAATTTTCAAGAACTGCTACGTTTCTAGCACCGGTTCCTCCTGCTCTTTCAAAATTCAGGGTGGTCATCGCCGCATACCAGCCTCTGTTAACCTCTCCGATTATTTGTCGCTTTGGTACTCGTACATCGTCCATAAATACTTCGTTCCAACGCCGGCGCCCAAACATGTCGTAGAGAGGGCGCAAGGTGATTCCTGGCATTTGAGTGCCATCTTGGTCTTTTAGTTGCATCATAAGGTATGTTATTCCCCGGTGCTTTGGTGCTTCGGGGTCAGTTCGTACTAAAACGTGATACCAATCTGCATAATGTGAGCCAGAAGACCAAATTTTTTGTCCGTTAACAACGTAATCGTCTCCATCTTCTACACCTCTGGTAGTGAGGCTAGCGAGGTCTGTACCTGCGTTTGGTTCGGAGAATCCTTGAGCCCAATTAATCTCATTCTTTGCCATTTTACCCAGAAATTCCGACTTTATATCATCGTTACCATGGAACATTATTGCTCCGGTGATATTGCCCCCGGGAGTTCCTTGAGGAGCGCCAGCGTAAGCCAATTCTTCCGAATAAACAACTTGCTTAGTTAAAGGAGCAGCTTGTCCACCGTATTCTTCAGGCCAGGACATGGTCCAGTACCCTTGGTCAATGAGTTTTTCCTGAAATTTATGAGCATGGTCTCTGTATTCTGGGTTATCAAAATCGTAACCAAAAACGTTCAAATCAGTGTTGAAGTCCTTTGGGTCCCAGTTTTTTTGAATAAAGGCTCTTACCTCAGCCCTGAATTTTTCTGCTTCTGCATCAAAGGTAAAATCCATGTTTTTCTCCTAACTGAACTTAAGCCAAACACTTTTTATTACGTAATAAACATCTTTTAAATGTCTCAGCACCAAGACTATACCATTTATTTACATTGTTGTAATCACTGTGGAGCAGTGCGGAATTGGATTTATGAAAGGGAGAATAAACATGAGCTATTTCTTTTTATTACAATGATTTGATTATAATTCAAAGGTTTAATTGTTGATCGATTAGTTCAACAATAACTTTTGATCCTGCAGGCAGTGAGCTTACCGTTTCCGGACAAATAGCAAGTCCGTTTGAGTTAGCTAAGGTTGAAAGAATATTTGAACCTTGGGAACCGGCTAATTGAGCTCTATATTGTCCATCTGGATTTTTACTTAAAATAGCTCGAGCATAAACTCGTCTACCATCTTCATTGATTATTGGGTCTTCTAGTATAGCCTCAATTGTTCTAGCTTTAAATTGAGTTCCACCCATGACTTTTTGAATTGCAGGTCTTACTAGAATATGTGAAGCAACCATCGCACTCACTGGGTTTCCAGGAAGTCCGATTAAGGGTACAGTTTTATCCCACCGGTCCGTTTTTTTACCATCGAGAACCCCAAATACGACGGGTTTGCCCGGTCGCATTTTGACGCTCCAAACACTAATGGAACCGTAATCTTTGATTACATCCTTGACCAAATCATAATAGCCTGCAGATACACCTGCTGAGGTGATGATTAAGTCAGCTTCCCTAGATCCGTTAATTAATTTGCTCAAAGATTCTGCATTGTCTTCAGCGATCCCCATTATCATGGGAGTACCCCCGTAAGATTCTATTAATGCACTTAAGGAATAAGTGTTTATATCATATATATGGCCTGCACCTAATGGTGTTCCTGGCTTTGTAAGTTCGTTACCAGATGAAATTATTGCCACCTTTGGTCGAGGGTAGACGAGTATTGACTCTTTTCCTAGTGAAGCCAATAGTCCTATCGAAGCTGGTGTTAATTTTGTTCCAATATTCAAGATGGTTGTTCCGGGTTGTATATCCTCACCTGCCTTGCGTATTGCTGTGCCTTTGAGCGGTGACTTATATATGAGGATATTTTCTGTATCTTTGATTTTGTTGATACGCTCTAAGTCGTTAGTATCTTCAAATTTGATTACAGTATCGGCTCCCATGGGGATAGTTGCGCCGGTCATTACCCTGATTGCTGTCATTGGCTCGAGTACTTTATCAGGCATCGATCCTGCGGCTACTTCGCCGATTATTTTTAGTGTGCGGGGATTATTCGGATTTGCACCACGTATGTCTTCAGAACGTACAGCATAGCCATCCATTCCTGAGTTATCTGTTGGTGGGATAGAAATTGTTGATGTTATGTCTTCTGCAATTACTAATCCAAGAGAATCTAGTATAGGTTTTTCTATCGGAGTCAACAGCTTTACGTTATCCATTACATGTTTTAGAGCTTCTTCAACGGATATCATTTTTTTACCCTGTTTTTCATTCTATTCGAGCCTCAATGTTGAACCGGTTTTTTCGTTGAGTATCTCAAGAAGCTGGGAGAGGGCTATCTCTACTTCTTTGTCAGTTAATGTTCGAGAAGGGGATTGCCAGACGACTTCAAACGATAGAGATTTATTACCTTGAGGTATCTGAGGTCCACTATAGATATCCAAAAGGGTACACTTTGCGACTGAAGGGAAATGAATAATGATATCTTGTACAGCTCCTGCGGGAGTAGATGCATTAGTTATTAGATCCAGTTGCCTGACGAGCCCCGGGAACCGAGAGATTGGGTTCCAGGATAAACGCTCTGTTTTTCTTAAGTTAGAAAGGGATTCAACGTTTATTTCAAACAGGGTAACTCTCTTTGTTTTTACTTCAAAAGCATCTAGCGTCTCTGGATGAACTTCTCCGATTACTCCTATTTCTTGATCATCTAGCAATATTGAAGCTGTCCTTCCCGAGGTTAGTACCCGATCTTCTTGTGGTTTGAAGGAGGCTTTGATAGATAGAAAATCTAGGAGTGATTCTACAATTCCTTTGCCGTCAAAGAAGTCAATTTCTTTGCTTTCAGCACTCCAGCTTCGATCGTTTTGATTGCCTCCTATCAAACCCACAAGTGTCTCTTGCTCCTTAGGAGGCCCGTCTTCCGTTGGTATATATATTTTACTTAACTCAAATATTCGTATCGAATCATTCCGCCCAACCTTCTCATTTCCTGAAAAAATATTTAAAAGGCTACCACGTAGGGTCGTTCGTAAAAATTCTTGGTCTGGAGATATGCGATTCCAGACTCGCATTGGCGGCCGTTTGGTTTTAGTGTTAATTGAATTTTCTATAGTTTCAATAGAAACCAAAGGATAACTTATAGTTTCTTGTAAACCTAGTGATACTAGAACATCTCTAATCGATTCTTTTGTTATTCTGGTTTGGTTATCTAGTGTCTGAGGAAAGCTTCCCGAAGGTAGGGTCGAAGGGATAGAATCATACCCGATAATTCTCGCTATCTCTTCCACTAAATCTTCAGGTATACTTATATCTGCTCTCCAAAAAGGTATTTTTGCCTCTACAGAATATCCATCATCATCTTGTGTTGATGTAGTTATAAATCCTAGGGAACTCAGTGTATCCTCAACTTTATTTATTCCATAATCTAATCCCAGAACACCTTTTAATTTTTTAGAGGTCAATTTAATAGAACTTAGATTGTCAGGTTTAGGATTTGTATCTATGGTTCCTGTAATTACTTTCCCACCACATATCTCAGCTAGTAACTTAGTAGCTCGTTTCAGCGCTTCCATTGGTAAAGTTATGGGTAAAGACTTTTCAAATCTTAGGGATGCTTCTGTTCCTCTTTTACCACCTACTTCTAATCGGTGTCTTTGGACCGTTCGACGGATGGATGCAAAATGGAAAGTGGCAGATTCTAGAAGTATGTTTTTAGTATTATCGTCTACTTCAGAAATTTGGCCGCCCATTACGCCTGCTAAACCTACTGGGCCTTTAGTGTCGGCTATAACTAGGTCTTCTTCGGAAAGTTTGTATGATTTACCATCTAAAGTTTCTATCACCTCTTGATTTTTGGCAGCCCTAACTATCACTTTGCCTTGGGAAAGTTTATTTCGATCAAATGCATGTAAGGGTTGTCCGTACTCTAGCATTACATAATTAGTAATATCTACAACACTGCTGATGGGTCGGACTCCGGCGGATTTCAGACGTAATTGCATCCACCCAGGAGATGGGGTATCAGCAGATATATCTTGAACGATACTAGTTGTATAGCGTGGAGCTAAACCTTTATCAATAACTTCAACCGCGTCCAGCTCTTCAATGTTAAATTTACTATCTTCTTCGTAAGAAGTGTCGGGCATTCGAACGGTTTGGCCAGTAATTGCTGCAACTTCCCATGCAACCCCTATCATAGATAACCAATCTGGTCTGTTAGGAGTTACTTCAACTTCGAGCGTTGTATCTCCTAGATATTCATCCAATGGCATTCCAGGTGAAGCGTCCTGTGGAAGGACTAAAATTCCTTCATGATCATCACTAATTTGGAGTTCTCTTTCAGAACAAACCATCCCCTCAGATACAGTTCCTCTTATTTTTGCTGATTTTAGAGCGATCAGTTTTTTTCTGTCTGCATCATAAATTTCTGATCCAATTAAAGCTAACGGTATTTTTTGGCCCTCTTCTATGTTAGGTGCGCCACAAACGACCGTTAAACTCTCATGTCCTACGTCAATCGTGGCTAATTTTAGACGGTCAGCATTGGGGTGGGGATTTAGGCTTTTGACGTGCCCAACCAATATGTCATGCCAATGCCCTCCAATTTTTTCTATGCTACTTACTTCCAATCCAACCATTGTTAATTTTTCAGCTAATTCCTCTGGGGAGTAGTCAAAGTCTACATATTCTTTTAGCCATTTTATAGAAATACGCATTTTAGCAACCCCTTCGCCATTCGATACTATCACTCATCATGGTCGTGAGCTTCTTGAATTTCTGGTGAATCCGCGTCTGTTGCCTCATGTTTCGCAGAAATAGGGAACTTCGGAGGTTTGTGTGATGTAGATCTCACAACATATAATTTTCCGCAAGTGTGACAATGGAAACGGTGAGGTGTTAGCGACGTTTTGAGTTCACTGTGACCTTCATAAAAAACCATTGCATTGCAACTGGGGCATGGCTGGTTAGTGGGGACTGCTTGTTCTGATGCCATATCTATACTGATCCGTCCTTATCTAATTTGTTTAAGATGGTTTTCTCGCTAGACTGAATTTGCTTTATCACTTTATTACCCATATTTATACTCATACCACCAAGGAATTGTTTTTGAGTATCTCTAAGCTCATCTGATAAGTCGAGTAAGAAAGCATTGTTGGGTTCATCTGTATGGTGGGCAGCAAAATCGATGCAGGCGAGTAGAGCCCCGAGTTTATTAGGGTTTAAATCCAACCGTATTGAAAAAGATTGATCCATTGATGTCACCCGATTCTCTAAAATTGTTCTAGAAAGCGAAGGTCGTTGTTGTAGAAATGCCGAATGTCGTCTATTCCGTGCTTTAACATTGATATTCTTTCTGGTCCCATTCCAAAGGCAAAGCCAGTGTAAATTTCTGGGTCGTAACCGACTCGCTCCAACACATTTGGGTGAACCATACCTGCTCCCATAATTTCAATCCACCCAGAGTTAGAGCAAACTCTGCACCCGGTTCCATCACAACTGAAACAATCTATGGACATGTCAACTCCAGGTTCGACGAATGGGAAGAAATCACATCGGAATCTGATTTTGCGTTCTTCACCAAATAGTTTTCTTGCAAATGTGTATAAAGTTCCCTTGAGATCTGCAAAAGTTATTCCCTTATCTACTGTAAGTCCTTCTATTTGAAAGAACATTGATTCATGCGTAGCATCTGTCGCCTCATGTCTGTAGCATCTGCCTGGGACAATCACTCTGATTGGAGGCTCTTGTTGTTCCATGGTGCGTATTTGCATGGGAGATGTGTGAGTTCTTAACAACAGAGGTCGTATTCCATCAGCATTGTTATAGTCCAGCCACAAGGTATCCCATTGATCCCGGGCTGGATGATCGGGGGGTATATTCAAAGCTTCAAAATTATAGTAATCAGATTCGACTTCTGGCCCGTCCACTATTTGGTATCCTAAATTTACAAATATTGAGCTTATTTCTCTTATGGTTTGAGTCGTAGGGTGCAATTTACCAATCGCATGTTTTCTGCCAGGAAGTGACACATCTATTGATTCTTCCAACAATTTATCTTGAAGTTCTGCAGTTCTTATTTCTTGTAAGCGTTCCTTGTATCCTGTTTCAAGTTTATCTCGTAATTCATTTGCAGCGATACCCACCTCCTTCCTGTCCTCTATAGGTAATTTGGGTAATTCTTCCAACAATTTTGGAAGTTGTCCATTGCGTCTTCCTTGGTAATTGATTCGCCATTCGTCTAAGTCTTGTTCGTTTCTAATTTTCTCTAAATCTGAGATCGCGTGCCTCTCCAATGAGACAAGCTGTTCTTTTAATGAGGTCATGAAAAGAGTCCGATCTTTTTGTTTTGCCGAGTTACTAAATCATGTTTACTCTGGATAGTATAAAATATCAATAAATTAAGGGTCAACGAGACATACACATACTATGTTTCCAAATCAACATTTTTGCTAGTTATCAACTGGACTATATTTGATTCGTATTGAACATAATCTAAGAATTCCTTAGTTGTCATTCCTGAGTGTCGTATTAGGCCCCTTAGAGCTCCAGGCTTGATGTTCCCTTTCGCTGGATCTTCTTGCACTATCAGTGTTAAAGGCCCCATTTCATTTTCTGGAAGCGGTCCTTGGTAAAACTCGCCTGACTCTACTAAAACTTCAACGATTTCTAATGCAAGGCTTAGTTTTTCGCTCTGTCGGGATATTAGTATCTCGAATATTTCATCAGCAATCTTATCTATGGAATCTTCAGGGGGATCCAGGTCATCTTCTTTCCATGCTTTTGCTGACGACAATATTGCTAACTTTATATTTTCTATTGCACTTTCTTTATTTTCCCCTTGGGCTATACATCCCGGCATACTCGGACAATGGACCGAATATCCTCCAGTATTTTCTGGTTCCAAAATAACGGTATATTTTAGCAACGATTTCTCCTCAAAGTTCTATTGTATACAATAACAGCGTTATTGATCTTTTTTAATAAAATGCTATATCCTCATTTATATGATTCCGGAACAGAATAATTCTAACTCTAAATTTAGATTCAATAAAATTTTTTTTGGTTGGTTCATTGTTGCCACGATGATAGCGGTAACTTTTGCTCAAACTGCACTTTATAATCCCGCTTTGAGCGTTTTTTTGAAACCAATAACTGAGGAATTTGGATGGAGTAGATCTGTATTCGCCGGTGCCATTACGGTCGGCACTATATTGGGAGGTTTTCTCGCTCTAGTGATTGGGCCTATTCTCGACAAAAAAGGATCGAAGGTGGTTCTCTTTTTTGGCTTTACTTTTTTTGGGTTAGCAGTAGGATCTATATTTTTTGTAAATCACTTGTGGCAATTTTATATGTCAGTCGTTACAGGGCGATTCATAATAGCAGGTTTGCTCCAAATAGCCCCCGGAGTAGTGGTTTCAAAGTGGTTTATCAGGCGTAGAGGGCGAGCTATGGCATTCGCGGTTGTCGGAACGCGATTTGGCCAAATGGCTATGCCCCTAATAGCACAGATTTCTCTATCGATCGTAGGTTGGAGAAGTGCGTCAGTTGTTTTGGCTCTAGTAGTTTGGCTAGCAACACTCATACCAATTTTGATGTTCTTAAAGAGACAACCTGAAGATATGGGGTTATTGCCAGACGGTGTTGAACCTGATGGGATCACAGGTGATGGTGATCAACCAATGGAAGTTACTTATAGTCTTAAAGAAGCAATAAAAACTCCAGCTTTCTATTTTATTTTGATCGCGACAAGTGGCCTCATGTTTAATATCGGCGGCATCAATTTTAATTTATTCCCTTACCTAACTGATAGGGGTATACCGGAAGAGTCTGCAATCAGTGTATTGACCTTATGGGCTGGTGTAAGTGCGTTGGGTGCTGTCGGGGTCGGATTTATAGTTGAGAAATTCCATATTAGGACCGTGATGGCGATAGGATTTGCGATAGTAACTCTAGGTGTCGGTATATTGATGTTAACGGACAATCTATTTTATGCATATTCCTTTGCAATTGTTCATGGTTTGGCTTTCGGCGCTTTACCAATGTTGATACAGCTAGTTTGGGCTGAGTATTTTGGGCGTGCGCATCAGGGCTCGATCAGAGGATTTGTTACACCTATTCAATTAGTAATTCAGGCTGGTGGCCCCCTTGCAGGTACATTTATGTACGACATTATGGGGGATTACTATTATGCTCTTATTTTATTTGCTTCGGTCTATATTGTTTCTGCTTTAGCTATATTAATGGCGAAGCCTTTAGTCATACTGCAACCCAAGTAAATTAATTTAGACTGTTATATATTTTGGAGGCTTGGGAGGGTGAGCGAAAATTATTAGTATCGAAGCGACGAAGAAAAATAACAGAAATAGCATGAGTGCTGGTTTGTAAGAGCCCAGAAAATCGTAAACCAAGTTCATAAAAATAGGCCCAGTTGCCCCGGCCCCAAATGTAGCAACAAACCCTGCGGATCTTACTCTTCCTAGGCTATATCTGCCAAAATAATTTGCCCAAATAACTTCTTGTGTTACGCCGATACCTGTTACTCCTAAACCGTAGATAGCCAATCCCACAAAAAGGATTATTGGATTTTCGCCAAACAATAAAAATAGCGAACCTGTTCCTTGCAATGCAAACGGCAGCAGTCTTACTAAGGCGTATTGAGCCTTTTCCGCAATCAGGCCCATTATCGGTAACCCTATTGTCATTACTATGGCTCGAAAAAATAATGCACTAGCTACGATTGCATCACTGTAACTTAAATCTTGCATGTAAGGAGCCATACTTATATTAATCCCTTGAAATGCGAAGCTGGCTATTGCAAAACTCATAGATATCAACCAAAATGCAGAAGTTTTGATCGCTTCGATTCGTGTCCAAACTGGTTCCCGTATTTCCGAATTTGTTTCAGAGCTCTCTAAAGCATTCTGAGGATCTTCTCCATCTGGATGTAAACCCATATCTTCTGGTCTTCGCCGCATCCATGTTATTGAAGGAATTAATACAACCACCCAAGTGATAACTGCAAATACAAAGAACATAGATCGCCAACCTGATTGTGATATAACATAGACGGACACAGGCATTAAAATAACGTTACTTAAAGTGCTTCCTGTATTAACAATAGCCAATGCTCGACCTCTTTTTTTAACGAACCAATTATTTATAGCTATACTTGTTACAAGAAACCCCATTAGTGAAAACCCAATGGCAGCAGCCACTCCCCTAAGTAGATAGAATTGCCAAAGCTCGTCAATGAAAGTCGTGGCTATAAGTGAGATTCCAGCTATGATTGCTCCTACTGGTATCACTGATCTGGTACCGAATCTGTCAATTATAGGACCTATAAAAGGGGCTACTAGAGCTTCCAAAACTCGAGAAATCGTTTGCACTACCGCTATTTGAGAGCGGCTCCAAGAAAATTCATTTTGTAATGGACGCATGAAAAGTCCGAGCGTAGAAGAGTACTGTTCAGCGTATGCTAAGTGGGCCAAAAAACTAGCTAGAACAATATTCCATCCATAATAATATTTTGGAGTTTTCGCGGCCTTTTTCATTTAATGGTGATCATTTCATATCGTTAATATGGAAAGAGGAAGACGCAGATGTGGCGTGCTTATAATCCATATTTTTTTGATAAATTCGATTCACGTGCTTTTCGTGCTCCTGTATTATCATCTTCCAGTCGATAGTAGCAGTTAATATAGATTCAAAATTGAAGGAATGATCCTTCTAAGATTGGATCCAGTTGAGATTTCACACCTTTGTAGTGCTAACATATCTTTACACCAATTATCTGGAGGATCAAACTGTGACCAACAATAATAATAGTGGATTTTCGCTACTGCCGTCCAATGTTATGCCATCTAACTACACCATTAGATTATCTCCTGATCTTGAGAAGGAAACATTCTCGGGAGACGAAACAATAGATATATCTGTTTTGGAAGAGACAAATTTGATTGTTCTAAATTCTATTGAACTAGAAATAGACCACGCGTATTTGCAACTGGAATCAGGGTCAGAAATGAAAGGCCTAGTAACTTATGATCAAGATACCGAAACGGCATCCATAGAGTTCGAAGAACCTATTCAGGTTGGGTCAGCGAAATTGCATATGGAGTTTAGAGGGATTCTTAATGATCAGCTTCATGGGTTTTATATCAGCAATTATGTAGATTTTAATGGCGAAGATAAAAAAATGGCGGTAACCCAGTTTGAGGCTACAGATGCTCGTCGTTGTTTCCCATGTTGGGACGAGCCAGCAATTAAGGCAACCTTTCAGGTTTCAATGACAGTGAAACAAGATTTAGAAATAATAACTAACACTCTTGAATCGGGTAGAGAATTATTGAACGATGGAAACGTAATGGTTCGATTCAAACCTACTCCCTTAATGTCAACATACCTACTCGCTTTTGTCGTCGGTCAAATGAAAAGTATTGAAGCTAAAGGCGATAACGATACTTTAGTAAGAGTCTGGACTACAGAGGGGCAAGAAAATAGAGGAAGATTTGCATTAGATACTGCAGTTGACCTTTTGGAATACTACAACCAATATTTTGGAATAAAGTACCCCTTGGAAAAATTAGATCATATTGCTATTCCTGATTTTGCAGCTGGCGCCATGGAAAATTGGGGAGCAGTAACATATCGGGAGGTCGCCTTGCTTTTTGACGAGGATAGTTCGTCTCCAGGTACTCGTCAGAGGATTGTCGAGATCATAGCTCATGAGATGGCACATATGTGGTTTGGTGACTTGGTTACCATGGCTTGGTGGAACGATTTGTGGTTAAACGAGAGTTTCGCTTCATGGATGGCTACTAAGGCGACCGACAATTTATATCCTGATTGGCAAGTTTGGACCCAATTCATATCAGAGGATGTAGCTCCTGGTATGAGTTTGGATGGTCTGGAAAATAGCCATCCTATCGAATCAGAGGTGCGCAATCCAGATGAAGTGAGCCAACTTTTTGATGCGATTAGTTACAGCAAAGGAGCGTCAATTATTAGGATGTTAGAAGAATTTCTTGGGCCAGAAATTTTCCAATCTGGATTAAGGGACTACCTAAAATTAAATGCTTACTCTAATGCTGAAGGAAAGGATCTTTGGTCCGCAATGGAGACTGCTTCAGGGACTAACGTACCGGCGATGATGGATACTTGGATTAAGCAAGTAGGCTATCCTTTGATAGAGATAGAAAAAAAGCGTTCTTCTGATGGAAATACTGATATTGATTTAACTCAAAGGAGATTTTTGTATTCAGGCCCGAACAATGATTCTACTCTATGGCATGTACCCATTACATCCATATCTGCTGGAGAAGGTGATGAACATGCTCAGTTAATGACTGATAGAACGACAAAATTCTCTAAAATGAAAGATTCAGACTGGATAAAAATTAACTCCGGTACTACCGGGTTTTATAGGGTTAAATATGGCCCAAACGAATTGGATGCTCTTTCAAAGGCTGTAAATTCAGCAGAGTTGGACCCCTCTGATAGGCTAGGCCTTTTAGAAGACACTTTCGCTCTAGTTCGGGCCAGATTTACCACTGCTAATGATTACCTATCTTTACTTAATTCTTATGATAAAGATGACAATTATAGCGTATGGGCAGCTATTGCCGGTCAACTGTCTTCTTTGGAGCGGTTACTTTTTGAGCAACCATTTGTAGAAGAATTTTATGCGTCCAGCGAATCACTATTTAAAGGAGTTATTGAACGTGTTGGCTGGGAAGGCAACTCAGATGAAACTCATTTGACCTCTTTGCTTAGGAGTGTGGCTCTAAATCAAGGAGGACATTTTGGAAATGACAATGTTTTAGACGAAGCTAATAAGCGGTTTCAACAATTTTTGATTGATAAGGTTTCTATTAGTCCTGACTTACGGGCAGTTACATACGGATTAGCTGCAGAATCAGGAGATACTGTCACATTCGAACAACTACTGCAACTATCGGACAGTTTTGATTTGCAGGAAGAAAAAGTTAGAATCCAGGGAGCTTTGACCAGATTTAAACAGCCAGATTTAATTACCCGTGCTTTAGAACTCTCTCTGGATCCAGATGTTATTCGTATACAAGACACTCCAAGAATCATAATGGGATTGGCAGGAAACCCTTACGCCTTGCGAAGCACTTGGGAATTCATGAAAGATAATTGGAAAGAATTTGATCGACGCTACGGAGGAGGGGGGTTTGCTGTTATGAGACTAGTGTCAATAACAGGTGCTTTTAACACTGCAGAGGATGCAATTGATGTTAAAGAATTTTTTAATGCCAATCCTGTTCCGGCTGCTACTCGAACTGTAGAGCAATCGCTAGAAAGAATTAATCTTAATAGCCAATGGCTAGATTTTAATATTGCTGCGTTATCGGAATGGTTTGATTAATGAATAAGCGTATGGGGAGTTTACTCTCTTAAGCTTTATAGAGATTGAGGCGTCCCTTTTCAAGATTTTCACCAAATCTTTTTGCTAATAATCCCATCATGTTAAAATCGTCTTCGCCTACGAACGTTATTGCAGTTCCAAGATTCCCGATTCTTCCAGTACGCCCGATTCTATGAACATACTCTTCTATATTCCCAGGCATATTGTAATTAATTACATAAGAGATCTCGGGAATATCCAAGCCTCTGGCGGCTAGATTTGTGGCAACTAAAATTCTTGGAGTTCCAGATCTATAGTCCCTAATCACTCGTTCTCTTTGGGATTGGCTCATTCCTCCATGTATTGACTTGGCATCAAACCGAGAATTTCTCAGCCTTTTTGTAAGCCTATCTACTCCTATTTGGGTTCTGCAGAATACGAGCGCTTTATTCTCTTTAGAGCTATAAGACAGAAGTTCACTTAATCCTTTGAATTTATCTTGATCTGCTACTTCGTAGTAAATTTGTTTAATAGTATCTGCTGCATCAATTTCTGCTCCTACTTGTATCCATGATGGATTGCGCAGGAAACGGCTAATTAGCCTCTTTATTGTTCTAGGAATTGTTGCTGAAAATAAAGCAGTTTGCCTTGTTCTTGGTGTGAACCCGATGATCTTTACCATGTCCTCGGCAAATCCTATATCTAGCATTTGGTCTGCTTCGTCCAATATAGCAAAGCTTATATTATTTAATTTGATGGTTCCCCTGCTTATGTGGTCGAGTATTCTTCCTGGTGTTCCAACTATGATGTGTGGAGTTTTTCTTAGATCTGTTATTTGTTTATTGATTGATTGACCACCATATAAAGCTATTGTTCTAATTGGTAGAAATTCGCTTAATTTCCGTATTTCTGTGCTTACTTGGGATGCTAATTCTCTGGTAGGTACTAGGATAATGCCTTGAGTTACCTGTTTCGTAGGGTCTATGCTTTGGACAAGTGGGATTCCAAAAGCGGTTGTTTTTCCCGTTCCAGTTTGAGCCTTGCCAACAACGTCGTCGCCTTTTGATAATACTGGAATGGACTCCAGTTGAATTTCCGTTGGTTTCGTATATCCCATCTCATCTAAAGCTCGAGATACAGATTTGGAAATGGTAATGTTACCGAACAGGGCCTCTTTTTTTACAGTACGCTTACCCCTGTGTGAGCGACCTTCTTGTTTTTTTTTCGGTTTAATTCTTTTTTGAAGTTGCATAATGGAATCTTTTAGTTGAATATCTTCAATATATAGTGATATAGGTAATTCGATTGGGTTTTGTCTCGCCAAGGTGGCGGTAATATTGAGATATGAATTCTCCTTGGGTGAATGTGGGATTGAAACTACGTTATAGGTTCATCTTCTTCACTTGTATTGTTTTTTGCTTCTTGTTCGGGTGTTTCAGCTGTATCGCTGTCTTGCTCCGGCGCCGCAGCAGTTGTACCACCTTCTTTTTCTGCGGTTCTTCTTTGCCAAGTGGTTGTTCTGGTATCAGTCATCGCAGGTACAGCTTGTTCTAAGTCGCATTTTTTACAGGTTTGTCTACCAGCTACAACTAGCCAGTGATGCGGTGGACATTCTTCAACCATATCGGCGGTTGGCGGAACGACCGATTGGGTCTTAGATGATCTCCTCCTAGGGGTTGTCATCAATATTCCTTTCTATAATATCTGAAACCAAACACCAGACGCACGGTCATATGGGTTAATATTTGTGGTATTTACCTAAAAATAAACCGGCGGTATAAAAGTTAGTAGTTATCTAAGCTCTTTGTGCTCGATAACAGTCAGAGCAGTATACTGGTCGGTCTCCGCGAGGATTAAATGGAACTTCTGTGTCTTTTCCGCACTCGGCGCATACGACAGCAAACATTTGCCTCTCTCTGCGTCCTCCGAATCCACCTCCACCAGATGAGTAAGCTCCGCCACCTGTGTAGCCACCATCTCGAGATCGTTTTCTCGCGGTTCTACACGATGGGCATCGCGTTGGCTCATTTGTGAAACCTTTTTGCTGGTAAAATTCCTGCTCGCCGGCTGTGAAAGTAAATTCCTCCTGACAATCACGACAGGTCAAAGTTTTATCCATAGTCATTGTGACTAGACTCCTTAAAAATGTGTTTTTCCTGAATGGTCGAAGCTAGTGAGGAGGGAGCAGTGCCAACTTTCAATAAGTAATTTAAAATCCAGTTATACCCTTAATATCCGTCCGATCTTGCAGGCCGCCCTTCAGGCCGTTGGCGCTATTGTACCAGAATTTTTTTTTTCGTGTTATTTAGTCATATTTGTTTATCTTGTAGAATAGCGAGAGACGAAAAACTAATAGGAGATTTGTGATACATATAGCTATGAATAGTACCAGCGACATTGTAAATATAATTAAAGGTAGAAGGAATACTAAAAGATTCACTAATCGTGACGTTTCCGATAAAGAGATTAGTGTCCTCCTAGATTCAGCTGTTTGGGCCCCCAACCATAGAAATACCGAACCGTGGCGTTTTTTTGTCATTCGAAAAAACTCGCCTTTAAGAGCTGAAATTGCCAAAGAGCTGATAGATATCCAAGAAAAAGCGAGTGGCAATTACTTGTCAGATATATATAAACAGCGAATAAACGATGAAGTGCAGGGGTATCCGCCCTTCATATTTGTGTATAGCCTAATTGATGAAATCGAAGAGATCACGGAAGAGAATTATGGTGCAGCCTGTTGTTCGGTTCAGAATATGCAGCTTGTTGCTACTTCGATGGGTCTTTCAGTTGGTTGGTCGACGGGGAAAATGACCAGGTTAAAAAATCTGCAACGTTTATTAGAGATAACCGAAAAATTGAAAACTGTTGGTGTTTTAACTATTGGTGAACCTCAGTGGTCAATAAATAAAGGGCGAACTAGCTACGAAGAGTTCACCAAATGGTTCTAAATATTTTTCAGGAATAGTTTTTACATTATTCCTTTCCTCGTTTGGGTACAAAACCTTACTTTGAATGAGCTTCAAATCGATGCTTAGTGGTATAATCATATTTAGTGTTACTGCGGTTAACGGTAATTGTATATTGAACGTAGTTATTAAACTAAAAAGTTCAACATAAAATAACAGATCGAGGGGAGCCCTGAAATGGATTTTCGATTTTCACCGGAAGATGAGGCTTTAAGGCAAGAGGCGATTGATTTTACCAAGAAAGAATGGGATCCAAAGGGATATGGGGATGGAGAAGGTATTTATTATGGTCTTTCCTGGGACCATGAAAATGAGGACCTAGAATCTTTGATTAACGAGTTTGAAAAAAAACTTGTTGCTAAAGGTTGGTGGACTATGCATTGGCCCGAGGAGTTTGGTGGGAAGGATGCAGGTATTGAGACCCAAATGGCGTATAGAGAAGGAATGGCTTATGCAGGAGCTCCCGAAAGTTTGGGTGGAGGCCTCGTAGCACCGGTTTTAATGGTAGCCGGACAACAATGGCAAAAAGATTATTTTCTGCCTAAAATGGCCTCGGCTGAAATAAGTTATGTTTCTCAAGGTTTTAGCGAACCGGATTCTGGATCTGATCTTGCGAGTTTAAAGACCAGAGCCGTAAAGCAGGGCGATAATTATGTAATCAATGGCCAAAAGATCTGGAGTACTTACCGAGCAGATTGGATGCATATCCTCACTCGTACAGATCCAGATGCTCCCAAACATAGAGGTATAACTTATCTATTGATGCCACTGAAAGATGAAAAGGGGGACTATTTACCCGGTATAACCGTAAATGCCATCCCTGATGCTCTAGGTAGGCATAGGTGGGATGAGATTTTCCTCGAAGATGTTAAGGTTCCTGCAAATAATATAATTGGTGAAGAGAACCGTGGTTGGTATGCGGCGATGACCACCCTAAGTTTCGAGCGTTCTAACATTCAGGGCCCAGCTATGTTATTGCGTATATTAGACCAGTTCATCGACTATTGCAGAAAAATTGGCCGTTTAGGAGAACAACCTTTAGATAATCCAGTAGTGCGAAATCAATTAGCAAATTTACGTTTGGAAATTGAGACTATGAGAACCTTGTCTTTCAGAGTTGGCTGGATGCAAAGCAAAGGTGATATTCCAGTTAAGGAGGCCTCAATGACTAAATTTTGGGGCGATCAAATAACTCAGAAAGTTTACCTTTATTTATCTCAAGTATTACGTGAGTATGGCAATCTTTTGCCCACCAATAAACTTAAGGTGCCATTACCTGTTAATGGGTTTTTGAATTCCAATGCGTTTTTGAGTAGAACGATAAGCGTCGCAGGAGGTACCACGGAGGTACAAAAAAATATTATTGCTCAAAGAGGTTTAGGACTACCCAGGTAAGATAAAAATGAGTTCAGAAAAAAAAGTATTAGTGAATGCTTGTATCACCACAAAGATATTTTGCAGGCCTAATTGCCCTCCTGGGCGAAGAACCAAAGAATCCAACAGGGTGTACTTTCATGATATAAAAGAAGCCAAGCGTGCTGGTTTTCGTGCTTGTAAGGTGTGTAAGCCAGAAACTGGGATTTTTGGTAGGTATGGACCTAATTAATAAATTCCTCTATTAAAAATTCAGCGAGATTATCGAGTTGGTCAAAACTAAACATCTTTGAATTTGTTTCTACTGGTGTATCAGAAACTGTTGCAACCCTATTAATTATTTCATTGCTTGGGATTATGTTGACATCCTTCCGTAATATTTCAACGGTAGGGTAGTTATCTTGAGATATTCCTTCTGTTAGCACAACATCGAATTCTCGGTACAAGTTTATAAAGTCACTGATCTTTATTGGCGTTGTTACCGGACGATATTCTGCTATTTCTTTTGGTGTGACCATCGCAGTAACTTCCGCACCTGCTTTTTTTAGACGCCATGAATTTTTACCAGGAGTATCTAGCTCATGAGCATGGGTGGAGTATTTGACTGCTGCAACGGTATATCCATTACGGATGATCGCGGGTATTAGAGTTTCTAGTACGGTTGTTTTCCCTATATGCCTTGCGCCTGTAATACAGATCAACTTTGTCAAATTACCCCTCCTTTATTTTACTGTGTTAAATATTATCCAATTCCACCAGCATGTTTAGATTTGGATAAGATTCGCGCAATTTGGTCCAAGATTTTTGAGCAATGATCTGTGCTTCACTAATAATTTTTTCCTCATCCACGTTCAATATTTTTTTATCGTGCATTATAAATTTTCCTTGCACCATGACGGATTCAATGTCACTCGATATGCCATTGTTTATAAAATTTGAAACCACCCTGAGATTTGGAGCCAGATGAGCTTTATTAAAATTGACAGCAATTAGATCTGCTTGTTTTCCTACATGTAACGATCCCAAGTTGTGGGTACTATTTGTTATTTCTGCTCCTCCGGTTGTTGCCCAACCAAGAACATTATTTGCGGTAGGGGTTGTTTCATTATTCCTTCGAACTCTTTCTGCGAAATATCCAGTTCGAGCGGCCTCTAACATATCCTCAGCCATATTGTCTGTTCCTATGCCAATGGAACAACCTGATTGAATAAGTTCAGTAACTGGCGCCGCAGCTCCCCTTCTCGCTGCGATTGCTGGATTGTTGGATATACCAACTGAAAACTTTCCAAGTAGAGCTATCTCTGATTCATCGACATATCGGCAGTGAGCCGCGATTAGATCAGGCCCGAGAAAATCGTAGGCATTCAGGTATTCGGTTGGCTTTAAGTTCCAAGCATTCTTTATGCCATCAACTTCTTGGTGGCTTTGTGATAAATGTATGGTATATACCGTTTGTTTTTCCTCTGCTAGTTCTCTGGATTTCTGTAACATTGAAGGAGAACAACTATCTGCCGTTGCGGGTGAAAAAACAACTTTAATCCTGTCACGTTCCTTGTTATTCCATGACTCAAATAAATTTATAGCTCTCGTATAGGCTTGGTCAGCGAGGTCCTCTGAGAAATCATTTTTTGATTTTAGAGGGCTACCAGCTTTAATCACGTTATAAGTTAAATCAGTCATCATTTCTCCGAGGAAAAAACGGGCTCCTGTTTCTGATATTGCAGAAGCATACTTTTCAACATCTCTACCCAGTTCAACAAAAGTTGTGGTTCCACTTCTTATGCCTTCCAGTACGCCCAAAGTTGCCATTATTTGCGTCTCTTCGTCAGACAAATAGGAATTTGCGCTTCTTGGGTAGGGCAATATCGGTGGGAATGCTAGGTCTTCTAGTACTCCACGACCCAAGGTTGCAGTTAAATGTGTGTGGCAATTAATGAATCCTGGCATTACTATCTTTTCGTTCATAGGGAAAATATTAAATTCTTGTTTTCTGCTTTCAAATTCGCTGGCTTTCCCTAATTCTTCTATGACGCCTTCTTCATTTATTAGAATACTGAAATTCTTATTTATCTCGTTTTGTTCGAAATCTTGAACTACCGTCGCATCATGTATCAGAGTTTTCATTTGTTGCTCCTAACGTATCGCATCAAAGGGATCTATTGTATTTCAGTTGTTTAAGTTGGAGGCTTTATAATCCTGTTACATCTTTTCTGGTACCGTCATGCCCATCAAATTTAAAGCGTTTCGCAAAACAGTTTGAGTAGCTTTTATTAAATCTATCCTGGCCAGACTAAGGTTATCCTCAATTCCCAGTACCCTGTGTTTTGTATAAAATTCATGGAAATCGGATGCTAGTGATAGGGTGTAGTGTGTCAAATGGTGTGGTTCTAAGGTTTTTGCGGAAGACTCTATGACTTCAGGGAATCGAACCATCTGTCTTATAAGGTTTTCCTCTTCAGGCTCGACTAATAATTTCCCATATGATTGATCGGTTCCACTAAGACTTGAAGGTATATCTCTTAATATACTGGCAATTCTCGCATACGCATACTGTATATAATAGACTGGATTTTCCGGTGCCTCTTTTTTTGCTAAGTCCATGTCGAAATCCATTTGAGAGTCAGGGGATCTAGATAAAAAGAAGTATCTGCATGAGTCTGCTCCCACTTCTTCTATAACTTCAGATAAGGTTAATATATCTCCAGTTCTTTTTGATACCCGTAAAGTCGAACCTCCCTTTTTTAGGGTTACCAGTTGAACTAATATGAACTCTAACTTATTTTCATCTACTCCTAATGCTTCCATCACGGCGTTCATTCTTGGAACGTGTCCTTGGTGATCTGCGCCCCAGATATTTATAACCCGATCGAATTCTCTCTTAATGAATTTGTCATAGTGATATGCTATGTCAGACGCAAAATAGGTGGGAGCACCGGTTCTCCTAACTAGAACGCTATCCCGATTATCCCCAAGAAGAGACCCGGTGAACCAGAGCGCTTCTTCACGTTCGGCAGTATGCCCGTTCTGTTTTAATAATTCGATAGCTTTATCATATGTTTTGGATTCAAACAGAGACTTTTCACTAAACCATTTATCGAATTGTACGTTAACTTCTGATAGATCGTTTCTTATATTATAGAGCATTTCTTCCATGCCGATTTCTGCAATATGTTCGAGGTTAGTAGGTTCATCTTTAATAAATTTTTCGCCATATTTATTTGCTATTTCTTCTCCAAGATTGATCATGTATTGTCCTAAGTAGCCTTCTTCTGGCATTTCTGCTTCTAATCCGAGCGACTGCAAATATCTGACCCATAGGGAGCGGGCAAAATTATTAATTTGATTTCCCGCATCATTAATGTAGTATTCTTTTTGAACATTATGACCAGTCGCTTTTAGTAAATTCGCCAGCGTACTTCCTAAAATGGCTCCTCGACCATGCCCGACGTGGATGGGCCCAGTTGGGTTTACACTTACAAATTCAACCTGAACCGTTTGACCAAGGCCAATATCTGAATTTCCAAACGTTTCGCCTTTTGATAATATTTCTTGAATTTGTGATCGCATCCAAGATGAATCCATTTTAAAATTTAAGAAACCGGGGGGTGCTACGCTAACGGACTCAATTTCTTCGGCAGTTTCAATTTCTTCGCGAAGGATTTCCGCTATTTGGTATGGGTCAAGCCCTGCTGCCCTAGCCATTTTGAGTGGTAGACTGGAGGCATAGTCTCCATGTTCCAGGTTTTGTGGCCACTCTATTGCTAATTCTGGCAAGGTAAATCGTGGCAGCTTTCCAGTTTTTTGTGCTGAATCAGCAGCACCGATCAATAGTTCCTCAATAATTTTAATTATCATTATTTCCCGGTCTTTTCAGATTTGGTTTATTGCCCTTCGAGTAATATAACATAAATGTTTTAACCTCCTTCGGGTGTCTCCTTTGCTCTTTCCCAGAACCTATTTAATTCTTCACTTAAATTTTTGTGTGCACTAGATTTAAGTTGAGGGTCTGAGATTAATATATTTGAAGCGCGGGATCGAATTTTTTCTATGAATTCAAGATTGCTGATCCAAGTTAGACTTAGATCAGGGATCCCACTTTGTTTGGTTCCAAAAAATTCGCCTGGGCCCCGCATTTGCAAATCGGCTTCTGATAATTTAAATCCGTCATCCGTTTGTTCCATAATATTTAGTCTATCTCTGACTTCAGGCGACTCAGAGTCGCTGACAAGGATACAGTAGCTATTGTTTTTACCGCGTCCTACTCTCCCTCTATATTGGTGTAGTTGGGATAATCCAAATCTTTCGGCACCTTCGACCATCATCACAGTGGCATTTGGTATATCTATTCCAACCTCAATGACCGCTGTTGATACTAATATTTGTAAATTCCCGTTTCGAAATTGCGATATTATGGCCTCTTTATCACTGGATTTCATGCGTCCATGTAAAAGCCCAACCGAAAGGTCAGGGAATATATCTTTCTGCAACCTTCCGTGCTCTTCTATTGCTGCTTTTGCTTCTATAGATTCTGATTCTTCAACTAAAGGGCAAATAATGAAAGCCTGGTGACCTTTTTCAACCTCTTTCCTTATAAAATTGTGAGCTTTTTCTCTTTCTTGAGGGAATAAAGCTTTGGTTTTTATAGCCGGTCTTCCTGGTGGCATCTCAGATATGGTAGTGACATCCAGATCTCCATATAGGGCGAGTGACAAAGTTCTAGGAATCGGAGTTGCGGTCATAACCAACAGATGCGGAGACATACCTTTTTCTCTGAGCGAAGCTCTTTGGTTTACCCCGAACCTGTGTTGTTCATCAACAACTGCAAGACCAAGACTTCTAAATTCAACATCTTTTTGAATTAATGCGTGAGTTCCAATCGCTATATCTACTTCACCATTTCTTATTAGATGTTGAATCGAAGTTTTGACTCCGCTAGGCATGCTCCCTGTAAGTAAAGATACCTTTATGGTTTTATTTGGAATTACTCCTGAAAAACCGCGATATGGACCTCCATCATCTTCTTCTCTGGTACCTTGACTAAAAATATCAGTTAAGGTTTTAAAATGTTGCTCTGCAAGCACTTCAGTTGGTGCCATGAGCGCTCCTTGGTAGCCGCTTGCTGCTGCAACTACTAAGGAAGCTGCTGCTACCACGGTTTTTCCGCTTCCAACATCTCCTTGTAGAAGCCTCATCATGGGGACTGATTCTTTCATATCCGAACCAATCTCTGAGATTGATTTTTTCTGGTCTTTGGTTAAAGTGAACGGCAATCGGTTCACAAAAGCCTCTAGGACTTCTTCGTTAGTTGATATAGATGTTCCAAGTTCCTTTTGTTGGTTTTGTTTCCGTTTTAATAGGCCAAGTTGTAGCATAAGAACCTCGTCAAAGGATATGCGACTGCGGGCTTTTTCCTGTTCTTCTATATTTTGGGGATTATGAATCATTTTGATGGATTTATCTAAAGCTGGGAGATTTTCTTCAGCTAATATTTGTGGAGGCAAATAATCTTCTACTAATGGCAGACAGTGTTCCAGAGCGTTTTCAATTAGGTTTCTCATTGTTCTTTGAGTTATTCCTTCGCTAAGAGGGTAAATTGGCAGTATAGAGCCATATATTGACGAAGATTTCGTGCTGATTTGCTCTTGGGATTCGACGTTAAATCGAATTTTACCGCGGAAACTAGTAGAACGTCCCACCAGCATTACCTGCTGACCTTTTTTTAATGATCTTGTTATCCATTTTCTTCCAAACCAAACAGCAGTGATACTACCACTTTTGTCTTGTATGGTTGCTTGCACAAAGCCTTTACGACCACGCCCAGAATATTGTGAGTCAAACATTTTGATTATTGTTCCTGCTATTGCTTGGTGCTCGTGATCAACTAGTTCCGAAATTCTTTTTACTCTCATATATCGCCTTGGGAATACCCACAACAAATCACGATAAGATTTTATCCCCATTTTTTGGAATGCTTTTTCCCATCTTTTATTTATTTCAATAGGATCATCTATGGATGAAGGGGTTTTAAGTGACGTGGTCTTCCTGCTTTTCTGTGGTTTAGTCAAATTAGGCGAGCTCAGGGTACTACTCCTCTTTTTCCTCGTGTAGGAGTGCCTCAATTGGCCTGGAGATGGGCTTCTTTCCTCTTCAATGCCATACGCTAGAGCAGAGGGTTGATGCTCGGAAGTATTGTTTAAGGCCATAGAGCGCAGATATTCCAGTGTTAGAGTGACCCATTTTTTTCTGCCTTCCAGGTCGAGCAATTCATATTGAGGTCGGTTGATTTTATATTTGTTTAAGCTTTCACCTTGCATATTTATCTGTGGGATTGTTTTTTCAAGAAATTGATCTATGCCTCCCACTACAGACGTGTCTGTATAACCTAAATCTTGTTCTAGACTTAGTATTTTTGTTAGTGCCAGAAATCTAGCTTCGGAGGAGTCAGATTTTTCGGGCTCCATATCGTTTTCTGGAAATCTTGATTGGGTCAATATTTGACTCCTGTATCAACTATGCATCTAAAACGAATGCCACACCAACAGTTCCAGGCCCACCATGGGTACCTACCACAGGGCCAATCCGGAAAATTGGAATTTCTTTAAGCCCAAGTTCAGTTTTTAATGTGCCAGCTATTTCGTTAGCCAGATCAAGTTCAGTAGTTGTCGCCACCGCGGCTCCAACGATGCTATCTTTTTGTTCAGTAACAATCGATATCAAACGACTCCTTGCTTTTCTTGTTGTCCGTACTTGCTCGTAAGGATGTATTTCGCCATCTACTAAGTGGAGGATTGGTTTTATTTGAATTAAACCTCCAACTAGTCCCCTGGCTTTTCCGATTCGTCCACCTCTGACTAAATATTCAAGGGTGTCCACACTAACTATGATTCGTGTTCGAGCGGAAATTGACTTCGCAAATTCTTCGGCTTCTTCGAGAGATGCACCATCATCGCAGAATTTCTTTGTTTCGATGACAGCATTAGCTAAACCTAATGATGCCAAAAATGTGTCAACCACTGTAATTTGAGCTTCGGGCATCTCTTTCAAGACTATATCTCGCGCTAGAGTAGCTGAATTCATTGTGCCACTCAGTAGATTAGAAACGTGCATGGAGAGTACAGGCCCTTTTGCTGCGAGGTCCCTGTAAATATCTGCAAAATCTTCAGGCGTTGGTTGAGATGTTTTTGGCGAGATGGTTCCTCCCACCAATTTTTCATAAAATTCGTCTGCTGATATGTCGATGGAATCTTTATATGAATCTTCCCCAAAATGCACATATAAAGGAACCACGTGTATTCCTAAATCGGATGCAGCATTTGGGTCAATATCGGATGTACTATCTGTGACGATTTGGATCCCCTTGGATTTTGATGTGGTCATGTTTCCTCCCTTATAAGTTAATATTTATTGTTCAATTGCTACCATGTAACGGTATACAGGGTGGCCTCCATCGATTAACTCTAGTTCGATTTCAGGCCATTTTGCTCCAATAAGATTTGCTAATCTATTAATCTCCTGTTCTACTGCTCCTGTTCCACAGTATAACGTGCAAATAGATTCTGCCTCAGGTTCAATGTGGCTTAATAAGTTCATCACACAATCTACTGGGTCTTTTGCTGCTGTTACTAGACGCCCTTCTGAATATCCGATACTGTCTCCTGCAGAATAGGAGATGTTTTCGTTATTTCCTGATCTTGTTGCTTCTGCCACCTCTCCCCAGCTCAAATCATTGAGAGCTTCTTGGATTCTCTTTTTGTTACTTTCAAGACTTTCATTTTCTACGAATGAGATTAAACTTGCTATACCTTGGGTCATAGATTCCGTGTCAATGATTTCTAGTCTTTTTTTTGTGAGTTGCTTGGCCATCTGACATGCGGCAATGGTATTTTTGTTGTTAGGCAAAATAATAACATCAGAATACGGTATAGATTCAATAGCTTCTAATATTTCTTCCGTACTAGGGTTCATAGTTCTGCCTCCCCATATAAAGGCGCTGGCTCCTAGGCTCCTCATCGCTTTCAATAAACCAGGACCTGTAACCACCGAGACCAAGCCAGTTTGATTATCTAATTTATTCCCCTGATGATCAGCAACAAATATCTTTTGTTGCTGATCCATGTCTCTTATAGCAACTTGCTCCAGATCACCCAGTTCGTTTGCGGCCATAATCACGTCTTCTGGTGCACGAGAATGCAAATGTACTCTTAATATATTCTCGCCTTCTACAAATGATTCGGACTCCCCAAAATCCTCCATTTTCTTTCGGATCACTGGTGTTTTATGAATTGGGTTAACTAAAACAAACTCTGTACAAAACCCCCAATGATCCTCGTCAGATTCTGTAATCCAATTTTGATCTATGTATATAGGAGCTATGCTCTGAGTAGGGGCACCTAAATCTATTCCCATATGGTAATTAGCTGCGGCCCTAAGGATAAGAGCAAGTCCTTTCCCTCCCGAATCAACTACCCCGGCTTTTTTGAGTACATCTAATTGCTCAGGAGTTTTTTCAACTGCCTCTTCCGCACCTTTTGCTGCAGCCATTAATTGATCTGAAAAAGAACCAGATGAAACTAGTTTGGATGCTTCTCCAGCAACGCGAGCTACGGTTATCATTGTTCCTTCTACTGGGTTACTCATTGCTTTTTTTGCTGCTTGAGCTGCCATAACTAGAGCGTTAGGCAAGTTAGTTGAATCTAAAACGTCTGTTTGATCTAAGGCTTGCGCAAGGCCACTCAAATATTGCGATAGAATTACTCCACTATTGCCTCTTGCTCCGAGCAACGCACCATACGCTATTGCTTTAGACACTTTTTCGACGCTTTCATTTAACGTTTTCTCTGCTTCTCTTAAGGCTGTTTTAAGCGTTAGAACCATATTAGTTCCGGTGTCGCCATCGGGAACGGGGAAAACATTCAATGAATTTATGAAACTAGCATTTTCATCTAACCACTGAGTTGAAGCTTGCAGGAGTTGGAAAAAATCCTGCCCATTATAAGTTTCTTTTGTTTTTTTTCCCTTATTCAACAATTATTCACTTTCCAGATACATTTCCTGTATCTAATCATAATTTGTTGTTTTCAGTTGGCAAATAAAGTAACATGTTCCATACGAATTTTATATACCGTTCTTATACAGTCGTCAAATTTGTTTTCCAGGATAAGATAATGTCTAGATGTGATATATGTGGTCGAGGACCAATGTTTGGTAAGTCCGTTAGCCATTCGCACCATAAAACTAATCGAAGGTGGAATGTAAACGTTCAGAAGGTTTTTGTGGATTCTCCTTCCGGAGGTAGGAAGCAGGTTAAAATGTGCACCCGATGTCTTCGAACGCAATCTAAGACCAAAGCTTAACCCCCCTTAAACCCCTCTAGAATGCCCTATTTGTGGTAATTTAACATAATTAAATCACTTATCTAGTGCTATTAGGTTGAGCTAGAATTTCCTAAATGGTAAAATCACCATAGTATGTTGGGATAAGGTTTTTCGCAATTTATGAGTTGAGGGAAGATAGATTCGTCAGATTCTATTCCTTATCCAAGCAAATATTAATTATAATTTTGTAGGAAGTGTTTATGGTCGAGCGTTCAGTAGGCTTAGAGCAGGAGATGCGTTCCGCTTATCTCGATTACGCTATGAGCGTAATTGTATCTAGAGCATTACCCGATGTAAGAGATGGTTTGAAACCTGTACAAAGAAGAGTCCTTTATTCGATGTACGACCAAGGTATGCGTAATAATTCAGCTTATCGAAAAAGTGCGACGGTGGTTGGTAATGTTCTAGCTAAATACCATCCGCACGGAGATTCTCCTGTCTACGAAGCTATGGTGCGCTTAGCCCAAACATTTTCTCTTAGGTATCCTCTTGTGGATGGGCAAGGGAACTTTGGATCTGTTGATAATGATCCCCCCGCTGCGATGAGGTATACGGAAGCACGCCTAACTTCGATAGCCGAGGAAATGTTAACCGATATCGATCGTGAAACCGTAGACTTTACAGATAATTTTGATGGCTCAGAAAAGGAACCTGTTGTATTACCAACTCAGCTGCCGAACATGCTTCTAAATGGAGCTTCAGGCATAGCTGTTGGGATGGCGACTAGTATCCCTCCACATAATTTGAGAGAAGTTTGTGATGCTATTCTATTTGCTTTGGATAGATGGCGTGAGACTGATATAGGTGGCGACTTTGACGCTACTCTTGAAGAATTATTGGAGCATATAAAAGGTCCCGATTTTCCAACTGCTGGTTTGATTCGGGGAGTTGCAGGTATAAAGCAGGCTTATGCAACAGGGCAAGGTAAAGTTGTCATGGAGGCGAAGGCTTCTATCGAAGACGCAGAAAAAGGGAGAAGAAAACAAATTATCGTTAGTGAGTTGCCCTATCAAGTTAATAAAGCATCTTTAGTTGAAAAAATTGCTGATCTTGTTCGTTCGAAAAAACTCGATGGTATTGCGGAAATACGAGATGAATCAGACAGAGATGGACTTCGGGTTAGTATAGATTTACAACGCAACGCCCAGCCAGAAGTGGTACTCAATAATTTATATGAACATACGACTATGAGATCTGCATTTCACATCAATACGTTGGCCCTTGTGAACGGCGCTCCACAAGTTTTATCGCTTAAGCAAATTATTTTCCATTACATACAGTTTAGAAGAGAGATAATAACTAATCGTACTCGTTTCGAGTTACGTCGTGCCCAGGATAGAGCGCATGTTTTAGAAGGCTTGAGGACTGCGTTGGATGATTTAGATCCTGTCATCGCTGTGATTAGGAATGCTGAAAGCGCTGACGCGGCTAGAATTACCCTCATAGAACGTTGGACTTTATCTCAAAGGCAAGCTCAGGCTATATTAGATATGCAACTTCGAAGGCTTGCAGCTCTGGAATCTAAAGCGATTATGGACGAGCTTGAAGATCTACGAGAACGAATATCGGAACTCGAGGGGATACTAGGAGATCCAGTTCTTATTACGAATACCGTTAAGGAAGAAGTAACAAATATCAGAGAAAAATATGGTGATAAAAGGCGGACAAAAATCATGGTTGCCGAACTCCAGAAGGTTCGCCATGAAGATCTAATACCTCATCAAGAAGTGGTAGTTACACTTAGTAATCGAGGATATATTAAGCGCGTTGCTTCAGAGACATACCGCATTCAAAGGCGTGGAGGTCGTGGAATAACAGGGATGGTGACCAGAGAAGAAGACGCAGTGCGTAAACTCTTGGTTGCTGACACGCATGATACTTTATTGTTCTTTACAAATAGAGGTCGGGTGACAACATTGCGATGTTTTGAATTACCCGGAGAAGTTAGCCGTACTGCTAGAGGATTACCCGTTACTAATTTAGTTCCTTTAGATACAACTGAATCAGTTACAACCATTATGGCTGCTTCAGATTTATCCGAAGCAGATTACTTAGTTTTTGTTACCCGAAAAGGTGAGATTAAGAGATCTCCATTAAAACATTTTATTTCTGTAAGGAGTACAGGTAAGAAAGCTATGGATTTAGAACCTGATGATGATTTAGTGTCAGTCATTATGGCTAAAGCAGATGACGAAGTTGTACTAGTAACGGAACGAGGCAAATCGTTAAGATTTTCATCTAACGTATTGAAACCCAGATCTGCCACCGCTGGCGGTGTTCGGGGTATCCGATTGCCAGCTGATGATAATGTGATAGGAGTTGTTACACTATCTGACCCCGAGCGATTCGTTTTTGTGATATCTAAAAAAGGCTACGGCAAGATGAGTAAGACTGAGCTTTACATGCCCCACGGTCGAGGTACTAATGGACAGAAAACGTTTAATACATCTCTTAGCCGAACAGGTTTATTAAATGGTCTTGCGATGGTTAAACGTGATCAAGAGATTATTTTAGTGTCTCGAAAAGGCATCGTTATTAGGACAACTTTGGGTCAAGTACCTGTTCAAGGGAAAGTCACCGGAGGTGTAAGAGTGATGCGATTAGACTCGGATGATGAAGTGGCTGCTATTGCACCTTTCGAAGATTCAGGAAACCTCGAAGAAGAGTCTACAAAGAAAACAACTAAGGCAAAGGCAAAGACAAAGACAAAGGCAAAGGCAAAGAAGAAGAAGAAGTAATAGTTTTATCCGTTATTTATCTTTAGCTTTTATTGCTCTTAATAATGTTTCTGATTTAAATGGTGTTTTTGTTAACCTAACTCCCGTTGCGTTATATATTGCGTTACCTATTGCTCCTACTGGGGTAACTAGAGGTATTTCTCCTACTCCCCGTGCTCCGTGAGGTCCATTTGGGTTTGGGGTGGCAACGATAACAGTCTCTATTGAAGGCACGTCCATTGCCGTTGGCATCTTATAGTCCAAAAAATTTGGGTTTTTTATGATCCCTGTTTTTTGATCTATGTCATAGACTTCCCATAGAGCCCAGCCTATACCTTGTGCAGCCCCCCCTTGCATTTGTCCTTCGACAGCAAGGGGATTTATGGCGTTTCCAGGGTCTTGGAATATTGTGAACCTTTTTATTTCTGACCTGCCGGTCAAATCATCCACTTCTACTTCAGCGATTGATGCTGCAGCAGTTGGTGCACCAGGCAATCCAGTGCTAAGTCCGATTCCTCTGATTGGTTCATCTAAACTCTTACATAGGTCAGATAATGTAATAGAATTATCTGCATTATCTTTTGCCGAAAAAACCTGATTCCTATACTCCACATAGGTTGGGTCGATCCTTAACAAATTTCCTGCGACCGTTTGAAGTTTATCCAGTGTATCCCGAGCAGCAATTATTACCGCGGTACCTGTGGCCAAAGTTGTTCTGCTTCCGAATGATCCGTCTGTGTGGCCGACGGAATCAGTGTCACCTATTCCTACCTTCACCTGATCTAACTCTACTTGTAATTCTTCTGCAGCAAATTGAGCCATAGTGGTTCTGGTCCCCGTAAGGTCTACTGAACCTGTTAGAACGGTGAACGTGGCGTCTTGGTTTGCATATATCTCTGCGTTGGAAGTAAGAGTCGCACCTCCCCAATAAGCTGAAGCAAAACCTCTTCCTCTAGATTTCGGTAAAGGGTCTGTCCACGCTGGATGATTTCTGGCGGCTTGCAATATCTTTTTTAGGCCCCAAACAGGCATGGTCAATCCGTTAGGTAAGGGGTCTCCATCTTCTGTTACATTTTTTATTCTAAACTCAATTGGATCCATACCTACGATTTCAGCGATCTCATCGATTACTACTTCAGTGGGATAGTTTCCTATCGGGCCACTGGGTGCCCTATAGGCCATTGCAACTGGTTTATTTGTTACAACATCATACGCATCTATGTATAAGTCACTAAATTTATAGTGTGAGGAGCCTGTCATTGCTGCGGTCGCAGAGTGTGTGAATCCTGTCATGGCTCCTGTATCTAATAAATATTCTCCCTGAAACGCGGTTAGGGTTCCATCTCGGTTCGCTCCAATTTTAATATTTATTACGTGGGCGCAAGTTGGCCCTGTAGATCGAAATACTTCTTCTCTAGAGAGAACTAATTTAACTGCAGTATTTGCTTTGATAGCTAATAATGCAGTAATGAATTCAATTCCTAACCCTGCTTTACCTCCAAAACCTCCTCCGATCTCTAGAGGTACCACCGTAATTGCTTCTTTATCTCTGCCTAATATTGTTGCAAGGGTGTCTCTGAGATTGAAATTAATTTGGCTTGAAGTATGGACGGTTAAATGATCATCCACTATATCTACTGTGCAAGCTTGGGGTTCTATGTATCCTTGGTGGACTGTGCCTCCTTCAAAACGTCGTTCGATAATTATGTCAGAGTTTTTAAAAGCTTCAGCAGGATCTCCTCTACTGAGTTCGACGCGCCTAGCTACGTTACTAGGCTTATCAGAAAGCGACCCAGCAAACTCCCAAGTATATAAATCATCGTGAACCAAGGGCGCATTTTCTTTTACAGCTTCTTCGACCTTTACAACTGGATCAAAAACTTCGTATTCAACATCTATGCTTTCCGTCGCAAATTCAGCTATTTCTAGACTTGTGGCTGCAACTGCTGCTACGGCTTGTCCATGATAAAAAACCTTGTCTTCAGCGAGCTGCATCCTTCTTTGATCACGTGGGGTCATAGTTATCTCTCCGCCCACTACTTGATCGCTAAATTCGATAATTGGGAAGTCTTTAGAAGTGACGATCGCAACGACACCTGGTATGGCGATCGCTTTTTCGATACTTATTTTACTTATACGCGCATTGGCGTGTGGGCTTCTCTTAATTTTCGCGTGCAGTGTGTTTGGTAAACTGAGATCTGCACCATATTTAGCAGTCCCCATGACCCTTTCCGCGCCATCTATACGTTGTACCCCTTTTCCAACAATTCTCGTTGGATTTGATGGATCACTTTTGCTTACCAATGTAAAATTCCTTTAGTCTCAAGTTTTAGGTCATTCGATATTGAAATGGTACTATTTTCGGACTTTAATTCCAATTAAAGTTTTTATTATTAACTATTTTACGGTAATCATTATCATTAACTATACGCTATAGTAAGAGAGAGGAATGGATAGAATTATTAGAGGTTATATTTTTTATGTTCTTTAAAGAGATTGAAGGTGGATCTTTAACTTCTCCTAAGGGATTTGTAGCAGGCTCTGTGAGTGCAGGTCTTAGAGATCAACCTGGCACAGATTTGGCAATACTTTTAGGTGGTGAAAAGACCAAAGCAGCAGGAGTATTTACAAAAAATCAGATTGTAGCGCCGCCTGTAACTCTTAGTCAGCGGCACCTTGCTTTGGATGATCCTAGAGCAATAGTTGTGAATAGTGCGATAGCTAACGCGGTAGTTGGCCAACAAGGAGTTAAAGATGCTGCAAAAATGGCATCTAATACCGCCGGGAAATTAGGCTTAGAAGTATCACAGGTACTAGTGTGCAGCACTGGCGTTATTGGCGTTCCGCTGCCAATGGATTTAATATCTAATGGGATTGAGGCTATTCAGTTAAAACAAACAGATCATGAATTCGCGAGTGCGATATTAACTACCGATACCAAAACTAAAGAATTTACTATTTCTGTTGATATTGGGGGCACGGAGATTATAATCTCTGGCACCGCAAAAGGTTCTGGGATGATTCATCCAGATATGGCTACAATGTTGGCATTTTTAACTACGGACGCTAATATTTCAAAAGAATGTTTAGATAGAGTTTTACGTCAATCTGTTGATAATAGTTTTAACATGGTGACAATTGATGGAGATGGCTCAACTAATGACAGCGTTATTTTCTTAGCAAGCAATGAATCGTCCATGGAAGAAATAAATGGTGGGGAAAGGGAAAGAATATTTCAAGAGGCAGTAGATTATGTTTGTGCCCACCTTGCGAAGGAAATAGCTCTAGATGGTGAAGGAGCCACAAAGCTCATAGAAGTGATCGTAGAAGGTGCGGCTACTTTGGACGAAGCAAGAGTTGCTGCAAGAACTGTAGCATCTTCCACCTTAATGAAAGCCGCAGTGTATGGCAATGATCCCAATTGGGGACGCGCTGTAGCGGCTCTTGGGAGGAGCGGGATAAAGATTAATGAACAAACACTTTTTCTATCAATCAATGGCATCGAAATGCTCAAAGAGGGAACACCAGTTAAATTTTCAAAAGAGGTTGCAGCTCAAAGCATGGATACCGAAAAAGTTGAAATATATGTGCATTTGAATAGTGGGAATTATTCTGCTATATCCTGGACAAGTGATCTTACGGAAGAGTATGTTCACATCAATAGTGCATACACAACATGAATAGAAAGATGTCTAAGAGTTAAATGGGTACAAGTATAGTTATTAAAATGGGTGGAGGTACCATAGGGGCTACTGATACGACAATGGAGGACATTGTTAGTTTATCTAAGTCAGATATTTTTCCGGTCCTGGTTCATGGAGGCGGATCCACTGTAACAGAATGGCTGAGCGACCTTGGTATTAAAACAGATTTTGTAAACGGTTTAAGAGTAACGGATGAGAATGTACTTAAAGTTGCTACCGCAGTATTAACTGGACTAGTTAATAAAAATATCGTTGCAGGTATTCATAGGAGTGGAGGCAGGGCAATTGGCATTTCTGGGATTGATGATGCTATGGTTGTTGCCGAAATTCAAGACCCAGAACTTGGTCAGGTTGGAGAGGTAAAACAGGTAAATCCTGATCTAGTATTGGCTGCTATAGAAAATAGGATAATTCCGGTGATTTCTTCAATATCTTTGACTCCTAGTCCAACCTTCTCAGTTGTAAATGTTAACGCTGATAGTGTTGCTGGTGCAGTGGCTGGTTCACTGAAATCAGAGAAAGTTATATTTTTGACGGATGTTCCCGGCGTTATGGATGGTGCCGGAAAAGTTATTCCGTTAATCTATGGAGATGAAGTTGCCGGGTTGATAGAAGACAACGTTATTGTTGGTGGCATGATACCTAAAGTTGAAGCTTGTTTGAATGCCATTGAACACGTTGGGTCTGCTCAAATCATTGATGGGCGTGCTGAGCACTCTCTTATTTCTGCTATAAACGCCGATATTGGAACGACAATAAAGAAACGATGAACAAAAGGAGTTTAAATTAATGAGTATTCTTGATGAACTTCAAGGAGCAGGTATTCCAAGGTCCGGAGGGTTTCGAAAATTCTTGTATGCTTTCGCTGTCTTGGTTGCTTTTTACGTTGCGCTAAATATTTTCGCAACTTTGTATGTAGATTGGATTTGGTTTGAGAACCTTGGATTTTTGTCTGTATTTACTACTATTATTCAAGCCAAAGCTATTTTATTTACTCTCGGCGTTATTGTTTTTGCTATTTTTTCAGCGATCAACATTTTTGTTGCTAATAAATTTTCTCCAAAAGGAGTGTCGCCAGAAGCGGCATTAAATCTATCTCTTGAAACTATGGACCAAATTCGTAGGGCACTGCTGATTGCGACCCTTGTCGGAGTAGCTATTTTCAGCGTAATTTTTGGTTCTACTGCGCTTGGTGCGTGGGAAACAACTTTACGCTTTACAAACTCAACCCTTTTTAGCGTATCTGATCCCCTATTCAATAAAGATGTATCTTTTTATATATTTAATTTGCCTCTTTATAGATTCTTGCATAGTTGGATGATAGGCATGGTAGTAGTAAATTCACTAATAGTTTCCGGAATATATGCTGCGAATTTTGCGATAGGTGGTTTTCAGTTAAGGTTGACCGGACCGATCAGATCTCATTTGTCTGGTCTTGCGGCAATATTTTTATTGGTTTTGTCATTTGGTTATTGGTTAAATTTGCAAGAGTTGGTTTTTTCTAGCAGCGCTGCTGCTTATGGTGCAGGATACGCTGATGTTAATATCAAAGTTCCTGCCTTTCAGTTACTTACGGCAGTTTCCCTAGGTGGATCATTGTTGATGATTGTCAATGTCTACTTGAGACGTGCTTTACTACCTGTTGTAGCTGGATCTATTTGGTTAGTGGTGGTAGTTTTGGGAACTTTTGCGATCCCCTCGGCTGTTCAAAGGTTCCAAGTTGATCCGAATGAATATGCGCTCGAACGTCCATATATAGAACGTTCCATAGAAATGACGAGAAACGGTTTTGCAATTGATTCTTCAAGAGTTTCGGAGCAACCTTTCGTTACTCAAGAAGGAGCTAAGCTGGACGAGAAACTTGTCGAAGATAATAAAGCGACTATTGAAAATATTCGTTTATGGGACGATCGTCCCTTAAGAGATGTCTATAATCAAATCCAATTTTTCCGGTTGCAATACTCATTTTTAGATATCGACATTGATCGTTATATGATAAATGGTGACTATCGACAGGTCATGGTTGGCTCCAGAGAGCTGGTTCAAGAGCAGCTTCCAGAGACAGCTCAAACTTGGGTTAACCGTAAGTTGCAGTATACTCATGGATATGGGATTGCAATGAGTCCAGTTACAGAATTTACCACCGATGGATTACCAGTTTTTATTATAAAAGATATCCCACCTGAGTCCGCGAATGGGGCTCCGACGGTTGATAATCCGCAAATATATTTTGGTGAAGCCACAAATGATTGGGTGATTGTTGGAAGTAAGACTCCAGAATTTGATCATCCTGCGAGAGATGGGGCAGTGTACAAAAGTTACTCTGGTCCAGGCATTTTTCTGGACACATTGTTGAGAAAACTTATTTTCGCGATTAAGTTTGGTGATTTGAACTTACTGATAACCAGTGAGGTTACTCCAGAAAGCCAAATTTTGTACTACCGAAATATTGCTGAGAGAGTAAATCGAGTTGCTCCTTTTCTTTATTTAGATTCTGATCCGTATATTGTTTCAAGTGATGATGGGCAACTGTATTGGATCCAAGATGCGTATACAATAAGTGATCGCTATCCGTATTCAGAACCTGATGCAATGGACGCTAAAGAAATAAACTATATTAGGAACAGCGCAAAGATTGCTGTTAACGCATATGATGGTTCTATGACATTTTATGTTACCGATCCAGATGATGCGATAATAAATACATATGTGGACGTGTTCCCGAGTTTGTTCAAAGGCATGAATGAAATGCCTCAAAACCTCAAAGATCACATAAGGTATCCAGAGAATTTTTTCGCGATTCAAGCTAATAAATATCTTAAATTTCATATGACCGACCCGCAAATTTTTTATAATCAAGAAGACTTGTGGGAATTCCCAAGGGAAATTTTCTTTGGGGAAAGCGCTCAAACCATGGAACCTTACTACTTGATTATGAAATTACCTGATCAAGAAAAAGAGGAATTTGTGCTAATTATGCCATTTACTCCTTTAAACAAACCGAATTTAGTGGGGTGGCTCGCGGCTAGGAATGACGGAGAGAATTACGGTAAATTAGTGGCTTTCACATTTGCTAATGAGCGGCAAATTGATGGCCCTCAACAGGTTGATGCTCGTATCGACGTTAACCCGGAGATCTCCGAGTCGTTTACTTTGTGGAGCCAATCCGGGTCTAAGGTTTTGAGGGGTAATTTATTAGTGATTCCTGTTGGTGATAATATTCTTTACGCTGAACCAGTTTATCTACAAGCAGAGGACATAGAGTATCCACAGCTAACAAGAGTGGTTCTAGTACAGCAAGGCCAAGAACCTGTTATGGAACCTTCATTGGATAAAAGTTTAAGTGAGATTTTAGGTAAGACTGTTGAGCTTAAGGTAGAGAAACCCAAGAGAACGGACGATGATGACTCTCTAAGTGCTATAAAGGGACAAATAGAGCGAGCTAGAGTTTCCTTATCAGATTTACAAAAACAATTTAGTGACCTTCTAGATACTTTAGGTGAGATAGCAAATTCCGGGACAATGAAGTCTAATAACAACGAGTAAGTACTTTTGGATATTTACGTAAATT
>DKAM01000022.1 GCA_002450835.1 Dehalococcoidia bacterium UBA6926
AGCATTGGATAAATATGCAGATCTAAAAGTAAAATATAAAGTTGGCTCGGAAGCCGATGCCGTCGACGCACTTGCAAAAGGTTTAGCTGGTGAGCTAGGAGAATCGACAGATTTCTCCTCTAATCTTAGTCAAACCGGAATTTCTAACGATGAAATGAAGTCATTGGTGGAAGCGGTTAGATCAAGTATGAAAATTTGTGTCGTATATAACCCCGCTGCACTGTCGGGAGATACGGCTCTTCGAGTCAAACGCTTGCTTTCTATAATCACTAAAATTCCTACAATAGAGTGTGGAGCTATTCCTGCAGCCCCAGCCACTAATGCTGTTGGTGCTATGGACATGGGTCTTGTGTCTGATTTTTACCCGGGCGGTGTCTCGGTTTCAGACGGCGAAAAGGTTAAAGAGTTGTGGGGAGAAACTGCGCCCACTAAAGCTGGCCTGACAGCCTTGGAGATGATTGCGAAGGCAAAAAGTGGTGAGCTAAAAGCATTATGGGTGCATCGGTCTAATCCGGTTGTAGATTTTCCCGGGAGGGCTCAAGTGGTTGAGGCCCTAAAGAACCTAGATCTACTAGTGGTGCATGACATGCTGGAAACGGAAACAACTCAACTTGCGAAAATCGTGCTGCCTTCTAATGGTCCAGGTTTTGATGAGGGGACGACCACCAATATTGGCGGCAGGGTTCAAGCTAGAAAAAAAGCTTTAGACTCTAATAGTATTGATGACTGGAAACTAATTAGTGTGATGCTAAAAAGGTTAGGGGATGAAACGGATTACTCACGAGTAGCAAAAGTTTTGGATGAAATTTCAAAAAAGGTTCCAGGTTACCAGGAAATTAATAGCAGGCTGGTGGGTAAATTGGGATGCAATAGGGGGCAAGTATCGAATGAGGAGGTTTCTCCTGGCAACGGTAAAGGTGCTCAGAGTAGTGATGGTAAATTAAGGTTACGTTTGGCTAAGTATTTGTTTGCCCACGATAAAATTCTTGACGCTTCATCAACATTGGCTCACCACTTTAAATCTTCTTCAGCTTTTCTCAATGAAGCAGATGCGAAAAATTTAGGGATTGCCAATGGTGATATTATTTGTCTCTCCGGAAATGGAATAGAAATAGATGCGGAGCTTACAGTAGATAATCGGTGTATGGCTGGGGGCGTGGTGATGCCAAAAGTTTCTGATGAGCAGGGTATCAATGGATTACTAAAACTCGATGGTAGCCCAACATGGGTAGATATTAAAAAAGTTTGATGGAATTTCCCGGAGAACGGTAGCTTGGATTGGGTAACTAAATTTTTAGATGAATTATGGGATTTTATCGTTCAATCTTTATCAGATAACGTTCCTTTAATTGTTGGTAGTGTTAAAGCAATAGTGATTGCTGTTGCCGTAATGTCTGTTGTGCCTGGTCTTGTCTGGCTCGAGCGGAGGTTGATGGGTCGTTTTCAGGTGCGTTTGGGACCCAATCGTGTAGGGCCATTTGGGTTTGGGCAGCCAATGGCGGATACGATCAAATTACTTTTTAAAGAATCAATCATTCAATCTTCGGCGGATAAGTTTTTGTTTCACCTTGCACCTGCTGTGGTTGTTTTTACGGCGATTGTTGCATTTGCGGTAATTCCTTTTGGTGCTCCGTTCGAAGTGTTCGGTCAGAGTATTGAGTTATGGGGTGCAAATGTTAATAGCGGAATTTTATTTGTTTTCGCTATTTCGGGAATGGGAATTTACGGGATGGTAATCGCAGGGCTGTCTTCAAATAATAAATATTCGCTGATGGGTGGTTTGCGTTCTTCAGCACAAATGATTAGCTATGAATTATCTCTAGGGCTTTCGGCTTTGAGTATCATTGTCCTTACCGGCTCTTTAAGTCTCATGGACATGGTCGTAGCGCAAGAGAGCGTGCCTTTTATCCTAATTCAGCCTTTGGCTTTTTTATTATTTTTTATTGCCGGTGTGGCTGAGACAAACCGCGCTCCATTTGATTTGCCCGAAGCAGAGCAGGAGCTGGTTGCAGGTTTCCATACAGAATATACGGGAATGAAGTTTGCTATGTTTTTTATGGGTGAGTATATCAATATGGTGACCATGAGTGCTTTGGTAACCTTGTTGTTTTTGGGTGGATGGAATACTTATGGGATCCCGATTTGGCCGATTCTTGCATTTGCTGCCAAAGTGGTTTTCCTTTTATGTGTTTTTATATGGTTGCGTTCAACGTTTCCAAGAATTCGTTATGACAGACTAATGACTTTTGGTTGGAAAGTTTTACTGCCTTTATGTTTATTAAATCTACTAATCACCGGCACGCTTAAGGTGCTGTAGGACCGGGAGGAGCTATGTTACAAGCTACTTTTGCGGGGGTTAAAAACTTATTGATTGGAATGGGTGTGACCTTCCGTAACATGTTGAGCAAGCCGGTCACTTTGCAGTATCCGGAAGTTAAACGTACCATGCCTGCGCGGTATCGCGGCCGCCATTTTCTAAATCGAGATGAAGAGGGGTTAGAACGATGTGTGGGTTGTAGTTTGTGCTCCATCAACTGTCCGGTGGGTTGTATTCATGTTGTGTCTGCAGAGAATGATCCGAATAATCCGGTTTCCAAAGGAGAACGGTATGCCGAGGTTTATGAGATCAATCTTCTGCGTTGTATCTACTGTGGGTATTGCGAAGAGGCCTGCCCAGTAGATGCGGTGGTGCTTCGAGAGCATTACGAGCTTGCAGATTACGATCGAGACAATTACATCATGGAGAAGCAAGATCTTCTGGTTTATCCTGAGCCCAATGAGTTCCGAGTCAATATTTTAGGTAATACAGAACGTGTTAATAAATAAAGTGGGCTGTTTTGGGTTCGTTTTGTTTTAACACTTCGAGATATTAAATGTAGTATTTTTAGGGAGAGTATGTGTGTTTGATTTAGCAACTGTATTTGAGTTTACGCGCGATACAGTCATTTTTACCGTTGGGCTAACAGCTGTGCTTGCAAGCCTAGGGGTTATTTTATGTTCCTCTCCAATTTACTGTGCTTTGTATCTTATTAGCCACATGATCTGTTTAGCGCTGCTCTTTTTACTTTATAACGCTGAATTTCTAGCTGTAGTTCAGATTATTGTCTATGCAGG
>DKAM01000023.1 GCA_002450835.1 Dehalococcoidia bacterium UBA6926
GATATTGGTGGTGATTCTCCCCCAACAGTATGGCCGTATGGGTTGCCTGAGGGTATGAGTGTCGCTGCGTTTTTAGATGATTGGCGAACAAGAGGCTCGGATGAGAATAAAAAGCTTTTACAAATCTGGGAATTAACCAAACCTGTTATTGCCGCCGTTAATGGTTGGTGCATGGGAGGTGGCTCATGGTATGCATTAACTTGCCATATGACCTACGCATCAGATAAAGCTGTATTTTCCCAACCAGAAATTCGAATGATTTCTAATACTAGTTTCTTTTGGACTCTCAACGCTGGGTATAAACATGCTTTAAGATATGGGTTAACAGGAGACCACATAGATGCTGAGGAAGCGTTAAGAATTGGTCTTGTTAATAATGTGATCCCTGATGACGAATTGATTGACCATTGTTTTGGTATTGTGGAGAGGATAGCTTTGGTTTCACCTGAGACGGTGAAAATTAATCTTCAGGTAGCTACCATGGGGTTAGAGATGATGGGTTTAAGAAACGCATTAACTTTGAATACAGAATTAGGAGCTTTAGCGCAGACATCGCAGCGGGAAGATTTTAGGAAATACTTGGATGATGCTCAGGAAACCGGTGGCATGCGAGGGTTTTTGCAAACGCGTGATGGTCCGTTTCAGCCAGAGCCATTTGGTCCAAGGTCCAAAGTACGTGAGGAATAAACTCGCGGATTCTTTTGCTCAAAACAATATTTAAATACGATAATAAAATAGGCCTGTTCCTAGTTGTTTTTTTAGTTGCTTTGTTTGCTGGGTGCCAGACAGAGGACGCGAAAGATCAATTGTTATTGGAAGATGGGTCAATTAAACCAAGGGTCATAACGACCGTTTCTCCAATTACTAGTATTGTAGATGCAATTGGGGGGGAACGAATAACGCTGAAAGGGATTGTCCCAGAGGGAGTGAATTCCCATACTTTTGATCCTGCACCTTCGACGGCTATCGCCTTTTCCAATGCAGATATTATTTTTTTGAACGGGCTTTATCTTGAAGAACCTGCGCTAGATATGGCTTTAAAGAATAAAAGAGAAGAATCTAAGATTGTTTTATTAGGTAATAGGACGCTTGATAAATCTAAGTGGGTATATGATTTTTCGTTTCCTGAAGAGCAAGGTGTTCCTAACCCTCATCTTTGGACCGATCCTATGCTTGCATTGGAATATGCATTAATAGTATCTGCAGAACTATCGGCCCTCGATCCGTCGGGCGAAACTTATTATCAATCTAACTATAAAACTTTTGAAGCACGTATTTTGAACCTCGATTCGGAGATTAAAATCGCAGTTCTGAGCATCCCCAAAAGTAATCGAAAGCTTTTGACTTACCACGATTCTTTTCCATATTTTGCAAAGCGATATGGTCTCACGGTAATTGCTGCCGTTCAACCTTCTGATTTTACTGAGCCCTCGGCAAGAGAGGTTGCTCAATTGATTGATCAAGTTCGATTAGAAAAGGTACCTGCAATCTTTGGATCTAATGTGTTTCCAAGCCCAGTTATGAGTCAAATAGCTCATGAAACACAGATTTCTTTTATAGATAATCTTAGAGATGATGACTTGCCAGGCAGTCATGGCGATATCGGACATTCCTATCTAGGATTAATGGTTGAAAATGTTCGAACTATCGTAGTGGCTTTGGGGGGCGATGCTGAGGGTTTACAATACGTAGATACCAGCCCAATTTTTCAAGGTGAAAGCCAGGTGATATATCCCTAATGTTGCACGAAGAGCCTCATAAATATACTGACAACAATCCTATAGTAAGATTCGCTGATGTTACCAGTACTATAAGTGGAAAGATTGTGCTGGACAAAATTGATCTAAGTATAAATAGAGGGGATTTCGTTGCACTCTTGGGCCCTAGCGGTTCTGGTAAAACTACATTATTACGAACGATTATGGGATTCACGAATGTTCCGAATGGCAAAATATTTATGAGTGGAGAAACCGTCGACTCGGCAAGACCAATAATAGGTTATATGCCTCAGATGTCTAGCATAAATTGGAGTTTTCCTATAACGGTTGAGCAGACTGTTTTGATGGGAACAATTTCAAAAAATAAACTATACCCTTGGTTTTCAAAGAGGGCCAAAAAGGCAGCGTTCGAAATTATGGAAAGAATGGGTATCATCGATGTTCGCTCGAACCATGTGAGTGAACTTTCTGGAGGGCAGAAGCAGAGGGTTTTACTATCGCGATCATTGATAAACAATCCACACCTTTTACTACTTGATGAACCGACAACTGGAATTGATATAAAAACTAGGGACGAAGTCATGCACCTTTTGCATGAGGTCAATCATCAGGATGTAACGATTATTATGGCTACCCACGAAATTAATGCGGTAGCAGCCCATTTGCCCAGAGTGATTTGCCTTAATAAAAATATAATTGCAGATGGTGCACCAAAAGATGTCTTTACGGTCGATATATTAACAGAAACATATGGAGCACCCATACACGTGACTCGTTATAAAGGATTACCGATAGTTGCAGAGTCGCCGCACGGTTTCAACGGAATGAAAAGATAGTTATATAATATGTTTTTACCATTTGAATATGACTTTTTTGTACGCGCAATTATTGCAGGTACTCTTGTTGGAGCGTTGTGTGGTCTTATCGGTGTTTATGTTGTTTTGAGAAGGATGGCATATATCGGTCATGGTCTTGCTCATTCAATATTTGGAGGGGCAGTTGTCAGCTATATAATGTCTATTAACTTTTTTATCGGGGCGAGCCTCTGGGGATTTCTATCGGCGGTGCTAATAACTTTTACTTCAAGAAAAAAAAATATTAGTACAGATTCTTCCATAGGTATAATTACAACAGCGAGCTTTGCTTTAGGCGTGGCTTTAATTAGCCGATACAGTGGATTTACAAGAAGCTTTGATGCTGCACTTTTTGGAAATATTCTAGGTATCAATGCACTTGAATTATACTCAGTGATTTTTGTTGTTATTTTAGTGTCTATAGTGGTCACTTTATGTTATAAATATTTATTATTTACTACATTTGATCCAGAAAATTCCGAGTATTACGGGGTTCATACAGGGCTTTTAGATGGTATATTCTCACTGATATTAGCGGCTACAGTTGTTGTTTCTTTGCAAATCCTGGGGGTGACAATGATTGCTGCCACGATTGTAATTCCCCCAGTTATTGCTCGTATGCTTACAAACGATTTTAACAAAATGATGGTCATATCAGTGACAACTGGTGCCTTTTGTGGATTAATTGGCTTGTATATAAGTTTTTATTTGGATATTTCGTCTGGTCCCGCTGTAGTCCTTTTCTCATCATTCTTATTTATCCTTTCTTTAATTTATTCAGCTATTAAAGAGAGATTATTATTCAAGAGGGAACCCCATTTATGACTAACGATGGAATAAGAGTGACTAAGAAAATATTTGAACCAAAAGTTGCTTTAGAGCTGTTAAGTGATATTGATAGTGACATCAAAACTATTATAGAACAATATGGTTATCCCCCTGATCGTTCGCGTCCGGCGAATTTTGGTACATTGGCACACATTATTGTTGGCCAGCAAATTTCTACCTCTGCTGCTATGAGCATATGGAAGCGGCTTGTTGATATAGACATTGAAGATGCCAATCAAATATCTAAATTGCAGCCAGAAGATATGATGGTGACTGGTTTATCACGCCGTAAAGGTGAATATATCATTGGAATTGCTAATGGAATAGTCTCTGGAAGCCTCGATCTTGATTCTCTGAGTGACCTCCAAGGAGAAGAAGTGAAGGAGCGCTTAATTTCTATACGTGGTGTCGGGGCATGGACCGCTGATAACTATAGATTGTTTGCGCTAGGTGATATGGATGCATGGCCCGCAAATGATGTTGCCTTGCAAGGAGGGATGAAAATTGTAAAATCTTTGGATGATCGCCCTAATCGCGAAGAAATGGAATCATTGGGTCAAAACTGGCGGCCTTATAGAGGCGCAGCGGCACTACTTTTATGGCATGTATACGGAATTATGGTAAAAAAATAGAGATTTCGAGCATGTAAATTTTTGGTAATTGCAGGCGTATGATTTATTATTTTGTAGGTTTAAATCCAAGAATACGCGTAGAAAATTTGAACTCGCCTACCCACAAATGGGTTCCATCCCATCCTATCGTGTTAGGCATTTTTATAGAGTTAGCTGCTTTTGTTCCTTTTCCATTGCCTAAAATATTTTTCGGGACCATTCCTGCTAATGCTGATTCTATAGAATCCCATCCTAATACTTGATTGTCAGCTTGTTGGCTTATGAAAAAACCAATATCTGTGAAGACCGCACTTTGAGGGAACGCATTGTATCTGGGTATACTTTGTAATTTTCCTGTAGCAAGCTCTGTGAATTTTATGGCCTTAACATTAAACCTGTCTGCAGGGTAACCAGAAATTACTAACCACTCATTATTTGCGTCTAAACGCCCTGGGCCTTGAGGTACATCTAATGAATAAACTGGTTCCTCATTCTGAGTTGGAATGCCTTCCCATACCCAAACTTTTTTAGCATTTTCGCTCGCTAGTGCGAAATATTTTCCGTTGTAAGCAACGCCTCGTAAATCTTTAAGATCAATAGAGCCGATAGTGCCATCAATTGTTATCTCTGGTAATTCCCCTGTTCCGTCAAAATCTTTCCAGCCATATATTCCTTTTTGCCCTGCTAAAAGCACTGTATTTTCATACACTGCTATATCCCACGGAGCATTTTCAAATCTTCGATAAAATAAGTCTGGTATTGCTCCAGATTCTCCTGGTATTTTGTTCCATACTGACAGGGATCGATCAAAATCAGACGCTATAAATAATCTTTCGCCATTTGATGCAGGGACACCATTTTGAATAATCCAGTTCGCGTAATATGGATTAATTGATGGATCGCTTGTTCCTAGAGCCCAGTCAGGTTTTATATCTGGGCCTGTCGGAAGTTGATTGAAAACAGATACTCTTCCTCCATTGTATTCAACTATGAAAAGTTTTCCATCAACATAAACCGCGTCGTTACCATCTCCTCCTAACCAAGTATGTCCAACTCCTGGTAGAACAGGAATAAAACCTTTGGCTTCCTCAGTAGTTTTAGGTAATGTATTCCACCACTTAAGGCTCTCTCCACCCTGAGCTATGGTTATTAAAGTTTGATCTACTATTGTTCCTCCAACCCAACCATTAAGGCATGCATCTGGAGCTTGGTTCGTTTTTGTGGGCCAACTTGCCCATATATGGCTATTGGAGCCATCTCTACATTCGGTTTTTCCGTTTTCATCACCTGTTAAAATATATTCGCCATTGGAGACAATCATTCGTGGTGTACCTACACTTGCATGTTTTATAGTTAAGTCTGGTTGAATTAATCCTGAACTTGGAAAAGAATTCCATATAATGATTTTGCTGCCGTTATCGCCACCACTTGTTACTGACACGGCGACCTTTGTTCCATCAGTCCATGCTCCCCAGGGCCACGCTCCTTGAGTACCTATTAAAGAATCAATATTAATTTCAAAATCTGCTGGCTGGCCAGATTGTGTAGGGAACTCGGACCACACTAATACACGATTATTATTTGAATCTGCTACTAACATTTTACCCTGAGGAGATATGCTTACTTGCCCTGGAAAATCAAGTTGTGAAAGGCTATTTCCTTCCATGTGAGTATCAAAATTATCTTGCCCTATAACTAAATCAGGCAAACTATTGTTGCTGGGGATAGATTCCCAGATTAATATACGATTATTGTTTCTATCTGTTACTGCTAGACGTTTTCCATCCGATGCAATCGATACCGGGTGATCTAAAGTATTTCCTCCGCCTGATTTATTAAAGCCATATCCAGATAATAATAACGACGCATCTTGGTTAGTGCTAAATGAATCTAGAGAGGAAGGAATTGCTAGAGAATAATCTGTCGATTGTTTAGTTACTTTTAGAGAGTACCGAGGCCCCATGGGACTGGCGCTTATTCTCTGTTGTTCTTCTGATTGATTAGTCGGAGCGTGGTCCTGCCGCATGCCTGGTTGATTAG
>DKAM01000014.1:0-3406 GCA_002450835.1 Dehalococcoidia bacterium UBA6926
GTATTTTCAGCTTTGCCTGCAGAAATACCTTTAGATATTATTGTACTTTTTGTGTTCTTACCGATATGAGTCATTTTACTTCCGGTATCCGCCTGCTGATGACCTTTAGCAAGAGCTACCGAATAGAACTCACCAATAGAATCGTCGCCTTGCAGTATCACACTCGGATATTTCCATGTGATTGCAGATCCGGTTTCAACTTGGGTCCAAGATATTTTCGACCTTTTACCCAAACATTTACCTCTTTTAGTCACAAAGTTAAAAACTCCACCTTTTCCATTTTCGTCTCCAGGGTACCAGTTCTGTATAGTCGAGTATTTAATTTCAGCATCATCCATAGTAACTAATTCAACAACAGCAGCATGAAGCTGGTTCGTATCGCGAACGGGAGCACTACAGCCTTCCAGATAGCTAACATAAGAGGAGTCTTCGGCCACTATCAACGTTCTTTCAAATTGGCCAGTGTTTTCAGCATTAATCCTAAAGTAAGTGGTAAGTTCCATAGGACATCTTACTCCCTTGGGTACGTAACAGAAAGATCCATCCGAAAAGACTGCGGAGTTAAGCGCAGCGTAAAAGTTATCAGAATAGGGAACCACGCTCCCTAGATATTTTTTTACTAGTTCAGGATGGTTTACAACAGCTTCTGAAAACGAAGAAAATATAATACCTTCCTCCGCAAGTTTCTCTTTGAAAGTAGTGGCTACCGAGACACTATCAAAAACGGCATCAACCGCAACACCAGCGAGCATTTTTTGTTCTTCCAATGGAATACCCAGTTTTTCAAAGGTGGCCAGTATGTCTGGGTCAACGTCATCAAGACTTTCTAAAAGTTCTTTAGGTTTCGGTGCCGAATAATATATGATGTCTTGGAAATCAATTGGATCGTGTTTGATGTGCGCCCATTCTGGAACATCACCCCCATCAACCAGTGATTCCCAATGTCTAAACGCTTTTAGACGCCATTCCAAAAGCCATTCTGGTTCTTCTTTTTTAGCTGATATCCATCTTACCGTTTCCTCAGTAAGACCTGGAGGGGCAGTTTCCGACTCTATGTCTGTAACAAACCCATACTTATAGTCTTGGGTCATAATTTCTTTAGCTACTTGATTTGTTTCCACCGAATCTAGTTCGTCAGTTGCCATTAGCTAGTTCCAATCAATTAATAAATATTGAAAAGCTCCGCTGCCTCTAATAAAAAGTAACGGATCTCAAGACGGTGGAATTATATCTGTTTTTATATCTAAATGTCAACGCGATTGGTATATATTACGATAAAATCGAATATATCATTAAAAGAGGCCTACAAATTATTCCAATTAAAGAGTATATTCCGTGTATGACGTTTAATATTTATCTAAATAACAAGATTCTAGGTTTACCACCACGAAGCCTATTTATAGACTGGAAAGCAGGAGCACATTGGCAAATGAAATAAAACTCCCTGTAACCGTATGGTATGACTATATTTGACCATGGTGTTATATCGGCCAGGACAGGGTCGAACAACTCAAAAAAGATTTTAATGTGGAAATCGACTACAGAGCCTTTTTCTTAAGACCTGACTTACCACCAGAGGGTATGCCTAGACCTGAAAAATATAACAACCCCAATAGCCCTGTACAAAGAGCAGCAGAAGAAGCAGGTATATTGATGAATCGACCCGCGATTGTTCCGTATACGAGGCTCGCTCTCGAAGCTACTGAGGCCGCGAAATCTCTAGGGCAGGGTGAAAGGTTTCATGAACTGGCATACGCTTCCTACTGGGAAGATGGTACAGACCTAGGAAAAATTGAGAACTTGCAACCGATAGTAGAAGCTGCTGAACTGGACTGGAAAACAATTCAGGATCACCTTGCAAACCGGACTTTTAAGGAAGAAGTTGAAAAACAATATGAAGAAGCGTTAAAGGTTGGCGTTACAGGTATTCCCGCATACGTCATAGGTAATTATTTCTTCATGGGAGCTCAGCCATATGAGGTGTTTAAACAAGTAGCTGAAAAGGCTATAAAGAATATAGAGGAAAACCCAAAATAGTCTAATGGAGTCATTATTGAAAAAGAGTAGAATTTTAGACCGGAGACTGGATGTAAGGTGTTTTTTAGTTTCTTATTAATAGATGGCGCAAGGAAATAGGATGGAGGATTATAGAAGGAGGCCATTCGAGAAAGTAGTACGCCACCAAGTTGGAGTTAGGCGGAGGAGCCTACAAGTGAGCCCCTCCGGTAATTTAGTCCCAAGGTGGAAGACACCCTTATCTGGCCTTGCTCTAGCGTTTCTCACAAGCATACTTGTCGGCACAATCTTGCTGATGCTTCCCGTTTCATCTTCTAACGGCTTAACCACAAATCTCTTGGACGCCCTGTTTACATCAACCTCCGCAACACTAGTTACAGGTTTAATCGTTGTGGACACATCAGAACACTGGTCAAATTTTGGACAATTCATAATACTTTTACTGATCCAAATAGGAGGCCTGGGATATGTAACAGGGTTAGCCGTCATACTAATCGCTTCGGGAAGAAAGGTATCTTTGAATCAACGAAAATCCCTTAGGCTTGTTTTTGGTGGGGGAAGACTAGGCCGTATTGATTTAGAAGCCAAAAATATATTGCTTTATTCTATTGTAATTCAATTAATTGGTGCGGTGCTTTTAAGTCTCTATTTTGTTTTTGATGGATTAAATATTACTGAATCATCTTGGCACGGAATGTTCCATGCTATCTCGGCATTTCAGAATGCAGGTTTCGATATTACTTCAGGAAATTCCATATCTATACATAGATCTAATGGCTTTGTTGTTACCACTATAACTCTATTATCTTTCTTGGGGGCAACGGGTTTCAATGCCCTGTTTGCTTTAGTCATTATTAGGAAATGGCGCCCTCTTAATCTAGATTTAAAACTTGTGATTTTTGGCTCATTTATTGTTGCGCTGATTGGATTCTTAGGAATTCTCCTCTCGGAGTGGAGTAACCCTTTGACCTTCGCTAATATGCCATTGAGCCAAAAATTATTGGACTCATTCTCACTAGCCATAGGAGGACGCACCTCTGGATTCACTACAATCCCTATGGCAGAATTACGTGATTACACGCTTTTTCTTTTGGCTTGCTTAATGGCAATAGGTGGTGCGGCAGGTTCAATGACAGGTGGAATAAAACTTGGTGTTTTCATGATCATGATTTTCACTATCTGGTCAACTATAAAAGGCCGAGTTGGCACCGTAGCTTTCCGAAAAGAAATACCGGATCCACAAGTTCGCAGATCATTTTCTATAGTAGCGTTAGCATTTCTATATATAAATTTGAGCTCACTACTACTCAGTCTTCTAGAAGAGCAACCTTTCATCGAAATTTTATTTGAAGTTGTTTCCGCTTTTGGTCTAGTGGGTCTGTCTACCGGA
>DKAM01000014.1:3790-4594 GCA_002450835.1 Dehalococcoidia bacterium UBA6926
TACCTATATATATCGCCTTAGAGTTAGCCCGTCGCGAAAGAAAACCACTGTATCGATTCCCTCAAGAAGACGTTAGGATAGGATAGCTATTTACAATTGTTTAATAAACGAGACAATAAATTAGTAGGAGGTATTTGATGACAAATCAACAGGTTGTAGTCATCGGTTTAGGACTTTTTGGAGGAACCGTCGCGAGAAAATTGTTTGACCAAAACCATCAAGTACTTGGTATAGATCAAAACGAGCGAGTGGTAAACGAAATTGCTCCTTACATAACTGAAGCAGTACAAGCTGATGCAACCGATGAGGCTACGCTAAAAGATCTTGGAGTAGGGGATTATGACATCGCTATCGTTGGCTTTGGTCGAGACATTCCTACAAGTCTAATGGTGACAGTTCTATTAAAGAATCTTCAGGTGCCATATATAGTTTCACGCTCACACGACGTTCTACACGGAGCGACACTCGAACGTATCGGCGCAGACAAAATAGTTTCACCTGAAGAAGAAACTGGGGAACGCCTTGCGCATAGTCTAGGTTATCCGAAAGTCGTAGATTATTTGGGGGTTTCTAGAAATTTCGGGATTAGCAAGTTCGCTGCTGGCGAAACTCATGCTGGAAAAACGCTTGAGGAAATCGGATTTACTGAAGGAGAAGACCCATCAAAAGCCAGGGTCGTATTAATGCGAAGAGGGCAGAACGAGATCATTTATTCTCCAGATAGATTTGAAAAGGTGGCACTTGGAGATGAGTTAGTCATTGCGAGCCTGGATGAAGCTCTTGATGATCTGATGAACTTGTAAC
>DKAM01000014.1:4973-7469 GCA_002450835.1 Dehalococcoidia bacterium UBA6926
TTAACGGCTTTGCACCGCAAGAATATGGCTCTGACGTCATTGTTGATACCTTGCATGGGCTTGGTATCGAATACATTGCCATGAATCCTGGAGCAACATTCCGGGGAATCCATGATTCCATTGTAAACCACCTCGGGAACCAACAGCCCGAGCTTATTCTATGCAACCACGAGGTGATAGCCGTTTCGTTAGCCCAAGGGTATGGTAGAGCAGCAGGAAAGCCGATGGCCGCATTCGTTCATGATATTGTAGGGTTACTGAACGGTTCCATGGCAATATTTGATGCTTGGATGGGTCGCTCTGGCGTGTTGGTATTGGGTGCAACAGGTCCTGTGGACACGACTCATCGCCGACCTTGGATCGATTGGATCCACACTGCCAACGTTCAAGGGGAAGCTGTCAGGAATTTTGTAAAATGGGATGATCAACCCGCAAGCGTGGAAGCCTCCGTTGAATCACTAATTCGGGGGTACAACCTAGTAACATCAGAACCACTTGGGCCAGTATATATATGTTTCGATGCCGACGTTCAAGAGCAAAAATTAGAGAAACCTTACAACCTTCCAGATTTTTCGAAATATCCAAAACCAACACGACTTCAGGCTGATCAAAGTGCACTAGAAGAGGTAGCAAGTCTACTTATCAATGCTGAAAACCCCGTTGTGTTAGCGGACTTCCTTGGGAGATCTGAAGAAGCCGTTCAAGGCTTAATCCAGCTAGCAGAAAGTCTCTCTATACCAGTCATAAATGGTGGGGATTTCTTCAATTTTCCAACGCGACACTCCTTATATGCTACTAATTCCAAAGACACTCTGTTGGAAGAAGCTGACCTAGTATTAGCCTTGGACGTTTATGATCTGCAGCAAGAATTGACCACAGTTAACAGGGATACGCGTACAACCAAGGATATCCTAGGATCAGATACCAAATTAATCGACATATCACTGAGACAACTGCTAACTAAAAGTTGGGCAGATGATCATGGGCACCTTTATCCGACAGAAATTTCTGTTGCCGCGGAAACGTCACTGGCGTTACCAGCTCTAGCGAAAATTGTTCAACGCAAACTGGACGATGAGACTGTTTCACTTGCAAAAATCGAAGACCGGAATCAGCGTATTAAGGTCCTTCATGAGACCAGCTTGGCCAAAAACCAGGATATCGCAAAAAATCAGGCTGGGGAGCACCCCTTAGCTCTCTCGACAATTGCACAAGAATTGTGGGAGGTTGTAAAGGAAGACGACTGGGTGATTGGTAATGGCAACCTACGTGGCTGGGTTCAGAAGCTATGGGATATTAAGGATCCGTACCAAGACATGCGGGCGCGGGGCGGGGGAGGACTTGGAGAAGGTCTAGGTCATGCAATTGGAGTTGCCCTTGCTAATCGTGACAAAGGAAGGTTAACAATCAATATTCAATCTGACGGAGATATGCTTTTCACTCCAGCGGCATTATGGACCGCAGTTCATCACCGTATACCCTTACTGATTATCATGTACAACAACCGCAGTTATGGAAACGATCTAGGACACCAAGGTTCTATGGCAAATGTCCGCTCGCGACCAATAGAGCGTAGGACCATCGGCATTGACATTGATGATCCTAACGTGGATTTCGCGACCTTGGCGCGTTCCTTCGGTGCATGGGCAGAAGGGCCTATAGAGAAAGTTGAAGATTTGGCTCCCGCCATAAAACGTGCAAGAGACGAGGTTATGATAAATGGCAGGGTCGCTTTAGTAGATGTTTACACCCAAACTTTATAGTTCATCTAGAAACATTAACACGCCCCCATGTTCGTTTGACAGCATTCTAGCTTCCTGTATATTTAATGCGTAGAGGCCAAAACGAGATTATGTATGATCAAGATAGATCCGAATAAGTGTCGCTTCAAGATAAAGTTTTTTAAGTAGGAGATGCTCTGATGACCCAGATTAGCCCAAACGTATATCAATGCCATATACCTGATAAACACTATATGCACCCGGGAGGAACAAATATCTATTTTATAGGCGATCCTAAGAAAGAGATGCTAATGCTCGACACGGGTGAGCATGATAGATCTTGGACAAAACAAATTCTCGACTATTGGAGAGACGAACTAGGAAGCCCAAAAATATCGTCCATCCTCATCTCCCACGGGCACGGAGATCACACCGGGGGAGTGGATAGAATTCAAGAAGCAACTGGAGCAACTGTGAGGTGCCATCCAAAACTGGTAAAAGAGCTGAGGCGCGTTTTGTCAGATGACGACAAAGTAGTTCCGCTAAAATCTAGTGAAATGCTGAGAATCGGGGATGACGTAGCGTTGAGGGCAATATTTACCCCTGGTCATGCTGTAGACCATGTATGTTATAACTTAGCAAAAGAAAGAGTCCTTTTTACCGGTGACACAATCCTAGGAGCTTCCTCTTCTTCAGTAATGGATCTTAAAGATTACATGAAAACTTTGAATAAACTAGCAAAACTAAGAGTGGAAACCATATGCCCCGCCCACGG
>DKAM01000025.1:0-40575 GCA_002450835.1 Dehalococcoidia bacterium UBA6926
TGGGGGAGAATCACCACCAATATCATATCCAGAAGAAAACGCGCGGCCTGCGCCAGTTAGTACAATAGCCCTTACTTCAGGATCAGCTTCAGCCTCGGCAAGAGCACTGGCCAAATCACTTTCAAGTCCGTGACTTATAGCATTCAAAGTTTCTGGCCGGTTTAAAGTTATCAAAACTCCACCACGTTGCTTTTCATAAAGAACATTCTCAAATTCGGGCATCTTTTTAACCTTTCTTCTCAGTAGTATATTTAATTGCTTTCACGATATCTTCTGTAGAATGTGTCTCGCCAATTATTAAATCTACAATTCTCATTGTAGGATCTTGCAAGCTCGAATCCCAGGATAATGTTGAATCAGAAGCCACTATAACATCAAAATCCCGTACATTCGCATCAAAAGCTGTATGCAGCACACAAGCGTAGGTTATCGTTCCAACCAAAATAACGGTTTCTATTCCTCTCCTTCTTAGCGCTACCTCTAAATCGGTGCCATAAAATGCAGAAAAACTTCGCTTTTGTAAAATGTATTCACCTTCCAAAGGGCTCAGATCAGTATGTATTTCTGATCCCCAAGTTTCAGGTTCCAAGGATGGTGACCCAGGTGCGTTCAAAACTGCTTCAAAAGTCGCAGGAATAATCTGATGGATTGCACTAACCGAATCTGGAACAGAGTCTCTTATTATTTGCGTATGAACAACAAAAAGACCTGCCTCTCTTGCAGCTTGCAATACCGGTTTAATTCTTGGTATTCCGTCTGTTACGAGCTCGGGCTTGAGGCCAAGAGGAGATACCAGGCTTGAATGGCGTCCATAAAAACCATCGGGGTGACAAAAATCATTTTGCATGTCAACCACGATTAGTGCAGACGTATTAGGGTCAATCTTACAAGCCATAATTTTCGTACCATTCCATCAAACCGCTAAACGATCAATTACCTCAAATGGGATATCATTTATTCTTTTTTCTCTGACCTCGGACCAAAAGGTTCAGGTTGGAAAGGGCCATCTCGCTGCTGCAAAAATCCTCTCATTCCACCCTGCTCTCTTGCTTCTTCAAGTGGTCGAAGTACATCTTCGCGCCTCGAAGAATGCACCAATGCAGAAAGCTCACCATTCAATACCATTGCGTTCCTAAAGCCCATCATCTCTAGGCCCATAGTGGCAACGTGCAAATTGATTTTTACAGTTTCTGGGGAGACTAGCGCAATTCTTTCAACAATACTGAAACAATGATCAATCAATTCATCTTGAGGAACCACTTGGTTTATAATTCCTATTCTTAAAGCTTCCTCTGCATCTATATGATCACCAGTTAGACTGTACCTTAACGCGTTCTTATAGCCTGCATTCAATGTCCAAATGAAGCTTGTATTTGAAATCATTCGAACTTCTGGCTGAGAAAACACTGCATTTTCAGATGCATACGTCATATGGGAAAAGAGTGCATACCACGATCCTCCGCCCATGCACCATCCATTTACAGCGGCAATAACAGGCTTATTAAGTTCCCACAAATGCATCCATTTATCTGGACGGTCTTGGGTTCGCCATCTATCCAATAATTCTGCGACACTGCTGCCTTCCGGAATACCATAAGGCCACACATTAGGGGCTCGATCCCCTGCAATGTCAAAGCCTGCAGAAAATGCCCTTCCTGCACCAGTTAATACAATTGCTCGTATCTCTGGGTCGTTTTCTGCTTCGGTAAATGCGGAATGTAATTCCGCTACAAGGTCAGGACTTAGCGCATTTAAAGCTTCCGGCCTGTTTAACGTAATCAAAACACCTCCACGCTGCTTCTCATACAATATATTCTCATAATCAGGCATATTCCCCCTCCTCCTATTTACTACACTCCTTAAATTTTAACTCTTATTATTAGACCTTGGGCCAAAAGGTTCCGGTTGAAAAGGACCATCTCGAACAGTTAAAAACCCTTTCATCCCTTCACCAGTAAGCGCATCAAACATTTCTTTCCTATACGGTTCGCTAGACGACGAATGCGCCATCGCAGATAGTTCTCCATTTAATTTAAGCGCATTTGCTAAGCCCATCATTTCAAGGCCCATGGTTGCAACATGCAAATTGATTTTCACCGTTTCGGGAGACACTAAAGCAATTCTCTCGACCAGCTGAAAACATTTTTCCAACAAATCATCGTGAGGTACTATCTCATTTATTATACCAATTCGAAGTGCTTCTTCAGCATCAATATGGTCACCGGTAAGACTGTATCTAAGCGCGTTCTTATAGCCAGCATTTAACACCCAGAAAAAGCTAGTGTTTGATATATGCCTAACCTCTGGCTGACCAAATACCGCCTTATCAGATGCATACGTCATGTGGGTGGCAACCGCATACCATGATGCACCTCCCATTGCCCAACCATTTATTGCACCTATAACGGGTTTTGTTAGTTCCCACATATGAAGCAGTTTATTTATGCCGCCATTATCATTAGTACGCCAAAAATCAAGAATCTCAGCTACGCTTTGACCAGGAGCTAATCCATAAGGCCATACAAAATCACGCATTGGAGCATCAGGAACGCCCATGTCATAACCAGCAGAGAATGCCCGGCCTGCGCCAGTCAAAACAATCGCTCTTACCTCTGGATCCGCTTCTGCCTCATCCAACGCTAAATGCAGTTCATCTTCCAGTTGGGGGGTAATAGCGTTTAAAGCTTCAGGCCGATTAAGAGTAATTAACACACCTTTTCTTTGTTTCTCATACAGAATATTTTCGTATTTTGCCATCATCTATCTCCTATTTATTACAGCCACATTACTAATTTGCTATTAATCGGACAATGCTTCTACAGCACTCAAAACTTCTTCAGCATGAGTCGCTGTTTTAACACGTCTCCAAATATGCTTTATCTTCCCATCCGTGCCTATCAAAAATGTCTGCCTCAATACCCCTTCATAAACACGTCCATACATTTTCTTTTCGCCATATGCACCAAATTTCTTGGCGACTTCAGATTCTGGATCACTAAGAAGGGGAAAAGGTAAGGAATATTTGTTAGTAAATTTATGATGGGACTCGATATTATCACGACTCACACCTAAAACAACTACTCCTTTTTCAGTTAGTTTGTCATAATTATCTCTAAATCCGCATGCTTCTTTTGTACAGCCTGGTGTATCATCTTTAGGGTAGAAATATAAAACAACTGTGGAGCCCCTTAGCTCCGAACCTATAACATCAGAACCATCTGTAGAAGGCAAAGAGAACTCAGGAGAATCATCACCAATGTTAATATCAGCCATCCACTAACCCCCTTAATCACAACTATACCAAAATGGACTCAATATTATTAGACACCCAATAATAACCTAATTTTGTAGAAAAGGTTACTGCAATGTTACTAATTACAGGTGGATCCGGATTTATAGGTAAATACTTATCCGCGCATATACTCCTTAATACATCAGAAAACATTAGGATTTTCTCTAGTTCACCGGACAAATTCCACGCAGGATTAGAAGATATTTTATTATCTGCGATGAATCATATTCTCCAGCTCGGTTCAAATAAATTTTACTCCAGAAGCCAAATAGATAATGCCAAAAACCGATACGAACATCGACAATCCATAATTGCAGAGAACATCGAACTGGTCCAAGGTGACATCACAGATCAAACCAATTTACAAGACTCTATAGAAGGCGTAAACGCTGTAATACACGCTGCTGGAATCATAAATCCTAGAAGAGGGCGAACTCTGGAGAAGGTTAACTACTATGGAACCAAGAATTTATTGAATGTAATGCTGCATAATAATATTCAGCCGTTAATTAATATTGGAATATTGGGAACATCTTCGAACCCTAAATTACGTTTCCACTACTCGAAATGGAAATCAGAGGAGGCCATAAAAAATAGTGGGATCCAATTCAAATTATTCAAATCTTCACTAGTTCTAGGAGCACAAGATAAGTTCACAAAAAAAATGTTACGAACAATATCTTTACCCTCCGTATTTTTTCCGTTACCCAAAAGTAAAGAATCTTTTTTCCAGCCGATCTTAGTCAACGACTTAGCAACGACCGTTCTATCAAGCTTGCAAACTAAATCAAGTGAATCAAAAATATACGAAATAGGCGGCCCTGAATATTTTTCCTTCCAGGAGCTTGTCCAATTTTATTTAAACAAGCTTGAAAAACACAGAATTTTGGTGCCCGTACCCCAAAATTTATTGCTTGCACCTGTAAAGATTCTAGGACTGGTTATGAAAGAACCTTTTCTTACACAATCAGAACTCCAAGGTTTATCACAGAAAAATATTGCTGATCTAGATTCGGTCCACCGATTGTTCGGGTTCAACCCCTTATCTATCAAAGATAATTTAATGCTCTAAGATACGTCCCGTGCAGTTACCAGCCGCTCTATAAATTCCTCTACTGGAAATGCAGGCAAAGTGGTTATCTGTATAGTTCCCCTCGAACCCAACTCCAAGGAAACTCTCGATATTGTCTCGTTATCTGGCGCTTCTACAATATTTACGAAATCATAAGCTCCAAGTACCGCATATTGTGCGATAACCTTGGCACCCCAAGTTTCAATTTCTCGGCTAACCTCTTGGATTCTCTCAGGTCTGTTCTTGACTGTCTTTCGACCTTCATCCGTCAATGTGCTAAGTAATACATAAGTTGCCATTTAATCTCCTCCTAAAGTAATAGCAGTAAATAAACATTTTTTTGATTCACAAAACTATTTTATTGATGTACTCAATAATCTCCACAGAAAGTTGCCCTTCTTTACCTCTCCAAGATCGGTCGCCATCAACGACTATATTACTTGTCACTAGTTTATTGCTTAACGATTCAATCCAGTCGCTAATGGAATCTGGAGAAGCAGAAAGATCTTTGTCACCAGATATTACCATCATTGGCGTATTTATATTACCCGCCTCTCTAACTAGTTCTAAACCCAGAGGGGGTAACTTCATATGTGGAGAAATCAATACGATGGCTGCAAAAGAATTAGCTTGTGATAGGCCCAATCTCAAAGCAACCCCTGCCTCATAGGAATATCCGATCAAAATAAGTTTTTTGGCATCCGAGGTAGGCCAATTTTCCATTAACTGTACAGCAGATCCAGCATCAGTTACTTGACCTTGGCGCATATCAATTGTCCCTTCACTTGAGCCAACCCCCCTGTAATTAAATCGAAAACAAAAATAACCAGCTGTAACTAAATCTAAAGCAAGCCGTTTAACAACAGAGCTATCCATATTTCCACCTAGGTGTGGTTCAGGAGAGCACAAAACTATGCTAAATGGTTTGTCGTTTGAACCCTCTGAAATGATACCTTCCAGTTGGAGTTCGCCTGATTTAAATGCTACCGGTATATTCCTTACCATACTCATATAATGCCATTGTATGAACAATAAAAACACCTTAATTTATAAGAATATTTTGTAATATATGAAAACTTCAATATCAAAATTAGCTGAACAAGAATGATACAATGAGAAAATGGGCATTAGTGAATCAATCGTATGTAAATAAAAGGGGGGATCGTGCCTGAAAGCAAGACCATTGATATCCAAGATATCACAATCCATTACTTAGAATGGGGAAACCCTAGATCGCCTGATTTAGTGATGGTTCACGGTTGGACAAATTTCGCTCAATCATGGGGGGAAATAGCAGCAAAATTTGAAAAAGATTATCATATAATTGCGCCGGATAATCGTGGACACGGTCAATCCGAAAAACCGGGAACCGGATACCATCTACAAGATTTCGTCCAAGATACGAAAGAGCTCATAGAAAAATTGGATTTGAAAAAACCTACATACATTGGTCATTCCTGGGGCGGTAACATTGGGACTATGCTTGCCGCTAAGCACCCTGAAATTATCTCAAAAGCTTTCCTCGAGGATCCCGTCTATTGGAAATTTATAAACTCATTTGTTACAAGCCTTCCTGTTGGTTTAAGTCGGCGAAACAGGCCGGAATCTGAGATTCTAGCTGAGGCTAAATCAAAAGGTTTAACGGATGAAGAAACGGATCAGGAAATCTACCGGCATCATCATTTTTCAGGTAATGCACTAACCCATCTTTTACAGGATAATAGAAGTTGGGCTTTAGAATGTGAGAATTACTTGCGCCGAATTTCTATCCCAACGGTCATATTAGCTGGTAACAACGCTATGGGTGGCGCTATGATACCCGAAGAAATCGATTATTTCTCCAATATTACTGGCGAAAACGTCGATTTCAGGTTATGGGATGATACGGGCCACGGAATGCACGCCACGCACCCTGAGAGATTTAGTAAGCAACTACGCGATTTCCTTGAAAATAATTCAAATGCTAACTGATAATTAATACAGTAGTAGATTAGGCTAAATATCATAAATACCATACCAAAATCTGACAAGAATAGAAGCCCTTCAGTATTTTCTTCCCTATACAATCCTGCATACAGGAGGTTATGGTCGGCCGGTAGTTTTTGGTATTTGAATCGAATGATGGAAGTAACGATCCTTTCATGGCTAGTTCTCGAGCTTACAGATTCGCCTTTCCAAGTCGCGCTAGTAGGAATATCCAGAATGTCTCCGATGTTTCTCTTGGGCCTTGTGGCTGGAAGTATCGCCGATAAATTTCCTAAAAAAAGAACCATGGTGCAATTACAAATATTCAACATATTTGTGACTTCTGCTACTTTCTTAATGATAACTTTCGGAGATATTCAACCAATCCATGTATTCCTATCAACGTTTTGCCTTGGCTCATCATGGTCTCTTGATTTCGCGACAAGAAGATCTTTCTTTGCTGAATTATTTGATGAAGATAATCTGTCAAATGCTGTGTCTTTAGATGTAGCCCTTTTATTTGGCAGCCTTCTACTGGGACCAATGTTTTCAGGAGCACTAATAAGGCTTTCGGGGTTTCCACTAGCGTATGGAATGATCCTGATCTTTTATTTATTTGCATTTTTAATTCTGGTTCGAGTCCCTAAGCCAAAAAGGGGCAAAGTAAATGAAATTGATATACCCATTAAAAGACAACTCGGTGACGCCATAAATATGATACTCTCCAACCGATCTCTTTGGTCAGCTCTCACTGTTACGGTTGCACTCAATTTCTTTGGATTTCCTTACTTACAAATGGTGCCGGTAATTGCTAGGGATGTGCTAGATGCAAACGCGTTCTGGTATGGAGTTTTGGTTTCAAGTGCTGGACTTGGCTCCCTTGTAGCTTCACTATTCATAGCCTCTAAATCAATTGAAAAAAAACATGTAATATACTCACTAGGAGCAACTCTAATGTTGTTTGCAGTCCTAATCTTTTCTCTGTCCAACACATACATCATATCTCTTTCGTCTCTCATCGTAGCTGGTATTGGAATGTCTGGTTTTGCAACAATGCAACCAACGATTGCACTTCAGGCAGTGGACAAAGATATGCAAGGTAGATCGATGGGAGCTATCGCGCTTGGAATCGGAGCTGCTCCGCCAGGAATGTGGGCACTTGGCCAACTATCGGAATATGTCGGACCTCAAAATGCGCTGACGGTATTTGCTATATCGGGAATTATTGTCATAACCCTACTGAGGTTTGCGTTACCAGAACTTAGAGATAAAAAGTTTAGCTCCTAATTAGTCTCCTAAGTCAGAAGCGTCACCCGAGGATTCTTGCACAATGTGGACCGACCTTTGTGGAAACGGAATTGATATACCAAGTTCATCGAATTTCCGCTTGACTCTAAGGCGATACTCACCAGCAACATCCCACTGACGCATCGGGATCGTTTCACCAAGAACTCGGATATCTATAGACGAGTCTCCAAAATTATCGACCCTAATCGCTTTAATTGAGTCAATGATCAAAGGGCCCCATTCTGAATCTGATTGCATTTCGATTCCAATTTTATTGAGCTCCTCAATAACCACATCAAGATCTTCCTCATAAGCAACCCCAATATTGAAATTAACCCTCGATTTATCCTTGGTATAATTTGAAGCAGTCCTAATCTCGCCATTAGGAATAAAATGCTGTCTATAGTCTAGGTCTCTCAGTATTGTCCGCCTTAAATTAATATCTTCGACAAGACCTCCTATGCCTGCAATCCTTACAATATCTCCAACTCTATATTGATTCTCTAAAATTATAAATATGCCTGCAAATATATCTCTAACTAGATTTTGCGCACCAAACCCAACCGCAATACCAACTACACCCGCAGCCAGCAAAAGTGGGGCAAGATCTATACCAAGTTCTCCTAGGATCATAAAAATCGCAGCAAATATTACCAATAATTTTGCAGCTTTAGATAACACTTGGACAAGAGTCGTTACGTTTTTTTCTCTTTCTGATTCCAAAACAGAATCAGAGTTAGAATTTATATGAAAATTAATTGCTAAAGGAATAGCGTAACCGATAACCCTATTTGCAATTATCACTAACAGCAATATCAAAAATATTTTAGGAACAAAATTAAAAGCGATATAAGCCCAGTACAATTCGATATTTCGAGATATGGTTTCAATAATACTTTCGTATATAACATTAATGTCACTCATTGACATCTCCTCCAGTTAAAGCACACTATACAATATAAAACCGCTGAGTTTACTATTGACAATACTACCGCACTTTCAATAATTGAGTTAGCAACTAATGTGAAACATATTGTTTTAAGTTAATAAGGAGATGACCATGCGGATCGGGGTAGAACTAGCTATCAAGACACCTATTGATCTATTGATCAGTCAACTAGAGAAATATGATTCTTACCCATTTAATCGAATCTGGGTGCCTGATTCATCTATATCCGAATGGGAGATATTCACTACCGCAGGTATCGTCGCGAATATTGTTAAAAAAGCACGTATCGGGATAGGGGTGACGTCACCCTATCATCGTAACCCAGCAACAATAGCACACGCGATAGCAACTTTAGATAATATATCCAGCGGCAGAATTGATTTTACTATAGGCAGAGGATCAAGGCCTTATTTATCAAGCATTGATGCGGTAGGTACCGATGAAGCCGTAAGCGAAGCTATATTTATTATCAAGAAACTGTTAAACGGAGAGAAAGTAGATTATTCAGGTACTTCATTTAATTTTAAGGGTGTATCGCAGCGCGTTACTACTGAACAAACACAATTTCAAATTTACATAGCCTCTATGAGCGAATATTGGAACGATATTGGTTTAGAGCATTCAGACGGTCTTCATGTCTACAGCGCAAATACAGAGCTTCTATCAAAGGTTAAATCATACAAAGAGCGATCAAGTAACCCTTCTTTTCGACTAATCACCACCCTGGGGTACGTAGAACCACCGGAAGTTCGAGAGTGGTGGGTGTCGAATTTCGGCAAACATTATAATTTACAGAAATTATCCAACCGCGAACCCGGAGAAGCAAGTGTATCAGAATTAGAGTCAGAGCTTACTTTTTCGGACACACAAGGTTTGCAAGACCAAATTAACAAGATGAAAGAGTACTCTATTGACGAACTGATGATAGCTTACAGAAGACCAGAAGACTTGGAAGCAATTGCAAGTATTGTTTCTAAGTTAGATATAGAGGATAACTAGGCGATTTCTCCATCTTTTAACTCTACTACCTTATCAACTATGTCTATTAAGCCTCTATCGTGAGTCGCGGCAACGATAGATACATCTTTCTCATTAACCAAATCTCTAAATAAAGAGAATATCCTTCTAGCGGTGATCGAATCCAGTTCTCCGGTAGGTTCATCCGCCAATATCACGTCAGGAGACGTAATAATCGCTCTCGCTATGGCAATCCTTTGCTGCTCGCCCCCAGAAAGCTCATAAGGTCTATGAGTTGCCCGATGAATCATACCCACAAGATCCAAACATTCCTTTACCCTACGATCTCTTTCAGATCTGGCAACACCTTGTATTCTTAAAGGTAGTTCCACATTCTCATATGCTGTTAAAAGCGGCATTAAAGCCGAAGATTGAAAAACAATTCCAACATGGTTACGTCTTAATATTGCTAATTCCTCATCAGACAAAGCATTTAAATCTTGATCCTTAAAATATGTTGTCCCTTCTGATGGTCGATCTAATCCAGCAATAATATTCAATAGCGTTGTTTTACCCGATCCAGATCGGCCAACCAAAGACAAAAATTCGCCGTAAGCAAGTTGGAAATCGACCCCTTTCAAAGCATGTACTGGCTGACCGGCAAGGTCAAATTTCCGGTGGACTCCATCTGCTTCTATTATGTTCCCTTTAGGATGTTTGGTAGACATCTAACTATCCCTCACTTTCAGGATATACAACTACATGGTCTTCTTCCATGACTAGTCGGGCGCGTCCTTTTATTCTAAGGTTATCAACGTACTCTCTTGGTAACTGTAATCGTCCGCTGCTATCGACCAAAATAAATTCGCTTGTCCGGTTTGACATATCTCCCGGGCGCCTAAAGTCGGGGAGAGAAACAATCTCTGCACTTGCTCGCCCATCTCTTACAACTACAACTCTGTCGACACTTGCAGACACGGCCTCATCGTGCGTTACGATTATGATAGTAGTGTGGTAAATATCCCTGAGATTTTTCAGTATATCCAAAATCTCGTTAGCAGTTTCTGAGTCCAATTCTCCTGTTGGTTCATCAGCAAGCAACAGTTCAGGTTCATTGGCTAAAGCTATAGCTATAGCCACTCTTTGCTGCTCACCTCCAGACAATTGGTTTGGCTTATGATTTAAACGATGTGACAATCCGACCGCATCTAAAAGTTCTTTCGATCTTTCAATTCTATATTTGGCTTTAAATCCAGCCAATATCATTGGTAATTCTACGTTTTCCAACGCCGTTAGGTAAGGTACCAGGTTACGAGCAGTTTGCTGCCATACAAACCCTACGTTCCGTAATCGATAATCTTCGGCCTCTTTCGTATTTATATGTAATAAATTTCTTTCCCCTACTCTAATTTCACCCGCGGACGGTTTATCATATCCCGCTAGAATATTCAGAAAAGTGGATTTACCGCTACCGCTAGCGCCAACAATAGCGATAATTTCCCCTGGCATCACTTCCAAATCTAAGCCTCTCAAAGCTACTACTTCTAAATCTTGTGCTTTATATATTTTGAATAAATCTAGACAGCTTATATAAGGTGTTTTTGGGTTGGTCGCCATAATTAATCTTCTCCTATTCTCAACGCTTGACCTAAAGCCAATTTGTTATAAATTTTAACTACAAGTAAAGTACAGATAATAAAAACAGTAACCATTACTAAATATACTAGTCCCAAGGCTTCCCAGTTAATCTCTAAAACAAATGGTGGCTGTACCGTAACACCTGTTTCAGTTCTATCCAAAAATGGCATAAGAAGCGAACCCGTTCTTTGTCCTATGAAAAAACCCGCCACGATGCCAATTATAATAACGATAATATGCTCAAACCATACGACTAATCTTATTTGTGATCCGGTAAGACCCATGGTCCTCAATAACGCGAATTGATTTCTCCTTTCGCCAACAACGAGTACAGCGTGAGAAATATATCCAACAATACCCAAAAATAGAACGCTTATATATGAAACCATTAAGATGGTTTTCCATCCTGCAGCAACCAAAGGGTCTGCTTTAGATTCAGAGATTAGGTTGCTTCTACTGACATACCTTGCAGTTCCCGCGACATCAGATAATTCCGTGAAAGGTTGCTCATTAGCGCGCTCATTTCCAAAAATCGTCCATACTTCATTAGCTTGAACCTCATCAGATTGACCAACAAGATTCTGCTGTCTAACAATGTCATCTAAATTAACTACTATGAAGCCACCGATTCCAATGGGATCCAATGTTGGAAAATGATCCACTGTTCCTACTATCTCTCCGGTGGCTCTAGCGGTTCCCAAAGCTAATACAACTGTATCTCCAACATTTTGGTTAAGCGATCTGAGCAAAGGTGGGCTCAGAAGCATCGGTATCTTATATTCTTCAGGTCCATAATAAATACCCCTTTGTACGAACCCACTACTCGCTCCCCAAGTGAATAACGCTCTCTGAGATTGCCCATTTTGAGTATCCTTCACAAATTTAAGTGAATCGCTTCTGGTCATAACGCCCAAATCTAATATATTCCAATTAGATTTTTCATCAAACTCGTGCAATACTGACCACGTTTCCAAACTGTTTGAAGTGGTATTTATAGAGTCAATATAAAAAGCTCCTCTCTGCATACCACTCGACCTCGATCTTTGAACTATTTGAATAGATAACAACGTAAAGGGTGCTTGGGGCTCTAATACTTCAACAGTGCGGCCGCCCCACCCTCTTCTAGAAACTGGTTTTATTTCTGTCTCCAGAAAATGTAATCCTTCCTGTTCGAGGGTACCAAAATATATTGAAAAATAGCGCCCATTCCTATCCACCATCACGCCCAGCAATCGAGATAAAGGGCTAGTCTCAACAGGCTCTACCCAAACACCTATGCTAGTAGCATCTTCAGGCAACAATAATCCGTAGGGTTTAGGCAAATCCGTTTCAATTAAACTCATAAGTTCTTCTATGGAATTATCAGAAAAATCCTCTCTCCACCAAGAAATTCCAGAAATTTCCCCTGGATCGACTCCCAAAAGTTCATATCGAAGATCGGTCGCTCCCCCCGAGAAAGAGCCTTGCTGACGCAACACAGGCGAAGCGGCTTCGATCCCATTAATGCCTTCCACGGTTTTTTGAAAATCAATACTGGGACCTGTGCCGGCCAAGTTAGCGCCTAAAAGCCTTGTTTGTGTACCAGCAGCGTACAAAGCTCTTTCTTCGTAACTACGATCTAAAGTACCGCCAAAATTTGCCGCAAACGCACCTAACCCCGATGCAAGGACCAAAAGCAATATTAAACGAGTTATGTTCTGAGGGTTTCGGCTAATTTGCCACAACCCCAAAGCTAGCCAAACAGTCGATACAGGTATAAGTAGTTTCGCAGCTGCTCTCGTGATATATGGAATTATCCTCAGTAGCAGTAGTGCTGCAGAAAATAAAAATAGAACTGGGACAAAAAGAAGAGCAATATTTGCAGAACCGCCAGAGAAAACGCTCGACACCAAAGAGCCCTGTTGGTTGAGCTGATTTATTAAGAAAAAAGTCATTGCCGCCAAGATTATATCTATGTACCATTTTTGAACGAATGACTTAGTAGGAGGCCTAACGTCATTCACTCTTTGTTCTAATGGGTTTGTATCTTCAGATATCAATGATGGCAGCATTAAAACAATGAATGAAACAACAGCCCCTATTCCGCCATACATATATGATTCGACTGACAAAGTTGTCGGAAGTACCCCTGTTCTACCTAACGCTGAGAAGAAGGGCAAATATCCAGTACTACTGATTGCTATATTTGCCACAATAGGACCAACTGCACCAGATATTCCACCAATTAGTAACGCCTGAGTAGCATTTATCAGTAAAAGGTGCCTTTTAGTAGCACCTCTACTCATCAAGAGTGCTCCATCTGCTCGTTGTCGTCGATTGATTAGCATAGCCAGAAATAGCACAGCATACAAAACCATTCCTGCGACCAAAAGCAAAACTACGGTTAAAGGTATTTGTAAAAACTGGAGTTTTGAATCGTACGTAGAAAGGAGTTGAACAAGGCGCGTATCTTGTCTGTAAGAAGATAAAGAGGCTCTAAGACCACTTTCCAAAGATTCAATCGATTCTCTCGTATCCAAAGATGAATCCGCCGTTATATTGTTTACCTCTATATGATAATCGGCGAAATGAAATCCTTGCATATCCCTAAAAATTGCCCCTAAGATATCTACAGCGACCGCTTCATCTACTATCACCGGAAGAGTGTTAAGCAATGTTGGTTCTCCAACCAATCGGTCAAGTGAAGGATGGTCCCAATTTACTGTTCCGTCATCAATTTGCTGGACAATTCCAGTGACTCGGACGTGGACGCGGTCCGTCCTATCTTCCCAAAATGGCCTGAACACCATAACATCGCCTTCTTTGATATTTAGGAAGGTTGCGTTACGTTGCAATATGACACCCTCAACGAGAAGACTACCATCAGATGCGACTAAAGCTTGCGGCTCAGGTATATACCCTGTTAACAACTGGAATCGATCTTCAAATTGGTCCATAAAATGGAATGACCCTCGATAGGCAAGCTCTAAGTTTTGAGTAAATTCACCTTCTCGATCAACAAGAAATGTAGATGTTCTTACGTGCTTAATTCTTCGCTCTGCTATGTCTCCAATTTTTCTGTCAATAGAGCCCTCTAGGCGCTCTATATCACTATCATAAGTTCGAGCATCCATCCCGGGTGACTCAAAATTAATTCTAAGATTGAGTGACTCCCGTTCAGCGGCATTAATAGCAAATTCCAACCCCAAATTCCGCAGGGTTTCCGAGTATATGGAAATACTTGCAGTAGTAGAAGAAGCCAAAATAGTTCCGATCAGAACTGGAAGGAATAAGGGTGCATAAGCTATCAATCGTCGAAAAATCAGGTGAAACAACTGGTTTGAAATCATCTAAACCTCGCTATCCGATCTGATTATAGTTGAAATAGAAAGCCGTTTTTGAGTTATACGGACTGCGAAAAAAAACATTATCACTGAAGCAGCAATGACCGAGCAAAAAATCATTAAAACTGAAAGGTCAATACTTAAAGAGTAATAGGGAGAAGCATCTTGCACTGAAAGATTATTGAATCTGGGAACTAATATTTGACTAAGCAAGAAACCTGTTACCAGTCCTATAGGAAGAGAAGCCATTACGGTACAAAAATACCCCAAAGATAAAGTCAAATTATTTGAAACAGATCCTAGGCCTAAAGCTTTCAGAATAGCAATGTCTCTCGTGGCTTTTCTGGTCGTATACAGCAAATACGACCCAATTCCCAGGCCAAGTAATAAAAGGATGTAAGCTGATGATAAAAGTGCAGCCCCCTTCCATCCAGGAGCTTCTAAGGGGTTTTTATCACTAGTTGCCATCATAGTGGATTTCTCAGTTACGAATCCGCTTAGTTTAGGTTTATCAGATAAATATGTTCCCAAATCTATATTATTCCCATTTTCAGGGAACTTAATAATTACCTCGTTGGGCCAAACATATGGACCAACATTAGTGACATTTAAATGATCTAATAAATTTTGACCATCCAATACCAAGAATCCGACTGGATTCGGATCTAATGTTGGAAATTTATCAACAGACCCAACTACTCTAATCGGAACAATACGGCCAGAAATCCATATATTAGTAACGCCACCAATATCTATCCCTTTTAATGATAAAAATCGTTTGTTAGCCAAAGCCGGTACACGATCAAATTTTGGAGTTACATAAATGCCTCTTATGCCCTGAAGAGTTTCTCTTCCCCATTCAAATCGAAGAACTTCACCTCTGTCACTATCAACCGTACCATCTACCGAATCAGCCCTCGTACCAGTCACTAATACCGGTAACCAATCGGCACTATTGTTAAAATTATCTATCTCCACAGTTTCTGATCGAGAATTTTCTAGGGTTAAGTCATCCAATAATAGGGAACCCGGAGAACCGCTCGCTCCGAACGCATTCTCATAGATAAGAACCGATTTTAACTTGTAGGGTCCAGGAGGAGCTGGCTGGCTACCTCTTGCCAATTCAACAGTTAATTTAGTCCAATCAAAGAAATTGAGTGATCCCATACTATATATATGACTCGCTCCCGTAGAATCGACTATGTGAAGCCATAAAAAACGATTCCCCTTACCGTATTCGGGCTTAACCCATAATGATATGGATGTAGCATCGGACTCAATGAGTCGAGGAGCTACGGAACTAGGGGAAGCGAACGACAATTTATTGATGCTTGTCTTCAAATCGAGATTCTCTACAGAATTAGTAACCAAAGTATCTCCAATAGTACTAGCATCCACGCCGAGTATTGGTACAAGGGTCCCCGCTTGTATAGAACCAATACCACCGGAAGACCGATAGGTAGCACTCGCTTGACTAACGCCTTGTTCGGAGCTAAGAATCTCATCTAAATAAGAGAAAGACAGGGATTCAAAACCACCTGGCCGCGAGATTTTAGCATCCCCCCCAGTATTGAAATACGCAGCCTCCTCTTGGCTTTTTTCCAAAGTACCGCCAAAACTTGCGAGAAATGCTCCCACTGTCGAAACCAATAATACAAGGCCTCCTAATAGCAAAGAATCAGCAGGAAATCTTGCGATCCGGTCGATTGCTAGTTTGGCAGACAGAAAATTAGTTTTTGAAAGAGAATAGGAAGTTAGCGAAGCCAGAAAAGGGAAAAATCTATAAAACATTAAGGCTACTAGAATAACAACTATAATGGGCATAATAAGAGTGGTATTCTCGAGCTCTGCAAGAGTCTTACCGCTTTCAAATGAAAACTCCCCTCCATCTGACTGAATACCAAAGAATTGAAGTAGTAAGATCCCCGCCAGAATAAAGAACCAAGCATCTAGAAAAAACCTTTGCACCCAAAACGGTTTGGGTCTATATTGATCCGCCGAATCAACAATTACTTCTTGAGATTTCATTACATTCAGAGTGGGGAATACGATAAATAGTAGTGAAATAATCAACCCGCCCAAAATCCAAGGGTATATCAGTAAAAGGTTCATATCAGTTACGTTACGGAGACCAGGGGTATTCGACCAGACAGGTGTAATGCTCAAGATTTTCATAATACTATATGAAATCAGAGGAGCAAAAAGTAATCCTGATACTACAACCACCAATACAGATGAAAATACGTTAGTCATAATGTCGCGTAAATTAGCGCCCCGGCTTCTTAAAAGTATTATTTGGCTCAAATACACATCTTTTAAGACAAGCCCGAGCATAAAGAAAATATATAATGAAACAATTGAAGACAAACTAAAAACAATCGTAAGAGGTATCGATGATCGAGTAAGTTGCCTTTGAAAACGCTCTACATTACCTTGAATGCCCAAAAAAAGATCACCGCTTGGAAAGGATTCTCTTAATTCCGCGGCAAACTCAGCGACGATGATCTCTGTTTTATCCACACCTAATTCGATGAGCCGGAGCCGATCTAGATAAATGATATCCTTGGTCGTACCCAATAAAGAATAGTTATCAGCTAGAGCAAAAAATGATTCTTGATTCACGAATAACCTTAGAAGCCAACGGTCACCCTGCAATTCGGTATCAAAGTATTCTGTACCCTGACCAGCCCAGTACATTTCATTAATATCCACTGGGGTAATGATTGATGCCACTATCGCAGTGATGATTAAATCATCGCTCCCCAGGAAAGATGAAATTTCAATCTTATCCCCTGCTTTAATATTCAATTTATCGGCCGCGAGGTCCCCTATGGCAACCTGTACTGCACCTTCAGGATCATATGCAGGAAGTTGCCCAGCAATGATATTTACATGTTTATCGTAGCCAGATTGGAACTGAAAGAATGCCACTGAATCAACTCCCGGTCGATTGACAATAGTTGCAGCAGATCGCGGAGTTACTGCATAGACTTCGTTCGCAATAAATGAACCCGAAAAAGAATTTTCAGCAGCTGAATTGATAGTGTCACGATCTTGTGTGTAAGCACTTTCAGAAAGAGGAGCAAAAGAGGTTACAATTTGAGGATGTAAATTATTGCCAAGCTCATCCAAAGAATTAGCAAAACCAGCCTTTTCTATAGTAGTTAAATATAAAGGAGCAACACAAAAATATATAGCTCCTAAAACAAGCGCAAATGAAGTTATAATGAAAAGCGATAGATTAGCTCTTACTTGTTTCCAAGGCATAAAAGTGGAAATCAATCAAAAAGCTCCTTAAATTTGGATAGTCAGGCAATTCATTATATTATAACGAACTAAATATTATGCTTAAAGATGAACATCTCCGACTTATAGACTGCCATACACACTTGGATCAGTATTCGGACAGCGATATTAAAGACGTTATTAAACGCAGTAAAATCAAAGGCGTCCAAAGTATCGTTTCAGCTGGGGTAAATTTAAGCTCTTCCCAAAAAAATCAGTCCTTAGCACTAGAATACCCAAACTATGTATGGGCCGGTGTCGGTATACACCCAATGGAGATCGATTCCAAAACCGATAAACACCAATTGGATGGTGTGCGAAAACTGGCAGGCAATAAAGAAACAGTATGTATTAGTGAAATTGGTTTAGACTACGAATCATCATCTGCAAACAAGTCACTACAAAAAGAGATTTTTTCTCAGCAAATTCAAATAGCGTGTGAAGTAAATAAACCCATTGTCTTTCATAACAGGGGGGCTTCAACAGACCCAATTGAAATACTAAATCGTGAATCCAACGGAAAAATTGATATTGTAGCGCACTATTTTCAAGGAACAATTAATTATACCTACATGTGTTTAAATAACGGATTTTACATATCTTTAGCAAAGACTCTTTTAAGAATGCCTGAATTACAGGATTTGGTAAAAACTGAGATACCCTTAGAAAATATAGTGCTTGAAACCGACTCATACCCACAGCCATTCAAAAAAAAGCGGTCTTCCTGGACCGAACCTTGGGAAATAGAAAAAGTTGCCACAAAAATTGCAGATTTAAAAGGTATAGACGTAAAAGAAGTCGAGCATATAACGAATAGAAATGCCAGCAAAATATTTGGCTTAGACTAAATACAGGTGTACATTTAGTGTACATGAGGTAAAAGGAGAGAGAATATGGAACCCCGACCAAATGCAACGGCACTACCAATCAAATGGGAACAAAAGAATCGCGCCAAGCTAGATTTTATTCAAGCATTCATATCAAGACCTGGAATGATGCTACGGCCACTAACCGACAAGCGCTATGAGGAAAAAGCTCCCTCAGCAAATGGAAATAATACGGCGACACACGAATCCATATCTGAGATTATGGACGGAGAACCTCTCGTACAGTATTTGCGATTCCTCAGACGCAAAAGCCAAGATATGAAATGGGTCGCTTTAACTACATTTATGCAGAAACACGAATCTGATATCTCAAAATGGCTAAGCGATCAAGACGAAAAATACGGGAAATTAGTTCTTGATTCCTCAATGGAAAACCCAGACTATTACTCAACTGGATTCCACCATCAACCTGGCGGCTTCTCTGACAATGAATTTTCCGGATTAATGTATGATGTGGGACTAGACATTTCGTTTGCAACGATAAGCCCGGGTGGAGTTGCAGATTTAGTTCCGAATAATAAATACGAACGTATACTAGATCTAGGATGCGGAAGCGGGCGCAGTACAGAGCCGTTCAAAGCAAGATTTACAGAATCAGAGGTAATGGGTATTGATCCGTCTGAACCTCTATTGAGGACAGCTGTAAAACGAGCAAAACAAAAGAACCTAGTCATTGACTATTATCAAGGTATAGCCGAATCGACCCCCTTTCCAGATAATCACTTCGACCTATTAACAGCTACCATATTATTTCATGAGGTGCCTGACGACGCAGCACTGGAAATATTGAAAGAATCACGCAGAATTTTGAAACCAGGAGGTATTTTGGTAATTGGTGACTTACTCCCCTATTCTGAATCAACTGCTTATGACAGATGGTACGATGAGTGGCAGGTAGTACATAATAACGAGCCATTTTTTGCGGACGCAAAAACTCGAGATATGAATAGTCTTGGTAAATCTGCGGGTTTTGGAAAAGTAGAAGAAGATTTTAGGGGTAAACCATCATTTTTTGGAGATCGAAAACGGGTGCCCGGAATGCCCTATATAGTAACTGCAACAAAATAGTAACTATAATGGTTTTGATAACTTAACATCGGTTTATAAAGGAGAATCCATTGTCTGAATCAAGCGAAAATAGACCAGAAGGTTGGGGAATTGTTGGTGGCTGGCAACAGTATTTTGATGACCCTGCTTTAGACAGGCTTGCTGAAATAACAATGGATCTAGCAGCGACTACCTGGACTTTACTTGACCGTCAAAAAATCACAGAATGGATCCTTGAGGAAAAAGGCTACCTCCAAAATGCAGAAATTGACACATTCCAACCTAGTGAAGAACAAGAGAAAGAACTTACTGAAGCAAGGAATCAGTTTATTGCAGATATTCTTAACGGATTAACCAGGTCAGCAAATTCAGAACAATAAATGTGCTCCGGAAACCAGCAACTCTCTAACATTCTAATCAACTGACCTCACGCACGACCAAATTTTTTATCGAGATCTAACGTGCTCAAAAACATGCTCGTTGGGCGCCCATGAGGACAAACTTTTGGATAGTTAGCACGTTCGAATTGATCTAACAATGCATCCATCTCGGATATCAATAATTTCTGCCCTGCCCTGATACTGCCGTGACAGGCAAGAGATGCGACAATTTGTCTCTCTTGATGGTCAACAAATAATTCAGTCTGTGATTCAGTTGTAGGATTTGATATCTCTTCTCCAGCGAGAAAACCTAAAATTTCCATGAATGCGTTGGTTACCTCAGATTCGACTAAATCAGAAGGTATACCTCGCAACACTATTGTAGATTCACCAAAATCGTCCCAGTTAAATCCATAATTAACCAGTAATTCATGATGTTTAGTCAAAGTCTCGAATTGTATGGCATCTAAGCTAACATTAATAGGATTAAGCAAACCTTGTACCAATAGCTCTCCTTTATCTCTAGATGCGAGAATATTCTCAAAAACAATCCGCTCATGAGTAGCGTGTTGATCAAAAAGGTAGATCCCATCATCACTTTTTGCCACAATATATTTTGTATCTAGTTGACCAATAGATTCGAAACGGCTGGCCGAAACCATAATTGGATCTTGAGCGAAGTCAGAAGAAGGAGCGACATAACGATTATCTAATAAACGTGGCTGTTCAGGAATCAACTCACCAACTATTGGCTCGTAATCTTGTTTTAGAGGCCTCTCATAGGTAGAGCCAACATCCGACGCCAACATACCATTTATGCTTTTCTGAACAATAGAAAATATTTCCTGTTCTTTTCTAAACCTAACTTGGGCCTTGGTAGGGTGGACGTTAACATCAATTTGATTTGGTTTAACACTGAGAAAAAGAAATACGAATGGATAGCGACCTTTTAGCATATATTCTCTATAACAATCAGCGATTGCAAAAGAAATTGCCTGGCTTTCAATCAATCTATTATTAACAAATAAGACTTGCCCATCCTTCCGCCCCCGATTCAAGTTAGGTCGAGAAGCAAACCCATGCAGAGTAACATCACCCAAGGTTACAAAATCTATTTCTAGCATCTGTTCTGCAATATCTATACCCCAAACCGTTGCTATTACGTCTTGAAACCTTCCATCTCCAGGAGTAGACAAAATCATATTGCCGTCCCGAAATAGCTTAAAAGACACTTCTGGGTGTGCTATTGCATATTGTCCAACCAATGTTGTACAACGACGAGCCTCAGATGCTGCAGACTTCATAAACGACAACCTAGCTGGAACATTCTGAAACAAATTTTCGACGGATATCGACGTACCAATTTTCGAAGACTGATATCCAGATTCAATGAGTTGTCCACTGTGTGCAACAATGTAACTTGCCGTAGTTGCATCCGGTTCCCTAGAAACCAAAATAATATTGGAAATAGAACTAATTGAAGCTAAAGCTTCGCCTCTGAACCCAAAGCTATTAATATTTTCTAAGTCTTCTACCGACACTATTTTTGAGGTTGCATGTCTGGTTAATGCTAGGCTTAACTCACCGTTTGCTATACCATTCCCATCATCTGTAACCCTTATGAGTTGAAACCCACCTTTCTCCATCTCAATTTCTACTGTGGTTGCTTTAGCATCTAAAGCATTTTCAATAAGCTCTTTTACAACAGACACAGGTCGTTCAATAACTTCTCCTGCAGCTATTTTGGTCGAGACCAATTCATCCAATACCTTTATAGACACTCTATCGGTTCCTTTTATTGTTCGATGATCTTTTTTTTATCGCTCTTATATAGATCATTTCAATCGATTTTATCAATAGTTAATTTAATTTCATTTAGAAAATTTAGAGCTTGCAGAGGAGTCATCTCTTCAGTAACAACCTTAGAAATTAAATCTAATGCTTTACGCTCTCCTGTGGATAAATCTTTATCTACTTCAAACAATGAAGGCTGGTAAGAAGAAGATCCTAGGTCTTCTACAACTGAACGTCCTTCTAATATTTTTAATAACTCTTGCCCTCTTTCAACAACAGACTTTGGTATGCCTGCGATTTCAGCAACATGTAACCCGTACGATCTATTGATACCACCTTCTACTATGCTGTGAAGAAATATTATTTTACCGTTTTCTTCAGATACGGAGACATGTAAATTGCTGGCTCCATCCATCAAATCAACTATAGGTATCAATTCATGATAGTGAGTAGCGAATAGAGTGCGTGACTTTAGTTCGTCCGCGCTATGTATATGCTCGATTACTGCCCACGCAATCGATAATCCATCATAGGTACTGGTTCCCCTACCTATTTCATCAAGGATGATTAGTGAATTAGGTGTTGCATGGTGCAGTATGTATGCCGTTTCTATCATCTCCACCATAAATGTTGATCGTCCTTGAGATATATCATCTTGAAGGCCTGCCCTAGTAAATACTCGGTCGATAATTCCTAAAGTTAACGATTGCGCAGGGACATAAGATCCGATCTGAGCCATGATCGCAATAATCGCCACCTGTCGCAGGTATGTAGATTTTCCAGACATGTTAGGGCCGGTGACCACGCTTATGGGAATTTGTTCTGATAAAGAAGTATCATTAGGAACAAAATTAGACGAAGTAAAGTGTTCCACTACAGGATGCCTACCGAGCTCTATTTCCAGCTCTCTTTCGTCAACAAACACCGGCGGCCTATAGTTATTTAAAGAAGCGATTTCAGCAAAACTAGATATCACATCTAATTTCCCAATGACAGCACTAGTCTTAAGTACTTCATAGGATTCCGCGTTTACTATTTCTAACAACTCTGAAAATAATTGGGACTCCGTCTTTTCAATTTCTTCCCGAACTTCATTCAATTTATCTTCAATTTCTTTTAGCAAAGGAATAAAGTATCGCTCACCATTAGCTATGGTCTGTTTCCTAATGTAATTACCAGGTACTTTCGAAAGATTAGATTTGGTTACTTCTATGAAATAACCAAACACCCTCGAATGCCCTATTTTCAAGCTATTTATTTGGGTTCTATCCCTTTCATCTTTTTCGATTCTCAATATTGATTCAACATACTCTTCTGCTCGATCACGCAAAGAGTCCAGTTCACCAGAAAATCCCCTCTCAATAAGTTGGCCTTCTCCAATTTTCATTGGAGGATCTTCCACTATGGCATTTCTCAATGTCTGTATAAGATCTTTGTAATCCATGACGGTATCTGAAGTCCATTGATCAATAAATGGCTCCTCATTAGGATCAACGACAAGAATTTCAGATAAATTTCCGATAGATACTAAACTTCTATGTATAGCTAATAAATCTCTCGGTGTTGCGATCTTCGCTGCAACCCTATTTATCAGCCTTTCTAAATCAGCGACATTGCCAAGTTCTGACCTTACTTTCGCTCTTCTTATCAAAGAATTTAAAAACCACCCAACCAATCGATTCCTGCTTGTAATATCATCAATATTTAATAAAGGATGCCCCAGCCAATCTCTCAATAAACGAGATCCCATAGGAGTCTTAGTGATATCTAGAAGTGCTAGGAGTGATCCACTTTTATTGCTCGTACTAATGCCTTGAAATAACTCCAAGGTTTTCACAGTTTGAGAATCCAATATCATTGTATTTTCAAAAGAAATAGTGCTTAATGAGCGAATTTGATTCACAAAAATGCTTTGGGTTTCTTGTAAATACAAAATGATAGACCCAGCTGCTATGGTCGCTAAATCCATACCTTCGCAGCCATAGGGTTGCAAATCACGCACACTAAAATGCTTAATGAGTGCCGCTCTCGCTATTCGTAAGTCATACCAACGATCAGATACAACACTCAGCTTGTCATCAAAACCATCAATGCTAATTTGGAAAGAATCTGGATCTGCCACAATGATTTCGGCTGGATTCAAACGATTAAGCTCTCCAGGTAAATCAGTGATATCAAGTTCTAGAGTCTTGAATTCTGATGTGGATATATCTATATACGCCAAACCCACCCTGTTTGCTTGTTCAACAAGTGACACCAAAAAATTATTTGACCTACCTGGCAAAAGATCTTCCTCCAAAATAGTGCCAGGGGTTACTATACGAACGATTTCTCGATTGATGAGAGTGCCAGGTTTTGTGTCTGATTCCATTTGTTCACAAATAGCAACCTTATGGCCTTTGTCCAAGAGTTTACTGATGCTGCTATTTAAAGTACTGACCGGAATACCAGCCAACGGAACTCTATCTGCTTTCCCTAGCTCTTTTGAAGTAAGTGTTATATCTAAATCTCGTGACAACAAAACGGCATCATCATCAAAAGTTTCGTAGAAATCTCCAAGTCTAAACAGCAATATGCCGTCGGGAAATTTAGCTTTTATAGTCTCATATTGTTGGCGAAGTGGAGAACGAGATTGTAAACCATTAGTTCCATCTCTAAGACTTTTTTGATCAACCGGTGTCTTACGTTCCATTATTAATCAACCTACCCGAACTCATGCTGGGTTAAATTATACCCTTAAATGGTGTTGGAGCGCTTAATTAATTACCAGAACTACTTAAGAATGGGGCCAGTTTCCATCAACCGTAAAGAATCATGTGAATAGCCACTATATTCATCAATTTCACTAGCTAGTTCCTGAAATACTTCGTCAGAAGTGCCAAATTTCAAGACATCCCGATCCATTATTTTTGCCAATGCAGTAAGTGTTTCCCAAACAGGGTCAGCTTCCACTAGAGGCTCGATAATCGGGGTCACCAATTGCAGGCGTTTTTCAACATTGGTAAAAGTACCTACAGATTCAGTGGCAACTGGCTGAGGCAACACAATATTTGCTAAATCCATTAACGATTCTGGGATTGCCGTACCTTGCACTAACAAAAATTCAACTTTCCCAAGAGCTCGGTACAAATCCTCTGTTTTTTTATCAGATATATCTGGTATTCCGCCTACCCAATAAACTGCTTTTATCTTATTTGATTCAACATTCTCGATAAAATTATCTAAGCTAAAAGTACCTTCTATTGCAGTGTCTTTAAAAGAATCGTTTATATCCAAAAGTCCTTGAGAGTTACTTTCACCAGACCTAAAAATGAAAGAATTAGAATCTAAATTCGACTTCTTATTTATGAAAGAGATCTTCTCAATAACCTCAGGGGAACTAGAAAGTTCGGCCGCATGAACGAAAGAGATTCTTTCCGAAGGGGTAAAGAAATCGGATGCTCTCTGGATCTCATCAAAGCTTAAACCCGTAAGCTCAATAAAATCTTCTTCACTGGTTTCAAAGGGGGTCTCGGTTTTCGATAGGTAATGCGACATTTTTTCCAGTATCAAAGGCTCAGTCCCGCTCTTGCATTGCAACCACATTCGGGCTGCCCTGCCTAATTCCTTGAATCGCTCGGGTCCTATTCCAATTAGGTTTGCATCATTATAGTTTACGGCTTTATGTATCTGGTAAGCAGCAACAGGGTGGGTTTCCTCAAGATCACTGCCCAAAAATACAATATTACGCGATTGAGATAAATCTTTTACTTCAGAAGAGAAAGGTACTTCAAAGTTATCATCGATTACTTTCATCAAAGATTCTGAACTATTTGTTACTTGGTTCGAATTCATCACTTCTCGTGCAAATTTATTAATTACATAGGAGTCTTCGTTTGAAATTGATGCTGAAGAAACCATGGCAAATTCATCACCGCTATATTTTTTATATTGAGTCGCCGCAGCTTCTATCGCCTCTACAAGGTTTTTCTGTTGTAACTTAGAACCCTCTTGGATTCCAGCATGTTTGATCCTGTCTTCGGATAAAGCTTCGTCGGTAATCTTAAATTTCCCCATCACGCACGCTAGCCCTTGATTAGATCCACCATCTAAATCAGGCACAATTCGAAGAAGCTTACCGTCTTTCAATTCTGCAGTTAATTGGCATCCAATTTCACATTCTGTGCACACGGTTGAAACCGTCTGGTCAGGCAACCCTTCCCATTTATTTTCTTTTTCCGTTAATGCACCTACCGGACATGCATCTACACATGCGCCACAAAACGTACAGCCACTTAGGGGATCAGAAAGAGGGACATCGTTTGGAGTCCCCGGTAAAATTCGATCGCCTTTCTGCAACATACTGATCGCTTCAACCCCAATAACTTCATCACATATCCTCACACATCTAGCACACGCAATGCATAAATTATAGTCTCGGTCTATGTGAGGGTCTTCTGTTCGAATAGGTAGTTCTCTATAAGAATACGGCAACAATTGTTCATTAACTCCAACAATCTCCACCGTAGCCTGTAACTCACATCTATGGTTCTGGGGACACACTACACATCTGTCGGTAACAGAAACATTTCGCAAACATATATCGTTAGGGCCACAATGAACTATACGATCACAGGTTAAGCAACCATGGGGATGTTCAGACATTAGCAAATTTAAGACCGATTGCCGTAACTCAACCGTTTCATCTTTGTTAGTAATATAACTTGCGTTCTCAGCCACTGGAGTAACACATGCTGCAGCATAGCCAGGCCGATCTTCTTGCTCAACTACGCACATTCGGCAAGCACCATAAGATTTAATTCTCTCGTCATAACACAACGTAGGAATATAAATACCAGCTAGTTGCGCTGCTTCTAAAATTGTAGCGTCTTTGGGAGCCGAGATTTGACGACCATCAATTGTCACATTAACAAGATTTTCTTGTTGCTTGATATCAGCCATCAAATACCTCCTCTCGTCATTACATCAATTTAGATTGTGATTTCTATCACAATTAAAACACGTATATTTTACACTGAATATGCTTGAAAAGAAAATTTATTGCAGAATACTAACGTTTTGAGTAAGATCTGGTGGTTTTGCCGCTGCAAAAAAGAACGCACCTAGCAAAGTAAATCCAGCGAATACTCCAAACGCAGGGGAATAAGTTCCAACAACATCCCCTATACCAGCTCCTATAAGTGGGCCAGTTGTAGTACCAATCTGAATAATCAAGGAGGACCAACCCATAATAGTTGCGAAGGATCCCCTACCAAAATAATCTGCCCTAATCGAAGTCATTAAAGGTCCTCTAAACCCCCAAGACAAACCGTGTAGTACAGCAAAAATAACTACCGCCCCCGCAGACTTGGCAAACGTTAAGAAGAGTAGAGCGATAGTGTGCCCAATCATGCAAATCACTATCAATAGCCTTTTATTAAGACGATCGCCAAATATGCCAATAGATCCCTGTGCAAAAACCATTACCACAGTTAGAAGAGTGAAAATAGAAGCCCCAGTGACTGCACTGATAGAAAGATTTTCCGTTAAATGAGGTATGAATAGAGCATTAACGCCAGCAACCGCTACTAAAGCAGACGCATGGCCCAACGACAAAAACCAAAATGCCCCGCCTTTTAGTGCTTCTCTCGCAGACATGTAGGGCTCATCAGCAAATGCGTCTTTCTCCTCTGTATCATAATTATCATCAATAGTTTGTCCATCAGGTAAATACCCATGAGGTTCAGGAGCATGTCTCATCATAAGAGATACCGGGATAGCGACAATTAGAACCAAAACACCCGACCAAAATGCGGTCCCTCTCCAACCTATAAGATCCAAAATAATCACCAGTGGAGTAACTGCTAGACCCGAAACACCCCAGCCAGTTGCTGCAAAGCCCATAGCCTTCGCCCGTTTTTTGTTAAACCAGTTTGCTAGGGCTGAATTAACCGTTATGAATCCTCCCAAACTGGCGCCCAATGAAATTACTATATATGAAAAATAAAATTGAATCAGCGTTTGAACCCGGCTCAGAAGGAAAAAACCAACTGCATATATAATGGTACCAATAACTAATATGACTCTAGTCCCAAACTTATCTACAGCCCAACCTTGGATAGGGCCAAGTAACCCACTTTCAGCCCTCGATAAAGAAAAAGCAAGTGCTACCTGAGAACGCGTCCAGTTGAACTCAGATCGGAGATGAACAAAATAGAGTTGAAAAGCATTAAAAAACAACCCTCCATTCAAACATTGAATAATCCAAGCGCCTGCTACTATGTACCAACCATAAAAAATACGATTTTTTCGATGGTTTTTACCATTTTTCCCGTTAACTATCACTTATCACCTTTTTAAATTTATTCTATTTATGGGTAGGTGAAAAATCACCGATTATTCCAATCAGGTTTACGTTTTTGCCGGAAAGCATCACGCCCTTCCTCTCGGTCCTCCGATAAATCAACTCTGGTTCCCATTCGAGCAAAATCACGCCATGCTTTAACTTCACGGAATTCTTTCTGACTATCCCAAGCCCTTTTGATTGCCTGTATAACCAAAGGGGCTTTACCCGCTATCCGATCTGCCAAATCCATAGTAGTAGTCATTAAGTCATCAGGCTCTGAAATCTCATTTACTATACCGGCTCTATAGGCATCTTCCGCATTTATGGGATCACCTGTGTACAACGCGTAATTTGCTACAGCGGCAGGACTAGCCATCCAAAAATCATGCAATGCACCCGGCATCATACCTATGCCGACCAGAGGATATCCAATGCTACCATTGGATGAAATAATCCTTAAATCACTCTGCATAGCGATCGCAGCACCCATGCCCAAGGCGTGCCCATTAATAGCAGCAATAACGGGCTTGTTCAAATCATACTCTCGAGGGAACAAGCTAGCCTCCGCGTAGTCAGCAGGTTTACCAACGTTTCTATCCGATAGCGATTTATCATCCTTCAAGTCTGCACCAACGCAAAAAGCTCTTTGACCAGATCCAGTAATAACTCCTATAACCACTTTCGAATCATCCTTTAATTGTTTCCATGCAGCATCTAAGTCATATTGGTTATCAAGCGATAAAGCATTCATTTTTTCAGGCCGATCAATCGTGATGACGGCCACTTTACCTACGACTTCATATTTTATAGAACTCAATTTATCACCTCTTAAATTTATTAATATCGCAAAAAAAATATACTCTAATTCGGAAGTCTTCCATATAAGAAAAATTCCTCTGCATAATCAGCTATTAATTCTGGAGCCTCCATATATACTGCGTGGCCCAATCCGTTTGCAATTACGTACGATGCATTAGGTAATTTCAAGGCTATATCGTTGAAATGTGATTCTATCAAGGGATTCTTTTCAATCACCATCAATAATGTAGGACACGTTATACTCTCAGCATCTTCGATGAGCGCAAAATGGTCGACTTTCATTTCTTCGATATTATAAACGCTCGGATCCCATTTAACCTTGACCGTTCCATCCTCTAATAATTCAGTCTCATGTAATAAAACATCTTGTAGCACTTCTTCTGTCCAGTTACGAGTCTGTTTATTACGTCTTAGCCTTTCCTCCAATTCAGCCAAGCTAGCCCAACCATTGTGTCTCTTTTGGCCTGTCGGTGTACCATCCTCATCGAATGTACCTACTCGCACCCAGTGCTTAAAACCTTCAGGAATCGGCTCTATCATAAAGAACCCTTTAACGCGTTCGGTATGCTGAGCAGCGTATCGCGCGCCTGGGAGAGTACCCAAAGAGTGGACCATTAAATAATGTTCAGTAATATTTAGATATTCCGTTATCGCTAATAAGTCCTTCATGCGCCCAATTGAATCGTTACCGAAATCAGTAGCTCCACTGTTCCCATGGCCTCGGATATCAACAGATATAACTCGGAATCTATGGTGCAATCTCCTAGCAACTGCATTCCAGCTATTTGCGGTTCGCCTTCCACCGTGCACGGTAATTAGTGGCGGTCCATCTCCACCCCAATCCAAAGCATGTAATTCAATTTCTCCTGAAGGTATATATCTACTTGTAGGTTTAAGTGTAGTTTTTAACACACCTGATGTTTTCTGTTCTATGTTAAAACCCCTTTTGCGGCCAATTCACCTATCTCTTTGACCGACATTTCAAACAATTCCGTCAATATTTTGGGCGTATGCTGATTAACTAATGGTGCTGGTCTTTGTTGACCTGCAATCATACCGTTCATCCTCCAGGGTATCCCCGCAGCTCGTCTAATTCCTACTTCAGGATGATCAACAGGCCCTATAAACCCTCTATCCACGATATGAGGGTCATTAACTAGTTCTTGAGGATTTAGTATAGGTGCTGCGGGAACTCCAAACCTAATTAGAGCAAGGGCTGCTTCACGCTTAGTGCGCATTTTCGTCCATCTAGTAATCAATTTATCAAGTTCAGCTTCATTGGATTTTCTTCCTTCAGCGCTGCTAAAAGGAGATTCGGTAGAATATTCTGTGCCAAGAGCGGAACATAGACCTCTCCATTCTTTATCTGTTCTTACAGATAAAGCTACCCATTGATCATCACCTTGGCAGGGATATACATTATGAGGAGCATAAACAGGATGATGATTACCTTCGGGTTTAGGTATATATTTATCGGTCGACATAGCAATAAACGGCTCGATCATTAGCGTCATCATAGCTTCTACCATTGAAAGGTCAATATACTGACTTTTCCCATGAATATCTCGCTGACGTATGGCAGTAATTGTCGCAAATACAGCATATAAACCGCTAACTACATCTGGAAAATAAGATCCTAAAAGACGTGGGTGGTCCTCACTATAGCCAGTAACACCCGCAAGCCCACTAAAGGCGTTCACAATACTATGAAGTGCCCTATAGTTGTTCAATGGTCCGGTTCTGCCAAATCCTGAAACAGACGTATATATCAATTTAGGGTTCTCTTTTGACAAATCATCAAATCCTAAACCTAATCGTTCCATCAGTCCGGTGGAGTAATTTTCCATGACAACATCGGCGTTAACGGCAATGTTTTTCGCCAATGCTTTACCTTCATCTGTTTGTAAATTAATTGAAATACTTCTTTTACCTGAATTCAACACATTGTATGGCGCCGCTCTATTCAAACCTTTAACATCATCAGCAAAAGGTTGAGAAGTACGGTTATCAAATGGGCTATGGCGGCTTTCTACTTGTATAACGTCTGCCCCAAGCGCAGCAAACCATTTAGCTGCATATGGAATTGCTATAAATTGCCCAAAGTCGACAACCTTAATACCGCTTAATGGCAAGAGAACATTTGGATCCTCGGAAAGTTCGTCTGGTATTGTTTTATTACCATCCTTTGATTCAGTTTTCCCATTAGAAATTTGAAATGGGAGACCCGGGAATTTAAATGTCTCACCTTCGTCATTTTTGACTTGTCTCATAAATTTTCTGTACTTAATCTGTTCAGATTGATATGCGTCCGAGGCGCTAGAAGACCAATATACAGGTACTCCAAGAGCCTGCAATTCTTCCGTTAGTTCTTTTCCATTTCGTTCTTGTGTCCACTCTGTCAATAAGATTTCCAAAGCATCCCAGTTAGCTGCTCTTAAAGAGCCGTCAGAAAACTCCTCTGCAAGTGCCCATCCAGGGCGCTTCATAGCAGATAACAATAAATCCCAGTGTTTATTACTCATGGCAACCAAGACCAACCAACCATCTTTACAAGGGATATAGCAATTAGGCTGACGGGCCAAAATGTTAGGGCCCCTTAACCACATGTCCTTAAGATATTCATATTGAGCTACTGGATGATAATTAAGAGCAACCAAAGACTCCAATTCAGATACTGAAATACGCTGACCCGCGACATCTGGACCAGCTGCTACTATCGAAGTAGCAGCAACCACTCCGCCGATTACACTAGGTATCGAGACTCCAGTAGGCATCAGAGGAGGTTCATTCGGAAGATCTTTCGGCGTATCTGGCACACCAGGGGTAGTCCAAGCCATCCCCGACCAAGCCCAAAGACTCAAATCACTTGCCGCATAAGATTTATAGGGGCCAGAGGATCCAAAAGGACTAACCGAGAGCACAGTTAACTCAGGATTAATAGTTTGAACATGAGTCCACTTAAGCGGAGACCCTTCATTGTCCATCAACCCAACATCCTCTACCACGACGTTTATATCAACAAGCAATTCACGAATCTGTTCTATTCCTTCCGGTGTTGAAACATCAATCGACAGGACATTTTTACCGTTGTTAAGAGCATGGTGAACGCCATCTTCCCAATCCGCAATATCTCTTGAAGAATTCAGGCTGCGATACAATTCTCTCGATCCTAGAGGACGGTCAACGGTTGCACCCAAATCAGTCAACAAACGAGATGCGTAAGCACCTGCAAATCCTGCAGTAATATCCAATATTTTAAGGTTATCTAGCGTATCCCCAATCATATCTACTCCCCCAGTATCCTACTTAAATACTCGCCAGATCCTGGTTGTGCCAATAATTCACCATCTCTGGCAACGAGAGTTCCTCTAATCATCGTCATGATCGGCCATCCTGTAAGCTCATAATTTTCATAGATCGAATAGTCGGCTCTTCCTTGCAGGCCTTTCGCGGTTACCTTCTTTTTTAGATCTGGATCAACAACAACAAGATCAGCATCAGAACCGATTTTTAAAGATCCTTTCTGGGGCCACAGGCCAAAGATTTTACTAACATTTCCAGAAGATATTTCTGAGATTCTTTGTAAGGAGATATTACGTTTGTTATACCCCTCGCTTAACAAAACCGGCAGTATAACAGGCATATTAGGTTGCCCAGGGGACGCATCCCATACGGTTCCTTTCTTTTTTTCGCCAAGCCTAGGGGCATGGTCAGAGCCAATAGTATCAATCGTCCCATCTCTTATTGCATCCCACATCGACTCTAAATCACTGGGACTTCTTAAGGGTGGGTTTTGTTTACCGAAAGTACCAACTTTCGATTCATAGGTGTGAGTGAGATAATGCGGACAGGTTTCAACAAATACCTTACCACCTCGGCTTCTAAAAGCACGAACCTCGTTCAAAGTCTCTTCGGTCGAGGTGTGAACAATATACGCTGCAGCTCCAGTCTCCCTTGCAAACATCATAGCTCTTGTAGCAGCTTCAGCTTCAACAAAAGCCGGCCGTGCCTCATGCCATGCTTGCAAGTCATCTCTTCCTTGGTCCTGTAGTCGTTCTCGTATGGACCAGACCACCTCTATATTTTCGGTATGAACACAGACAACGGTTCCAGATCTACGTGAAAGATTATCAAAAAGCTCGTACATCAAACCATCATCAATTGGCGGCAATCCTATATAAGATCCCTCTTCTCCACGAAAACTCATAAAAAATTTAAAACTAGATATGCCATAATCTTGTATATATTTATCAATCTCTTCCATCTGTTCACGCGTAGAGATTACCGCGTGGAATCCATAATCTACATGGACTTGCGAATCAGCATTTTTCCTATTGGACTGATATTCAGACTCATACGGTTGGTTTGACATAAGGAAGTTCATCAAGGTTGTAACACCATGCAGGGCGGCGGCTCGCGTTTCAGTAAGATAGTCAGTTTCTGGATCACCCAAGCCAAGATGATTATGAGGATCAATAACGCCTGGTAAGATTATTTTACCATCCACATCGATTACCTGGTCAGCATCGGCTTGAGCTGCCCGGTCAATATAGGCAGCGATTTTCCCATCGTTTATACCTAAATCAATATTCTGAACCCCATCACCATAAGGAATGACGACCCCACCATTTTTAACGATTGTATCAAACTTTAACAATATGCCAGCTCCTCAAAAACTCCTACACCAAACAAAAAAAGATACTACAAACCTTACCACATTTGTCCTACTCAAATACAGAACCGTAGGTACCAATCCAAAAGTTAGTCAGGCTTCGATAGCAACTGATCTTCTAGTGATTGATATTTTTCCAGATCAAGTATTCGATTTCTTTCGCCCAGAGGCATTACTTCATTACTAAGATTTGTATGATAGCCTCCTTGGTTTAACTCATGGAGGTTCGACAGCATTGCGTGTGCAGCAGTTCCAATAGCAAGGCCAGAATACCCGATTATTTTATAACCTAAAGTTCCTAATTGATCGGGTGGAAGCATAGGAGTTTTACCTCCCTCCGTCAAAACAACCATAAGTGGAACACCTTTTAGTTCAACTGGGATTTGTTTCAAATCATGCTCAGAACCTATACCAGAGATAAAGCCCATGTCCGCACCTATATCAGCATAAGATGCAATTCGATCGACTGCAGACTCTAACCCCTCAACAGATATAGAATCTGTCCGAGCAATAACCACAAAATCAGAATCTTCTACCGCAGAAATCGCAGCTTTCAATTTAATTTGCATTTCGTCTTTCGGGATCACCTGGACACCTTCTAAATGACCACAAAGCTTTGGATCTTTTTGGTCTTCAATAAAAATTGCAGCCACTCCTGCCGCCTCAAAATGCTGCACCGTTCTCGCCACTTGAATGGGACCCCCGTAACCCGTGTCAGCATCAGCGATAACAGGTATATTTACGGCTTCAACTATGCGTTTTGCTTGACCAACTACATCTTCTCTCGATAACAAACCAACGTCAGGTAGACCAAATGCAGAAGCTGCAACGGCTGAGCCACTTATACCCACGCATTGGAATCCAGCCTCTTCAACCAACATTGCGGAAAACGCGTCATACGCAAAAGGGACAACTAGTTGCTGCTCATCCTCCAATAGTTCCCTCAAAGATTTAGGCATTTTAAAAATCCCATATCACTATAGTTGCCATATAATTCATAAATTATATTACTCGGTTCTCGGACCAATACCCGCCAATATTTGAGATAAATTGTCCATAGGCATTACATCTGCATATTTCTGAGAAATATCAAAAAGATTGATCGCATGAGAAGCTTCCCCTCTATCCCAAACACAATCTTCGGGTACAACACATCGGAACCCATAACTCATACCATCAACCACTGTTCCCCTAACACAGCCGCTTGTAGTACACCCGACAACTATCAACGTATCTGCACCAGCATTTACAAGTTGGGTAACTAAGTTAGTACCAAAAAATATTGACGGGAACCTTTTATAAATTATCACATCGCCTTCTTTAGGTTTTAAAGGTTCTACAATTTGTGCTCCTCGGCTTCCCGGCATGTTATATTCTGCACCAAGAGAAGGTATTTTATCCGTATATCGTGCCCCCTCTTGTAGCCCGGTTCGTTCACCTTGAGCGTACATTACGGACCAATTTTTTTCACGAAAAATCTCCACTAGTTTTTCTATTTTATCTACGGCATCCCAAGCCATTTTCCCAACCGCTGTGGGGTATTCTTTCATAGCCTCTTGTATCGAAACTGGGTGTTCCCCTGTAGTCCTGTACTGCGCATCAATAATTAGCAAAGCAGGACGAGTTCCTAATCCTACAGAACCACCAAAACCGCTTTGCTTATACACTTCTCGGTCTCTTTCTGTAATAAAATCATCCCAAGGTCTTGACTGAGAACCACCATTGTTTTGAACCATTCCATTAACTCCTATATAAGTCTGCTAGGCAAGTTTTCCACAAACACCAGCAGCACATTTTTTTTCATCGATATGTTCGTTGAATTCTTCACTAAAATATTTTAGAGCATTTTTGAGAACACCTGGCGCTAATTGACCCAGACCACATAGCGATCCCGCGACCATAGATTCACCAATATCATTAAGTTTTGATAAATCACTTTGGTTTCCATATCCTTCTACAATGTTCTTTAATATTTGTACTATATGAGTAGTCCCTTTCCGGCAAGGAAAGCATTTCCCACATGATTCATCCTCATTAAATTCGGCTATATTTTTCACTAAACTCACAATACAGGAAGAATTAGAAACAACCATAATTCCACCCGATCCCAAAGGAGAACCTTTAAGAGACATCCCTTGGAAATCGGTTGGCATATTCATTTCTTCGGAAGACATTATGCCTCCTAATGGACCTCCGCATTGAAGTGCTTTTATACCGTTAATATCGCTCGACCCACCACCTATATCATCGATGACGGTGGACAAATTTAGGCCTACAGGTATCTCGGCGACACCCCTTCGATTTATGTGGCCTGAAAGGGAGAGCAAAGCAGTTCCCGAAGCGCTCTCAGCCCCGATGTTTTTAAATTCTTTATGGCCAATTTTTATTACAGTTGGGACGTAAGAAATCGTTTTTACGTTGTTTATGTTGGTAGGACGGCCGAATATACCATAGCCTGCAGGAAAAGGTGGACGTGGTCTAGGTGCACCACGTTTACCTTCTAGTGATTCCATTAAAGCTGTCTCTTCTCCACATATGTAAGCATGCCCTGTAGCATCAACTTCAATCTCATGGGAAAATCCAGATCCCAAAATGTTATCTCCTACTAAATTATGCTCCTCTAAACTTTTCACAGCTTCAGTCAATCTTTCGACGGCCAGCTGATACTCAGCTCGAACATGAATAAAAGATTTATTGCACCCCATCGCATAAGAAGCTATCAACATACCTTCAAGCAGCTTATAAGGGTCATTCTCGATAATAGAAACATCGGTAAATGCTCCAGGATCTCCCTCTTCAGCGTTGATAGCCAAATACTTATCTCCCTCAGGCGCATTCTGCATAAAACTCCACTTAACCCCTGTTGGGAATAAAGCACCACCTCTGCCACGAAGATCTGAATTCTTAACTTCCTCGATCACTTCTTCTGGCGTCATAGAATTCAAAGCTTTATCCAGGGCTTCCATACCGCCATTAGATATGTAATGGGACAAGTTCTGAGGTATGGTATAACCATAATTTTCCATTATTATTCTTTTTTGATGAATCATCCATGGTTGGTTTTCCAGCGGGTTAATACCTTTAAACTCTCCACCACCTGCAACTCCAAGAGATAAATCTGATCGTAAATTTGAATCAACCAAAATATCGGCCAGAAATTGTTCTACAATATCCTCCGAAATGTTGCCATAAGTTATTTGGGGGGTTCCTGGCATCGTTATATGGACTACCGGATCAGCCCAAGAAAAACCTATATCGCCCACTTCTTCAACTATTACCTCTGAGTATTTCTGTTGGACCTCCTCCTGAATTCGTGCGAGTGTTCTCCCAGCCCCTACAGACACTGAAGATGCTGAAATCCCAACGGAAATTATGGGGTGAATAGAATTAGATCTAGCATTCCAAATTTTGTCTGCTTCCGACTTCATTTGTTCATACATAAATTCACATAACCTCTTTTTTATGCCTTCAGTTGGCTAATTAAATGTTTTAAGTTATTTGGTGTCATACGACCGTGCCACTCAGAATTAATAGCTACTACCGGAGCCTGAGAGCAAAGTCGAGGACAAGAAGATCTTCTAACCTCAAATCCTTTAGTTGACCCATCTATTAACGTTTCTTCAAGGAATTTCAAATTGTTTTCAGCTCCATCAATATGGCAAGGCCCATCTAAACAAACATCAATAAAATTATCTGCCTTCTTACCAAGTTTAAAATCAGAATAGAATGTCAGTACGCCCCAAATCTCTGGCTGAGAATAATTCAGTATTTCACTTGCATCTTCTACTACAGATTCTGGTATATATCCTAGTGTGTACTGAATATCCAGCAAAGCAATTAGTAGAGCGCCTTGCCTACCAATGTAACCTTCCAAAATATTTCTAGAAGTACTTCTATCAGCGTCTTTCCCGGTCATATCAATCCTTAATCAAAACAAAATTCAATATCTTTTTAAACTGAATACTAACCCTCTGAGATTTTAGATTCAAAATTAATTGTCCTGTGAGCCCCATCACAATATGGTTTGTTCTCAGATTTGCCACACCTGCAAAGGAAAATTCTTCTCTTTGTATCATCAGACCAAGATTTCCCTTCGGTATCAACTATCTCAGCAGGCATATCAATAACATATGGCCCGTTGTCCCTAATCGTTATTTTCCCATCAGACATTTGTTTGCTCCAATTCAATACAATTTATATTATACTTGCGATTTTATCATTAATAGTTATTAATTTCTGATTTGGAAGAAGCAATATGGCAACCATTATTTAGAAACCACAGCCGGATTCCGGCCATATTTTGCGATCAGAAGAAACGAAAAAACAACAAACGAAAGTAATACCAACACTGATATTGGTCTTCCAAGGCCTAATGTATGTGAAGTTAGTCCCCAAATGAATGGCCCAATTACACTCGCGAATCGGCCGATCATACTATAAAGACCAAAAAAACCTCCAACTAATTCCTTCGGAGCTAACAACACTAAATAAGGGCGATCAGATGCAAAAGTGCCTCCTAAAGCAATCCCACCTAGATTGATTGCGCCCCAAAAATAACTTATATGCAAGTCGAACACTGGGATACAATATATGAGTATAAATACCACGATCCATATTCCTAGACAAATCTTTAATATGAACCTTGGCCCCAATCGATCAACCATATACCCCCAAAAAAAAGCGCTTATCATAGATGCGCCAATGGCCATCAATAAAGCCCATTGGACCTCATACTGGGTAAGTCCAATGTCGTTAGTTACATATATTCCTGTAAATAGAGTAAGCGTGTTGATCGCATCTACGTAAAATAATCTACCAATTAGAAAAGCTCTTAATTCAATGATCGCACTTGCTTTTCTTATCGTAATAAGGGTTTGAGTTAAAGCATCACGAACCAAATTAAAGGAAATAGGTATTTTGTTGGGGTGAACATCTTTAACAAAAACGAAACACGGGATTGCGAAAAGCAAAAATAGTGCAGCTGTCATCTTAAAGATACCGGCATAGCCAACGTGCTCTAAGAAAAATACACCTACGCCTATACCTATAAACGATCCCAAATAACCAATACCAATGCCAAGACCTCCTACTTTACCCATATTCTCTTCGCCAGCGATATCAGGTAATAGAGCATCATAAAAGATTAACCCTGATTGAAACAAAATATTGCTCACGCCAAAAATAATCAGTGAAAACAACACACCGTTCGACCCTAGAAAAAAGGTCATGAAACCGCAAGCAGTTGCAGTAACTATAAGGAATGGCATCCGCCTTTTAAATGTATCTGACAGAGAACCTAAAATAGGAGCTAAAAGAAATACTACAAGCATCGAAATAGAGTGGGTGTTCCCATACATCGCATCGTCTGCACCCATTTCATTAATTGCCCAAAGAGCAAAATATAATGAAATAATATTCATAAAATAAAGAGTGTTCGCTAAATCATAGAGAGACCAGGCAAATATTCTTATTTTTCCCATTGTCGATCTATTCGATGTCACTAATTTCATCCCCAAATAGATAATAATGCTTTGATGTTCTGGATTAAATTATAGAAGTAACCGCGCCAAAATGACTAATAGAAGCAATAATATGTTTATCGAAACAAATACTAACTTGGTCATGATTGGCACAGTCGAATCAATTTTGCTTGAAAAACCAACCCGAAAAATGAATAAATTGAGCAAGAAAAAAAGCGCAACCCCAAGAATGAAACTAATCGAACCATCCATATGACGCTCCCATCCACCACTCATAAGGAAGCATATCATCAGATGATAATGAAACCTATAGAATCGTCGGTATAAATACTTTACAAAACCTTGGTTACGTCAACTACACTTTTTTTACGCGCTATATTCTCATCCTACTAAGCGCTGCCAACGCTTGTGCTGAAACAGTGTTGTCCAGTAAAGATTTCGCTTCGGTTTCCAGCTCTTTCGCTAGAGATTCAAATTCTGGTTTCTCTACAATTTTCTCTGGATCTGGCCATTCAATTTCAGAAGTTGCAGTCTCGGTCGCTTCAGTGCCTTCAGCAGGTTTCAATTTAAGGAAATTAGCTCCCGAGGATTTCAAAATTTCCGATTTCTTTCCAGCATCAAGTTCGCCTATTTGATCTACTTTCATGACATCCATCATATTGCCAAGCTTAGCAGTGCCAACTTCTTTAATCGTGGTTACGTCCACTCCTTTAACCATCACTTCCACTCGGTCAGATCCAAGACTGCTAATCCCTTCACTAGGAAGCTCTTTTGTAATTGCTTCCAAAGCTCCCTTACCTACACCTTGTAAATCACCTGGCTGCATGGTTACGGCCATATCCCGAACTCTAGTAGAACCAAGTTGGCTATACTCTTCAGAGCCCATTGTTTTCGCCATATCAGCTATTTTGGAACCACCTAGATCTGCAAACTCTTTCAATTCCATGGTTTTGGTCATATCTGCTACTTTAGAACCACCCAAATTCTCAAAATGAGTGGCATCCATTGTCTTGGTCATATCAACCATTTTGGCCCCGCCAAGATCTTGGAATTGAGCAGCTCCCATGTTCTTCGTCATATCTACAAGTTTTGCTCCACCGAGATTCTCGAAATGTGTTGCATCCATTGTCTTGGTCATATCGGCAAGTTTCGCCCCACCGAGACTCTCGAAACTGGTAGCATCCATCGTTTTTGTCATGTCAACAAGTTTTGCTCCACCAAGATTCTCAAAGTTTGAAGCATCCATTGTCTTCGTCATATCAACGAGTTTCGCAGCTCCCAGGTCTGCAAACTGGGCAGCAGCCATATTCTTCGTCATGTCAGAAAGTTTTGCTCCACCAAGATTCTCGAAATGTGTTGCATCCATTGTCTTGGTCATATCAACAAGTTTTGCTCCACCAAGA
>DKAM01000025.1:40891-41068 GCA_002450835.1 Dehalococcoidia bacterium UBA6926
TGGAATTGAGCAGCTCCCATATTCTTCGTCATATCTGCAAGCTTCGCTCCACCAAGATTCTCGAAATGTGTAGCATCCATTGTCTTGGTCATATCGGCAAGTTTCGCCCCACCGAGTGTCTGGAAACTAGTTGCATCCATCGTCTTTGTCATGTCAACAAGTTTTGCTCCACCAAGA
>DKAM01000025.1:41396-41756 GCA_002450835.1 Dehalococcoidia bacterium UBA6926
TGGAATTGAGCAGCTCCCATATTCCTCGTCATATCGGCAAGCTTCGCTCCACCGAGATTCTGGTATTCGGCTGGGCCCATATTTTTGTGCATCTCAGCGAGTTTCGCTCCACCAAGATTTTCGAAATGTGTTGCATCCATTGTCTTGGTCATATCAACAAGTTTTGATCCGCCAAGATCTGCAAACTGGGCAGCTCCCATATTCCTGGTCATATCGGCGAGTTTTGCTCCACCAAGATTTTCGAAATGTGTTGCATCCATCGTCTTCGTCATATCAACAAGTTTTGATGCTCCCAGATCCTGGAATTGTTCAAAGCCCATATTCCTGGTCATATCCGCAAGCTTCGCTCCTCCGAGTGTC
>DKAM01000025.1:42126-42259 GCA_002450835.1 Dehalococcoidia bacterium UBA6926
TCCGCCAAGATTTTCAAAATGTGTCGCATCCATCGTCTTCGTCATATCAACAAGTTTTGATGCTCCCAGATCCTGGAATTGTGCAAAGCCCATATTCCTGGTCATATCAGCAAGCTTCGCTCCTCCGAGTGTC
>DKAM01000025.1:42640-43079 GCA_002450835.1 Dehalococcoidia bacterium UBA6926
TCCGCCAAGATTTTCAAAATGTGTTGCATCCATCGTCTTCGTCATATCAACAAGTTTTGATGCTCCCAGATCCTGGAATTGTGCAAAGCCCATATTCCTCGTCATATCCGCAAGTTTCGCTCCTCCGAGTGTCTGGAAATTATTTGCATCCATCGTCTTAGTGATATCAACGAGCTTCGCCGCGCCCAGGGATTCAAAATTATTAGCATCCATTGCCCTCGTCATATCAACCAGCTTCGAACCACCGAGATCTTGGAATTGCGCAAAGCCCATGTTCTTAGTCATATCTGTGACCTTAGAACCGCCGAGATCACTGAATTGGTTAAAACCCATATTTTTACTCATATCAGCGAGCTTCGCTCCACCAAGATTCTGGTATTCGGCTGGGCCCATAGTTTTGTGCATCTCAGCAAGTTTCGCTCCACCAAGATCTGCAAAC
>DKAM01000015.1 GCA_002450835.1 Dehalococcoidia bacterium UBA6926
CACACGATATATGGAACAGGCTATAGGTTTGGTGATGCATAAAATATTTGGTAGTTTACGGTTTCGTATTTTTTCTGGCTCTTTTATAGTACTTTTATTGGGTCTTCTGATTGTTAATTTGTATTCTAGACAAATGGCTGAAATACAAATCGAGGCTTTTGAAACCCGTGCGTCAGAAGCTCAGGCTCAAAGGATTGAAAACTACTTTAGAGACCAGAACACCCTATCAGGAGGGTCTTCTAATGAACTAGCTAAAGAGGCTGCCTCACTGGCGAAAATATTCGGTAAACGGGTGGTTTTTCAGGACGAAAGAGGGCGGATACTTGCTGATTCAAAAACTGAAAAACGCATCCGTTCTTTAGTAGAGGATAAATCTTTGATGGGTCTGCAGGTTCCTAAAACCAGAAAAAAATATCTTGAAGATCTTAACCGAACACCCCCGTTTAATGATAAGTTTCGTAATTTACCGATTTACGGTGTAAACAACATATCGAGCATTGCCGTGGGACCATCCGTTGACGGATTCCAGCCCCCTCCAGAATTTAGCGAACTACGGAATGAATTTAATAGATCACTGATTGTTGCGGGAGTTATCGGATCAATCTTTGGGCTGATTATTGCTTCACTGACTTCTAACTGGGTGTTGTCACCAATTCGCCAATTGAAATCGTCAGTCTCACGATTTGGCAGCGGCCAACTTAATGAAAGAGTAGAAGTGAAAGGCTCTGGAGAACTAGCGGAACTAGCCCAATCATTCAACGTAATGGCGGAGCGAATGGATGCTGCGCATCAGCAGAGAAAAAAGCTTATCGCAGATATTTCGCATGAGCTTCGGACGCCAATATCAAACATTCAAGGCTATATAGAGGCCATTGAAGATGAGATTCTAGAACCTAATGATAATAACATGAAGATAATGCATGACCAGATTATTCAGCTTTCGAACGTTGTTGAGGATCTAAGAGTTTTAGCAGAAGTAGATTCGGGGGAGCTGAAACTGAAAAAAGAACTTAAGTTGGTAAAACCCATTATTGAAGGAGCGGTACAAGGGTTGAACCTTAACGCTAATGAAAAACATATTACCATTGTAACGAATATGGGGGAATCGGAAGAGGTGCTCTTAATTGATGAGGAAAGAATAAGGCAAATAGTGACTAACTTATTGAATAATGCGATACGGTATAGCCCAGAAGGTTCACAGATCGATATTAATTTAAATGAAACAGACAAAGCTGTTCAAATTTCTGTATCAGATAATGGACCGGGTATACCTGATAGTGATATTGAATTTGTATTCAATCGATTCTACCGTGTTGATTCCTCACGAGATAGAGCATCTGGCGGACGAGGTTTGGGGTTATCCATAGCAAAAGAATTTGTTGAGGCTCACGGGGGTAATATTTGGGTTGAGAGTGATTATGGTAATGGATCACAATTTACTTTTGAGATACCGAAACGAACGCAGAGGACATGATGTTTTTGCGTATTAGAGTGGAGTGGTAGCGCGTACGGGATTTGAACCCGTGATCTCCGCCTTGAGAGGGCGGTGTCCTAGGCCACTAGACGAACGCGCCTTGTTTAACTAAAGTGTTTCGTATCGTATAGATTATACAGGTATTTAATTACAATTTATATGTATACCAGATATCCTTGCTGTATAAACTGGAAGAGGTGGGGCATGAAGAGAAGGGAAGAATGGAGCTTCCATAGGCAAAAGTTTCAAGACGAATTGGATGAGTTCAACGCACTTCTGGATGCTATGGACCTAGAAGAAGATAACTATGTATCTAGAGATTACTTCTTAGCTGACGTTCGAGTTAGGGAGTCTTTCAGAAAATATACGAATAGCATGAAAAGACTTTTTGGTTCGAAATCAGACGACTAGGTCGTTAGTTCGCGATTACATATCTAATTTTTTTTCTCCCGATAAATATGCTACAGGATCTTTTTCAAATGCAATACGACATCCAGGCCCACAAAAATAGTATGTCTCTTCCTCGTAAACGCTCGTACCTCCAGGGGGGTTACCTGTATCTACTTCCATATGGCACACTGGATCAACTGCTCCTTTAGAACGATTTAGAAATCCTAAGAACTTGCTCGTCATATTCCTCTTCCTTTCTAGTAACTCAATTATTCAATAGTATCAAAATTTAAAATTATTAGAGGGTATCAAGGTTTAAAACGAGTCAGTCGCAGTGAATTACTGACAACACTAACACTTGAAAGAGCCATTGCGATTGCTGCTAAAACTGGATTTAAAAATCCATGTTGACTTAATATAGGTGAAAGCAGAGACGGTACACCATCGGCGTTGAAAATCGGGTAGAGTATCCCAGCTGCTATGGGGATCAGAAGAATGTTATAAATGAACGCCCAAAAGAAATTTTGCCATATGGTTGAGATAGTTTTACGTGATAACTTGAGTGCACTTACCACTCCATTTAGGTTGCCGCTCGCTAAAGTGATCCCTGCAGATTCTATGGCAACATCTGTTCCGGTTCCTAATGCTATGCCCACGTCCGCCTGAACAAGAGCAGGTCCGTCATTGATTCCATCGCCTACCATCAAAACAGAGATACCTTCAGACTGTAATGATTTGATGGTATTTAATTTGTCTTCAGGGCTTAAATTTGCTTTTAGATCGTCTATCTGTAGAGTTTTTGCGACGCTTAGACCTGCGTCTTCGGTATCACCGGTTAGTATCATAGTTTTAATATTCAGCTCACGCAGATTTTGTATTGCTTGTTTTGCACTAGGTTTTATTTTGTCATTTATATATATGACGCCCGCGGGTGCTTTATTAATCGCGATATAAATTTTAGTGCTTCCTGAAATTGAACGGTCAAGCTCGATATATTTGCGGATATCAACTCCATTATTTGAAAGAAATAATTCGTTCCCCAAAACTATTTCTTCGTTATCTATATTGGCTGAAATTCCCTGGCCCGGTGTAGATAAAAAGTCTGTAGCTTCAGAAGTGGAGATGTGATTCTCTTTCGCATAATTTACTATAGCTGTTGCAAGCGGATGTTCTGAGTATTTCTCTAATGTCGCCGCCTTTGTAATAATTTCTGCGTTGCTCCATCCACCGTAGAGTTTGACATCTGTGACTGTCGGTTTTCCTTGTGTTAAAGTTCCTGTTTTATCAAAGATAGCCACGCTTGCTTTACGAGCATTTTCTAGTGCTTCAAAACCCCTGACTAGGATCCCATTCTTGGCTCCCGTTCCAGTGCTTGCCATAGTGGCGGTTGGAGCAGCTAAACCCAACGCACAGGGGCACGCAATCACCAATACTGTGATCATATTTAATATACCGTTAGTTAGAGTGGGCTCTGGGCCTAACATTACCCAAAATATAAAAGTTAATATTGATACTAAAATCACCGCCGGTACGAAATAAGAGGCGATTTTGTCCGCGACTAGTTGAATAGGCGGTTTTGAATTTTGAGCCTCTTCAACTATTTTAACTATGTTAGATAGAACCGTGTTCGATCCCGTTTCCGTTGCTTTAAATTCAAAACTGCCGGTTAAATTGATTGTTCCACCTATAACATTGGAATCTTCTGATTTAGTAACCGGTATACTCTCACCGGTTAGCATCGATTCATCAATGGTGGAGCTGCCCTTTAATATTATTCCGTCGGTTGGTACTGTTTCACCTGGCTTTACCAAAATGATATTTTCGGCTTGGATGCTTTCGATTGGAACTTTGCTTTGCACCCCATTGCGAACTAAAGTTGCAGTTTTAGGTTGGAGTTTTATAAGCGAATTTATCGCGTTAGCAGCATTGCCGGTAGCTTTTGCCTCTAGAAATCGGCCTAATAGTATCAAACTTATGATTATTAAAGATGTGTCGTAGTATACAGATGACTCGTTCAGTCTAGATTGAATAAGATCCGGGAAAAATGTTGCTACAGAACTATACCCATACGCCGCTAGAGTTCCTATAGCGACTAAGGTATTCATATTCGTAGTCTTGTGTCTTAAGGCTGACCAAGCACCTCGGTAGAACGTCATTCCTGCCCAAAATTGTATTGGTGTTGCAATTAAAAATTGTGCGAGGAGATGCATATTATTGGATAAATTAAATTGTGAAATATCTATTACGCCCATGCTAATTAAAAAAACTGAAGCTGCCCCTATT
>DKAM01000009.1 GCA_002450835.1 Dehalococcoidia bacterium UBA6926
ACTTCAAGTTGAAGACAACGGTTAAGTCATCTGGAGTGGTTACACTATCGACTGCCAAGAACTGTACAGCTCTTGGGCTTCGGTTTAAGCACTCACCAGTAATAATAGTGTTATAAGACCATGCGACGTCTGCGCTTGTTAGAGCGGTGCCGTCAGACCATTCAAGTCCATCACGGAGTTTGAATGTCCAGGTCTTTCCATCTTCCGATCCCTGCCAAGATTCAGCAAGGTCAGGATGGAAGTTGAAGAACGCATTGTTCTGATAATCTTCCAAGGTTCCCCAAGACTGTGGCCTTATCAAGCTGCTATGAAGAGGTTGCATCGTGAAGAATCCCGATCCGGCTGCCTCTTCCCATATGCTATTTGATGGGCCTTCTCCATCATCGAAGATTTGAAGGATTCCACCAAACTTAGCATCAGGATCTAATGGGATCCCGCTAACGGATGTTGGTCCTGCGGACTCTTCTTTAGGTGCTTCTTTTTGCTGTTGCCCGGAAGCACTTTCTTTAATCTCCTGGACTGCAGTAGCAGCCGCGCCACTAGTAGCAGTAGAAGACGATGATGAAGTGTCAGATTCTTCAGAATCCGACGCTGGAGAACAAGCTGCCAACATAAGCGCCGCAGCAGCCAAACTCCCTATTAAAATAAGCGGCAATCGTCTAAACATTAATACCCTCCTGTACTACCCCTCGGTAGATATATTCTGAATATACTCTGACGTATGTTAGTTATGTTGACGCAATATGTCAACAATATAACTATTATTTAAGTTACATTCTTGTTAAATCTCTCGCTCCAGCAAGCATTCTCTAACTATTTTCGCGGGAGAACAATAGCAAATTCTCGAAATGAAACCGCCAATGCTTGTTATACTTATAAGGAGGATGGAGATATTCTTATGGGACCTGCCAATAAAGAATTCGGAGAATCTAAAAAGGACCTGTTCGTAGCTTTTGACGGACACGCACTTTTTTACAGAGCTTTTCATGCAATGCCTTCAATGTCCGCACCAAACGGGGAAGAAACAGGTGCAATTTATGGTTTTACCGCGGCGATCCTTAAAACCTTGCGAGAAACAGATCCCAAAAGGGCAGCTGTAGCTTTCGATATGAGTGGCCCCACCTTCCGGCACCAAGCTTTCGAAGACTATAAAGCCAATCGCCCACCAATGCCTGACACGATGAGAAACCAGTTTTCTCGCATTAGAGAGGTCGTGGATTCTCTTGGTATTCCTATATTGGAATTACAAGGTTTTGAGGCGGATGACATCCTCGGCCACGTAGCAAAAGTGGCATCCGGCAAGGATTTGCACACCATAATAGTGACCGGAGATCAAGACACTATGCAGTTAGTCTCTCCAAATGTTCGGGTGCTATATCAAAGGCCCGGTGGATCGAACACACTGTTCGACGAGTCTGCTGTAAGTAAGAAATACGGACTTTTACCGAAGCAAATCCCAGATTTAAAAGCCCTTATGGGTGATTCATCGGACAATATTCCAGGCGTTCCCGGAATTGGATCGGTGACAGCTACTTCATTGTTGCAACAGTTTGATTCCATAGAAGGGATCTATTCAAACATAGGGAGCGTAGAACCCGCTAGAGTCAGAAAAAAACTAGAGGATTCAGAAGATTTAGCACGGCAGTGCCTGGATTTAACTCGGATCGTCGAAGATCTTCCTATAAATTTAGATTTCGATACTCTGATATGGCAGAAACACATAAAGCAAGACGAAATCGAACGGGTTTTCAATGAACTAGACTTCGATACTCTGTTACAGAGAGTACCTAAGATTCAGCCAGAAGAGTCATTTACCCTCAAGGAGGAGAATAGACCTCAGGATATACCTACGGTATACAATACGGTTGACAATTTAAACGATTTAACAACACTTTTTGATAAACTAGGCGATCTGGACGAGATAGCAATAACCGTACCTGGAACTAATGGTACAGACATAAATTCTGTACCGTTAGGGATCGCGTTATCTTGGGCCCCAGGTCAAGCAGCTTATATTCCCTTATCAAACCCTTTGCTTACCACTTACTCGGAAAACAGCTTGCGGATGGCCGAGAGGTTTGCTGATTATATTAATAATTTCACCCAAAAGAAAACAATCATCTTACATATAGCGAGAAACAATATTAATCCTTTGAGCAATATAGGTATAAATACCGCGAATGCACGTATTTGGGATACATCAGTCGGAGCTCATCTAGCAGGAATTAACACAGGTAATTACGAAACTTTAATTAATGAATTATTCTCGGCAACACCTCCGAAAGATATCCCTTCACGCGGGAAACCTAAATTTTCCTTGGCTGATTTGCCAATAGAGGATGCGTCCGATTATTCGTGCTTCCTTGCAGATTACAATATGCGTTTAAAACAAAATTTAGAAGTGCGGATACAACAACAAGGAATAACAGACCTATTCGAAAACATAGAGATGCCCCTAGCCATTGTCATGGCCAGAATGGAAAAAACCGGCATGTTAATGGAAGCGAAGCCCTTAGAACTAATGTCCAAGAAAATGACTGAAGAACTTTCTTTAATGCAGGAGAAAATATATTCTGACGTTATAGAAGAAGGCAATATCGAAGAAGGGTTCACCTTTAATCTCAATTCATCAAAACAGGTTGGTGAAGTTCTGTTTGAAAAACTTAATCTCCCTGTTATGAAACGTACAAAAACGGGTGCGTACTCTACTGATTCATCTACATTAGAGAACTTGAGTAAAACTCCAGACATTAGGGGAACAATCGTAACTTCGATTCTTGAATATCGAGAGCTATTTAAGTTGGTATCAACCTACCTGGATGCCTTGCCCAAGCACATCAACAGCGAAACTGGGCGAATCCATACCAAATTAAACCAAGTCGCTACTTCAACCGGAAGAATAGCATCGAGCGATCCAAATTTGCAGCAAATACCAGTTAGAACATCAACGGGTAAACAAATTAGGGAGGCCTTTAAAGCACGCCCTGGAAATTTACTCATATCCGCTGATTATTCCCAAATCGAGCTAAGGATATTGGCTCACTTATCTCAAGATTCGGGGTTAATCGAAGCTTTTCAAAATGAGGAAGACATACACTCCTCGACCGCTGCTGCAATATTGAACAAAAAACTGGAGGAAATCACGGAACAGGATCGAAGAGTAGCAAAGGCGATCAATTTTGGAATTGTATATGGAATGAGTGGGTTCGGACTAGCTACGAGATTAGATATGGAACGATCTTTAGCAGATGATTTCATCAAAAATTACTTTAAAAAATATTCGAAGGTCAAAACATATATGGATTCCACTATCGATCAAGCAAGGAGGCTCGGTTACGTAGAAACGCTTTTAGGCAGAAGACGGTATATTCCAGAAATAACATCTTCAAATGCAAATATAAGAAATGCTTCTGAAAGAATGGCAATAAATATGCCGGTACAAGGAACGGCGGGGGATCTAATAAAAATTGCGATGATTAACGTACAAAATGCGCTCGATAAAACAGAAATGAAAGCACAAATGCTTCTGCAAATTCACGATGAGTTACTCTTCGAATGTGATGAAACCGAAGAAGAAGAATTAGTTGATATAGTTTCAGATATAATGCCTAAAGCTTTACCAATATTATCTGTACCAATAGGTGTTGAAGTAAAAAGCGGTCCCAATTGGGGAAGCTTATCCTAAAATAAACTACTTCCGGTGATCTATTATCAGCCCCCCAAACAACGGAACATCAGCTACTCATGGAATTGATGGATCAAATTCCGTTCCTATGTGGCCTTTTTCTTCGAAGTCAGCATATTCCTGATCAGTATATCCAAGGACTGTCTTATAAACATACTCATTATCCTCCCCAAGTGTTGGAGCAGCTCGTCTAGCACCAACATTCTCATGGTTACCCGATTTGAAAGGGGTTCTGACATGTTTATGGGTCCCAACTTCAGGATGCTCTATTGATGAGAAAAATTCCCTTTCATGCAAATGCCGATCTTCTGTTGCATCCCTTTCGTTCATAACAATTCCCGATGGAACCTTCTCTAATTGAAGCTTATCCATAATCCAAGAAGCCTGCCTATCTTGCGACCATTCGCTGATGATAGCATCGAGCTCTTTACGATTTTTATATCTAGACTCATTGTCTTTAAACCTTGGATCATTAGCCAGGTCTTTCATCCTCATTATTTCGCATAACGACTTCCACTGGTCCTCATTCCAGCAAGCAATAGTAACCCAAGCATCTTCGCCTTGTGTGCGATAAACGTTATGAGGAGCTAAATACCAATGTTCGTTACCCATCTGAGTCCAAAGCCGGCCATTCATGGAATAGTCCATCACAAAATCTCCAAGTAAAGGAACAAAATTTTCAGCTGTAGGAGCTTCAATCATAAGACCTTTGCCTGTTCTCCGAACATATCTTCGTCCCATTAGCATTCCAAGAGCAGCTCCAATCCCTCCAGCTGCATCAGCAGGAACTCCAGCGGGAGCATACTCTGGGCTGAGATCGGGGTATGTCCGTATTAAAGGGTGGCCAGATATTGATTCCATATGGTTACCCCAAGTTCTATAGTTGCGATAAGGTCCGCCCAGTCCAAATGCAGGCATTCTTAACATCACGAGTTTAGGATTAATTTTTGACAACCTTTCCCACCCAATTCCTTGCTTATCCATGCTTTGGGGTAAATTATTCTCAATTAAACCATCTGATTTCTCGACCAACCGCTCAAAAACTTCTTGTCCTTCTGGTTTTGTTAAATCGACTGTCATGGACAGCTTGTTTCGAGCATGTGCATTAAAAATCGCATGCCGATTCCAAGGTCGCTCACCAGCCTCTCGCCAAGCGTATCCCATACCGGTTGAAGTTCCACCATCAACAACACCTTGGGGTGGGCGAGCCATTTGCCCTCGGGTGGTGGCAGCAAAATATTTTGTCGATTCAATTCGAATTACTTCTGCCCCCCAATCAGCAAGTTGCATAGTTGAATAAGGGCCTGCCCAAACAACAGTTATATCCAATATTCTCATCCCTTTTAACGGCAAAGAATCATCTGGATTTGTGGGGTTATTTGCTGTCATGGATATCTCCTTTTATTTTATTTGACTTCTTGCTTATTTATATAACACTCTGCTTTTTCAATGTTTCAATCTCGGATTTTGATAATCCAATCTCTTGTAAAATCTCTTCGGAATGTTCGCCCAATAATGGTGCCCTCTTGCGATCTGGCATTGGCTGATCCTCATCACGATGCAAAGTGAAATGATAACCAGGATATTTTATTGGTCCTGTTTCCGGATGATCGATTTCTTGGAAATAACCCCTATCAATAAATTGTTCGTTATTCATCAGATCCTCGATCGTATTCATTGGGCCTCCAAGCACAGCATGCTTTTCAGCTTCTTTTCGAATTTCCTCTTTAGTCCGAGATAACGTCCAGGGAATTAAATGCGGCAGGAATTCATCTATCCTATCTGGATGAGCACGCCCCTCAGGGGTTGACCACTCTTCTTGATCAAGTAATTCATCCATACCAATCATCCGAATAATGTTGGGAATAAATCGGGCACCACCGGTTATCAGAAAATAACCATCTGCGCACGGATGGACACCAGAACCAACCGCCGAAGCTTGACTCTGTCGTCCAGCTAGACGTCCAGTGTATTGGTACCCCATTAATCTATTTAGCCGCATATCTATGGAATGTGTAGCCGTCTCAAATATACTTACATCAAAGTGATCGCCCAGTTCGTCTCTTTCTTCAACGGTGTACAAACCTAGTGCGCTTGCCAACGCTGCCACATAACCTGCATGGTAATTAACCATTCGGCCTGCTGTTTTCAAAGGTTCATGATCGATATTACCAGCACCAATCATACTTCCCCCCATCCCATAGAGATTTAGCTCGTTTCCTATGTAATCTCTGTAAGGTCCAGTCTGCCCATAGTTCGAAAGAGAGGTAATTATAAGTTTTGGGTTAGCCTCTAATAATTTGGTTGGGGATAGCCCTAACGCATCCATAGTTCCGGGTGAGAAATTCTCAACTAATATCTGTGAATGTTTCACCAATTCCAGTACCAGCTCTCGTCCTTCTTCTTTTTTCAAATCTATAGTGATAGAGCGTTTATTCGTATTTAACCATAGAAATAATCCACTTCTTTCCAATCCAGGCTTGTCTTCATAAAACGGTGGAAGCATCCTAGCCGGATCTCCCGTTTCAGGACGTTCAATTTTTATTACATTGGCGCCATAATCACTCAGTATTCTGGTTGCAAATGGCCCAGCCGTATAATGGGTTAAATCTAGGACCGTAACATCGTCTAAAGGCATTATCCCAACCATATCAATTCCTCCAAATAATTATTTGCTAGCTAAAAGTTATATATCGTAATCCATCCCAATATGCCCTGCAGATTCAAATTCCGCATACTTATCTGCATCAAAACCTAATAGTTCCTTATAAACATATTCATTATCTTCTCCCAATCGAGGTGCCGCCCTTTTATGACTTCGGTCAGTTGAAGCTGTTTTCCAAAGAGTGCTTGCATACTGGTATTTCCCAGTTTCAGCCCCTTCTAAAGTTTCCCAAAATCCATTTTCTTCAAGATGAGGGTCTGAAAAGGCGTCTTCTTCGTTCATCACTACCCCTGCAGGTATCCCTTCAGCCTGTAAAGCGTTCATAGCTTTGTGAGCGTCCATACCTTTTGACCATGCCTCAATTAATTGGTCAATTGTATCGTGCAGAGAACGCCTGCCAGAAACATTACTATATTCCGGATCCTTCGCAAGTTCTGGGCTACCTATCAAATTGCATAAGGACTCCCATTGCTCGTCGGAATTCACCGATATCGCTATCCATCTATCTTCCCCTGTGCATCGGTACACGCCTTGGGGAGCATTAGAGATATCCCGGTTTCCCATAGGGCTTGCCAATCTTTCGTTAACCGTATAATCAAGTATGTGATCACCAAGATAATTTGCAAAATTTTCGGCCGTGGCAATCTCAATAAAAATCCCCTTATCATTATGATTGCGATACCGAATCCCCGCTGCAAGCGCGAGAGCAGCTCCAGCTCCCCCTGCAGCGTCAGCAGTCAAAGTATTTCCTGTCATGTCAGCCAACTCACCTTGGTAGCCCATCACAGAGTAGTGTCCAACAACTCCTGCCATATGGCTGCCAAAAGTACGATAGTCTTCGTAGGGTCCATCTAAGCCAAACCCTGGCATGCGCAACATCACAATTTTGGGATTCACACTAGAAACCCGTTCCCAATTTACATTAATACGATCCATACTTACCGGTACATTATTTTCTATGACTACATCGGAAATTTTTAGTAACTCATCGAATACCTCTTGCCCTTCAGGCTTTGTCATGTCTACGGTCATACTCTTCTTATTGCGAGCATGTGCATTAAATGAAGCTGTACGATTCCATGGGCGCTCCCCTGGGTCTCTATTCGGATAAGCACTTAAAGAGCCTTTCTGAGATACCATTGCCTTGGTTGGACGCATAACCATTCCTCTCGTGGTTGCTGGAAAATGTTTGATCGATTCAACTCTAATTATTTCTGCTCCCCAATCACCAAAAATCTGAGTAGCATATGGGCCTGCCCAAACAACAGTCAAATCAAGAATTCTTAACCCTTCGAGAGGCAAAGGTTGTGAGTTATTAGAAACCATTTATATGACCCCACCTTCCCGCAACTTTTTTATCTCTGACGCGCTTGTTCCAAGAAAATCTTTCAATACTTCTTCTGTATGCTCCCCTAAAAGAGGTGCTGCTATTTTTTCGTTGCCCTTTGAATTATCTAAATGGAGTTTAAAGGGAGCAGATGGGTAGGTTATAGGGCCCATCTTTGGGTGGTCTACTTCTTGGAAGAATTCTCTGTGTTGGAAGTGAGGGTCATTAAGCAAGTCTTCAAAACTATTTATAGGCCCTCCATATACGCCATGCTCCTGGGCCGCATCTCTAGCTTCAGCTTTTGTGCGCTCAAGCATCCAAGGAACAATTAAGGCTATAGATTCATCTAATCTTTCAGGATCAGATCTCGCGGCAGCCGTAGACCAGTTTTTGTCATTCAATAAATCAGAGGCCCCTATCATGTTGGCCATCCTAGGGAAAAGTCCTACCCCCACGGCTGTCATAAAATAACCATCAATACATTGCCAAATTCCTGTACCTAAAGCAGAAGCAGGCCAAGGCCGAGTTGATATGTCACCTGTATACTGATGGCTCATCAAATAACTTTGCCGTCTATCTATTGCGCCCATCCATATCTGAAACGCTCCTAGATCGATGTGGTCGCCTTGTCCCGACTTTTCTGCACCCAAAATTGATATTGCTGTAGCCGCGGCAGATACCGTCCCGACGTGAAAACTAGGTATATGCCCGCCTATATAGAGTGGGGGTTTTTCTGGATGCCCAGTGTTAATCATCGCACCGCCCATAGCGTACGTGGTCAACTCAGATGCTTGCCAATTCTTATAGGGTCCGGTACTCCCAAAATTGCTAATGGAAGTCATCACCAACCCTGGATTTCCCGAAGAAAGCACACCATAATCTAATCCAAGTCTCCCCATAACATCCGGGCTAAAATTTTCAACAACCACGTCCACATGGCTAGAGAGTTCAAGAAAAATCCTCTTTCCCTCTCGGGATTTAAGGTTGAGGGTTATAGAACGTTTATTAGTATTTAAATATTGATATAAAAGACTTTTTTCAGGACCTTGTTCATCTTTGAATAATGGCTCCATTTCCCTAGACGGATCACCTTCAGAAGGTCTTTCAATTTTTATGACATCTGCACCGTAATCTGCCAATAATCGAGTCCCATAGGGTCCAGCCAAATGCCAAGTCAAATCTAGCACTCTAATACCAGACATCGGAAGTATTTTGCTACCATTAACCATGACCATCCCCCAAACATGGCGATAACGATAAAGATACGGCATTATCGCATTGACAGGTCATCATGGGAAGGCTTTCGAGCAAAAAACGCAAATAATATAGAACTTACTTTTAAGGTTAATTGAAGTATAGTGTGCTGTATTGTGTTCAACCAAAAAAATATTTAAAGAAGTGTTAGTAGATGGAAAAAGACAATAGGGATGTTTCCAAAGCAGCTCTGCCTGAGAATACCAAAGTATACAACAAAAATTTCATACTGCTTTTTATTCTAGAATTCACTATTTTCCTCGTTTTTTATATTATTTTGCCCATAATTCCTCTTTATATTCTGCACATCGGCGGAAATGAAGCTATGGTCGGTTGGATTATTGGTTTAGCAGGCCCAATTGGTGCTATAGGGGTGCCTCTCTATGGAATTATGGTAGATAAGTGGAGTGCAAAAAAAACGATAGCTGTTGGAATGGTTGCATCTACCGCTAGCGCATTCGTTCTAACTATTATTCAAACTCCTTGGCCTGTCCTAATATCAGCAGTGCTAAGACGAATAGGAACAGGAGCATCAGGAACAGCAACTCGAACAATGGTTATTTCGAACGCACCCGGAAATCGAAGAGGCGAGGCTATGACCAACTTTGCTACTTCGCACAATTTCGCTATCGCTATTGGCCCTTCAATAGGAATCGCGTTACTCGCTACCGATGGTTTCAGAACTGTATTTATAGTAGCTGGAACTTTGATGTTTGCTTCGATCAGTCTGCTTTTCCCTATATCTAGCCCTAAAAGACGAACTCCAACGGCAGCTCCTGCAACAGAAGCATCCGGATTTTTCTCACAAATAAAAAGCACATTTGTTAAAGAAGCATGGGCACCAGCAGCAGCCACTTTTTTCTTATCTGCTGCTTATCTATCGACTATCACTTTTATTTCTGTAATTTGTGAGCAAAGGGAAATAGAGAATTACAGTATGTTCTTTACCGTGTACGCAGCGGTCGTAATCATCGGCCGACTGTTAACGGGTAAATTATCTGACCGCTATGGACGAGCCGTAATCCTGTATCCTTCTCTAATTCTTGGGGCTATTTGCATGCTTTTAATCGCGCAAGCTTTTTCATTCGTGATTCTCATATTAGCATCTGTAGCACTAGGGTTCGGTTTTGGTACAGGAAACCCAATGTTACAGACAATAGCGGCGGACTGGGCACCTGAAGAAAAACATGGTAGAGCGATGTCCATGTTATTAGGATCTTTTAGTTTTGGTTCGGCTTTGGGAACAATAATGATAGGTGAACTCAGCAGATTAGCTAATTTCCAGGTGGCTTTTAACGTGATGGCCGTAATGATGATAATGGCGCTGATTATATCGATCGTTGGGTTTAATACTAGAAAAAGTGGTCTAGAAAATTCATAATTGATCTTATGAAAATATTAATCCCACCCAGTGAAGGTAAATCAACTGCAAATCAACACAGCACAACTTTCAGAGAAACTAATTCTTCTTTTGCAGAACCAATATCAAAAATACTCGACTCCTTAAAAGAGATCGCGCCCTCGAGGCTAACCAAAATATATGGAACATCAACTGAAAAATCACTGGCGTTGCACGAACTCAATTTGAATATCTTTGATAACCATTGCTCAGAAGCTATTACGCGATACACCGGGACAGTTTACAAAAATTTAGACCCAGCATCCTTCGAAAGAGATTCAAAGGATTACCTGAACCAAAACGTTAGGATAACAAGCGCATTAATGGGCCTCGTTGCACCCGATACATTGATTCCTAATTACAAATTAAAAATGAACGTTTTGAATCTAACTGAGTTTTGGAACCCATATTTCTCTGGTATCCTATCTCAGGAAGATTTAGTTATTGATTTACTTCCTCAAATCCACAGGAAAGCATATACGAAAACAGATAATACAATTGTTATTAACTTTAATGTAAAAAAGGGGGAGAAAATCGTCCCTGCGGGCCACTTCGGAAAAGTGATTAAGGGGAAATTCGTAAAATTTCTTGTTGAGAATAGAATAACCGATGTAAGTGACGTAATAAGCTTCGAAGAAGACGATTTTACGTGGGATAATACGAATAACGCGTTCATTAAAATAGATTAAATAAGCCCAATACCCTAGTAAGAATCATTGGAAAAGCGATTAATTCTATCCTCAAAAACTAATTAGGTTGAATTTGTTACTCAAAGTTGTCTGGCTTGTACATCAACACCGCCATCAACACTCAAAACTTGCCCAGTGACCCAACTTGATTCATCAGAACCAAAATAAACCGCCGCATGTGCGACATCTACAGCATGTCCAACTCTATCCAATTTGCTTTCAGCAACTGTATCGTCGCCATCGTCACCTACTCTAGTTCGAATAAGACCCGGTTCTATAATATTTACACGAATATTATCTTTATGTAATTCTTTGGCCAAATTATGAGCAAACCCCAAGACTCCACCTTTTGCAGCAGCATACCCCGCGTTGCTTGCCTGGCGAACGCTATAGCTGGCGGTCAATAATATGACTGACCCTCCACCATTAGCTGTCATTATCGGAGTTACATTTTGTATTAAATTTAACGGTCCATCTAGAGTATTCGAAATCACAGAATTCCAAAAGTTTTGATCGACATCTACAAACTCTCTTCCGGGATCGAAAAAGCCTCCTGCTCCGCTGTATAAAATATCAACTGTGCCAAACTTATCGTTAATCTCATTAACCGCATCTTTCGCTTGCTTTTCGCTGGTCACATCTGCCGTGATCGCGATTCCTTCACCACCATTTTTCTCTATTAGTTTTAAACTGGATTGTAAATGCTCTGGGTTGCGTGCTATCAACCCTACCTTACACCCCTCTTGACTATACATAAGTGCAGTAGCTCTCCCCATATTTGGGCCTACTCCTGATAAAACTGCAACTTTCCCCTCAAGCCTCAAAACGCACCTCTTTCATAACACAAATTTTATACTGCAGATTACTGTATAGAATCGTCGTAATCCATACCAATGTGTCCATTTTTTTCATATGCTTCATATTGCTCATTGCTGTACCCTAGTATTGTTTTATATACGTATTCATTATCCTCACCTAATCGGGGAGCAGCACGCCTCAATTTATTATCAATAGCGTTTGATTTCCAGAGGACTCCAGGATATTTATACGTTCCGGCCTCAGGATGGGTAAGCTCTTCCCAATAATTACGCTGTTGCAGGTGTGGATCTTCAAAAGCATCTTTTTCGTTCATAACAGCACCTGCAGGAATCCCGTTATTTTGAAGGATGTTCATGAGCTCTATGCTGTCGTGATTAATAGTCCACTTACTGATCTCTTCGTCAATGACGTCGTGATGCATTCGCCTCTTCTGAACATTGTTGTAATCATCCTTTTTTGATAGTTCCCCCGAACCAATTAGTGACGAGAGTTTTTGCCACTCCAAATCATCAGTGATAGTAATAGAAATCCAACGGTCTTCACCTTTGCATGGGTAAACGCCCTGAGGAGCATAGACTGGATGTCGATTTCCTATATATTCTGGGACATCTTCTTCCATAGAATAGTTTAGTATATGTGGCCCCAATTGGTTAGCAAAGTTCTCAGCAGTCGCAGTCTCTATTTGAATTCCTTTCCCGGTATTACGTCGATGTCTTAACCCACTCATGAATGCTAAAGCTCCAGCAACACCACTGGCGGGATCAGCAAAAAGGCTAGTGCCACTGGCTTCTGGAGTTTCTCCTTGGTAGCCAAACAAGGAATAATGCCCAACGAGAGATTCCATGTGGCTTCCAAATGTTCTATAACTCTTATAAGGCCCTGAAATGCCAAATGCAGGCATACGAACAAGAACGAATTCAGGATTAATTTTTGAGAGTTTTTCCCAGGACACTCCTGCACGTTCCATCGTTGCTATAGCATTATTTTCAATTAACCCATCAGATTTTGATACCAGGTCAGCAAAAATTTCTTGCCCCTCTGGATTCGTGAGGTCCACAGTCATGCTTAATTTATTCCGTGCATGAACATTGAACAACGCGGCGCGATTCCAAGGCCTATGCCCCGGATCCTTATCAGGGTACCCCCCAATCCCTCCTTGCTGGACAAGTTCTTTTGATGGTCTTGCCAGTGTACCTCTTGTGGTTGAAGGGAAAAATTTAGTAGATTCGACTCGAATAACCTCCGCTCCCCATTCTGCAAGTAATTGTGTTGCAAAAGGGCCTGCCCAAACAACTGTAAAGTCCAATATCCTAATGCCTTCTAACGGTAATTTTTTGGGGGGTTTATCTTTGCTAACCATTTAAACAACCTTCGCTTTCCTAAGAGATTCGATGATCGATTGATCCATTCCAAGTTGATTAGATAGTATTTCATCTGTATTTTCACCTAGAAGAGGTGCAGGTCGACGGTCAGATATATCTTCTTGCTGATCTCCAACTGTCATTCGAAAATTATAACCTGGATAGGTCAAAGAGCCTGAAACAGGGTGCTTGATTTGTTGGAAGAAGTTACGTTCTTCAAAGTGTTTATCTTGCAGCAACTCCCCTATATTGTTTATAGGGCCACCATAAACACCTACTTTTTCGACTTCATCTCTTATTTCGCTTTTCGTATGTTCGAGCATCCATAAAATTACGATAGCTGAAAATTCATCAACCCGTTCAGGTGCTGCTCGCGCAGCGGGAGTAGCCCACAGGGGATCTTCCAATAAATGCTCAGCTCCTATCATTTTTGCCATCGCAGGAAATCTATTAGCCAAGACAGTAGTGAAGAAATAGCCACCATCAGCAGTAGGCCAAATACCAGATCCAGGTGTTCCAGCTACAGGTGGGCGAGTAGAAATCGTCCCATCGTACTGATGGTTTAACAATGCTGTAGATCTTCTGTCAATATGACCCATTAAGGTTTCAAAGAAGTTTATGTCGAGCCAGTCCCCTTCCCCAGTTGCTTCTGCTCCCCAAAGTGCTATAGATGTGGCTGCGGCCGCGGTTGCACCAACATGAAATGAAGGAAGGTAATTCGCCAACTGTAAAGGTTCTTTATCAGGGTGCCCGGTATTTATCATGGGGCCACCCATCCCATAGAGAACTAAATCAGATCCTTTCCAATCCCGATGAGGCCCTGTTTGACCAAAATTACTGATCGAAGTATAAACAATACTATTATTTAGCTGGCTGACAGATTCATAATCCAAAGACAGGGATTCCATCACTCCTGGCCGAAAGTTCTCTACTAAAATATCCGCATTTATTATTAATTTTTTCATTACCTCTAAACCACGGTTATCCTTTAGATCTAAAGTTAGAGATTGCTTCCCGGTATTGAGAAACATAAATAGACTACTGCCTTCACCAGATTCCCCATCGTCGAAGAAGGGAGGTACTTTCCGAGCTGGGTCTCCAGAATTAGGAATTTCAACTTTTATTACAGATGCTCCATAATCGGCCAATAATCTTGTACAGTACGGCCCTGCCGCGTTGCTAGTTAAATCTAATACATTTACTCCAGACATTGGTAAATTAAACACTAGGCGCTCCCATCAATTATCCCCTACTGAAATAGGGTTCTATTATATCGCGATAAAATCTAAAGCATAATAATTCTGCTAAAATTATGGTACTTTGGACAATTTTCTTATGTTTATTCTGCCCATAGCAGGATTCGCTGCAGGTACCATCGGCGCCTTAATAGGGGCCGGGGGTGGATTTATAATAGTTTCTCTTTTATTGTACGTTTTCCCTCAAGACAGTCCTGGATTAATAACTACCGTCTCGCAAAGCGTCGTTCTATTAACAAGTTTGTCTGCAAGCACAATATACGTCAGAGAAAAAAGGGTTAACTTTAAATCAAGCTTAAATATAGCTGCAGGTGGGATTATTGGTATGGCCCTAGGCGCATTCACTGTAGAACATTTATCTAGAGGTTATTTTCAAATTATATGTGGTATGGCGCTTTTTAGTTTAATGATATACCTACTCATAAACCCCCTCAGAAAACCCAGAGAAACACAAAACATTTCCCTTAGTAACAGATCCACAGCTAGGAAATTTTGGTTGTTTATTTTAGGATTATCAACTGGATTTATGGGCGGCCTATTGGGGATTGGTGGAGGAATTTTTATAGTCCCATCTTTAGTACAAATATTTGCTTTCCCGGCCCATATTGCCACAGCAACATCACAGTTTGTCATCCTCATCACTAGCCCGGCGGCTATTGCGGTCCACGCTACCGCAGTACCCGTAACTGATTACCTGCTCCGGATACTGCTTCTTGGATTAGGAGCTATAATAGGAGCGCAAGTTGGCGCAAGGATTTCAAAATATTTCTCCGCTCCATGGTTGATTAGATCATTAGCATTGACAGTAGGATTGGTAGGTCTACAGTTGATGAATAGGGGCATTAGCATTATTTAGATTTATATCTTAGAAAAACTATACTAGTTCCTATACACTTTATACAAAACAAGGTTTTGGGGTATTTCGATGGATAATTTACCTTTGGTTGGCATTACGTTGGGCGACCCTGCGGGAATTGGGCCAGAAGTTATAAGTAAGGCACTTTCAAATCATAAAAAAGGTGGGTCGGGAACATACGCCCCATTAGTAATCGGAAGCAAAACAATATTCGATGCTTCCTTAAGAAAATATGCCCCGGAACTTACAAGTCAAAGCATAAAAACAGTAGAAGCTGCTCGAGATGTTGCTAACGGAAATAAAGCAGTCCCCGTACTAAATATCGAATCACCTGATATGGATTCAATACCACTTGGCACGTCTTCCGTAGCAGGTGGCCACGCATCTGTTAGAGCAATAGAACAAGCTGCTACTCTTGCCCAATCAAATTCATTGGACGCGATCTGCACCGCCCCGATAAATAAAGAATCCGTCGCACTTGCAGGGTATTCAGAATTTGGTCATCAAGAAATGTTAGCTAGGATCGCGAAAATTAAAAAAATTGGCACCATGTTGATCGCAGGGCAGCTACGAGTAGTACACCTGACTACACACGTTCCATTTCGCGAAGCCCATAAATTTATAACAAAAGACAGAATTCTAGAATATATACAGATGACTGATAAAGCATTCAAATCATGGGGCTTCACAAACCCCAAAATAGGTGTCGCTGCGCTGAATCCACACGGAGGGGACGGTGGACTATTTGGGGATGAAGAATCAGAAGAAATTAGTCCCGCGATAGAAAGCGCCAAATCTGATGGGATAATAGTTTATGGCCCAATCCCTGCTGACTCCATATTTCTGAGAGGAGTAAATGGCGATTTCGATGCCATCATAGCGCTATATCATGATCAGGGTCATATAGGAGTTAAGATGCATGATTTTCATAGAAGCATAAGTGTAAATATCGGATTACCTTACATAAGAACTTCCGTCGATCATGGAACCGCCTTTGATATAGCGGGAAAAGGCATCGCTCAATCGACCAGCATGGAAGAAGCATTGATAGTTGCTTCAAGTTTAGCTTCCGGAAAAGGGTTCAAGTGATTATACTCTAGAGGAGGTTAAATCAATGTTCGCAATACCAACAATATTAATACTATTCTTTATGGGGCCGCTTATACTAGGAGCATTCGTTGCTACCCTAGTTATACCACTGGTATATCTATCTTTAATATCTAAAATAAAAGACCCTGTTTAATATTTCTTAGTAGAGAAAAGCAAGTTTTTAATGAAAGCTGTATACATAACAGAGCAGGGTGGCTCAGAAGTTTTGACTTTTGGCGACATGGAAGACCCAGTGATGGGCGAAAACGAAGTCCTTATTTCAATTAAATCTGCTGCTATTAACAGATTCGACCTTTACGCTCGTTCAGGAGAAAATAGAGTCCCGATAAATTTTCCACGAATCTTAGGAGAGGATCTATCGGGAGAAGTAGTAGATGCAAGTCTGCTAGGACTACAACAAGGAATTATTCCCGGAGGTCGGGTTGTTGTAGACCCTAGAATTCCTTGCAATATTTGCCCATCATGTAAAATTGGCCAAGACGAAAATTGCATTGACCGTAAGGATTTAGGATACGATTTAGATGGAAGTTACGCCCAGTTGATTTCAGTACCAGCACAAAATGTTTACCACATTCCTGACGAACTTTCTTATGACGAAGCTGCAGCTCTACCTATAGCATTCAAAACCGCCTGGAGAATGCTAGTAACCAAAGCCGACGTGCAACCCGGTAATACCGTGCTCATCCACGCCGCAGGTAGCGGAGTAGGATCCGCGGCAATCATGATTGGAAAATTATTAGGCTGTCGAATAATTACAACTGCAGGAGCAGATTGGAAACTTGAAAAGGCAACTGATCTTGGTGCAGACCACGTCATTAATTATGAAAAAAATCAGAATTTTGCTGAAGCAGTTTATGACGTGACTGAAGGTGAAGGAGTAGATGTAATAATTGATAGCATAGGGGCGCCAATATGGACGGAAAGTATCAAATGTCTCAAGAAACAAGGAAAATTTGTTACATGCGGTGTCACTGGAGGGCATAAAGCTGAATTGCACTTAGGCCAACTATTTCTCCAAGGCTACGAAATTATGGGAGTCGGAGGATTCCGCTCTTCAGAATTCGGAGCAATCATGAATCTTGTCAACAATAAAAAATTGAAAGGCATAGTTGGGCCTACCTTCTCGTTAAGCGAGTGCTCGGACGCTCACAATACAATGGAGTCTCGAGATTTCTTCGGCAAAATCATACTAAACCCTTAGTATAAAACCTGTGCCGTTTTAATAGGGGCATGGTAGAAAGTTATAAGTAAAATGGCGACCTTGGGACTAGTTATGCTCGGAGGAGCATTGGGTGCAGCTTCCAGGTGGTTACTATCACAAGCTATCGTGAATTCCATCAACTCTTCTTTACCCCTGGCCACTCTTTCAGTAAATATTGTAGGGAGTGCTATTATCGGTATCGTCTGGAGTCTAAGCGAGAAAAGCATACTACCTCCTCAAATAGCTGCACTAATCATCATAGGTTTTCTAGGATCTTTCACCACATTTTCGGCTTTTAGTATGGAAACTATAAATCTCTTTCGCTCTGGCCATATAGGGACAGCTATTTTAAACGTGATTATGCAAAACGCCTTGTGCATTAGTGCGGCAGGGATAGGGTTCTACTCAGGAAAATTTCTATTAAAGTAAATCTAGAAAATGTTTAACTTGTATGCATAACATCAAAAAGTTATAGTGATGTTCAATATAGACATTTAATATTGGAGATAAAAATGCCTCAACTAACTCGTCAAGCTATAGCAGAGGGTCTTGCTACATTCATCTTAGTCTTTATAGGAGCAGGGTCAATAATCGTAGGTACATCAACCGGATTAACTGGTATTGCGCTCGCTCACGGTTTCGCAATCTTCATAGGAGTCGCAGCAACTGCACATATATCGGGCGGCCATATAAACCCAGCTGTTACCATAGGTTTCTTAGTTACAAAGAGGATCGACTCCCTAACTGCATTAGTCTACATAATTGCACAGCTGACGGGAGCATTAGTAGCGGCAGGAATACTTTACTCTGTGTTCCCCAGTAATTCGGGTTTAGGATTACCGATGCTATCCGGCATTGGCCTGACAGAAGGTATCATAATTGAGTCACTTCTAACATTAATTTTAGTAGTTGTAATATTTCAAACCGCTGGCGATGCAAAAGGCCCTTCTGGAATCGCACCTATAGCAATAGGCCTCACTGTAGCAGCAGATATTTTAGTAGGAGGTCCTTTGACCGGAGCAGCTATGAACCCCGCACGATGGTTCGGACCAGCTCTAGTATCAGGAGTATTTGATAACGCTCTCGTTTATATTATCGGCCCAATATTTGGTGGCATCATAGGAGCATTTTTAGCCGATAAAGTCCTTCAGCGAAGCTAATTTATTGAAAGTATAGATTTAGCTTCTATCCTTCATGGACACGTAATCTCGTTGCCTTTCCCCAACGTAGAGTTGTCTGGGTCGAACTATACGTTGTTCCCTATCTCCAAAAGCTTCGCTCCATTGAGCCATCCACCCAACAGTACGAGGGATAGCAAAAAGTACAGGGAATATTTCTACTGGGAAACCCATGGCTTGATAAATTAGCCCGCTATAAAAATCTACGTTCGGATATAGTTTCCTCTCGATGAAATATTCGTCTTCAAGAGCTATTCGTTCTAATTCAAGAGCGATGTCCAAAAGGGGATTTCTCCCGGTTACCTCGAAAACTTTATCTGCCATTTCTTTCACCAGTCTGGCTCTGGGGTCATAATTTTTATAGACCCTATGCCCAAACCCCATAAGCCTTACGCCATCTGCCCCCGATTTAACATTTTCAATAAACTTAGGTATATTATCGACCGACTCGATTTCCTCCAGCATCCTTATAACAGCCTCATTGGCTCCTCCATGCAACGGACCATAAAGTGATCCTATTGCACCAGCTAACGCAGAATATGGATCTGCCAAAGAGCTTCCAATAGCCCGCATAGTATTAGCACTAGCATTTTGCTCGTGGTCAGCATGCAAAATAAACAGTACATCCATAGCTCTTTCAATAACAGGGTTAGGAATATATTTATCTTCTACCATCCTAAATAACATATTCAATAGATTCCCCGAATACGACAGATCATTATCTGGATATATATATGGGTAGCCAAGGGTATGCCTATACGCCCAAGCCGCAATGGTCCCAACTTTCCCGATAGCCCTTATAGTTTGTTCAAGTCTAACGGATTCATCTTGTACATTTTTTGCCTCAGGATAAAACGTAGAAAGTGCGCCAACCGTACTAACTAACATCCCCATAGGGTGGGCATCATACCGAAACCCTTCCATAAATTTCTTGACGTTTTCCAAGACCATCGTCCTGTGGGTAATATCTGTTTCCCAGTTTTCGAGCTGGTCCTTATTGGGGAGTTCGCCATGAACAAGCAGGTACGCTGTCTCAAGAAAAGTGCCTTTTTCAGCAAGTTGCTCTATAGGATATCCCCTATATTCCAAAATTCCTTTATCCCCATCAATAAAAGACACAGAGCTTGTTACCGTCGCTGTATTGCCCAAAGATGGATCATAGCTGAGCAAACCAAAATCATCCTCATCAATTGCTATCTGCCTAATATCCATTGCTCTGATTGCGCCATCCTTGATGTCAATCTCATAGGATTTTCCAGTTCTATTATCCGTAATACTTAATGATTCTTTACTCATATCATTATTCCTCTCACGCCCCGCAAAATTCTAAGATTTCCCCTATATTTCTATTGGGACAAACCTACCCCACAAATCCATTGCATTAACGTTTATCTTCTTCTCTTAAAAAACGGATTGAGCGTCAATCCGCTGTCATATGTATCAATTCCTTCTTTATTTTTCAAGAAATCTATAACGACATACGTCACAGGCGTTGCTACCGCTTCATAGAATACTTTAAACCCCCAATTTATTAAAACCATCCTAATCATATCATTTAAAGTCAAAAGACCGCCAAAAGCAACAAAAACAAAAATCAATGAGTCCAGACCTTGCCCAACAACTGTAGAACTTATTGTACGAACAAAAAGCAACCTACCTCTCATCCGGATTTTTAGTTTAGCAAGTATATAAGAATTAGCAAATTCACCCACTAGATAAGCTAAGAACGAAGCTACTATAAGGCGCCTGCTAAATCCAAGAATTTCCGTATAACTTTCCTGACCGGCCCATATGCTAGATGGCGTTAACAGTCCGCCAACATATATAAAAACAACCATTATTAAATTGCAAAGAAACCCGATCCATATGATTCTCCGAGCTATATGAAAACCATAGACTTCCGTTAACACATCTCCAATAATGTAACTTATGGGAAAAACAATAATGGCGGCATCTACAACAATCGCCCCTAACAACGGAAGGGTCCCAAAGTCTACAATTTTTACGGCAATAATGTTTGATGTCAGTAAAGATGTGACAAAAACACTAGACACCAAAATTATCCACGGACTATCAAGATTGGTTCTGCTCATGGTTATTTGATCATCCCTATCTCTATTTATTCAACAATATTAAATGTTTATAAAAATTTTACTATAATACTTTAGGCTTTATAAAAAGATACAATACAGTTCTATGAAACGAGGAGATTATGGCTCAAGATAACAGCGACGGTTTTCAGAATAGAAGGAAGATACTGCTTAGCTCCCTTATTATTATTTTATTTGCCTCTTTTCTAACCCTTCTAGTCGTTGGTATTATTAATCGCTCGGCAATCACTGAAGAGAGTGGGGCACAAAGGTTAGGACAACAAGCCCCTGAATTTACTCTAAAAAATATAGAATCAGGTGAAATCGTAGAGTTATCTGATCTAAGGGGGAAACCTCTGGTCATAAATTTCTGGGCTTCTTGGTGCACCCCATGCAGAGTAGAAATGCCACATTTTGTTGATGCTTTTCATCATTATAGTTCAGATGAGGTTACGTTTATAGGAATTCACACTATGGAGCCTGAAGCAGATGCTCGGAATTTTATAGAAGCTTTTGAAATCCCAATACAAGAGGGATTTTTAATCCTATCTGATGAAACGGGAACATCAACAATCGATTATGGTGTCTCAGGTATTCCATCCACATTTTTTGTTGATAGCGCAGGATTCGTCAAAAAGAGGTGGATCGGCGGAATCAGTCAAGAAAACCTTCAGTTAAATATAGATGCACTACTAGAAGAGACATAGATTGGATTGGTAAATATTCCCATCAGCTATCCTCTTGTTTTCGAAGAGCGCATGTGCGGAGGTATATCTGCAGGCCATCTTAGCCCTAGATCAGGGTCATAATGCTCCTCATCAGCGCCTAAAGTGTTTCTCCCCATTAAAACGAGTTGCCACATGCTATCATCTATCGGATCTTGCATATGGATATCGTTAGGGACATCTGGCCACCAAACAATATCTCCTACATCCAATACAATATCTGTCACCAATCGTAACGTAGCCTTCCCTAGCTCGTCCCCCTCATCCATTCTTTTCCATTGCTTGTATTTTTCCCTACCTTCATATGCGCACATTACACCCCATGTACCATGGTTATGGATTTTCGTAGGTTTATCGAATTCAGCAAGAATTATAATGGGGCCATCAGGTTCATCATCCCTATATAAAACATACGAATCAACTGCGTTCACGCCCTTGCCCCTGTGTTCGCCAATAGATTTCAAATCACTTCGTGAGGCAAGTTTATGTAAAAGGTCTCCAATATATTTAAATCTTTCATCGTTAAGCTCTCCGCTAGAAATAATAACTTTGACCTCAGCAATTAATTCTTGAGGGGAATATTCGACCAGCTCTTCATCCATAATAATCTCCCAAAACGAATACTATTGTTATAAGTATTCCATAATGTAATATATTGTTATCATTATAAAGTTTTATATCGTTCGTTGCTGAAACGATAGACGATCATTCAATCTGTTTCTGATCGATTGTTGCAACCTATCGTGACGGGGATGCTTAATATGCGGGGGAAAAGGGAGGATTTATCGTGTCATCTTTTGCTGACATCAGTTCAACTGCGAGAGCAGAAAATAGAGTAATACTAACTGAACAAGAGTCTAAAACAGTACTGAAGGCGATTAATATACCGATCACCGAACCGGTACTCGCAACTAATTCTAAAGAGGCTGCAAATATATCCTCAGATATGGGATTCCCTGTAGCACTAAAGATAGCTTCTCAAGACATCACTCACAAAAGTGATGTTGGGGGAGTACGATTAGGGATTGATTCTCAAGAAGAAATAGCAGAAGTTTTCGATCAAATGATCAATACCGTGAAAAAAGAAGCTAAGGGCTCTTCTATTGATGGTATTACCGTACAGCCTATGGCACCTCCAGGTGGAGTCGAAGTAATTATAGGAGTTACTCGAGACCACCAATTTGGTCCAGTTATTATGTTTGGTCTAGGAGGAATTGCTGTAGAAATTCTGCAAGACGTATCTTTCAGAATAGCGCCCCTAACACCAGTTGATGCTGAAGAGATGATCAAGGAAATTAAGGGGTACAAGATGCTCACCGGATATCGTTCTTTTAAGCCGGCGAACATGGATAAATTGAAAGATTTACTACTAAAAGTTTCAGATCTTGCCATGCAAGAATCTGAAATTAGCGAGATGGATTTAAATCCGGTATTTGCATATGAAAACGAGGTTGTTGCCGCTGATGCGCGAATAATTTTAACTGATAGTTAAATAAATTCTGGGAGGAAACAATGGATAAGGAACGAAAAGCTAATTTAGATAGAGCTTTGAACCCAAAAGTAATCGCTGTAGTAGGCGATAAAAAAATTACGGACTATATGTGGTTAAAAAGTGTTAAGGATGCCAAAGCAAAGGTCTATTCAGTTCAAATAGACGAAAATGACATCCCTGGGATTGAAGAAATGGGGATAGATAATAGAAAAAGCATATCGGATATTCCTGAGCAAGTAGATTATGCAATAATCGCGGTTCCCAGACCTGTTCTCCCTTTTATCCTTGCCGACTGTATAAAGAACAACGTTGGCGCTGCCGCTGCATTCACTTCGGGCTTTGCAGAAACGGGTGAACCAGAGGGAATTGAGCTCCAAGAAAAAATAATTCAAATGACTTCAGAAGCTAACTTTAATTTAGTTGGCCCAAATTGTATGTGTATGTATCACGCGAAAGTTGGAATTCGCAATACAGCTGACCAATGGATAGGAGAGGGCGGAAATATAGGTTTCATGTCCAATTCTGGAACTCATGCGACGAACTTTGTTATAAGAGCGCGTTCAAATGGCCTTTACCCTGCTAAGTCTATTAGCATGGGCAATTCGATTTCAATAGACCAAGGAGACTGGTTAGAGTACTTGGGAGATGATCCAGATATAGAAGTCATCGGTATGTACATTGAAGGAACTCGGGACGGAAGAAAATTTTTCGAGACCTTGCGAGAAGTTGCTCAGAAAAAACCTGTCGTCATCTGGAAAGGTGGCCAAACTAAGGAAGGCGCACGTGCTGCTGCTTCTCATACAGGTCATTTAGCATCAGATATGGCACTTTGGGACGCCATGATTAGACAAACAGGTGCCATAAGGGTGGATACTCAAGATGAATTGATGGATACCATGAAGGCATTACTAATGATGAAACCTTTTACAGGGGAAAACATGGGAATAATCGCCCAGACAGGAGGTCAATCTGTGTTGGTTTCTGATGCGTTTGGGAGTGAAGAATTGAAAGTGCCCGCGCTTACAGAAACAACTCACGAAAGATTGCGACCCATTGTTACGGTCGTCGGAGGTAGCTACAAGAATCCGCTGGATGTGTCGGGCTCCTTAACTAGTGTCGAACGAGCCACTGAAATGCTTAATGGGCTTCATGACGATCCTAATACAGATATTATCGTGATGGAATCAAGTATCGGTTTTATCCAACGACGCCTGGAAAAACAAGGGCAAGGGCTTGATACTCTGATCGAAGGGTTAAAATCGTTTCAAGAATCCTCTAAAAAACCATTTGGCGTGATCGCCACCTGGAATCAAAATGAAGGTGAACTTGCAGATTTCCGGAAGAAAGTATCAGATGCCGGAATAGCTGTATTCCCTACATTCCAAGCAGGCGCAGGGGCTATTCGCAAAGTAAGAGATTATTACAGGAAACAAGAGACCCTAGGTACTAAATAAAGAATACTTAATTGTTCGGTTCTTGGTGTGAATGTTCATAGATATCGCTTGGTGTGATAGGAATTTTATTGATGCTGCGATTTAATGCATCAGAAACAGCATTTGCGATAGCGGGTCCTACCGGAACTATAGGCGTATCTCCAATGCCTCGAACTTTGAGAGGACCATATCCTAGATCAGAATCTAATACCACTATATTTAATTCTGGTATATCCCTCTGTGTAGGCATTTTATAATCCGCAAAGGATTGATTAAGTATCCTTCCATCCTCAGCCGTAAGTTCCTCCATTAGAGAATGGCCAATACCTTGAATTACCCCTCCTTCTATCTGAGCTGTAAATCCTTGAGGGTTCACTACTTTCCCAGTTTCGTGTGCCGCCGTATATCGTTTCAACCAAACGGTACCTGTCCCAGGATCAATTTCCACTTCTGCTATATGGGCTGTGAAAGACATATATGGGATTTCATCTCCTTCATCAATCGACGCTTCCCCTGAGATACTGCCACCAGTTCTAGATACAATATCTTCAAACGTTACTTCTTCAGATGAACTCCGGTTGACTATTTTACCCTCTCTAATAATTAAGTTATCTTCCTGCCAGCCTAAGAGCTCAGAAGCAAGCAAAGCAATGTTCTTTTTAAAATCTTGGCTTGCTTCGTAGGCTGCGCGGGTTGCCACACGAGTTCCTCTTTGCCCAGCAACCCCGTAATCTCGTTTCCCTGCTTCAGTAGACCATGGCTCTATAGTAATCCTTGATATATCGACATCCAGTTCATCAGCTACAACTTGCGCGAGAGTCGTCCCTGTCCCCATTCCAGGATCATATATCATCGTATTAATAATTATGCTTCCATCCAAATTGACTCTAACGGCAACGGGAGTATCGTAACCACTGTCTCCTTGCCCATGGAAAGCAATACCACGCCCCACATTAGGAAGTTTCTGATCAAAATATCCTGCTTTATCCGCGGCAGCTTGTAAGATCTCATTCAATCTGAGATTTTGGTACTTATCAGATTCAGGGATTGTTATAGGGGTCCAGTGTTCGGTCGCTTTTACATCTTGGGGCGTTTGTACAAAGTTTTTACCTCTTAATTCAAAAGGATCCATACCTAATTCTTTTGCCAGCATATCTATTATCGATTCGCTAGCAAAAACCGATTGCATCATCCCGGGACCTCTAATATAACCTCCTGGCACTGTATTAGTATAAACTTGATGTGAATTTATACGGACGTTCGGCACAACGTAGGGTTCAACCATAGCTGTCGATAACATACCTCCAAGTTCACCTACGGGCGCATATGCTGCATACCCTCCTGTCGCAAAAAACCCTTCTGCTTCCCAAGCCTGAATAAGACCATCAGATGTTGCCCCTACTTTTACTTTAATTGTTGCAGGATGGCGTGGATTCATCGCAGATAATTCTTCACTGTAATCCATAACATACTTAACAGCTTTGCCTGTTTTAGCAGCGAGCAAATAACAAACCACTACACCTGTCGCGTCCATCTTCCCCCCAAAAGATCCCCCTATATGGGCAGGATTGATTACCAATCTTTCCCGCTCAATTCCCATCATCCGAGCCAGATGGGGTCTACGACCGGTAGGAATTTGTGAAGACATCCAGACCTGAACTTTTTCTTCTTCATCTATCCACACCGTACAAGCATGGGGTTCCAAGTAACCTTGGTGAACCCTGGGAGTAGTATACGTATTCTCTACAATGACATCCGAAAGACGAAATCCTTCTTCAGAATCACCCCACTCAGTAACAACCGATTGTACGACATTACTCAGGGATTCTTGCTTTTGAACCCCTCTGTAATCATTAAACTCTTCATGTAAGATAGGTGCCCCAGGTGCAGCTGCTTGTTCGGGCTCAAATACTGCAGGAAGTTCATCATAGGTCACGCTTACCAATTTTACTGCATCTTCAGCGATTTCCTTAGTATCAGCAGCAATCGCGGCTACTTTATCTCCAATAAATCTCACTTTATCCCAGCTAGCTAAAATAGGCTCATCAGCGTATAAGTTTCCGCCTCGGAGAGATTTAACGTCTTCCCCAGATATAAAAGCCCGTACTCCAGGAAGTGTTTCAAGTGCTGAAAAATCAATTGCTGTTACACGAGCATGGGCGAAAGGTGATCTTACAAACTTTACCCACAATGTTTCAGTATCAGCGACGTCTGCCACAAATCGAGCATTCCCCGTTACTTTTTCAGGTCCATCAAGGCGAGGCACGGATTTACCGATCACAGCCATAGAAATTCACCTTTCTTAAATTAACTACCTTGATCTATGATGAAACTCAACGTGTAAGCCATTTGTTAGTTAATTACTTTGTTTTAATCTTCCGTATAGAACTTCAGGATGGACAGGCACTGTATCGAGTCTTTCTCCTACAGCATCAAAAATTGCATTTGCTATAGCAGGAGCAGTCGTTATATTTGAGTGTTCACCAACTGCTTTTACGTTGTACTCTCCCCAACCTGAGGGCGCTTGAACTAAAACAGTTTCTAAAGTCGGTAAATCTCTTTCTGTGGGAATCTTGTAATCGGCCAAAGAAGGATTAGATACCCTTCCTCCCTCATCAACATTTAAGTCTTCCATTACTGCATGACCAAATGCCTGGACCATCCCGCCTTCCACTTGCCCCTGAAAACCAACAGGGTTCAGAATTTTCCCTACATCGTGTGCTGCCGTTATCTTTAAAACTTTCACCTGCCCAGTATCAGGGTCGACTTCCACTTCAGCAACCTGGGCAACGAACGAAGTCACTGGGCTAAGCCCTTCCTCAGGATCAAAATTCCTGCCTCGTACTGGTTCACCGCTCCTCTGCACCAACTCACTCATGTGCACTTTCTCTTTTGTTCTAGTATTAATGAGCTCTCCTGAGTCGTACTCCACCAATTCTTGATCCCATCCATTGAACTCAGAAGCAATCCTCTTAAGGTTATCTTTGACATCTCTAGTAGCTTTAATTGCAGCCTGAGGTGCGACCATACTTCCTCGTGAACCTCCGACCCCAAAATCAAACAAGTCATCAAACATCTCATCCGTGCTAAAAGGCACAACACTCACACTTGAAATTGGAACTTGCATTTCCTCTGCTACAGATTGCTGGATCAGAGTGTATGTACCGGTTCCAGGGTCAAATACTGAGGTTCTCGCAGTTAGCGTACCATCTTCATTCACCGTAATTAAAGACTGACTGCCTCCACCATATTGGGGCCTATGCCCATAAGCTAAACCACGCCCTACGTTATTAGGTCTAGAATCAGCCATTTTCCCAACTTTCGCAGCTTCTTTGATAACTTCTTCAGCAATAATGTCACCAAAAACTTGACCTGTCGGAGTATCATCGCCATCATGTACAACATTAATCAATCTAAATTCCACTGGATCTATATCTAATTCTGATGCTATGACGTCCATCATGGATTCACCTGCAAAAATCCCCTGAACTTCTCCAGGGCCTCTCTGAAACCCCCCTGGAACAGTATTAGTAGCGACCTGCCAAGAATCAATTCGTGTGTTATCAATCTTATAGGGGCCCGCGACTTCATTTGCCCCAGGTAGATTACCTCCCGGAGAATAAGCCCTGTAAGCCCCTCCATTAAAAAATAAGTCGGACTCCCAAGCTGTTATTTTCCCCTCAGTTGTGACGCCAACTTTAACGTTGATCTTAGATTGGTGCCTTGGATTCATAGACATGAGTTCTTCCGAATAGTCCATGGAAAATTTGACTGGCCGTCCGGTCTTTTTCGCTAATTCATAGCATATTGGTACACCAACAATATCCCCTTTACCACCAAAATCTCCTCCAACATATGCAAAGTTAATAATCACATCATCTATATCTAAATCAAAAAGCTTTGCAATCTGTGCTCTGTTTTGGAGTGGAGACTTGGTGCCTACCCAACACTGCAGTTTCTTATCCTCATCAATTGCAACTACGCAATTATGGGGTTCTAGATACAACTGATGAGTTCGACCAGTAAAAAAGGTTTTTTCGATCACATGGTCTGCCTGGTTCATACCAGAAACAACATCACCTTTTTCCCAGTGCCCATTCACTACTATGTTAGTAGGTCCGTCTAATTTCTCCGCTACACCTTCATATTCGTTGAAATCAGGATGTAATATTGGAGCGTCGGAATCAACGGATTCCTCTATAGTGAATACTGACGGGAGCTCTTCATACTCAATCTCAATTAAATTTAATGCATTTTCTGCGATATCTTCGTCCTCGGCTGCAACCGCTGCAACTTTATCTCCGATATACATAACTCTATCCCAAGCGATAATCGGCTCATCCTGAATCAGCTTTCCCCACCGCTTCCCTTTAAAGTCTTCTCCAGTTATAACTGCATGAACACCCGGTAGCGCTTCTGCTGCTGAAGTATCAATGCTTAAAATCTTAGCGTGAGGATACGGAGACCTTAGAACCTTGCACCAAAGCATATCCGGTAAAGCAATATCAACAACGTATTTCCCCTTACCTGTCGTTTTCTCAGGTCCATCAGACCTAGGTGAAGCTTTTCCTATGATTTTATGTTCATCAGCATTCATTTTTGATAACTCCTAAACCAAATATTGCACTTGAACCGATAGTTACATGCTCTTGTAAAAGCCATACTATTGCTGGTCATCATTATTGTACCTTGAATATCCTAGATATTATCCAATAGAACTTAGTATTTCCATTTTTTGTCTCAAGATTTCCATTTGCCAGTTAAATTTATATACAAATTCACCCTTGATTCCATATTTATAGACAAAATAATCTAGCATTTTATGCGTAATATTGGCATATAAATACAAAACTAGATCATATATTCTATTGACCGGGTCTAAAACCCAGTTTAAAATCCTATCCAAAGTGAGTCTATTGAGAATAATAAGCGGTACAGCTCGAGGAGTTAGCCTCAAAACCTCTAAGGTATCCTTCTTGAGGCCGACAACCGACAGGGTACGTAGTGCGATTTTCTCGATTCTCGAATCAAAACAGGTGTTACTAGGAGCACAAGTGTTAGATCTTTACGCTGGTACTGGATCTCTTGGGATTGAATCTCTTAGCAGGGGTGCTAAATTTTCTTACTTCGTAGAGAAGGACAGAAAATTAAGTGAGCTCGTTAAAGAGAACGCGTCCAAAGCAGGTTTCGAAGATAACGCCACAGTAATCAATTCCCCGGTGGATTCGGCCCTAGATTCATTGAATGGTCCTTTTGATTTGATTTTTATGGACCCCCCTTATCAGATTGCAGATCAAATTGCAGGTAACGTATCAAAAATTATTGAAAGAAACCTCCTATCCCACAATGGGTCCATCGTGATCGAGCACTCAACCAAATCAGAATTAAACATAACCGAAAATATGTTAGATCAAACTATGGAAAGAAAGTACGGCGATACAACTATAAGTATCTATTTATCAAAGAATACTATTTAAGAGGCAATATGGCTAAAGCAATATACCCAGGAAGTTTCGATCCAATAACCAACGGTCACATAGACGTTGCAGTCCGTGCAGCCGCAGTTTTCGATGAATTGGTTGTTTGTGTATACGATACTCCATCAAAAAATCTCATGTTTTCTACGGAGGAGCGACTGGAACTTGCAAAACTTTCTTTAGCAAACATCGCAAATATTTCAGTTGAAACGTATCAAAGAGGCCTAACCATTGAATTAGCTAAGCATCACGGTGCTACTGCAATGGTACGCGGATTGAGGAACGAGCGTGACTTTGGAAGCGAATTTGAGCTTGCTCTAATGAATCGCAACCTCGATGAAACTATAGAAAGTGTTTTTATAATGACAAGCCCCAAATATGGATTTGTTAGTTCAACCCTGATGAAAGAAGCAGTATCACTAGGGGGAGATATTTCAGATCTAGTCTCTCCCATTGTTCTTAAAGCTTTGCTAGAAAAAAATAATAGTTAATGGTTCTAAAGAGATATTAGGTTGGAAACCGAAGGGAGCATAAAATGAGATTCTTGGAATTCTTAGACGGCCTAGAGGAAATAGTAGGAAAGGGACGAAAGGTTCCTGGAACAAAAAAAACTATCGTTGAGCGTGACGAAATAGCAGAATATGTAGATCAGCTACGAACATCGGTGCCTCAAGAGCTCTACGATGCTAAACAAATTTTGAATCGTGGAGAATCGATTGTAAAAGGGGCAGAAAGCATTGCTAAACAAATTCATACAGAAGCTCTCCAAGAACACAAACAAAAGGTTGATGACAGTGAGATCGTCAGCAAAGCACAAGAGGAAGCTTCACAAATCAAAGTAGACGCTGAAAAGGCTGCTGATCAAATACGGAACCGCGCGCGATCTGATGCTGCACGAACAATACTAGAAATCGATGATTATGCTCAACAATCTATGACGAAACTAGCGACCCAAGTTGAATCTCTAAGAACACAAATGACTGAGTTACATGAAGATCTAACAAATATAGAAAAAGCGGTTGAGGCCGGGAAAAAATACTTGCAGGTTAAAAAGAATCTTGAAAAAACTCCTAAAGCTAAGCAAGCAACAAAACCTGAGATAAACCAAGACGAAAGTATTATGGAAACAACCAAGCCCTACCAAATTCAAATGAATGGCTTGAAAAATCACGCGTCGACATAATTCAAATTGAGCGTACTAGATAAAAGCTAATTTACTGGTTGAAATGTAGTTTCTTTCGCAATTTTCCCCATTGATACCAATCGCACCTATATTTTTTAGCTTGGAACAATGGTACTCTACTGCTCAGCGAATAATTATGAAAAGAGAGGAAGTAGGTTTAGAAACCTAGGAAAACCTGAATGATTGAAGCAAAGAATTTAACTAAATTCTATGGGGATTATCCTGCGATCGAAAACGTGAGTTTCACTGCTCAAGATGGAGAAGTCATAGGTTTTCTTGGCCCTAACGGAGCTGGAAAAACAACGACCATGCGAATCCTAACAGGGTTCACACCAGCAACCAGCGGTACCGCAATAATCGCCGGGTATGATATTCAATCTGAATCTATACAAGCGAGAGGATCCATAGGATACCTGCCCGAAACCGTCCCCCTATACACAGACATGACCGTTAGAGAATACTTAAAATTTATGGGGGCTCTCAAAAAGATGGATAGGGCTAAAATAAGGACAAGGATAAATGATGTTGTCGATCTGTGTAGATTAGAAGAGTACGCAGATTCGATGATAGGAAAACTTTCAAAGGGATATAGGCAAAGAGTAGGAATAGCTCAAGCAATATTACACGAGCCTCCCGTACTCGTACTCGATGAACCAACAATAGGAATTGACCCACGTCAGGTAGTGGAAACAAGACAAATCATTAAAAGCCTTGGCGGAGAGCACACCGTGATTCTATCTACACATATTTTGCCCGAGGTTAGCATGATATGTGATCGCGTATTAATAATCGATGAAGGGCAAATAGTCGCGATGGACAAAACAGAAAACCTTTCTAGTAAACTTGGGGACATCACCCAAATAATAATGAATGTACAAGGCCCAGCTGAAGAGATCACCAGGGTCATCGAACAAGTTTCTGGAGTTAAAAGAGTCTCCCATACTGACGCTGGTGGCCACAATCAATTCATTATTGAGTGTGATCCTGCTGAAGATCTAAGAACAGAACTGACTAGATTAACCGTTGAGCACGGATGGGGGTTACAAGAAATCAGAACAGGTGGATTATCTCTCGAAGACATCTTCTTACGTTTAACCACGAGTGAAGAAACGGATGAATTAAATTGAGTTTTTTCAGTATAAAAGTTATCTGGATTAAAGAATTAAAAGCATATTTTAATTCGCCTATAGCCTACATAATCACTGCATTATTCCTTGCACTATCCGGTCTATCATTTGCTCTAAGTATAACTGGCAGATTCCCAGAAGCTTCGATGAGGGGCTTTTTATTTGGACCAATAGGGCCCATAGGAGCATTTTTTCTGATAGTTCTTATAGCGCCTGCCCTAACAATGAGACTTTTTGCCGAAGAACAAAAACTCGGTACGCTTGAATTATTGCTTACCGCACCATTGCGTGACATAGAAATTGTGCTTGGTAAATTTTTTGCAGCGTTGTCTTTATTGACTGTAATGTTCGGTTTAACTCTATATTTCCCGCTATTACTTTACTGGTTCGGAGATCCTGATTTACTTCCCATATTGACGGGATACTTGGGGCTTTTCCTTATGGGTGCAATGGGTATATCTGTGGGGCTATTTAGTTCCTCTTTGACCTCTAACCAAATAGTATCAGCAGTCCTAGCGACAGCTACCCTACTATTACTTTGGCTTTCAAATGTCACGTCAACTTTAGGCGATGGTGAATTACCTTGGGCAAGTTTAGTTAGATTTTTAGCAATGAGTGAACACGTTAGAGATATGGCTTATGGTGTGCTTGATAGTAGGGATATTGTATATTTCATATCACTCACCGCGTTTTTCTTGTTCTTGACAGTGAGAGCTGTAGAAACTAGGCGCTGGAAATAAAAATGAGATTTATTAGTAATATTGACGAAAAACTCGCGGAGGATATTGGTTTAGCACTAGGAGCCGCGGGACTAATTACCATAATTGCCGGTGGCGTAATATACGGAGTCATACCTGAGATAAGATCCTGGGCCTTAGTGCTAATGTTTTTGGGGTTAGTGAGTATTTTTGGTTTTGCATTCTTTGCTAGAGATTTAATTGCGAGTTTCTTTCAAACTAGACAAGGACGCTACGGAATCAACACGGCTGGGCTAATAATAATTTTTACAATGTCGGTTGTAATATTGAATTTCTTCAGTTCTAACTGGAATTTTAGGGTCGACTTAACTGCAACGGACGAATTCACATTAGCACCTCAAACTAAGCAAGCTCTAAGTAATTTATCAGAAGAAGTCGAGGCTTTTGGGTTTTTCGTCCCGGATGATCCAGCGATGGTTACGGCTGAGCGCCTGATGAGAGAATATGAGCTTGAAACAGATAAACTATCTTTCACCATGGTCGATCCTGAAACTGATCCAAGCCAAGCCAAGCGCTACCAAGTTGATCGCTCTGGTCAAATCGTTTTTGCTGGCACTTCTGGCCAAATATCAAGGACAAATAATATATCTGAGCAATCTCTAACGGCAACACTTCTAAGAGCAACTGGGGAAAATCTTAAAACTGTTTGTTTCACCACCGGACATGGTGAACGGAGTATTTTAGGAAGCACAGACTTAGGGTTTCGTGTTGCGGCGCAAGCCCTTGAAAGAGAACTATATATAGTGAGAGATTTTAGTTTTAGTACCTCTGGTGGAGTACCAGAGGAGTGCTCAGCAATCATAGTTGCAGGGCCTGAACGAGATCTAATCGTCGACGATAAAATTGATGAGGAAGCAAAGATTAGAGAATTTCTTGGCCGCGGAGGTAACGTTCTTTTCATGTTAACCCCATCGACCCCTTCTAGTTGGACTAACCTGCTTCTGGAGGGAGGTGTCGAAGCTGGTGGCGGAACTATAATAGATCCCGCAAGCTATGCCCAGCCAGATCGAACTACACCTCAGATCAGAGTAGAAGGATACCTTCCTGGCCATCCAGTAACTGATCCCTTAATAGAACAGTCTCTGGTTACATTTTTCCCTCTGGCAACCCGAGTTGCGCCGCTTCCTGAGGGTCAACGCACCCCTGGCGCATCTATCGCTCCTTTAATATTTACTTCTGATCGGAGTTGGTTAGAAACAGATTCAGCAAATTTAGGTGACGCAACATACAACCAATTATCTGACACTTCACGAGGAGCGAACGCCATCGCTACAGCTGTACAATTCCCAGCTGCAAATGAAACTGGCCAACAAATTACCGGTCGTATATTTGCCATCGGAAATTCTGCTTTCGCTGGTAATCTATTTTTCCATTCCTTAGGAAATGGCGATTTATTTATTAACTCAATAAACTGGTTGACTTCAAAAGAAGATCTAATCTCTATAAGGCCTAAACTTTCATCAACCAGGCTATTAATTCTTTCACAGAGAGAGGCTGACTGGATTCTATACTCCAGTGTGGGACTGCTTCCATTTATGGCAGCTTTTATGGGGTTGTGGGTTTGGTGGAGAAGAAGATAAATTATCTGGAGATATAAACCGTGAATTTACGCTTAACAATGGTGATCTTAGTCCTTTTGATAGTTTTCTCTGGATATCTGATTCTGAGACCTCCTTTTGATGAAAAAACGGAAACAGTTTCCGACAGTGCCTCCCTAGCATGGTTCTATTTGGTTGATGAAACAAAAATCGATAACATCACAGTGAACTACTTTGACCAGGAAGTATCTTTCTATCGTGATATTGACAGAGCTTGGCATATTAATTCTCCTGATGGGGATCTGGTAAATTCAGAATTTAGGGGCACTCCTTTTCTGGCAGGAGGCGCAAAATCACCGAGAATAATTTCTAGCGAGAAAAATCCAGATTTATCTCAATACGGCCTTAATGCTCCTAAATTAAAAGTCTTCGTTCATCTGGAAGAATCTGACTCGTCACCGGACGGCATTACATATACCGTGTTAGTTGGCGATATAACTCCAGACGGAATCAATAATTATTCGGCTATAGAGGGCTTCCCTGAAATATATCTTATCGATCGTACATGGGGTGAACATATGGCTAGACTTGCAACTGAAACGAACCTAGTACAACAGTAAGCCAATATCCTCAATTCAGGGGAAGTAACTATGGAAACCAACGAACCACATAAATCATGGGTTGAAATCAGTGTAGAAGGGGACACAGAGAGCACTGAAGCCATCTGTGAGATTTTCCAGAAACATGGAATAGGCGATATTTCGATCGAAGAGCTAAATATATCTGAAGAATTCCGAGTGGGACCGCAAAGTATGATTAGCGATAACCCCGTACTTATAAAAGCATATATTCCAGATGACAGTCACTCAAATACGCTCAAACAAAAAATCTATTCCGACATAGATTACTTATCTATGATTAGGCCAATAAAAAAATTAGATGAGACGATTATCGAAGACACTGAGTGGGCGGAAAACTGGAAAAAATTCTTCCACGCTAACAAAATCGGAAACAATGTTGTAGTAGTTCCTACATGGGAAGAATATAAAGCAACAAATGCTGAAACAGTAATTAAGCTTGACCCAGGAATGGCCTTTGGTACCGGATTACACCCAACTACCCAACTTTGCTTATCCCAAGCAGAAAAGTTCATTGGTAATAATAATACAGCGTTGGACTTTGGAACAGGTTCAGGTATTTTATCGATAGCTCTGGCCCAACTTGGTGCAACACAAATCATTGGGATAGATATAGACCCTATAGCTGTAAGAATTGCTAATAATAATATTGAGCTAAACAATGTTAGCAATATAGTAACAGTAGTTGAAAGTTCATCGCCCTTGGACGCTATAGACCTTCTCAATAGTAAAGACGAAGAAAAAGCTTTCGATTTAATTTTAGCAAACGTTACTACAAATGTATTAATTGACAAATGTAGTGAATTCCTAGAGGTGCTACATACAGGTGGGATATTAATCGGATCAGGAATACTACAAGAACAAATAACAGAGATTTCTTATTTTTTCATGGATACTGGCTTTAGATTGATCGATGTCGTTTCCGATGGCGACTGGCGAGCAATCATCATGAAGAAAGTTTAACGATGAGTTCCTTAAGCAACAAAATATCAAAAAAGAAAGTTATTTTTCTTGATTTAGATGATACTCTTTGCGAAACAGAGGGAATCACACCCCAAAGGCTTGAAATGGCCAAACAAGCGCTATCAGAAACTATAAATAGCTCTCTGTTAGATAGCGTTATGGAGCAAGCAATTAGCTGGGATCCAGTTCAATCGACAACTGGCACCAAGGGGCGCCTCCAAAGAATCAAAAAAGAGCTAAAATTACCAGACGAATCATTTGATCAAATGAGAGCAATTTACAATGAGGCCCTGTTTAATTACCTAACTTTGTACGATGGGGTGGAGGACGCTTTAAGTTGGCTACATGACCGGTTTTCTTTAGGATTAATTACAAATGGCCCTAGCGAGTTTCAAAGAAAGAAAATTGAACAGCTAGGAATATCAAAATATTTTGACGGAATCATAGTCTCAGGAGAATTTGGTGAGCACAAACCAAACCCAAAGATTTTCAATTTCGCAGTTGAATCTCTGAATAGTTCCGTAGAGGACTCAGTTCATATAGGTGATCGTCCAGATTCAGATATAGACGGAGCGCAATCGGTAGGAATAACAGGAATACTTGTAAGAAAAGAATATCCATATAAAATATTATCAAAAGTTAAACCGAACTTTATCATTGATAAAGTTACAGATCTGCCAGAATTAATAAATATTCAAACTAGCTGAGAGAAAATACTTAAGGGGTTATAATGACTGGGGACGATAACGAAAATCTAGAAGAGGAGATAGAGGAAATCCTTCGACAAAAAGGTGAGCAGCCAGGAAAGGCTTCAAAGCCACGTCAGGGGCCTCTAGCCAAAATAATGAGACAGCTTTCGAGCTTTCCAAGTTGGACATTTTTAGCAGTCCCACTTTTGATTGGCGGAAGTATCGTAGCGTTCCGTATTTTAGGCCCTGCTGCCTTTCGCCTTGCGCTTGTTAGTGTAATTATGTTTTTGATTTCATTTATATTAAGAAACGTGATTCAAGAATTCTTCGCCAGGAGAAACCGCCCTTAGGCATCGCGACCATAGTCTCAGTAATTGCGTACGAAATAACTTTTCCACCACTTATATTAATTTAGATTCTTGGATAGAAACTTAGCCTCTCATGAAATTTATGATCGCAGGATATTCATAAACAACGCTACTAATAAAACACAGCTTCCTTCTAAGTGCATAACACATATATATATCACACACTTAATAGGAAACCCAGCGCTCTATATACCTAAAAACTAATTATTCAGGGCCTCTAAGGTTGGCGATCGGGCCTCGCCATTTGGCTTCTTGCTAATTCATCTTCTTCTAAATACTGTTCATTCATAAATTGGAATCCTGCACGCATGCCACTTTCGTTAGTAACCCTATTAACATCTTGTATACCTCTTGGCATTACTTCCGGCGAAGACGAATAGGCAATATTAGTCAAATGCGAAGCGAAAGTCATAGATGTAAACAACCCTTGCTGCTCATAATAATGGTTGATTGCCATTTTATTGATATGTGTAGAAGCTGGCGGTAATTTCGATATTGTATTTGCCAATTCCCAGACTTTATCATCTAACTCTTCTGTGGGTACCACTCTGGTGATCAACTTAAGGTCCAGAGCTTCTTGGGCATCAATCATGGTGCCCGTGAAAGCCATCTCTTTTGCTTTCTTCATACCAACTAACTCAGGCCAAACCATAGGCATCATAACGCTGCCATACCTAACTGGAGGATAGCCAAAAAGTGCGTTCTCCGCTGCGATTGTAATATCGCAGTGACAAGCTAGTTGCCCACCGCCAGCGAGTGTAAAGGAATGGACTTGGGCTATAATCGGCTTAGGATTTTCCCATATAGCACGCCTATACATTTGGGCCGGGCCATCAGCAGTCGTAGATTCTATAGCAGGTCTTTCCCCGCCTCGTCCTGTAGTCTGTACGTTCATGTCGTAACCTGCAGAGAAACCTCTACCTGCGCCCTTAATTACTATAGCCCGTACATTCTCATCATTCTTACCCTCGTTTAGGGCAAGTTCCAACTCTGCAAGCAAGGGTCTACTAAGAGCATTTAATCTCTCAGGACGATTTAGCGTAATATACGCAACTTGCCCCCCTGCTGCATCCTTGGTTTCATATAGAATATTTTCGTAATCAGCCATTGCTATCCCCTCCATATAACCTACTGATAATTAGCTGTAACAATAATTACAGTACATTAAAGTTTGGCAATATATGATTAAAGTGTCAAACAATAATCCCCTTTTCCTTGATCGTCTCCCTAGGCATCACTACAATTGAATGACCATGAAACAGGAAACCAGCAAAATAGGGCACTTTATATCAATCCAGGACTTGGATAAAGACGGTTTAATTAATTTAATTAATTTAGCATTAGATATTAAATCCAAGAGAACGCGCCCTTCCATTAATGGTAAAAGCCTGGCTTTGTTATTTGAAAAACCATCGCTACGAACAAGAATAGCTTTCGAATTAGGGATGTCTCAAATGGACGGATTTAGCGTTAATTTTGATGAAGAAGAGCTCCAAATGGGGAAAAGAGAGGCCTTAAAAGACATTTCCAAGGTTCTAAGCAGATACGTAGATGCTGTCACCGCTAGAGTTGTAGACCACAAAACTTTATTAGAATTGAAGAAATATTCTACTGTGCCAGTAATTAACGCATTATCTGACATTGAGCATCCCTGCCAAGCATTGGCAGACCTCATGACTATCAAAGAGAAAAAAGGGACATTCAAGGGCTTAAAGCTAGTGTTCATAGGTGACGGGAATAATGTTGCTTCAAGCCTGGCTTTGGCTTGCGCATTAGTAGGAATTAATTTTGTGATATCTTCCCCCCAAAATTATGGGTTACCAGAACCTATCATAAAAGCTTCCAGCGAGATTGCGACCTACAGTAACTGGTCTCTAAATAGTATCCAAGACCCAACCGAAGCGGTTGAAGAAGCAGATATAATTTATACCGATGTTTGGACTAGCATGGGCCAAGAATCTGAAACCGACGAACGCAATATTGCTTTTAAAAATTATACTGTTACAAAATCATTGCTTGGTAAAGCAAAAAAAGACGTACTATTTCTACACGACCTTCCAGCTCACCGAGGTGAGGAGGTAGAAGATGGTGTTATAGAAAGCCCTCAATCTGCCGTGTTCGATCAAGCTGAAAACCGCCTACACACCCAAAAAGCTTTGCTATCAATGATTTTATCCACTAAGCAGCTCAAAAGTCTGTAGGTTCGATTATGTTCCCCACCATAGCAATTGTTGGACGCCCTAATGTAGGCAAATCTTCTTTGTTCAATAGATTATTAGACAAAAGAGTCGCTATAGTCGCTGATGAGCCAGGAACTACAAGAGATAGAGTCACAGGCTTTATTTCTAAAAGCCAAGAAAAAGCAATATTAGTAGACACCGGAGGTATTTCTCTTGAAGACGGAACCCAAATTGATAGAGGGATACGAATCCAAGTAAATTCAGCGATACAAGAAGCCGACGTGTTAATGTTTGTTGTGGATACAAATTCTGGGATATTACCTATTGATCAGCAGATAGCTAATTTGCTCCGTACAACAAATAAACCAGTGCTTCTTGTCGCTAACAAAGCAGACACCCCTAAACGAGAATCAACTATTTCTGAATTCTACAAACTAGGTATGGGAACCCCTTACCCTGTAAGCGCTTTACACAGAAAAGGTATTGGGGAAATGGTTGATGAGATATTCAGATTACTGCCCAATAACCCTGAATATCCGGATTACCCAGAAGGTTCGGTACCAGTAGCAATAATTGGAAGACCTAACGTAGGAAAATCTTCTTTGATCAACTCGGTTTTAGGCGAAAATCGTACTCTTGTAAGTGCAATACCTGGAACTACAAGAGATGCCATAGATACCGAATTCCAGTATGGAGATACCAGTTTTGTACTGATTGATACAGCAGGAATCAGGAGAAAGGGACATATTTCACCAGGTATCGAAAAATTCAGTGTTAGTAGAGCACTCCAAGCTGTAGAACGAGCAAAAATAGCTGTGTTAGTTGTTGACGCCACAGAGTACTTAACTGCCCAAGATCTTCATGTGGCAGGATACGTTCAAGACGCTTATAAAGGGTTAGTATTGGTAATAAACAAATGGGATTTAGCTCAGGAAGAAGAGCTGGATCGAGGAGAAATAGAATTACTTATTAGAAGAAGACTTCAATTTTTCCCAGATATGCCAATAATTTTCACCTCAGCCATGACCGGGAAAGGCGTGATGGGTATTTTTGACGCTATCAAGGCGATAGAAGAAGAGCGGATGAAACGAATCACCACAAGCAAAGTTAATCGTATGCTTATGGAGGCTATCTCGGCTCACCCTCCACCTACATCAGGAAAAAAACGTCTACAGATATACTATGGTACTCAAGCAGAAGTTGACCCGCCGACGTTCGTATTCTTTACTAATGACGCTTCTCTAGTGCACTTTTCCTATAAAAGATATCTAGAAAATACAATAAGGAAGCATTTTGGATTTAAAGGTACTGCAATAAAAACCCTCTTTAGAAGTAGGTCGGAAGAATCCGTTTAGGGAGATTACTTAATGGAAAATGTTGTTTATTTCATAGGTACTATAACTCTTAGTTACTTAGTGGGGTCATTCCCGTCTGGATTAATAATCGGCAAACTCTATGGGCTTGATGTGAGAATGAAAGGGAGTGGAAGAACCGGAGCTACAAACATACTCCGAACTTTGGGCTGGAAGGCAGCATTAGTTGTAACCTCTCTAGATCTTTTGAAAAGCTCACTGGTTATATTGGCTTATGGATACTTTTTAGATCCAATATGGCAGTCCTTAGCATCCGCTGGGATATTATTGGGGCATAGCTGGTCTGCTTTCGCTGGACTAAAAGGGGGTAGAGGTGTTGTGCCAGCAGTTGGTATCGCAATAGTTGTTTCGCCTTTATCGGCGATCATAGGAGTTAGTATCGGTATTGTAATCATCGCAATAACGAGATATGTATCTTTAGGTTCCTTAATCGGCACTGTTACCGCGTGTTCTATAGTACTTGCTGGGACAGTTCTAGTGAGTCAACCTGCCCCCTACGGCATCCTTGCGATTTATGTCGGTTCTTGGATAGTATTCACACATAAGGACAACATTGGAAGGCTCATCAACGGTGAAGAGCGTAAGTTAGGCAAAGTCGCAGAATAGATACGAAGCCTACCTTTATAGTTGAAAGTTTTTATATCTAGGCTATATTAGATTTATTACGATGAATTCACAAATACGATTAGCTACAATTATCGGCACCACTAGCTGGGGAACCACTCTAGGCATTTTACTGGCGAATCAAGGTATCGAAACTAAATTAATAGTACGTTCGAAAAAAGAAGAAACGCTACTAAATTCGTCCAAAGAAAATTTAGCCCGTTTAGCTGGACACTCTTTCCCAATCAATTTGACGGCAAGCGCAGATATGAAAGATTCTCTTAAAGACGCTGATTTGATTGTCATCGCATGTCCATCTCATAGCTACAGAGCAAATATCCAAAAAATAGATTATTCATCAATTAAGCAAACAGCTGTTTTTGTAAGTGCTACAAAGGGACTTGAAAAAGAAACTGGCAAACGCATGAGTCAATTATTTTCTGAAGAATTTAACGGAAAACTTGACGAGAGATTTAGCGTTTTATCCGGACCAAATCTTGCTAGGGAAATTGCCGAAGGGAAACCGGCATCCACAGTTATCGCGTCAACAAAGATAGAGGTAGCAGAACTAGTACAAACAACATTCAATTCTAGTAATTTCAGAGTTTATACCAATGCTGATCTTGTTGGTGTAGAACTTGGAGGGACGTTAAAGAATATTGTCGCCATTGGAGCAGGTTTGATTGACGGAATCGGATTGGGGAATAATGCTAAGTCTGCATTTATTTCAAGAGCGATAGCAGAAATCAGTAGATTAGGAATAACAGCTGGGGCAGAACTAATCACATTCGCAGGATTAGCCTGCTTAGGAGATGTTTTGACAACCTGCTATAGCCAACTATCCCGTAACAGATTTGTCGGGGAAGAATTAGGCAAAGGGAAGGAAATTGATGATATTCTCGAATCTTTAGGCCAAGTTGCTGAGGGTGTTTACACTACTCATGCTGCCTTAGTCTTGGCTAAAGAACTAAAGGTTGAGATGCCTATAACCGAACAAACCGCTCTAGTCCTGGCGGGTAAAACAAATGCCAGAGAAGCTATCGAAATTTTAATGTCTCGAGTCCCTAAGCCCGAAGATCCTTTTCGTATACCAAAACAATGAGTCCCATTATTAATGCAAAAATAAATCAAGATATAACGAATAAAACATGATTTGTTAGTTCGTATGGCCAGGTAAATGCTATATTACCTAGAAGACCCAAGCCGACATAGTGAGAAAGGTACGGCTTCACAAACATGAATTTCAACTTAGATGACGCGCTAAGTTATAACAAAGCTGATCTGCTGGATATGAATTCGCGATTGGAATCATATCCTAAGTTATTGTCAGAAGGTTGGGAACAATCAAAATCAATAGATCTACCACCTAGCTACTCCGGTGTCTCAAAAATACTAATACATGGTATGGGGGGGTCAGCGATTTCAGGTGACCTACTCCTGAATGTGCTAAATAGAGAAGCCCCAGAAATAGAAGTATTTGTACATAGGGACTATGATCTTCCAGGTTGGGTAGGTAACGATACTTTAGTAATTTCGTCTAGCCATTCAGGCGAAACGGAAGAGGTCCTTTCAGGTATTGAAATTGGCCAAAAAAATATGACTAAAATGCTCGCAATGACAAGTGGGGGGACTCTAGAGAAACAGTATCTAAAACATGGTTTGCCCGTATTTTTACTCCCTGAAGCTGGGCCACCAAGAACCTTGTTCCCTTTCGTTGTTGGTCTATTATGTGGGATCTTGGATACGCTAGCTCTTGCTAATTTCTCGAAACAATTTGGAAAAACAAATTTAGAAATCGATGAACTGCAACAGTCTCTAGATAGAAACACCCCCTCAGTATCCAATAAAGCAAAAACCTTAGCGGCAACTATGGACGGGACGGTCCCAATCATATATATCCCAAGGGAATTTTCTGCGGTAGGCCGAAGATGGAAAGCACAACTCAATGAAAACGCAAAAATTTTTTCATCTTATGAGCTGCTCCCCGAAGCTCACCATAACTCAATAATGGCATTGGAGAAGGAAGCGGACGCATATATTATCCTTATCACGCCTTCAGTAACTAACGAAAATATGGATAGGCGATATAGCGCAACTAAACTTTTCTTAGAATCAAAAAAGGTTGCGCATTCTACTTTAGGAGCACCGGGATCCACCATCTTGTCACAAGCACTTGGAGCTTGTTTACTCGCTGATTACACAAGTTATTACCTAGCCTTGCTTCGTGGAGTTCAACCTTCTCCCAATGATTCAATAGATGAGATTAAGCGTATATTAAAGAAAAATTACAAGAAATAGTGTACATTGGTCTGGTTTGTTCACCTTAAGTTTGATTTACAGAGTATATTTTCTATCTGTAAATAACTCGTAAGGTTAACCAATCATAGTCAAATTACAGGAGCAAAATTAGTGAAAATTGGAATTATATCGGATACCCACATGCCCGCATCAACCCCAGTATTATGGCCAGAAGTTAATATCGCCTTCGAAGGGGTAGACCTTATCCTACATGCGGGAGATCTAGAAATGGTAGGTGTTTTGGACATGCTCGAAGAAATAGCCCCTGTACTTGCGGCAGAGGGAAACCATGACCAAGGCTTAAGTGAATTTGATAGTAGGATCAAAAAGAAACAATTCCTTGATATTGAAGGATACAGGCTAGGTATGACACATATCATCGACAGCTGGGATCTTGGTGCAAAAAGAGTAGTGCAATCATACTTGGGAGAACTTCCTGACATCGTTGTATGCGGTGACTCACATTTTGAGTTTGTAAGATGGGAAGACGATATGTTATTGATTAATGCTGGGAGTGCAACTTACCCTCATAACCTTGAATCAAGATTAGGCCATGTAGTTATATTAGAAGTGGAGTCTGGAAAGAAGCCTTCTGCTGAAATAATCGATCTAAGTACGATCAAGGCCTGAATTTGAATATATGGAGCGCACGGCAACACTAATATCTTCGTATCAAGAATCCGTAATTCCATAATATGCGCTTAGGTCTTTGGGGTGTAGTGTTTTTGATGAACCGTCTCCAAATATAAGAAACGTCCTAATTCTAAATACAAATTTATCAAGTTTATCCTTCCACATAATCATTCTTAACCCCTAACTATCCAAAACCTTTGTCAATCATCAATTTGTTTACCTCAACTTCATCTACCCAGACTCTTGATTGCAATCGGCCTAAGTTATCAACCCCGGAAACGCTATAGTAGATGATCTTATCAGACACAAGATCCATTAATAATGCTTCAGCTTGAGCTCGCTTATCGGGTGAATCAGGGAGTTTAACCTGATGTAAAATTAACCTTTCTGCATCTTCCATATATAGAACCCCGGACTCAACCACGTCTACTACTCTCCCCCAACGTTTTAGTACTGTTTCGTCTGTTTCCATTAGTCTCAACTCAAATCCATAATCAGTCGATAGCTGTTGCAATAGTACATTAAACAACCAGACTCAATCACCTAATCGGTACCAAAGTGTTACTATTCCAATTAAGGAAACGTTCTTAGGAGATAAAACATGGCAAATAATTCAACTCCACTAAAAGCTGAGATCATTTCTGTTGGAACCGAGATCTTATTGGGATACATAACAGATACAAATGCAACTTACCTATCACAAAGGCTTCCAGAACTTGGCATCGGTAATTATAGAGTAACAACAATAGGCGATAATGTAGATAGGCTAACAACTGTGCTTGAGGCGGCGTGCGAACGGTCGGACTTAGTAGTGATTACTGGCGGTCTAGGCCCCACAGAAGACGACATAACAAGAGAAGCTTTAGCAAAGCTTGCGGGGGAAATACCCATACTAGATCCAAAACTTAACGCTCATCTAAATCAAATTTTTTCTCAGCGAGGCATTCCAATGCCCGACAGAAATCTAAAACAAGCTGAAATAATCCCCTCAGCTGATCCAATAAATAATTCTCGGGGGACCGCCCCGGGATGGTGGGTTAAAACTAAAGGAACCTTATTTATTGCTATGCCCGGTGTTCCAAGAGAAATGTACGAAATGTGGGAACAAGAAGTAACGCCCAAAATTCATCAAAATTTTTTAAGTAAAGATTCCCTAATCAAATCCCGCACTATAAAAACTTTTGGCATGAGCGAAGCTTTAGTAGATGAGAAACTTGGGTTACTACTACGCAGCAGTAACCCAACAATTGGAGTGTACGCAAAATCAGATGGCATCCATATCAGAATAACCGCATATGGAAAGTCCTCAAATGACGTCGCCGCTTTGATAGCTCCCGTCGAACAAAAAGTAGTAAATCTCCTGGGAATACATGTCTGGGGATATGACGAAGACACTCTTGAAAAAATAATACTAAATCGTTGTAGTGATCAAGGTAAAACCGTATCGATCATGGAGTCATGCACAGGCGGGCTATTAGCGAGCATGCTTACTGATATCGAAGGCTCATCAAAATTTTTCTTAGGCAGTTTCGTTACCTATTCAAGTCAAATGAAGGAGTCAATGGGAGTTTCCCATAATATTATAGAAAAATATGGGGCAATTAGCGCAGAATGCGCCACTGCAATGGCACTCAGTGCCAGAGAAAAAACAGGGGCGTCGATTGGAATTGGTATCACTGGAATAGGCGGGCAAGATTCTGTAGAAGGTAAAACTCCTGGATTAGCTTATATAGCAATATGCGATAAGGAAAGAAGCAAAGTTAGAGAGGGAATATTTCCGATTAACAGACAGGATTTCAAATTGCGAGTAACAAGAACCGCAATGTTTGAGCTTCAAGGATGGATAAAAGACATTGCCGATGTATAGAATGGTTAGCTGGGAGATATTCAAAATATGGAAACTATAGCGGTACTAACAAGCGGGGGGGATGCTCCCGGAATGAACGCTGCTATTAGAGCATCGGTCCGTGCAGCTTTGTCATCTGGGCTCCAAGTTTACGGAGCAAAAAATGGGTTTTCTGGTTTAGTAGAAGACGACTTTCAAAGATTGCATGCTCGTTCAGTAACAAACATACTTCAACGGGGCGGGACAATGCTTGGAACTTCTAGATCCACGGAATTCGAATCAAAAGCTGGCAGAAGAAAAGCCGCAAAAAATTTAAAATCCCATGCGATTGATGGGCTAATTTTAATCGGAGGTCAGGGCACGGCAGAAGCCGCATTAATATTTCACCAAGAATATAAGATACCCAGCCTGGTGATCCCAGCAAGTATTGATAACGATGTGGCAGGAACCGACTTCAGTGTTGGCTTTGATACAGCGGTCAACGGTGCGATGGAAGCTATAGACCGAATCCGTGATACCGCAGAATCGAGCGGACGTATATTTTTTGTCGAAGTGATGGGGCGCTCTAGGGGCTACATTGCTTTATACGCAGGTTTATCAGGCGGGGCTGATGCTATTTTCATTCCGGAAGAAAAAGAAGATATCGAAGCTCTATGCAAACGGCTAGTTGCCGGACATAAGGCAGGGAAAAGTAGTTTTGTAGTAGTGGTAGCTGAAGGAGAAGAGGCTGGCGGTGCGTTTAGTGTAGCCGAAAGGGTCACAAAGCAGCTTGAAGGAAGAGTTGGCGTCGATTATAGGGTGACCGTTTTAGGCCATCTCCAGCGAGGAGGTACTCCTAGTTCGAATGATAGAGTACTCGGTACTACTCTTGGAGCAGCAGCTGTCGAGGGCTTTGAAAAAGGAGCCTCAAATCACCTCGTAGGAGAAATAAACAACAATATAGTATTCACACCTCTAGAAAAATTGCCTTCCATGGAAAGAGAATTACCAAAGGACTTATTGCATTTATTACATACCGTAGGAACTACCTAGAAGGACATTAGCCACTCCATAAATCCGTAAATTCGGTTGCAACTATATCGTTGTAGCTCACCGGTCCTCCCTGTAGCAATCCTGATCTTGTAACAAAAGAGACCAACCCATCAATAAATTCCTTTTTTATATTAGCGTCATAGTATGGCAAGTCTCTTTCTATCAGCCTAGTAATTAATCTAGCTTCTTTTTCAGGAAAAAGTTTCTCCCCCACAACCTCGGCAAGATTCACATCTTCTATAAGAGCTTTTTGAGCCTTGACTATAGCCCGAATTGCACCTGCTGCGACATCGGGATTTTTATCCAAAAATTGTTGACTGGTTGTGAAAGAGGGTTGCGTAAAATAGAAAGCTTCTTTTGGGCCATCCCCCCTACGCACGTCTATGATCTTCTTTGCAATTCCACTGGTAACCGCAACTTCTGCGCCCATTCCATTCGCCCAGAAACCATCGATTTTCCCTTCTATAAGAGCTTGTGCTGCAGAAACACCAAACGAAGTCCCGGGAATAAGCCCCCCAGGAGGCAGTCCGATCGAAATGTTCTCTTTTTCCACATCAATACCAGCTGAAATTAACAGCTGCCGAAACCCCATATCAGGCCCAGGAGCAGCGCCAAGCGTTAAACCACTAAGCCCATTTAAGTTACCAGGCTCTATATCCAAATCCTTTCTCACTACCAAAAACCAATACATACCCTGTGACAAGGCACAAAGGATTCTAGCCCCTTGCCATCGAGGAAAACCCCAGAGAGCTGCGTGAGCTGGCCCGGCAACAAAATGACATTCTCCATCCCTTAAAGCCACAAAAGAGTCTGGAACGGGCGAGATCTGCTTGATCTCTGCATCAATTCCTTCTTCACTAAAAAAACCAAGCTCTACCGCTGCTAAAGCAGGAAAATAAGAGTTCGAAATTAAATCAGGTTGAGCAACTATATATTTCATATGATTTCTCCAGAAAATACTAAGAGTGAATAAACTTTCTAGGGTTGTTTATATTACTTATCAGAGCGAATATCAAGCGTATTGAGCAGCCCTTAAAGAGTTAAGCGACTATATAACTGCGGAAGCCTTTTTGGTAACAAATTTATGTCTGCAAGGACTTCGTAGGGTAAGTCTCCACACATTTCTTTCATATAATCGTGCCCTGCTCTGTCAACAGTTAATAGGAACGGAATAATCCCTTTAGCTTTTGTTTCTAAAAGAGCCATATGTGTGTCTTGCACAGCATACTCTTTTTCAGCGCCTTCTCGACTGTAACCACGGTCTTGAGGCCTTCCATCAGATATAAGAAAAAGTACTTTTGTCTTGGCTCCTATATCGTCAAGTTTTTCGGCAGCATGCCTAATAGCCGGTCCCATCCTTGTCGCGTGTAGGGGATTTATCCCATCAATCCTCCTTTGGACTTTGTCAGAAAACGGCTCTTCTAAAGCTTTTACAGAATAAAATTCAACGTTGTCTCTTCCATATCCAGAAAATCCATAGATGCCATATGTATCACCTATTGTCTCTAATGCCCTGATGAGCAAAACGGTGGATTCTTTTTCAAGATCAATAATTCTTCTGTAACTTCGATTAGCCTTTTCACGCCTGGACTTCAACCAATATAAATACTGCTTTGGATCCTCTGGAACGTCGTCATCGTCATCATTAACTGCTTTGAGTTCTTTTTCATCAATTGCTTCCGCTGTCGATGCACTCATATCCAAAAGGAATATTACTGCAACATCTCTTTGTGTCTTGTTGCGTCTCCAGTATATTTTTTCATCAGGCGCAGTACCAGCGCGCTTCTCAACAATATATTCTATCGCCGAGTCGAGATCGAATTCCTCTCCATCAGGTAAGCGTTTCTCTTTTCTATAGGTCTCAGGGACCATCATTTCAAACTGGCGTCTCACTTCGTTAATCAAGCCTGCATATTTGTCTACAGTTTCCTGGTAAAAATCAATAGATCCTTCAGTAATTACCGACTCATGAATCCTGCACCAATTTGGCTTATAATCTAACGCAACAAAATCCCATTCGCTGTATAACGACGTTTTGGGCTCTTCCATCAACTCTTCTTCAGATTCGACTTCCTCTTTACCAACGCCACCAGGGCCACTTTCATCTTTAAATTCAGCGTCAGGTCCTTCAATAGATTCACTCATCAAACTCGATATGAATAGCCCGGAGGGGTCGTCTATATTCCCATCAACGACGCTTGATAAATCTATTTCGGCACTCTTTTCCAACAATTGCTTAATCATCTCTTCTGTTAACGGAGGAGATTTCGTCATTTCATCGGTTTGCTGTTGCCCTTTTCTCAAATTAGCCAAAGTTTGAACCAATTCTGGTTTGAAATCTCCTCTGTAATCTACATCTTCAGCAGGTTTATACTCAACATCGTCCTCTGTACCAGAGCCTGGGACCATATCTTGCCCACCTGCCGAAGCGCTGTCAGCTTCTTGTATTTCACTTGTTCCCTCTTCAGTCAATTCTCCAATCTGAGTCTCGTCCCAATCCATATCTGCTGGAGGAGGGGTATTGGGTACTTTAATTAATAGTTTGTATATGATTAAGCATGCTTCAGCAGTGTCTTCTGGCAAGGCAGTTTTATCCATCAGTTTATCAAGAGTCGCTGCCATATTATTAACAACGCTTCGAAGATTTCGTGGAACAGGGATAGTCGCTTCCTTCTCCAATAAAGTCATTCTAATGAGCAGTTCAACTAACCCCTCTCTTAAAGGCAAGTTCTGTGGTGAACGCCGACCATAAGTTGCTGCTCCTTGGACAAGTCTGTAGGGATCTCTTAGGCCTGCGTAAGCTTGACGGGTTAAATAATCGATTCTCGCGTCTTCCAATGCTTGATATATATCTGAAGCTAACCTTCTTTGCGGGAAGAGATCAAAAAATCTTTCAAATTCGGATAGTACAGCTGTTGGAGATCCTCCATCAGTTTCGAGTTTCGCAGACTCGGTGGCAAGCCTCCGTAATGCAAAAATATTTCCTTCTCTTTTAAAATCAAAGTTGAAACTCATGAACTCTAAATGCCCAGTTTGATGACTACACAAAACTTTAAACCAAGAAAAGTTTTCGTTTTTAGTGGGGAAAGAAGATATCTCATCAGGTAAAAATATGTTTGATCCGTCAGTCGACGCTTTTTCTTCACGAGCCCAACCAAGGCTACGTTCTTGCAATTCAGTAACCGAGCGAAGTTGCATGTCACCGCCAGTCAAACCACGTGCATACATCTGCAATATAGGTGCAATATCTTCTAGTTTAATTGTTGCTGAAATTTGATCTATCAGCGACTCTCCCCTTGCTGATTCTAATTTAAAGAATCCTAGCCCCGCCGCATGATTCTGTTGAAGCATTGCTAACCCTGCTTCATACCATTTATGCATATCATTGGAACCTACTCTTCTAATCAACTCGGGACAAGAGTGTATGAACTCGACAGCTGCTTCAGGTGAAATAGAGTAAAGGTTTTCGAACATGTCCAATATTTTGCTATGAACGTCGTAGGTTACCTCACTTAGAGATTTAGATCCTTCATTTAAAAAGACAAGATAACGTTTGCCTCTTTCATCTGCCATTTTTGCTGCAAGGTCCATATATCTGGCTCTCTCATGCCTAGCTACCCTAGGAAGAGCCAACGCCGCTGATCGTTGGGTATCTTTGGTGTATTTCCAATTGTTATGAACAGTCGACCTCAAAAGTGTAAGGTAGCCTTCTGTTGATTCTTCTTCAAGTAAAGTAAAGGATTCTCCGGCAAGCAAAAGGCATTCTTCGGCCATTTCACTAGAGTGCTCTGCAACATTATCTAGAATTGCAACATATTGCATTAAATGTTCCATACTAAATTCAAATAGTAATGAAGGAGAAGTTTCAAAAAATTTCGTTGCGAGCGCACCGGATTTCCATGTGCCGTGGTAAAGAGATTCTCCGGCATTTATCCATTGCTTCAAATCATCCATACCATGATCAGTAAGAAAAATATGTGATGATCTAAAGTAGGCAGCGGCGATAGGAGCTGACGTAGAACAAAGACGCTTCCCGCCATCAGCCCATAAAGCAAGGTCTTCCTGGTTATCAATATTGTCTAGAACTTCAAGGGTTGCACGAAAATATTCTGTTGTCGCTTCCCATGCCCTAAAGGATGCCTTCGAAATTTCCAAGGAGTTTCTCAGCCACAGTAAATAGTTGTCTGAATTTATAAACCGTTTTTGTACTTGGCTATCTACTTGGCTAAATATCTGTGAAACAGAAACTGGAAGAGACTGAATTTCTTTAGAAAGAGCTGTTATGTCTCCGTCTTTTGAGATATCTGGCATAAGGCTTTCCTACTCAAAAATGCTAGTTATTATTTCGTTTATGCTTCGCTGCACAGAAGGGTCGTCGCTTAAAGCCTGTGCTACCGCTGCCTCGCATGCTCTCCTAGGTGAGATTCCTTTGGAAATCAAGTTTCCTGCATATATAAGCAGTCGGGTGCTAACTCCTTCTTGCAATCCATGTTCTTTAAGATTTCGCACTTTTTCTGCCAATCTTGCTAATAAATCAGCACTGTTCTGATCTACACCACTCTCTTGATGTACAATCGCCGCTTCTTGTTCTCTAGGAGGATATTCGAATTCCATCGCTATAAATCGTTGCCTAGTAGATTGTTTCAAATCTTTCAATGCACTTTGATATCCCGGGTTGTACGATATTACCAGTAAGAATCCATCTGCAGCCTCTAGAATTTGGCCACGTTTTTCAACCGGCAGTAGTCTTCGATGATCGGTTAAGGGATGAATAAGAACGGTGGTATCTTTCCTAGCTTCCACCACTTCATCCAGATAACAAATAGCCCCTGCTTTTACGGCCCTTGTTAAAGGCCCATCGACCCATCGCGTTTCTTCTCCATCCAGCAGGAACCGACCTACAAGATCACTTGCTGTCAAATCTTCATGGGAGGCTATTGTAATTAACGGCTTCCCTTCACCATCAGATTCTTGGTTATTCCCTTTTCTTACGGTAGACATCGGCCTACCTAGGCGCCAAGCCATGTACTCAACAAAACGGGTTTTGCCACAACCGGTGGGCCCTTTCAATAAAACTGGTATTTTTTGCTCGTATGCAGCCGTAAAAACTTCGATTTCATCTTGGATTGGAAGATAATAGGGTTCCTCATCTATTGTAAATTCTTCTACTTCATATTCACTATAGGATGCTCTGTTTGTATCTGCGACTGAACCACTTGATTTTTTTGGCATACTAAATTTAATCCTCCAATACAATAAAAATGTTATCGTTTATTATTCTAAGCGTTTTTGGTGCGCTCCGCCCAAACACCAAGAACTGTTGCTTCTACTTGCTCCAAGCTAGGAGTTGTATCAATCACGACATCAGCAGTAGCAGCTCTCTCTTCATTAGATATCTGTGAGCTGATTCGTAACAAAGCTTGTTCCTCCGTTAAATTATTTCTTTTTTGCAGTCTGGCTGATGCAACCTCGACTGGTACTGCAGTAACCCAAACTTCATCGACTAGAGCAGTCCAATCGGCTTCGATCAATATAGCGGCTTCTAAGACAGCAACTTTTACATCGTTTGATCGGTGATCATCCAATATCTGGTCCACCATATCATAGATACGGGGCCAAGTAATAGAATTCAGAGTTTTTAGATGCTCAGGATCTGAGAAAACGATCCCTCCAAGTTTTTGCCTAATAATCTCTTTTGTGTCTGGATCAGCTAAATCTTCTCCCCATGTATCGATTATATCCTTATAAGCGTCTGTGCCCTGGCAAATAAACTTGGTGCCCGACTAAATCAGCATTAATGATTTCAGCTCCCAAACCATCCAGTTGCTCTGAAACCGTAGTTTTCCCACTGGCAATCCCGCCTGTTAATCCAATTACTAGCATTAATCCTCCTAATTGTACTTTACCACTGTAAAGCGCGAAGTTATCATAGCTCCTTACTTTAGTTGTCTGAGAAGATCTATAATAAACGAGTTACGTCAGAAAAGTAATAAGCTTTAGTCTACACGAGTAAACTAAAGCAGGGCACTGTAAGACCAAAACATATCGGGGGATTTTAATGAATAGCAAGGAAAAAAATGCGGCTTTCCGTAATCTTCCTAGCGTGGACAGCATATTAAATAGCGAACAGATAAATAATCTTGAATTTTCTGAGGGAACACTTTTTGTAACTGAGATTATAAGAGAAGCCTTAGTAGAAGCCCGAGAATCAATATCAAATAACCAAGAAATAATTTCAGCGGATGATCTTATATTGAAAATAAGGCAAGAAATCCTGTCCATATTACAACCAAGACCTAGAAAGGTAATAAATGCTGGCGGAGTTATAATCAATACAAATCTTGGGCGCTCCCCCCTGAGTGACAAAGCGCAGGAAGCCATTATAAAGGTTGGCGGCTCTTATTCTGACCTCGAATATGATCTTGTAGCCGGAGAACGTGGATCCAGACACTCTCACCCAGAATCACTTTTACGTTTCTTGTCTGGAGGGGAATCTGCAGTAGTGGTAAATAATAATGCATCAGCATTATTACTATCACTAAGCGCGTTAGCAAACGGGAAAGAAGTTATAGTCTCTCGCGGAGAATCCATCGAGATTGGGGGCCGTTTTCGAATACCCGATGTGTTAAACCAAAGCGGCGCAATAATAGTTGAAGTAGGCACCACAAATAGAACTTATGTGGAAGATTATGAAAATGCAATCACTGAAAATACGGCTGCCATATTAAAGGTACATCGAAGCAATTTCGAAATAGTTGGTTTCACACACACACCAGAAGAACGCGACCTTTCTGCATTATCTAATCGATTCTCTATACCTTTAATCAACGACTTAGGTTCTGGCTGTCTAATTGAAACATCAAAATACGGATTAGATCCAGAACCGACCGTAAAAGAAGCCGTTGGCTCAGGATCCGATCTAGCACTTTTCTCTGGCGACAAACTACTAGGCGGACCTCAGGCTGGGATTATTGTTGGAAAAAAGTTTTATGTGGATAAGTTAAAGGTGCATCCACTTGCTCGAGCAGTACGCATAGATAAATTAGATTTGGCCGCCCTAACGGCGACTTTAATCCCCTACCTCACGGGCGATTTCGAATCTGAAATACCTATTTGGCGTATGATTTCTGCAAGTTTGGAATCTCTGGACACGCGAGCTAAATCTTGGGCAAAGAACATAGGTATTTCGAATATTGAGATCCTTGATGGCCAAACAGCAGTTGGAGGCGGCAGTTTGCCAGGGCAAATGTTAGATACGAGAAACCTGATGATACCAAGAGAATTATGTGGACCAGGCGGGGCAGAAATGTTGGCTGAAAAATTAAGAACAGGGCGAACACCAGTAGTGAGCCGAGTTTCCGAAGACAATCTATTACTAGATGTTCGAACGGTTCTACCTGAACAAGATGCTGATCTTTGTACCGCGCTAAGTGATATTTTAAATTAGAGCGAAAAAAACTAAATGAATACTCTTAAAGATCTCTTAAAATCAGGAAAGACTGTCGTAGGAACTTCTGCAACTCCTGAAGTAGATGTTAGCACTCTTGCAAATTCCGGGTATGATTTTTTACTTTTTGATACTCAACACTCCCCATTTGAGGTCAAGCAATTAATCCCTTCTATCCAATTAATGAGAGGGGCTAAGGCTACGCCTATTATTCGCGTTAGTCAAAATCGTGAGGATTTAATATCTATGGCTTTAGATGCCGGTGCTAGAGGGCTCATAGCACCAATGGTAAACACTAAAGAGCAGGCGGAGCATTTAGTTCGTGCTTGCAAATATTACCCTTTAGGAACCCGAAGTAATTCTGGCATAAAAGGTGACTGGGGCGCAGATGTATCAAATACCAGTAGGGATGAGATGAAAAGTCAAGATTACAGGAATTATCTTGATCTGGTGAACAAGGAATTAGTAATTATTCCAATGATTGAAACAAATGAAGCTATAGATAATATTGAAGGTATTCTTAGCGTATCAGGAATCGATGTTTTACTGGTTGGCCCGTCTGACCTTTCCATTGAATTGGGAGTCGCTGTTGATTATCGTAGTGATACCTATCAAAAAAGTTTAGATAATATTGTTGCGTCATGTAATAATCACGATGTGGTGCCAGGTATGTATTTTATACCTCCTGGAATGGACCCGAATTTTTATGTTGATAAAGGTTTTAAGTTTTTTACGATGCCTTGGACTGGTTGGGCCACCGAAGGTATACGAAGTGGCTTATCTACAATAAAAAGATAATCATAAATTTTTTAACATTATCTTTTATCTAAGGTTTATTTTTATTAACTTTAAAGTTGTATATAACTAGGGTTATTAGGATAAATAATATGCCTGAAATCATTAAAACATCAATTGATAAATTAAATCTACTTTGTTGATTCTCTGCTTTTTCTAATTGCTCTGATATTGTTTCCTGCGTCTGGGTCGTTGGATTTAATTTTTTCTCTGATAGATTCTCTTTATTTTCGTATTTGGGTTTAATGTACCATTGCCTTTGTTCAGGTGAATTGAAGTATTTGGTATCACCAGAGGCATATATAGATGAAAAAATTTCTTTAGAACCTACAGATAATACATATCTTAATAATCCATTAGATTTAAGTGTAACTTTAACTTTAATGTCTTTGTCTAATATCTCTTGATGAGAAATTACTCTTATTAAATGCATCTGACTAAAGGGTTCATAAAATGTACTAGGTGGTGAATTAGCTTTGTATATTTCTTCGACTGATGTAATGCTCTGATTTTCAGAGTTAGCTATTTTGGTTATGGTAAGTTCAGGAAGATAGTTTTGTGTTAATTGGTTTTCAGGTTCACGATCTGGAATTAAAATACTAAATTTTAGAGTATTGTCAGAAAAACTATTAAGATTAAATATTATTTCCTCATTATCTGATTCAAATTCACCATAAAATGCATGTGAAACAGAAGCATCACTTAAATCAATAATGGTTTCTTCTGTAGGATGCTTAATAATTTCAAATGGTTGGTGTGCATAAACCTTATTTGCTTGAAAAGTAAAAATGACTAGGGTTAATAAAATTATCCATAATATTTTACGGGAATTTATTTTATTTTCGGTAATATTTCACCTCTAATAATT
>DKAM01000004.1 GCA_002450835.1 Dehalococcoidia bacterium UBA6926
GCCATAACTTGGAAACTATCCAAAAGCAATAATATATCTGACCTTTGGGTGGCTCCTGGTAACGGAGGATCCCAGCAATTAGCAGAATCAATAAATATAAACCTTACAGATATTGAAAGTATCGTTGCGGCCGCAAAGTTTAGGGACATAGATCTAGCGGTAATAGGACCAGAAGAGCCACTTGCTCTTGGATTAGTGGACGCCTTAGAACAAAGAGGAATTCCCTCGATAGGCCCCAATAAAAAAGGCGCTCAGATCGAGGCAAGCAAAATTTTCGCAAAAAAGTTGATGGATAGCGAATCAATTCCAACTGCTGAATGGCGATCTTTCGACGATCCTACTACAGCAATAGAGCATATCAAAACATGCCAAATGCCAATAGTGATTAAAGCGGATGGGCTCGCGGCAGGAAAAGGTGTTGCCGTGTGCAACGATATAGCCGAAGCAAAGCAATTTATTAATCAACTGATGGTCTTAAAAGCGTTCAGCCAAGCTGGGGATAGAATACTCATCGAAGAATGCTTAGAAGGTAAAGAAGCAAGTATCTTTGTTATTTGTGATGGGGAAAATTCAATAATGACCGTCCCCGCTTGTGACTATAAAAGGATAGGTGATGATGATATCGGCCCGAATACTGGTGGTATGGGAAGTTACAGCCCACCAGAATTCTTGTCAGATATTGAATTATCAGAAATAGAAAAAACTATCGTACGGCCCACCCTCAAACAGCTTAACCAACTAGGAATTCCATATAAAGGTACCTTGTATATAGGCTTAATGATGACAGAAGCAGGACCTCGAGTATTAGAGTTTAACTGTAGAATGGGTGATCCTGAGACTCAAGTTGTGTTACCAAGGTTAGATCATGATTTACTAGAAATATACGAGTCTATAACAACCGCATCGCTCTCAAATTTAGATATCCAATGGTCTTCTAACTCTACAATCGGCGTAGTCTTAGCATCTCCTGGATATCCAGAAAAACCGAAAACTGGAATTCCAATAACAGGATTAGATAAACTAGATAAAGATATACTTGTTTTTCATTCTGGAACTAGACTAGATGGAGAAACTTTATTGACTAATGGAGGAAGGGTTTTAACGATAGTGTCACAAGCTTCGAATATGCTGGACGCGCGAAATAAATTATATAAGAACGTGGATAGAATTTATTTTGATGGAATGCAATATAGGAAAGACATAGGTTTAAGAGCAATCAATAATATGTAAAGGAGTAATTCAATGCCACTAGTAGGAATAGTAATGGGGAGTAAATCGGACGCCAAATATGCAGAAGAAACTCAAAAGATTTTAGATGAACTTTCAATAGATTATGAGACAAACGTAATATCCGCGCACCGCAAACCCAAAGAGACCGGAGAATATGCGCAGAGCGCAGAAGAAAGAGGAATAGAGGTAATGATAGGTCTTGCTGGAGCGGCTGCCGCACTTCCGGGGGTCCTTTCAAGTTGGAGCACAATCCCAGTTATAGGAGTACCATTACCAGGAACAGATCTAAACGGAGTTGACTCTCTTTATAGTATTGCTCAAATGCCACCGGGAGTTCCAGTAGCGACCGTAGCAATTGGCACAATGGGAGCCCGAAATGCTGCGTACTTAGCAGCAAGTATACTATCGTTGAAACACGAAACAATCAAAAAAACCTACAAGGAATTTAGAGACAATCAATCGGCGACTTAACGGAAGGAACCAAAAGCTATGATCGATAGGTATGCAAGACCAAAAATGAAAAGCATTTGGGAAGATGAAAATAAGTTCAATACATGGTTAAAAGTAGAATTGGCAGTTTGTGAAGCATGGGTCGAAGAAGGATCAATACCCAAAGAAGCGCTACCAGAATTAAAAAAAGCAACTTTTAACATGGAATTATGGGAGCAGGCTTTCTCACGGACTCGCCATGATGTAACAGCTTTCCTAGAGTCCGTTTCTGCAAGTATCGGCCCAGAAAGTCGTTTCATACATCTAGGGCTTACGAGTAGTGATGTGTGGGATACATCCACCGGACTACAATTACGTGAATCTTGCGACCTAATACTAGAGGGTATCAATAACTTAGAGAAAATATTGGTAAAGCAAGCCACAAAATATAAGCATACTCTTATGGTCGGTAGAACACACGGTATTCACGCAGAGCCAACGACTTTTGGATTCAAACTAGCTCTCTGGGTTGAAGAGTTACGCAGAGGGAAACAACGCCTTTTAGAAGCAAAAGAAATGATATCCGTGGGGAAATTTTCTGGGGCAGTAGGAACACATGCCACCCTCCCACCTTTGGTTGAAAAAACGGCGTGTGATTTGCTAAATCTAATACCAGAACCAATAGCAAGTCAAATAATCCCTCGTGACCGTCATGCACAATTTACTACAACCCTGGCTTTAATAGCAGCTTCTCTAGAAAAATTTGCGACCGAAATCAGGTCGCTCCAAAAGACTGAGGTGATGGAAGTAGAGGAGCCTTTTGGAGAAGGGCAAACTGGTTCGTCCGCCATGCCACATAAACGTAACCCTGAGTTATCAGAAAGGGTTTGCGGATTAGCAAGGATAGTTAGAGGAAACGCGATCGCATCTATAGAAAATATTTCTCTATGGCATGAACGCGATATCTCTCATTCATCAGCAGAAAGAATAATATTCCCAGATACGTGCATGGCCCTAGACTATATGCTATATATCTTCTCTGATGTTATGGAAAACCTGAAGGTAAACGAAAATAATATGTATCAAAATATGGAATCAACCCGAGGTCTGTTATTTTCGCAGAGGGTTTTGCTAAGATTAATTGAAAAAGGGTTGAGCAGAACTGACGCATATAAAATAGTTCAGGACGCCGCAACAGAATCTTGGAAAGATCGCTCTGATTTCAGAGAACTAATAAGGAATAATATCAAAGTAAAGAGCTTAATTGATAATGAAGATTTCAATTCCATATTTGATTACGAATACTATACAAGGCATATAGATAACTCTTTCAATCAAATAGGCTTAGGCTAATACCAAAATCCCAGGTCATTAAATCCCTAAAGGTAGTAAAGTTAACTATTCTATTACGTACAAATCTATCCGCAATTGATACAGCAAGCATCAACAAAATGACCAGGTTTCGGTTCTATAAGATGCATAGTGTCCGTACCGTGTAAGCAGTCGTCCGAAGGACTAGGACACCTAGTTTTAAAAACACATCCAGGAGGCGGGTCTGTAGGACTAGGTAAGTCACCTTCAAGCACTATTCGCTCCCGCGTTCGCTCTATAACGGGATCAGGTATAGGAACAGCAGATAATAGAGCACGGGTATAAGGATGCATAGGGTTCTCATACAGTTCATCTCTATCAGCCAATTCCACAATATGGCCAAGATACATAACCGCAATTCGATCACTAATATGCCGAACTACAGAAAGATCATGCGCAATAAACATATAGGTTAAACTAAATTGCTCTTGCAGATCCTGAAGCAAGTTTATAACTTGAGCTTGGATGGACACATCCAAAGCTGAAACGGGCTCATCTGCAATAATCAAACTAGGCCTAACAGCTAAGGAACGCGCTATACCAATTCTCTGTCTCTGTCCACCAGAAAATTCATGAGGGTAGCGATCTCTCATGTAAGGATTCAAGCCCACTACTCTCAACAGCTCTTCGACCTGGTCAGCATAGTCTTTTTTGGATTCAGCCAATCCATGAATCTGAATAGGCTCTCCGATAATGTTACCAGCTGTCATTCTGGGATTTAAAGAGCTGTAAGGATCTTGGAAGATCATCTGCATTCTACGTCGCATAGATCTCATTTGTTTAGCTTTCAATTGCGTAAGGTCTTGCCCTTCAAATACGACTTCTCCACCTGTGACATCATAAACTTGCATAATTGAACGACCAACTGTGGTCTTGCCACAACCAGATTCTCCAACAACGCCAAGTGTTTCACCTCGCTTAACACTGAAGGTGACATCGTCTACCGCCTTAATATTACCGATATGCTTAGGAATGATTCCCCGAGAGTTAACCGGGAACCACATCTTTAGGTTGTTTACTTCAAGAATATTTTCAGTTGCAGTTGTCATTTATTCCCTCGCAGTCGCTGTGGTGACATCAACCCAGCAAGCTTTATGATGATTTGTCTCTCCCTCTACTTGTTCCATAGGAGGATATTCAGTAGCACATTTATCTACAGAAAATTTACACCTAGGCCTAAATGGGCAGCCTCCGGGTAAATTCATTAAGTCCGGGGGCATGCCTTCTATAGGCTCAAGTTTGTCTCCTCTATCCGAGTCGAGCCGTGGAACAGACGCCAATAATCCCAAAGTATAGGGATGTCTTGGATTTGAATATATTACGTCAGCAGGCCCGGACTCAATTATACGACCTGCGTACATTACATTAACCCAATCTGCGTATCTTGCTACAACTCCTAAGTTATGAGTAATTATTATTACCGCAGTCCCAAGTTCTTTGTTTAATCTCTGTATTAATTCAAGAATCTGAGCTTGAATCGTAACGTCCAATGCTGTCGTAGGCTCATCGGCTATCAATAATCGTGGTTCACAGCTCAGACCCATAGCAATCATTACTCTTTGACGCATACCACCGCTAAATTGGTGTGGATAGTCATGTAACCGGTTAGCGCCATCCGGAATTCCTACCAATTCAAGCAGTTCAGCGGCGCGCGCCCACCCTTCTTCTTTAGACATACCTAAATGAGCCTCTACGGCTTCAGATAATTGCTGACCTATGGATAAAACGGGGTTTAAAGAAGTCATGGGCTCCTGGAATATCATAGCTATATCAGCGCCACGAACTTTCAAAACGTCCTCTTCATCCATGGTAATCATGTCTTCACCATTGAGGATAGCTTGGCCGTTTTCTATTTTACCTGGAGGCCAAGGAATCAGGCGCATCACTGATAGTGCAGTAACACTTTTTCCAGAACCACTTTCCCCCACTACGCCAACGATTTCTCCCTCGTGAACGTTGTAGCTCACGTTATCAACCGCGTTGACGATCCCATCGGCGGTATAAAATTTAGTTACTAGGTTCTTTATCTCAAGGACAGGTTTCTTTTCTTCAGTAGCCACGAATCCTCCTCTAGATCAATAATTTTTCCCATCATCTACTTAGACTACACGATATTATTTTATTTTTATGGGGAAGAGGAGACTCGAACTCCTACGCCTCGCGGCACATGATCCTAAGTCATGCTCGTCTGCCAATTCCGACACTTCCCCAATTATAACTCAATTTCTAATTAATGTTCATGTGACCCGCCCAGGACTCGAACCTGGAACCCGCTGATTAAGAGTCAGCTGCTCTGCCAATTGAGCTAGCGGGCCCCGAGCGGAGTAATCGAGCTATTTACCTATCATAAACCCCCTCCATGGAGTCTAATAAAAAATAAAACCGCTTTAGAGGTAAAACCTCATTTACGGGGGAAGTTAACATGTAGTACAGCCCCCGTCAACGTTTTAAGGGTATATTAAGCGATATATCTTTTATAAGGTGTTGATATAATACTAATTATGACTATCTATCAAACGATAAAAGATATCCCAGTCTCTGGCAAAAGAGTAATTGTTCGCGTCGATTACAACGTTCCTTTCGACAAAATAACTGGAAACATTTCTGATGATTCCCGCATGCAGCTGACCCTACCAAGTTTACGTTATCTAATAAACCAAAATGCTAAAATAATTTTGATTTCGCATAGGGGACGCCCTTCAGGAAAAAGTGAATCTTTGTCATTAAAACCTATCGGGGACCACTTAAGTTCGCTCCTAGGGATAAGTGTCGAGGTACTAGAAGACTGTATCGGTGATGAGGTAATCAAAAAAACTCAATCTATGGACCCGGGAGAAATTTTATTATTGGAAAACCTTAGATTCTATAAACAAGAAGAAGATAATAATCAGGCGTTTGCCGTTTCCTTGTCACAATTGGGAGACTATTACGTCAATGAAGCATTTAGTGTTTCACACAGAGCACACGCGTCAACAGAATCACTACCACAATTAATACCGGCAGTTGCTGGGTTTCTTCTTGAAAAAGAAATATTTGAACTGGGCAGAATACTAAAATCTCCCTCGAAACCATTATCCATAGTGATGGGAGGGGCAAAGGTTTCAGACAAGATGAATCTAATGAAGAAATTGGTCCCTCTATCTGAAAATATTCTAGTGGGAGGAGGGATGGCTGCAGCGTTTCTTTCTGCATCTGGGCATAATATTGGAATCAGCATGATTGAATCAAATGGAAAAATTTTAGCTACAGAGATTATCGCCATAGCCAAATCTAATCAAACGAACCTCTTGGTTCCCGAAGATGTAGTTATTTCTAACAATGCTGGGAATGCAGAATCTTTTCGGACAACTGAAGCCAATTCGATACCTGAAGATCAAATGATCGTAGATATAGGCCCCAAAACGATATCGAATTTCTCTAAAGTATTGAAAACCAGTAACACAATACTATGGAACGGCCCGATGGGCATTTTCGAAATTCATGAATTTTCAAACGGCACAAAGAAAATTTCACAAACCATTGTAGAACAAGCTAATAAAGGGGGTATTATACTCTTAGGCGGAGGATCTACAGCGGAAGCCGCAAAGAAATTTGATATATTAGATAAAGTGACTCATGTGTCCACGGGAGGGGGCGCCTCCCTACAATTTCTTGAAGGGAAAGATATGCCTGGGATCACACATTTGATGATTAATTCCAGATGATACAAAGAGGGGAAAATGGCAAATTTCGAATTAATAAGCTCTATTGCCCGACAAACGAGCAGTAAAATCGTTTTCTTGGTCGTCGATGGCCTTGGTGGCTTACGCCATGATGAAATCGGAATGACTGAACTAGAAGCGGCTTCCACTCCGAATCTCGACCGTTTGGCAAGAACAGGCACCACGGGATTAACGATCCCTGTGGAACATGGAGTTACACCGGGCAGCGGGCCGGGCCATCTCGCACTCTTCGGATATGATCCCTTTGAACACCAAATTGGACGCGGGATATTAGAGGCTCTTGGCCTCGAAATGCCAGTAGGAGCAAACAGCATTGCCGGGAGAGGAAATTATTGTTTACTGGACCATGATGGAAAGATTATCGATCGACGAGCTGGCAGGTTAAGTACAGAGCAGAACCTCAAATTAACTGAAATTTTGAGCAAAATAGAGGTGGATGGAGCTAAAATAACTATTAAAGCAGGTAAGGAACACAGAGTTGCTATTGTTTTTGACCCGATTGAAGATTCTAAATTTAGCGACAAAATTAATGACAGTGACCCACAAAAAACAAATGTTCCTCCCAATAAAGTTAAAGCTGCCACTAAAAATGCTGCACAAACAGCATCTGTAATACAGGGTTTTCTGGAAAAGGCAGGAGAAGTTCTAAAAGGTTCGCCTGAAGCTAACGGTATTATTTTGCGCGGATTCTCTAGCAAACCCAAAATTCCCCAAATGAAGAAAATATATAAACTGAACCCCGTTTGTATCGCGAGTTACCCTATGTACAGAGGACTATCCCAAATGTTAGGGATGAAAATTATACCCACCGGTGACACTATCAACGATCAATTAGTGACGCTAAAGGATAATTGGGATAATCATGATTTCTTTTTTGTTCATTACAAACCAACTGATGCGGCAGGTGAAGACGGTAATTTCACAGAAAAAGTAAGTGCCCTAGAAAATTTGGATAAGGAAATACCAACAATTCTTGGACTAGACCCTGATGTTTTAGTTATAGCAGGAGACCACTCTACCCCCAGCGTGTTAGCAGGTCACTCCTGGCATCCAGTCCCCTTTGTTATACGCTCCAGTACAAGTGAAAGTGGGCAAACCGAAAAATTTACAGAACGTGAAGCTAGAAAGGGAGCCCTCGGAACAATTCAAGCAACAGATCTGATGGCTCTCGCGCTGGCACATTCAGGAAAATTAGATAAGTTCGGGGCATAAATCATTGAGGAATCAAGCATGAGTAAACTATTAATAGCTGGAAACTGGAAAATGAATAATACTGTAGAAGCTGCAGAACAATTAGTACGGGCTATTGAGGAAAATCTTGAATCCACGATAGATGTTGAAGTTATTTTATGCCCTCCTTTTACCTCATTAAGCAAAGTAGCCGAATTAACGAATAAAAATAGTATTAAAGTGGGGGCCCAAAATGTATACCATGAACAAAAAGGAGCGTTTACAGGTGAGATATCCCCAGAGATGATAAAAGAACTTTGCGAATACGTAATTATAGGCCACTCTGAAAGGCGACTCATTTTAGGTGAAACAAACAAAATTGTTAATATGAAAATCACTGCTGCGATTAACAAGGGCTTAAATATTATTTTATGTGTAGGGGAAACACTGGAACAAAGAGAACGAGGAAAAACTCAAGAAATTATCAGGGAACAACTTACCCAGAGTCTATCTGACATACAAAGAATCGAAAATATAACAATCGCGTACGAACCAGTGTGGGCAATAGGAACGGGGATTTCTGCTTCTACCATGGATTGTAAGAATGGAATTGAAACAATACGTTCGATACTTCAAGAAATGTATGGAGAACTAACCGCCCAATCAACGAAGATACTATATGGGGGAAGCGTGAATCCGCAAAACATTGAAGCGCTATTGAGGGAAGCCGGAATTGATGGTGGACTAATAGGGGGAGCTTCACTGAACGCGGAAAGTTTTGTTTCGATTATCAATAAATCAAACATTTTTTCCCAAAAAACGGGTAGCAATGACTAGCGTTGCGCATAAACGACAACTAGAATATTGATAACATTTTTTTCACGAGGAGTATCTGTATGGCCAGTGACCAAAAAATTAGAATAGGTGTTATAGGTGCGGGAGGACACAGTAAAAGGCGTGTCTTACCCGAACTAAATGAGATAACAGAAGTAGAGCTAATTGCAGTAGCCAATAAATCTAAAGAATCGACTAATGAGGTCGCGGCTAAATTCGGATTTGAACGAACCGAAGAGAATTGGGAAAATATAGTAAACTCAGATGATATCGATCTTATCTATAATGGTACTCAAGCTCCCGAACATCACGACATTATTCTTAAATCAATAGCCAACAACAAACATGTTTTTACGATGAATCCCTTAGCGATGACTTCCCAACAAGGTGAAGAAATAGTAAAAGCACTGAAAGAAAATCCTGAAGTCAAATTTAAACAATACCCATCATTTGCTCAACATCCCTATGCTAGGGAAGATGAAGTCGTATTAGATATAATCAAATCCGAGAGGTTGGGGAAAATATTAGCTGCTAATGTAACTTGGCATACCCCATACCTTGCTCTCGCAAGCTATCAAGAGGTCATGCACCGCTGGATCGGTAATCATGAGCGCGTGTTAGGTTATAGAAAACAATATGAAATCGCGGGCCAAACGATCCACGGAAGACCGGTAAAAAGAGGAATAACCTCAGTTTTAGCGGAAATAGAAAATGATATAACAGTAACTTACACCCATAGCACAGTTATATCGGAAATTCCTAGAAATCCGAGAGTTGAAATACATGGAGAAAATGCCTCTCTTATAGTTTATGCAGGGGCGCTAAGCTATGCTTCTCAGGATGAAGGAGAACTCAATAATGAAAACCCTTCAATCTTTATTTCCAATTCTGATACTGGTCAAATGGAACCTGTTGACCTGCCAAATCACTTAGTTAGTTCTTGGAGTGATCCAAGGGGGGTTTTGGTTGAAAAACAATTCATTGCATGGCTATCAAACGGAGCGACACCATCCCCGATACTCTTAGATGCAATCACAGCTCTAAAAAGTCTGGACTTTGCGGAGGGATTTGTTGCGTCCTTAAGACAAGAAAATGCATGGATTGATCTTCCAGATCGGTCCTAGAAAAATACTGGTTTTCCGTTGGTCAAACTGATAGCTATTGTAGGTCCAACCGCCACTGGGAAATCGCTGTTCTCAGTAGAAATAGCTGAAGCTATTGGGGGCGAAATAATAAATGCCGATAGCAGGCAAATCTACAAGCACATGGAAATAGGGACAGGGAATCCAAGTTCGGCCCAAAGAGCCCTGGTAAAGCATCATTTATATAATCTTATTGATCCAGATGAATCATTCTCTCTTGGAGCTTATTTGAATCATGCAAGACAAACGATATCTGATGTCACAGCGAGAAATAAATTACCTATACTTGTGGGAGGAACGGCGCAATACGTTTGGGCACTTCTAGAAGGTTGGCAAGTCCCCGCTGTGGCTCCAAACCCAGATTTCAGATATAAATTGGAAAAATTAGCTGAAAAAGAAAGCTCTATAATTCTGTATGATCGATTAACAAAGATTGATCCTACAGCCGCTAAGAAAATACACCCAAATAACGTCAGAAGATTAATCCGCGCGCTTGAAGTTATCGACCAAACCGGTCAATTATTTTCTGATTTAAGTTCACGGAAACCTCCCAATTGGGAACTTAATATCACTGGAATCACCATGGAACAAAACAAGTTACAAGACACTATAAATGAGAGAATTTTAAATCAGTTTAAGGAGGGGTGGGTCGAAGAAGTAAAAGACTTACGACAAAGAGGTTACAAGGAAGGGTTGCCTTCATTATCCGCCTTAGGATATAAGGAAATTGGTCGGTATATCGATGGACATACTACAATGGAGGAAACGATTTCAGAAATAGCAAAATTGACACATCGGTTTAGCAGAAAACAGTATGGATGGTTTAAATTATCAGACCCAAGAATTCATTGGAACGATCTAACGAAGAAAAACACAAATGAATTAATCAATGAGATTACTACCGACTTAAGTTTGGGATAGCCAAATTTTTCCAATAAGAATATCATTGTTACCAGTTCAAAATATTCACCTTTGGATAAGAAGGAAAGTAACATATGGATTTCCATAAAATGCAAGGTACCGGCAACGATTTTATCGTTTGCCACGAACCAACCAACCATGAAATTGACTGGGAAAAACTTGCGATCGAAGTCTGTAACCGACGCTTTGGAATAGGTTCTGATGGCTTAATTTTGGTAAAACCTTCAAATTCTGGGAATATATCAATGCGCATGTTTAATCCTGATGGGTCTGAATCTGCAATGTGTGGGAACGGTATCAGGTGCGTCGCGAAATTTGCCCATGATGAGGGCATGATTAAAGATCCAAGTAAACTGACAATTGAGACCATTGATGGATCATATGATGTGTGGCCAACTCTGAATTCTAAGGATGAAATAGGAAAAGTTAGGGTCGATATGAATAGACCAATAACAGAACCTAATGAAATTCCGGTCGACATTGACTTAAAAGGGCCGATAGTTGATTATCCAGTAACGATTCACAGTAGTGATCTAAATCTTACTTTCATATCTATGGGAAACCCTCATGCGGTACATTTTCAAGATGGAGATCTAGATTCAATCCACCTGGAAACATTAGGACCCAAAGTAGAATCATACCCAATTTTTCCAAATAAGATTAACTTTGAGATAGTAAATGTCTTGAGCAGAGAACTAATGGAACTCAAAGTATGGGAACGGGGAGCAGGCATCACTTTAGCATGCGGTTCGGGTGCGTGCGCCTCTTTCGCGGCAGCCCATATAAAAGGGTTGGTAGATAACAAAGCTGATGTCAAGCTTCCAGGTGGAACATTAACGATAGAATGGGACGGAGAAGGTTCTATTTATATGACAGGTCCTGTGGAAACGGTATTTAAGGGGACTTTTTAATCGAAGTTTTGATTCATTACCCCTGACTTACAGTCTGCGGTTCATTGATAACAGGTCTTTTCATTGATAAATATAAATAGACTGAAATTGCCCCAGGCAAAGCCAAACTCAGAAAGGCTAGTCTATAACCATCTGCTCCATATATGTCATACATAAACCCCGCATAGACTGGAGCAATGATACCTGTCATCGAAGACAGGAATTGCTGGGTCCCCAGCAAAGATCCATACGCTTTTCTACCAAAGAATTCACCGAGAATCGCAAGTCTTCCGGGATTACCTAACCCGAAACCGAATCCAAATACAATCGCATATATAAGACCAACGAGCGGATTATATATTACGACAAACGTTACCGCTCCTATAAACTGCATGGCCCAAGCGCCTGCTACTACCTTACGCGTGTCATACATATCAACAAGTACGCCTCCAACTATCCTGCCAGGAAAGCTAGCCAATGGCCACAAAGTAACAAGAGTGGCTACCCAAACCTCGGGTAATCCAAAACTCTTAAAAGCTACATATTGATGGATAACGAGAGCAGAAAAAAAAGTGAATCCACACATTGATGACAAAGCATACTTCCAATAAGCGGAAGTCCGGAGAGCCTGTTTCAGAGTAAAATCTTGACCTTGCTTCATATTTGGATCATCACTGGTAGGTTTGTCGTCACCGTCTGGGAATAAACCGTATGTTTCGGGTGATCGCCTCATCACAAGAGCTAAAGGAATACAAAGCACCCAAGTAGCGATCGCCATATAAATTAATGCATCTCTCCAAGAAAAAAAAGCTATCATCGCCACTATTACAGGCACCAGAAGTGAGCTAAGCCCAGGACCATACGAAACCAAAGCCATGGCCCTCCCTCTCTTACGAACAAACCATGCGTTCACAGCGGTGTTTACAGTTAAAAAAGAGCCGAACCCTAAACCAAAGGCTAGCAACCCAAAAGATAGGTAAAATTGCCAAAGATTTGTTATTTGGGAAAGCAAAAGAAAACCCACTCCTAGAATAAATATTCCTCCGAGCAGCGATTTTCTTGGCCCAAAACGATCCGTGATATACCCAACAACAGGGCCAAAAATCCCCTGCTCTAATCGCTGAAAGGCAAAAGCACCTGCCGCTATGCCTGCACCCCAGCCAAACTCGTCAAGTATTTCATCGAAAAATGGTGAGAAACCGTAGAAAAAGACTCCTGAGGTATAAAATAGAATACCGAACCCCGATAAAGCCATCCACCATCCATAGAATATTTTTGGCTTAGATCTCAATTTCAACATTCACCTTTGCCCTTCTTATTTAGGGACATAATGAACCGCTTTAATTCGAACCAGAGTCAATTTCTTAGTTTTTCAGTTTAGTTACTGCATCTTTTAGTGCATTAAAATCAGGCTGCTCTGGGGGTGGAACAGCTTGTTTATAGGTAATAATTCCTGAAGCATCGATAACAAAGACTGCTCTCATCGATGTCGTATACCCTGCCATTCCAGCAAAATCATTTACAGCTATTCCGTAGTTCTCGATAGTTTCACGAGTATAATCACTCAAAAATTCAAAGTTCAGATCATTATCTGCGATAAAAGCATTTTGAACAAAAAATGAGTCAACGCTAATCCCATATACCGAAACTCCCAGTTCATTGTATTCATTCATTGAATCTCTAAATGTACATGCCTCCTGTTGGCATCCTCCGGTAAAAGCACCTGGGAAAAACACTAGCACTGCGGGCTTACTCCCTAAATCATCCAGTGTGAAACTCTTTCTCTCATTATTAACTAATGTAAGTCGTGGGGCAGATTGGCCTATTTCTGCTGACATTTTTATCTCCTCATTTTTGATTTTTACACAAATTCTAATAGGATTAGTGCATCGCAGTTAAAACTATAACTTATGTTGGTGGAGTTAGTTAGATAATTTGGCATTAATAATGACGATTTAAATAAAATCACAGCTATCATGAGTAAGGAAGAGTGACAAATTGAGTTGGGGATCCGTTATCGGCGGCATCATCGGGGCGGTCATACATAAATCTGCCAAAACAGCGGGCGGAAAATCCATCGACCCTAATCAAATAACTTGCCCCAATTGCGGCTCTAATTTTGAACGAAACCTCGAAGATATCTATTGCAGCTCCTGCGGAAACGATCTACGCGTAAGCCGTGTTGGCACGTACACCTTGATAGTTCTTGGAGCATATACGCTATGGTTTGTTCATATTTTTGGAATAATGACTCCAGAAGTACAAGGTGCCCTTCTTTTTCTAACGGGAGACGAAAAATTTGCACATGCCGGAGCTTATTATTCATCTGTAAATGACTACTCAGAAACTTTATTATTTGCCACTATTTTCACCGGGGGCATTTTTACCGTACCGATCGGATTTGTGGCCGGTAAAGGCTACTTAGATGGCACTAATGGTTTTGGGCATCTAAAAGCTGTGTTGGTGGGGCTATTACCCGCCCTCATACTTAACGTAATCATATTGACTATATATGTATTCTAACTAAACAAATTGTTTAGGATACCTACTCAGCCATTTCAGGATCAGGCTTCTTTATAGTAAGACACAAGATAGCAGACAGTAACAATGGAATAGAAAGTACGGTTAAACCAGTTCGATAGTGCCCATAATAATCAAACATAAAACCTAAAAAAACAGGAGAGGCTATAGCAGGAATTCCCGCTATGCCCATTTGTATACCTGCGAGGCGACCAAAAACGTTTGGTCCCCAGTACTCGGACTGAAGCGCAAATCTCACAGGGCTTATGCTTCCAGTTCCCATCCCTATCAACATTGCACCTAAAATAGCTACCCAAGGCACATTCGCTATCGCAAACAAAAGCGTTCCAATAAAAAGAAGGAAAATAGCATAACTAAGGACCAATCGTTTATCAAATCTATCTGCAAGCCATCCGGCCAGGACACGAGCTGGTAAACTGGGAATTGCAAAACCCATAACAAAGATTCCAGCCGTAATAGATGCGGAAAATCCGTATGAATTTAATATGTCTGCCGCGAAAGTGATAGTGGACCAACTACCACCGACCAAGAACGTTACCGCAACGTACTGTAGATAACTTCGACTCCAAAGTATTCGTTTAAAAGGAATACGTTTTACAGTAACGTTTCCTTGTTCTTCTTGAACTTCATCAATATCACCATCGGGATTCAACCCGTAATCTTTTGGGTTATCACGCATTACGAAATATGCCAACGGAATACAAAGGACCCAAAACCCTAATCCTGCAATGAATAGTGTAGTCCGCCAGCCAAGAAATGGAATCACGAAAATCCATAACCCACCAAGAATTGCAGAACTACCAGTTCCCAATACAAGCAGGGAAAATGCTAATCCCCGATTACGTTGAAACCAATTATTTAAGAGAGCAGCAACGACAACGTAAGAACCCGCACTTAAGCCAAACGCTATAACAACAAAAACCAAATAGTATTGCCAGAGGTTTTGAATCATGCTAAGTGACATAAAACCTAAACCGGCGAAAAATAGCCCTACGAGCATGGTTTTCCTTGCACCCCATTTATCTACTATAAATCCACTAAAGGGCGCAAAAATACTGGCCTCTAGTCGGTGCAGGGAAGGAGCAACAGCAGCGACTCCACGACTCCAACCAAATTCTGCAATAATCTCTTTAAAAAATCCGGAAAATCCCCAAAATCCAACACCGTCAACATAGAAAGCTATTAGCGCCCCAGAAGCGACCATATTCCAACCTTTAAAATACTTCGGTTTCTTGTTGACGGTGTTCTCTTCCTTGCTTATAGAATCCATATATCACCTAGCGCTTGATAACTTACTAATTATAGGAGGCCTCATCGAATAAATCATTAAAACAGATAACGCCAATGGTATTACGAGAAACATGAATGCCACTCGATAATCACTAACGTCAGCAACCCACCCAACGAATACCGGCGCTATAAATCCTCCTAAAGCTCCAATACCAATTTGTATCCCCATTAATGACCCAAAAATACTCCTGCCCCAATATTCCCCTTGTAAAGTTAGCCGTGCAGGGTTACTACCACCCCACCCTATTCCATAGATAATTTCAAAAATAACAGCAATCCATATGTTATAAATAACGACGAATAACACTGCGCCAGTCAGTTGGAAGGCAAGCATACTTGCTGTAACGATTCTAGGATCATATTTATCTGCAAGATATCCTGAATAAAATCGCATAGGTAGACTAGCCAAAGTGAATATCAAAATCATAAAACCAGCATTTTGATTGCTAATGCCAAAACTTACTAGGGCGGGTATATGATGAACGACCATAGCAGCAATGGCCATTTGCTGGAAACCACAAGCAATTACATAAAGCCAATAAGATTTATGGCGCAAAACTTCTTTGAAGGGAAATTCCTCCTTTTCCTCCAGTAAATCATTTTTTTCTACTTCAGAAGCTTTAAGACCATCTGGTTTCATACCATATTTTTCAGGCGCAGAACGTAAAATTAATGATAACGGGATCGCAAATACCCACGTTGAAATCCCCACAAAGTTTGCGACAGGGCGCCACCCGTGTAAATCAATGAAAAACACTATCAACGTCACTAGAATCCCACCAAAGCCAGGGCCCAGAAACGTAAGGCCCATCGCCTTACCCCTGCTTTGGACAAACCAATTACTTATCGCAGCAGCAACAATAACGTAGGCTGTGGTTCCCATTCCTGTGCCAATCATTATGCATGCGACGTAATAGTGAAGTGGTTCAGTAACTCTGGAAAGCACAACAAAACCTAAACCACCGATAAACATTGCAGAGCTATATACAATTCTGGGACCTAAGTTATCGACAAGATAACCAACGAAAGGAGCCATGATAGCTGTCTGCAGCGCTTGAATTGCCGGGCCCATAGCAACTTCGGCCCTTGTCCATTTCAGGTTGAGTCTGATTGCATCAAAAAAAGCAGTAAACCCAAAAAAAGAAATGCCTGTTGAAAAAAACATCAGTAGCATACCGGCGAAAACCATCCACCATCCATAAAAGATGCTTGAGGGATAATTGATTAAGTTTTTGATTAACTCTCGATTAGTCATTAATCCAGTCACCCATTCAATGTATGACTCTTATTAAAAAGTCGGTTAAGCATTTTCTTAATCGTATGTTCTTGAGATAAAACAAGCAAATCTGCTAGAGTGCAATGGTCACAATAATAATTAATTATGAAAAGGGACGTATCATAGATGAAAATAGCTAACCGTATATCAGATTTACCGCCGTATTTGTTTGTCGAAGTATCAAAAAAGATTAACCAGAAACGCTCTCAAGGCGAAGACGTAATTTCATTGGCAATAGGAGATCCCGATTTACCAACACCAGACCATATAATTGACGCTCTTAAAGAATCTTTAGAGGATACTGCAAATCATCGATACCCTGAATCGGAAGGATTACCTGAATTTAGAGAAGCTGTAGCTAAATGGTATAAAAATAGATTCAACGTAACTCTTAATCCCGATACAGAGGTATTACCGACATTGGGATCTAAAGAAGCAATCGCTCATTTAGCTTTGTGTTACATCGATAAAGGGGATATCGCCCTTGTTCCTGATCCGGGATATCCTGTCTATAGTATAGGAACCTTACTTGCAGGAGGGGAATCTTACTTAATGCCACTAAAAGAAGAAGACGGATTTCTGCCTGATTTAGAAGCTATTCCAGAAGATATTGCACAAAAAGCGAGTGTATTATGGATCAATTATCCTAACAACCCAACTGCCGCAGTGGCCACTATCGATTTCTACAAGAAAGTTGTGGCCTTTGCAAAAAAATATGACATCATTGTTTGCCACGACGGACCGTATACAGAAGTGGCTTACGACGGATACGAGCCCATAAGTTTCTTAGAAGCAGAAGGGGCAAAAGATGTTGGAATAGAATTTCATTCACTTTCTAAATCTTTCAATATGACGGGCTGGAGAGTAGGAATGGCTGTAGGGAATGCAGAAGTTATTAATGCACTGATGATAGTAAAATCTAACATCGATTCTGGGATTTTCCAAGCTGTGCAATACGCTGGTATAGCAGCTCTAAACGGACCACAAGACATCATCAGCAAAAGAAACAAAATCTACGAAAAAAGAAGAGATAAGCTTGTTGCTGCTTTAACGAGTATGGGCCTCGACGTCGAACCACCTAAAGCAAGTCTTTATGTATGGGCAAAACTGCCAGATGGATTGAATTCGGGTGATTTTGCAACAAATTTGATAGATAAAGCAAACGTTGTTGTAACACCGGGAAGAGGTTATGGAGAAGCAGGCGAGGGTTATATAAGATGCTCTTTAACGGTTTCCGATGAAGAGTTAGACAGGGCTATTGCTCGCCTTTCATCAGTTAAAATAAGTGACCTTCTTTAATTATCAGTGACTGTGACGGTGCCTACCATGAAAGGGTGTACACGACACCAATAATCAAAAGACCCAGGCCTATTAAATTGGTATTCAAATAGATCATTGGTCGCTATAAATGGGCTCCCCCATTCACCGGATATCGGAGGGTTACCTTGTGTAACCGTGTGAGCTTTATCATCTTCATTAATCCATCTAACCGTAGTACCAATTGTTATCTCTATATTTTCTAATTCAAAGTCTATAATTGTTGTTTCCACAACATTTGAATTTTGGCACCCCGTCAAGAATATCATGCCAACAAAAAATGGCAAAAAAAACATACCTTGCGCTAACCCATAGAACCGGTCTCGTAATTGATATATCAATAATGTTGGAGCCTTCATTTTGATTTGAGCAATAAAGGAATAGTATCAAAGCGTTCGCTGCCAATAATTGCCTCGGGATCAGCTCCTAACCACTGAGATAAAACGGTAGAATATACAGAGCGGAAATCGGTCGTAAATCTAAGATTATCCTTATCAAGGCGAACTAAATCAGGTTTTTCCCCATAAATTCCTCCAGCCACAGGTTTTCCCATAAGAAACATAGGAGCAGCTGCACCATGATCAGTTCCGCCGCTACCATTACTCCCAACCCTCCTACCAAATTCTGACCATGTCATTACCAAAACATCATCTTCTTTATTTGCGGCCTTAATATCTTGGAGAAAAGCATAAATCGCTTCAGACATGGTTTTAAGTAAATCAGGTTGCTCTACTAATTGATCGGAATGGGTATCAAAGCCTCCGATCCTAACATGGCCAACTTTAACTCCTAGTCCTGCAGTTATAGCTTGAGCAATTACTTTCAGGCTTTTGGCAAAGGACGTATCCGGATACTCGATAGCTGAAACGTACTGATCAGCAGCTTCTTTAATCTGTTGGGAACTCTTATACGCCGCTTCAATGGTGTTATCTAGAAGAATACCGTAAGGTGTTTGGAGCGGTGAAGCCGCATATAATTTCATCACGGCTTCCGCTCTTGATTGATTGGACCCAACATATATTGGATCTCCCTTTAATTGATATTCGGATACGGTTCGAAGAACGGGAGCAGAATAATTTTCAGCAGAGTACTCGGGGGGCAGTTGACCCTGCCCCGTCGCTAAACCTTGAAATATATTGTCTTGCGTTTCCTTTAGTGAATCGAAATAGCGACCTAGCCAACCTTCCTTAAGTTTCCCTTCGTTATCAGACGTTTGCCAAATATGCATAGATTCAAAATGCGAGTAACTCTGATTAGGATACCCTACACCTTGAACGATGGCTAAATCGCCTTCATCCCAGAGCAACTTCATTTTTTCTAGAACAGGATGAAGCCCAACTTCTCCATTCAGATCTAAGACCTCATTTTCTTGCACCGCTAAATAGGATCGATGATCGTAATATTTGCCATCTGTAAACGGAATTACTGTGTTCAACCCATCATTGCCTCCCGCCATCTGTACAATAATCAGTGTTCGGTCAGGATATGGGGAAGTATTTGTAGGTGATTCCACTATTGAAGATGCCACTGCTCTCCTAAAAACTGCAGGCAACGTTGCGAACGCTGGCAATACCGCAACACTAGATTTCAGAAAGTTTCGTCTGGTTAATCGCATATTCTAGACCTGTCTTTCATGCCAATTGATAATCTGGGGAACTCATTACCAGATATATTAGGCTTCTCAGTCTTTCCTGCTCTAAATTCCACTGTTTATTGCTACCATTCCATTGTTTATTTCCAACTACCCTTGTTGTTTCTTTTAGGCCATCGAAATAATTTACATAGATTTTTCTTTCTTCATCATCAATCACGTCGTCTAGAAGCAGGGAAACCAAATGCCCAACTACATCTTCAGTAGAATTACGAATATTATCAGGAACAATATCGCTAGGATGAAAAGTGTTTAAATGAAGGCTCTTACTACCCGTCGCGAATGCGTTAGCAAAGTTAAGTCTGTTAATTAAAGTAGAACTATTAATCCATTCGGGCCCTTCAGGAAAACCTGAAACATCGAAAGGTTGGAATAGATTTTGGCCCATCGGACTACCATATCGCTGCATAACCCGGTTAGCATCTGTATCGATTTCAAGAACCTTAAAAGCGCCTGCGATAAGCTCAGCAGGGCTTTTGATTTTTGATCTATAGGCGCGTTGAGAATAAAATTCATCTAACTGAAAGATCTCACTCATAACATCTTTGACACTATATTTCGTCCGTTCGAATGTTGCACTCAGTTTTCCGATAATTTCATCACTAGGATCGTCATAAACAAAAAATTCAAATAATCGTTTTGTAATGAATCTAGAAGTAACGGGTTGCTGCATAATAATATCGATTATGTCGTCACCATCGTGCTCGCCTTCTTGATCTATGAAAATTTTCGTTCCGGAATCATGTTGGTTACTAAAAAATTGAAATTCGTGGTTCTTTATACCCCAGCCTGTGAATGCTCTTGAAGCCTCTCTAACATCTAATTCAGTGAAGGTACCAACTCCCATAGAAAATAATTCCATTAATTCCCGTGCAAAATTCTCATTCGGTTTCCCTTTTTTGTTGAGTCGATTATCCAAATATATAAGCATTGCAGGATCTCGCGCTATTTGTTTTAAGAAATCATCATAATTAGATAAGGCATACTCGCGAAATAGTTGGTCTTGGTCCGCCATATATCTTCTATTCTGTGGTACTTTACCAAACGCACTAGTGATTATCCCATGCCAAAACAAAACCATTTTTTCTTGCAGGGGCCTTTTGCTGTAGATCATTCTTAATAGGGCCTCCTGCTGTAGAGCAGGTTTGTAATTCGCATTAATTTTCTCAAACGACATATTAGAGCCCAGCCCCAGTTTCGAGAGTCTATCTTCAATATCAGAATCATCAATTAATTCATAATTCAAAAACCACTCTGTAGCCGCTTCTTCACCCATTTGAAGTAATTCAGTAAGTTCTTTGTCGTTAGCTCCAAACCCCGCTCTCCGAGCAAGGTGCTTCATTCGAATAATTGGATCTTCGATAATATCTCCTGTTAAATCTAATGCATTAGAAGAAGATTCCACGCCTCGGGTATCATCTTCTTTATTTTCAACGGAGCTGTAAGTTATCGAAGAAGTTTGGATTGTAGGGTAAGTTTCACCCGCGGATTCCACCACTGGTGGATCACTGCTTCCTATCATCATATTCGTACCAGATACATTATTGGCAGTTGAATCTGCTATTGAGCACGCTTGTTCAAACACCGCAAGAGCTGTCACGGATAAACCTAGGGTAGCGGCAACCTTAAGAAATTCTCTTCTATCAAGATCTGACATAAATAGTCCTAATCTAATGACGTCAAAATTGCCATTCTCATGAATAATCCATGCTTCATCTGCTCGATATATTTTGCCCGAGGATCCGAATCAAACCATCTGGGTAATTCATCATTTCTAGGAAATGGATGCATAACAATACATTTATCTGAAAGTACATCCACATGATCTCTGGTCAATTCGTAGGATTCTGTGCTACCTCGTTCGGTCTGAACGCGTGTCATATATAACACATCCGCATCGGATAATTCAGCTGTCATATCTTCGTACGTTTCAAAGTAATGGCATTGATTATTATTCTCAAGATATGTGCCAAGTGAATGGACCGTTCTCCCATTAGCGATATCCCCAACAAAAACAATCTTTAAACCTTCCAAAGTCTCTTTGTTTTTGTAAATTGTCCTTAAATCTAAAAGGGCTTGCGTCGGATGTTCACCAGCCCCATCACCTGCATTAATCACAGGAACCTGACTCACCTCTGATGCAATTTTCGCATCACCTTCATATTGAGATCTCAATACTATAAAGTCACTATAACTGCCGATTGTAAGAATAGTGTCTTGAAGATTCTCTCCTTTAGAGACGCTACTATATTGCACCTCATTAATCTGTATAACGGATCCTCCCAAGCGCAGCATTGCTGAATGGAAGGAAGAACTTGTTCTAGTAGACGGCTCGTAAAATAAGTTCGTCAGTACTTTTCCACCCATGATGGATCTATATTTTTGTGGTTTCGTCTCTATATCATCAGATATATCTATTAGAGACATCAATTCATCGGGTAACAAATCTTTAATAGAAATTAGATGTCTCACGATTCAGTTCCTATGTCTATATTTTCAATTAAACATAAACCAATTATCCCACCAATACCAACTTATATAAAATCCTGAAAATAACAAGGTTAAAGCATAAATACGCTCCATATAGGGAACAACGGTCCTAATCAGCCTAACACCTATAGATTTAAATGTTGCGGCCAATAAAGTTACCAAAATAAGGCCGAAGGAAAGACCAAGCCCATAAAATGTGAACTGGATCGCCATTGCTACACTACCATAGAGGGTTAAAGCATGGCCCATAATCGCGAGAAAGATCGGAAATGTGCAACTAATAGTCGCGATGCCATACGCAAGTCCAAATAAGAAAATTGAACCGTAAGTTCGTTCTAATCTATAATTTTGAAGGGTCAATACGGGTATTTGAGCAAATTTACCAGTAATCAATATGTACCCCCCTAGAAGAGCTAGTGCTAACCCTAGGATCACTCCGATAGTAGGCAAGATTTCTTTAATAATTTGTCCAATAATAGACCAAAACATGCCAAAACTAGCGAATAAAATGACAAGACCTATACTTGCAACAACACCAATTTTTAGCGGGGTAATAATATTGCGTGTAACCCTACTATGAGACTGTCCTTGCTCTTCAAAACCCAAATAGTATGACACGTATGCGGGTAACATAACTGCGCCACAAGGGCTAACTAAAGCCGCTAACCCTGCGGTGAAAGCAAATAAAAATGGTAGTTCAGACACTTTTCAAAAAAACCTAACAACTTTCTAGATTTACTAGAGAAAAACTAATTGTTACGGATATATAATGCCTGTTTAATTGATGACCCCATCATCTAGAACTTCGCAGGATATAATTCGTTCTGCTGCCGTAGTAAACAGTTCTTCTCCTAGATTGAGCAATGAAATAACTTTAGTGTCAATTATAGAATAGTAGACGCTTCTCCCTCTACGCTCGGAGACAACAAATCCACACCACCTCAGACATGCCAAATGAGAAGAAACTCTTCCTTGAGGTGATTTAAGTTGCTCTACAAGATAAGAAACACTTTTTTCTCCTGAAGAGAGTAGTTTAAGAATTTTTAATCTAGTGGGGTCACCTAAACCCCGATAAAATCGAGCTAAATCTTGAGCTCTTTCAGTAACTAGAGTTTGCGTGCGATCTACTTGATCTATCTCCTTTAAAACAATAGCAGATGTCATTTAAAAGTCGCCTTTCGGTTTACTATTCGTTGGTCAAAGATATTATAGGCGTAATCGAAATTATTACAAACCCATATGAGTTGTTTTTATACATCGTTGTAAAAATTGAGAACTCTTTTTAGATTTTATGGATGTATTCGAATATAATTTGTGGGTGAAAAAGATCGCAATCAGCTATTTATTGGCAACTTTGGCACTCCTGATCAGTGTTATAACACTGATCAATATAGATTTAGAGATTGCAGATAAAACCACGCCAAATAAATCTAGTGTTCAGCTCAACGATGATTCTAGGGACGCTCGAGAACTGACTTTTCCATCAGATCACTATCCTCACAATAATTCTATAGAGTGGTGGTATTACAACGGCCACCTCAGTGACTCTTTGGGAAATCCATACGGTTTTCACGCAGTCGTATTTAAAGGCAGATCCGGGAGTAACCAGGTCGGACACATGGCACATACTTCCTTAACAGATATAAATCACCAGACGCATTATCAATCGACGAAATTAGGGAATACTTCTGGAGCGGAAACTCACTGGTACCGATTTATAAAGGATGACTGGAAAATACAAGCAAAAGACAATTACCATGAAATAGAAGTCAGTAGCGCCGATCATACTTTGAAACTCGATATGTTCGGTTCAGGAAACCTAATTTTGCATAACGTCAACGGCTATATTGGTGATGAAACAGGTTGGACCTACTATTATTCAGAGCCCAATTTAGAAACTTCTGGAGAACTAATCTTAAATGGCAAGAAATTGGAAGTTTTAGGCTCAAGCTGGATGGATCATCAATGGGGAGAATTTACTGTTACAGGATACCCCTCTGGATGGCAATGGTTTGCTATATCTCTACCCAATAATCAGTATCTTATGCTTTCAGAGTCTCGAGATAATAATAAAAACCTTATCACTTATGCGACATTGAAAGATAGCTCGGGTTCGATATTCCATATAGATGGAGAAGAAATTGAGCTTATAAACTTGGATTACTGGGAAAGCCCTAAAACAGGTGCGGTATATCCACGCCAATGGATTCTTAGTATAAAAAAGCATAATATACTGATTGAATTAGAATCTGCTGTTCTTGACCAAGAATTAACTGAAGCTTTCCCGCCACAAACAATATATTGGGAAGGTGTTGCAACGGTATCTGGGATTATCAATAACAACTACTTCACCGAGAAAGATGATTACCGAGCCTTTGTAGAATTAGTTGGTTACGTAGACGTTAATTCAATCCCAATTAACAAGGACTAATATACAAACCACCAACTAGCTTAACTGATCTAAATAGCGTGGCCTCAAACCCCATCTTTCAGTATAGTTAAGCCTCAAATTATCCATCATTTCTTTATATTCTTCTGAATGGATCTCGCTGGTGGTCATTATATACGCATCTTCTCTGTTATCAGAGTAATATTGCTTCCTACGACCAACAATATTAAATCCGAATTTCTTATATAAATTTTGTGCTGCTTCGTTGGATGTTCGAACCTCCA
>DKAM01000001.1 GCA_002450835.1 Dehalococcoidia bacterium UBA6926
TCTTCTGTGATCTTGCCTGAAGCTAAAGGATCTTGGATTCTTTCTTCGATCTCTTGGGTTTTGACCTCAGTGCGAGCCTGCGAAAAAGCGTTGACCAGCGTTGTAGTATCTATCCCTAGAATATTCGCTAGGCGGACTTGAAATCGATCTCCTATTTGACTCGTGTCTTCTTGCCCTAATGCCGCAGTACTTCCTAAAACCAAAGCCAAAAGGCCCACAACAAATGAGATGGTGATTAGTTTTCTCTGTTTCATTTTGCGCTCCTAACATTTGCACTATCCGCTAATTTATTCATTACATCATCGCGATAATGGAACTTTAACGAATACTTTTTAAGAAATTATTAAGGAATCAATTATTTCTTATATCGAATATAGTTCGCCAAGAACGACAATCCTTTCATTTAATTAACATTTCCTCAATTTTACTAACAATGTATTTAGAATGGAAACCAAATTCAAAAAGCACCGTACTCCCTGGTGCGGATGCACCAAATTCATCAATCCCTATGGATTTTCCATCTAATCCAACGTACCTGGACCATCCGAGCGTTGAACCAGCTTCAACCGACATTCTTCGCTTTATATCAGGTGGGAGAACCCTTTCACGGTATCTTGAATCTTGTTCTTCAAAGATTTCCCAAGATGGCATTGATACTACTCTTATATTATTTCCACTATCTTTAAGTTCGACAGCGGCCTCAACAGCGACATGCACTTCAGAGCCTGTTGCTATAAGAATCACATCGGGGTCCAAATCTAAATCTGTTTGATATATCACATATGCACCCTTAGAAACTTCATCGTTTGTTAACTGATCAATCCTAGATATTTGCGGCAAATTCTGCCTGCTAAATATCAATGCTGTTGGTCGTTGTGTCTCCTTAATAGCGTAATCCCAAGCTTGCATCGTCTCAGTAGAATCTGCAGGCCTAATCACCGTCAAATTGGGGACGGCTCTCATGCCCGCCAAATGTTCTATAGGTTGATGGGTGGGTCCATCTTCGCCCAATCCAATTGAATCGTGTGAGAATATATATATAACATTCAACCCCATTAGAGCACCTAAGCGAACTGCGGGCCTCATGTAATCATAAAAAGTCAGAAAAGTAGCTGTGTAAGGGATAACACCTCCATGAAGAGCCATTCCATTTGAAACAGCTCCCATCGCATGCTCTCTAACTCCATAATGGATATTATTGCCTCCAGGATTATCCTTAGTGATATCACCTTTTTCTTTCAAAGTCGTTTTAGTTGACGGAGCAAGATCTGCAGATCCCCCTACGAATGAAGGCATAATTGAGGAAATTAGATTCATGATGTTACCGGACGCTGACCTCGTAGCTAAAGGTTCATCCCCTGGGGAATAATCGTTACGGAGAATATCTGATAATTCTTTAGGCACGACGCCGTTAAGAATGTTTTCAAATTCTTGGGCTTTTTCAGGAAAAGCTGATCGGTAATCGGCGTAAGCCGTAGTCCATTCTTTGTAGTAATGCCTACCTCTATCCACAGCTGCTGATATATGGTCTAAAACAGTTTCCGGGACTTCAAATGAATCATATTCCCAACCAAGTTTGTTTTTAGTTCGGTTAACTTCCTCTGCACCAAGTGGTTCTCCGTGAGCGGATGCTTTTCCACTTTTCCCAGGACTTCCATAACCAATTTCAGTATCACATATTATTAAACTAGGGTGATCCGTATCTTCTCGTGCTAAAAATAAGACCTCTGACACTTCCTCAACGTTCAATCCATCAACTGGTCCAAAAACATTCCAACCATAAGACTTAAATCTATCACCTACATTCTCGGTAAATGTTAAATCAGTATCCCCTTCGATCGAAATATGATTGCTATCGTATAAAACAATCAGCTTACCTAATCCTAGAGTACCGGCAAGAGATGCAGCTTCGCTCGTAACACCTTCTTGCATATCTCCATCAGAAGCTATTACGTAGGTATGATGATCGATAATATTATGTGATGGTTGGTTATAATTCGCGGCCAACCAATTTTCAGCCATAGCCATCCCAACTGCATTTGCAAATCCTTGGCCTAAGGGACCCGTAGTAGTTTCGATGCCTCGTAAAAGGTCACGCTCAGGATGGCCGGGTGTGACGCTCCTCCATTGCCGAAATTGTTTTAATTCATCTGTGGAAATTTGATACCCAAATAGATGGAGCAGAGAATAAAGTAACGCGGATGCATGGCCAGCGGACAAAACAAATCTATCACGGTTGATCCAATTAGGCTGGTCTGGATTGAACCGCATTACCCTATGCCAGAGGGAGAACGCAGCCGCTGCCAAACCCATGGGTGCTCCAGGATGTCCAGAACGCGCCGACTCTACTTGGTCAATGGACAAGAAACGTATAGTATTAACGGATAATTCATCTAGTGTTGATATTGAATTGGACAACCATCCTCCCATTTCGCCACAAACATGCGGACTTCAATAAATTGACCTACCCTACAACTTTATTATCCTTCAACTAACAAAAAATCTCAAAATTATTGGCTGGGGAACGTGGATTCGAACCACGACCGGCAGATTCAGAGTCTGCTGTCCTACCATTAGACGATTCCCCAAAACGAATATTTAAAATATATTAGAATGATATTCTGATTGTAAATACTATTCACTATTTCTTACTAATAAGACTCTTGGAATTCCAGCCAAATCCTTTTGAGCCGAAATTTTAGCATTACGCGGAAAAATTTGGTTGCAGTAATCTAAAACTGCTTCTGCCTGCCCTAACCCAATTTCAATAGCCAGATAACCATCTTGTGACAGTTTCTCTTTAGCTTGGCTTATTAGCCGAAACAAGATGTCTGTCCCTGATATCCCACCATCCAAAGCAATCCAAGGTTCGTGCTCTCTAATTTCACGCTGAGTCAAAGGTATTGCTTCTGAATTTATATATGGCGGGTTGGAAACAATTATATCAAATGGCCCTTCTAAATTTTCAAGAAGATCATTTTCACGAAACATAACTTGATCGACAACTCCATGGTTTTCAGCATTCGATTTAGCCAGTTCAAGTGATGTTTTGGATATATCAGTAGCGAGTAATTTTATTTGGGGGAATAATCTAGCAATAGATACCGCTATGCATCCAGAGCCAGTCCCCACATCGACAATTTTTATCAAAGGGTGTCTTTCCTTTAATTCTTTGGTTAAATATTGGGCGATATTATCAACTAGGAGTTCTGTTTCAGGCCTAGGAATCAAAACGCTGGAATCAACATGGAAAATCTCCCCAAAAAACTCTATATACCCCATGATATATGCTGACGGCTCGCCGAGTGCTCGCCTAGAAACCATCGACTTATAGCTGCTCTCATTTTCTTGGGTCATTCCACCATCAATCAAAAATGTTTCGTCAATACTTATGCTAAGTGAATGAGCCAGTAAGAGCCTTGATTCGTAAGCTGAATCTTCTATGCCGTTTGATTCAAGAAGGTCTCTCGCCCATTTCAGAATTGGCTTCAAGGTATGATCCATAATTTACTCTTGTTTTTCATGAGAAAGCATATCTTGTTGAACGGCTGTATCCAACGACTCAACAAGGGCCCTAAGCTCCCCTTCCAAAAATCTATCCAAACTATGCAGCGTTAGATTAATCCGATGATCAGTAACACGATTTTGTGGGAAATTATAAGTTCTAATTTTCTCTGACCTTTCCCCTGTACCTACTTGGGATTTCCTGGTATTGGCAAGTTCGGTTTCTTTCTTTCGAGTTTCAATCTCGACAATTCTCGCCCGCAATATTGCAAAAGCCTGCAATCGATTTTGCAGCTGTGACCTTTCCTTTTGGCAAGTTACCACTATACCGGTGGGTATATGAGTTAACCTAATCGCCGTTGCCACTTTATTAACATTTTGACCTCCGGCTCCACCCGCATGAAATACGTCTACTCTTACGTCATTATTATCGATCTCTATTTCTATGTCGTCTGCCTCTGGGAGAACCGCAACGGTTGCAGTTGAAGTATGGATTCGACCGGATGATTCAGTTTCAGGAACTCTTTGCACGCGATGCACACCAGATTCATATTTGAGCAACGCATAGGGATTTTCGCCTTTGACGCTGAAAGTAACTTCTTTAAATCCACCTATCCCGGTCTCATTAGCGTTAACAATTTCAACTTTCCAATTTTGATTTTGCGCATATCGTGAATACATCCTAAACAAATCTCCAGCGAAGAGACCTGCTTCGTCCCCCCCCGTTCCCGCTCTTATTTCAACGAAAACATCTTTGGAATCCCTAGGATCTTTGGGTATAAGATCGATCTTCAGCGCAGCAACTAGATCAGTGAGCCTGAGTTTGATATCACCAATCTCTTGCTCTATTAGCTCTACCATATCATCTTCTTTAGTTGTCGATAGCAACTCAGCAGATTTAGAGAAATCGTCAATCAGTTTAAGATACTCGCGGTACCTCAATACTACTGGCTCTAGACGAGCGCGCTCTATTAATAGCTTTTCGAGTTTGCTATAGTCAGAAGCTATTTCAGGTCTAGCCATTTCAGTTTCAAGTTCATTAAACCTATTTTCAATTTCCTGAAATGGTCCGTCAGGTAAATCTGTCATATTAGGAAACTCTAACTCCAACTTTATTATTAATTTCCATGTACATATAATACATCATTTATATCGACCCTTAAATTATGATAAATCCCACATTTTCCGTTAAATATAAGTTAAAATCAGAGTAATGATACGCGCATCAATAATCGGAGCTGGGATTGCCCTTCTGTGTTTTTTACCACCGATTTTGCATTTTATTCTAGGGCCTTTTGGACCAATGATAGGTGGGTATTTCGCTGCTCTACGAATGACAGAGCGCAAGCCAAGTTTTAAAGATTTAGCATATACCGGTTTGTTAACAGGATTATTATTAACGGTTTCAATTTTAATTATTAGTATCCCAACGTATTTTATTATTCAAATGGTCGGGGATGACCCAATAGACATCTTTGAATCCGTACTTTTGCTATCAGGAATATTCCTAGGAATACTAATTTGGGCATTAGTACTCGGTACTGTTGGAGCAGTGCTCGCAGCCGGATCCATAAAAAAGAGATTACACGAATGACGCACAAGGAAACTAAACAGCCTTACAGTTCCGTTTTGTTCGATCTTGATGGAACCTTAATTGATTCTGAAGAGTGCATAACCGCTTCAGTACAGTTCGCGCTTAACCAGCTAGATATATACGAAAATGATGAGGATATATTAAGGTCATTTATTGGACCACCGCTTAGAGATTCTTTCAAAAAACATCACTCCTTAAACGACGTCCAAATAGAGCAAGCGAGAAATGATTTTAAACAATATTTTCTGGATCATGGACTACCCAAAAATTACGCTTACCCCGGCATACTAGAGTTACTATGGATTTTACGCGCCTCGGGCAAGTTCCTTATCGTATCAACTACAAAACCAAAAGACCTTGCAGAAGAAGTCCTCAAATATTTAGACTTACTACCATTTTTTAAGTATATTGTGGGGGGAACAGAAACAGGAATTAAGTCTACAAAAAGTGGCATCATTACAGAATCGATTGGACTTATACCCAGTGAGTTTAAAGGAAATATAGTAATGGTAGGTGATTATACCGGAGACATAAAAGGCGCAAAAGACAACAAAATCGATTCTGTAGCAGTCACTTACGGATTTGGTAAAGAGCAAGACCTATTAGAAACTGGCCCGACATATGTAGCGAATTCAGTGAGGGATCTTAGGAATATACTTATAGGTTTGTAGTTGTAAGTGTTATTATTTAATCGAGAAACAGGATACGTTAATCGTACCCTAATCGAAAAAGATAGAGGTAATCAAAATTATCGATATTCGCCTAATCCGCAAACAACATGATGAAGTCAGGTCAAATCTTATGAGACGGCATAGCAAGGACCTGCCAGATTTATTAGATGAAGTTGTGGATTTAGATCAAAAAAGAAGAGCAAAACAAACCCTCTTAGATGAACTGCGATCGGAACTAAACATCGGCTCCAAATTGTTTGGAATGCTCAAACAAATTGGGGAAAATACAATAAACCTAGGGGACTACTCCCCCGAACATGTGAATTTCATTGAAAAATATAGTGAAGGTAATATCACTGACAATACCTCCTTATCAAAAAAAGCATTAGATGCAATCCAAGAAAGTCTTCGCATTTTATCAGACAAAGTTGAAGTGGAAGCGAGCTCAGCATCATCTATAGACAATGAATTGAATAGCAAATTATCCATGCTTCCGAACATTCCCCTAAAATCTGTACCTGATGGGAGTGACGAAACTGATAACAAAGAGGTGAGAATTTGGGGCGAACCTAAAACCACCAATTTCACCCCCTTGCCACACTGGGAGATTGGAACAGGATTAAATATTATTGATTTCGAGCGTGGTGTGAAAATGTCGGGGTCGAGATTTTATGTTTTAAAAGGGCAAGGGGCTCGCTTACAAAGAAGCCTAATTCAATGGATGCTAGACCTTCACACAAGCGAACACCAATATACCGAGATCTATCCCCCTTTCGTAGTCACAGAAAATGCACTTTACGGAAGCGGCCAGCTACCAAAATTTATATCTAATATTTATAGGGATATAGAAGACGACCTATGGTTGGTACCAACAGCAGAAGTTCCTTTAACGGCAATGCATGCTGAGGAAATTCTTTCGGAAGAGCAATTACCAATAAATTATGTTGCGTATACTCCCTCATTCCGCAGGGAAAAGATGTCAGCAGGCCGCGACATACGTGGGATAAAACGTGGCCATCAATTTGATAAAGTTGAGTTGTATAAATACGTAAAACCAGAAAATTCGCTTAGAGAACTAGAGACCCTTGTAGAACATGCGGAAACGATACTGCAAAAACTAGAACTCCCATATAGGGTTGTAGAACTCTGTGCCGGAGATCTAGGAACTGCTGCTGCGAAAACCTACGACATAGAAGTTTGGTCTCCAGGATCTGAAGAATGGCTTGAGGTTTCATCTTGCTCCACTACTGAAGATTTTCAATCACGAAGAAGCAATATAAGATACCGAGATAAGAGTTCCAAAAAGAATGTATTCGTCCACACACTTAACGGATCAGGTCTCGCATTACCAAGGTTAGTTATAGCAATTTTAGAGAACTACCAAGATGCAGAAGGTAATGTTGAAATACCAGAAATTATAAGAAAGTATACTGGTTTTAATACTATAGAAAGGGCTTACTAAATTCCTTTGACTATTATAAGCTCAATACATTAACAAAATAATTGAAAGAACTTGAATAGATGCAAATAGGGATACCAAAAGAAACAGGACAACACGAGAAGAGGGTAGCATTGGTACCCGAGAGTGTTAAGAAACTTATATCTAATAATATTAAAGTATTGATCGAATCCAAAGCAGGAACAGATTCAAATTTTTCAGACACAGATTACGAAAAAGCTGGGGCTCAAATATCGGAAAGCAGCGTAAAGGTTTACTCTGAAAGCGACCTTATTGTAAAAATAGACAAACCAACCTCTAACGAAGTCTCTCTCATTAAAGATGGAGCAATACTTTTAGCTTTGCTCCAACCCACCACTAATATCGAATTGATTAAACAATTGAAAGACACTGGCGTTACAAGCTTTAGCCTTGATGCTATACCAAGGATCGCTCGGGCTCAGCGGATGGACGTATTATCATCACAAAGTTCTATAGCTGGTTATAAAGCTGCAATTATTGCCGCGGACAATTTATCAGTTCACTTCCCGATGATGATGACTGCGGCAGGAACCATGCCTCCGGCGCGCGGTCTGGTAGTTGGTGCAGGTGTTGCAGGACTTCAAGCAATAGCTACCGGAAGAAGACTCGGAGCATTAATGTCTGCCTACGATGTTCGACCAGCCGTAAAAGAGCAGGTAGAAAGTTTAGGGGCAACGTTTATAGATGAATCTACCGCTGAGCGCGATAACACAGAAACTTCAGGTGGTTACGCAAGAGCTCAGTCGGAAGAGGAACAAAATCAGACCCAGGCTCTACTAGAATCTGCAGTAAAAAATTCTAATTTTGTTATCACAACAGCTCAAATACCAGGAAAACCCGCCCCTACCCTGATTACCAAAGCAATGGTAGAAGCTATGAAGCCAGGTTCAGTAATCGTCGATCTAGCAGCTGAAAGCGGTGGCAATTGTGAACTAACATTATTTGACCAAATAGTAATTCACTCGGAAGTAAAAATACTGGGCCCTGCTAACCTGCCTTCAACCATGCCCCAGCACGCGAGCCAAATGTATTCAAGAAATGTAGCCAGTTTTATAGATTTGATCGTTGACAAAGATGATACTGATCCTCTTACCCTGGATCTTGAGGATTCAATCATTAACGAGAGCCTGATCACTCACAAAAAAGAAGTTGTGCATCCCGTTACCCTGGAGGCTATCAATAATGCTTAATGTAAAGAATTATCTAATAATGGAAATAGAGGCTAAGTAATGGAAAATAGCGCCTTACTATACATTTATTTATTTATTTTAGCTTCATTTATTGGCTTTGAATTGATTAACAAAGTCCCACCAACACTACACACACCTTTAATGTCGGGTGCCAACGCTATATCAGGCATAACCTTAGTCGGAGCGATTTTAATTCTTGACCAATCGAGCAGCGATCTAAACAGCATTCTGGGGTTAGCTGCAGTAGTATTAGCGACCGTCAATGTAGTTGGCGGGTTTATGGTTACAGACAGGATGTTGCAGATGTTCAGACAGACGAATAAAAACGAATGATTGAAACACTTTTCGATAATGACCTTATCACACCTATAAGCTATATAGGTTCAACAGTTCTTTTCATTCTAGGATTGAAATTACTGGGTTCGCCTGTAACAGCAAGAAAAGGAAACCTTCTGGCTTCTGTAGCTATGCTTGTTGCTGTTTTAACTACTCTCATTGATAAAACTTCAATATCTCTGAATCTCATCCTTACAGGGGTCCTTATTGGTAGTGTAATAGGCGCAATTCTTGCTAGGATGGTAAAAATGACAGCGATGCCTCAATTGGTAGCTGCCTTTAACGGGTTTGGAGGCGCAGCGTCGGCATTTATCGCGATATCTCAATATTTCTACTATAGTTCCGCCGATGAATCTACCATACCGATCACAATTGTAATATCGATAATGTTGGGGTCTATTATTGGGCTCATAACATTCTCGGGAAGCATGATTGCTTTCGGCAAATTACAAGACATCCTACCGGGCCAGCCAATAAAATTGCCATTCCAAAATTCTGTTAGCACGATACTAGTACTTGTGACTTTGTCCCTTGCTATGTATTTAGTTGGTGTGGATTTAGATACAAATATATTTATTCTATTTATTATATTATCTCTACTTCTTGGTATTTTACTTGTGAATCCAATAGGTGGCGCAGACATGCCCGTTGTAATATCGCTGTTAAATTCATATTCAGGATTAGCTGCGGCAGCAGCGGGTTTCGTAGTTGGAAATATAATACTGATAGTAGCAGGGGCCCTCGTAGGAGCGGCCGGACTTATCCTAACTCAAATCATGACTCGCGCTATGCACCGCAGCATTTGGAATGTCATATTTGGGACATTTGGAGGATCTGCCGATTCTCAGGCTAATACTGGCGACAGTATTGGGGAAAGACCTGTACGAAGAGGCGAGGTTGATGACATCGCAATGATGCTCTCCTACGCAAAAACTATTGTCATCGTCCCAGGCTATGGGCTTGCTGTTGCCCAAGCTCAGCATCAAATTAGGGAAATTTCAGACCTCCTAGAAAAGCGTGGTGCTGAAATAAAATACGCCATCCACCCAGTAGCAGGTCGAATGCCAGGTCATATGAATGTTCTACTTGCTGAAGCAGACGTACCATACACCAAACTTTACGACTTAGATGAAATTAACGAATCGTTTTCAAGCACTGAAGTTGCGATAGTTGTAGGCGCTAATGATGTGACGAACCCAGCCGCGAGAGATGAGCCTACAAGCCCAATATACGGGATGCCCATACTAAACGTTGATCAGGCAAAGCAGGTAGTAGTAATCAAGCGTAGCCTTAGTCCTGGTTTCGCAGGTATCGACAATGATTTATTTTACGCCCAGAATACAACGATGCTTTTTGCAGATGCGAAAGTAGCGATCACGGAACTTAGTCGTGCGATTCAAGAGAGCTAAACTTGATAAGGGCTTTTAACAGTGTCCTCCCTTTTTACTACGGCTGGATAATCGTTTTAATTACTTTTATTTCAAGTATGACCACAGCTGGCATAGGGGGATACGGACTCTCCTTCTTCCTAATACCGATGAGCGAAGAGCTAGGGGTATCTCGAACTGAATTTTCAGCAATAAGTTTGTTTCGTCTAATATCTTTACCTGTAATACCTTTCTTAGGTTTTATGGTGGATAAGCGCCATGGGGGAAGAACGATAATGGCCTTAGGAGGCCTAATCGGAGGTATTTCATTAATTTCCGTATCGCAAATCGATTCCATATGGCAATTCTTTTTGTCGTACGGAATAATTTTTGGATTTGCCACAACAGCAATCGGAGGTCAGCTTGTAGGACCTGCAGTGTTGTCTAAATGGTTTATAAATAAACGTGGACGAGTCATGGCAATAAGTGCGATCGGTATATCCGGTGGAGGTTTAGTAATTGCACCCATCGCTGGAATTCTAGTTCAAGAATTCGGTTGGAGAACCTCGTGGATCGGGTTAGGAATACTCATGATTGTCGCCGTAGTTCCAATATCCGCTATTTTTATGAGAAGACAACCGGAAGATATGGATTTATTCCCCGACGGAGTTAGAAGAGATTCTAACACCACCGACGCTTCCAATTTTACTGGCCAAGAAGAAGTCTCCTTTTCAACAAAAGAAGCAATAAAAACTAAGGCATTATGGGCCCTGATACTAGTACAAAGCTTAGGCTTATTTTCTCTAATGCCTACCCTATTCCACCAAGTAGCATTTATGCAAGATCAAGGTTTTACAATCTCAGATTCCACAAAAGTAGCAACTACTTTAGCGGGTTTCGCAGTGGTTGGTAAACTCGTATATGGTTTCTTTGCGGAAAGGTATTCTATTCGATATGTCCTCGGATTCAGCTTGATACCTGCTGGCATGTCACTGCTAATCCTAGTATACGCACAGAAGCTTACCAGTCTTTATATTTATGCTGTTTTACACGGAATCAGCATGGGAGGATTTCCACCAATGCTTAACGTGATTTTCGCATCTTATTTTGGAAGAGAGTATATGGGAGCAATAAGGGGTTTTGCTACTCCATTTGGAAATGTGGTAGGGGCAGCAAGCCCCGTACTCGCAGCTTGGATGTGGAATATTTCCGGTAATTACTCATGGGCTTTCATTTTGTTTGCACTATCTTGGATAGGCGGGGGAATATTGGCGCTATTTACAAAACCCCCAGCACTGCAAAAAAATCGATCACTCAAATCACAATAACTTTAGGGAGTTTAAATATGTTAATAGATACCCATTCGCATATCGTTCCAGAAACCTTCCCGGCAAATAATACAAATCCCCGTTGGCCCATAATTGATCGTCTAGAAAACGACAGAGCAAATGTAATGATAAATGGGAATAATTTCAGGACCATTACAAGCCAATCTTGGAATCCAAACAGACGTATTGAAGATATGGAAAAGGAAGGGGTAAAACAACAAGTATTATCACCTATGCCCGAGTTACTCTCATACTGGTTTAATCCATCAGATGGCATCGCAATATCTAATTACGTTAACGAATTCATTGCTAAGCTAGTTTCAGATAACCCGACCAAATTTTTCGGACTTGGCATGGTCCCTTTACAGGAACCTGATCTCGCATCAAAAGAACTTGAGAAGCTGAAACAAATGGGGTTATCTGGAATAGAGATAGGATCCAATATCAATGGGGTTTCAATAGGTGACCCTAAATTTCATTCGTTTTTTGATACAGTAGAAACACTCGAACTCTCAGTATTTATACATGCGCTCCATCCAACTTTCGAAGACCGTATTATTTCACAGAAAGATTCGTTTTCTGCAAGCGTGAACGCAGTCGGGTTTCCGATCGACGTCGGATTAGCCGGAGCATCACTAATAACTAGTGGGCTGTTAGAAAAGCATAAAAACCTTAGAATACAAATGAGCCATGGTGGCGGGACACTCCCTTCCATGATTACACGGATGGACCATGCATGGTCTCGATTATGGAATGGTAGTGATACACGATCAAGTAATGCTCCAAAAACTTTTTTGCCTGAACTTGAGAGTTCACCGTTACATTATGCAAAGATGTTGTATTACGACACTTTGGTTTTCCATGATGCAACAATAAAATTTATAATAGATCTTCTTGGTATAGAACATCTAACTATTGGGACTGACTACCCCTTTCTACAAAGAGAAAGTCCAGTGGGCAAAACGCTAAATTCTATGGATTTAGCAACATCCATCTTGGATAAAATAAATTATCAAAATGCTTTGGATTGGATAAACTTCAATAATTAGTAAAAATTCTATGGTCCATAAGGCTACTCTTGAGGTACGATATACCATATGGAGGGATGGCAGAGTGGACGAATGCGACGGTCTTGAAAACCGTAATATCGGCAACGGTATCGGGGGTTCGAATCCCTCTCCCTCCGCAGCAATATCAAAAGGCTAAACTGAAGAATAAGGAGACTACTAGACACAATGAAATTACATGAATATCAAGCGAAAAATATATTGAAATCGTTTGGGGTACCAGTTCCTAACGGAAAAGTATTTGAATCAAAAGATGAAGCTGGGAAATTTGTGGATGAGCTTGGCGGTTCAGCGGTAATAAAGGCACAAGTGCACGCCGGAGGCAGAGGAAAAGCAGGCGGAGTTAAATTAGTACGGAATGCTCAAGATGGAGCTGATTTTGCAGGATCCATTCTAGGCAGTAAATTAGTCACAGTTCAGACCGGCCCTGAAGGTGTACCAGTGAACAGTGTATTAGTAGAAGAACTAGTAGATATAAGTAGAGAACTTTATTTGAGTATTACGGTGGACGGGGGCGAAAAGAGTTTGGTCATCATCGCTTCTGAAGAGGGCGGGATGGAAATAGAAGAAGTTGCCGAAAACACCCCTGAGAAAATCCAACAACTTCACATAGATCCAGTATCAGGATACCAACCGTACTTAGGGCGCCAGGTCGGGGCTTTTTTAAGTATGGATTCAAAGCAAACAAGGGCACTATCAGCCTTAATTGAGAATCTTGTAAATGCTATTCTTGAAAACGATTTGTCTCTAGTAGAAATAAATCCTCTAGTTGTTACGGCCGACGGTGGATTACTAGCAGCAGACACAAAAATGAGTACCGATGAAAACGCAGATTTTCGGCACTCGAAAAATGCTGATCTTCGTGATGCGGAGCAAGAAGATCCACTTGAACGTATAGCTAATGAAAAAGGAATACAGTACGTCAAATTGGACGGGGACGTTGGCTGTATGGTTAACGGCGCTGGCTTGGCAATGGCAACGATGGATGTGATCGCTCAAGTAGGATCAAGCCCCGCAAATTTCCTTGATGTAGGAGGCGGAGGAAGTGAAGAGCAAGTAGCAGAAGCTTTCAAGTTAATCGTTTCAGATCCAAGTGTAAAAAAAGTTCTAATAAACGTTTTCGGTGGGATATTAAGATGCGACGTTGTCGCAAATGGAGTTGTATCGGCTTACAAAGAAATTGACGTGAACGTACCAATAATTGTGAGAATGACAGGAACCAACGCTGAAGAAGGTGGAGAAATCTTAAGATCATCGGGGATTCCAGCAACTGTCGCGCATAATCTAGCCGAAGCAGCCCAAAAAGTAGCAGAATAGATACGAAACCATAAAAGATAATAAATAATAGGAGTGAAATATAGTGAGTATTTTAGTCGACACAAACACACGAGTACTTGTTCAAGGTATGACCGGAAAAGAAGGCGGATTTCAAACCGAGCGGTGTATTGATTTCGGAACTAATGTCGTCGCAGGTGTTACACCTGGTAGAGGAGGAACTACCCACCTAGATAGGCCTGTGTACGATTCAGTCAAGCAAGCAGTCAATGAACAAGGTGCCAATGTATCCTTGATATTTGTCCCAGCCGCTTTTGCTACAGATGCTATATTCGAAGCAGCGGATGGTGGGGTCGATTTGATCGTTTGTATAACAGATGGAATCCCTACACTGGATATGAGTAAAATATCTGCTTATTTAGCAAAGAAAAATGTCAGGATGATAGGGCCTAATTGCCCAGGGCTAACTTCGGTTGCAGATAAAGCAAAAGTAGGGATTATTCCCGGTAATATTCATAAACCAGGTAGCGTGGGGGTTGTTTCAAGATCCGGGACGTTGACCTATGAGGCGGTAGGACAGCTATCCGCGTTAGGAATAGGCCAATCGACTTGCGTAGGTGTGGGTGGTGACCCAATTATTGGCATGCGACATAAAGACATACTCGAATTGTTCGAAGAGGACGATCAAACTGAATCAGTCGTTTTGATTGGCGAGATCGGTGGAACTGCTGAACAGGAAGCTGCTGAATATATCAAAGAGCACATGACGAAACCTGTCACTGCTTTCATAGCTGGAGCAACTGCTCCTCCAGGAAGAAGGATGGGGCACGCTGGGGCAATAATAACTGGATCAGCGGCTACAGCAGAGTCTAAAAAACAAGCTCTCTTGGACGCAGGGTGCCATATATCCGATAGTCCGGGAGATATTGGGATCACTGTACAAAAGATGCTTGGATAGCAGTAACGTAAAAGCAATATATTTTTAACAAAGTAGTTTCAGTATGTGTTAGGCTTACGTGTCGTGCATAAACATATAGTAATTTCTGTTAATGGATCTTCTATATGAAACGATTAATAGTTATATATAAAAGAAAGTGTGGCTTATGTTAACTAGAATTGCGCTTAAATTTCGCGTCATAACATTACTAATATTAGCTCTGGTTATCGCATCAGGCATTTGGAGCGCTTCCAAATTACAACTGGAGTTACTACCAGACGTAGAATTTCCTTTATTTACGGTATTTACCTACTATGAAGATGGTGCCCCTCAAGATGTTTTAGATGATGTTACTATCCCATTAGAATCGATTGCGGCAGAACTAGAAGGAGTTGATTCATATAGTTCCACTTCATCTCCAATGTCCTCTCTACTCATTATAGAATTCGAATTTGGAACTGATATTCCTGCAGCTGCGGCGCAAATGCAAGCACTTGTTGATGAGCTTACTTTTCCGGAGCAAGTACTTCCTCCGGAGATCATAAGGTTAAACCCAGACGAGTTTCCTATCCTGACCTTAAGCGCTTTAGGGGATAGAAGTCCTGAAGACATGGCAGACATAATTAATTCAATTGTAGTACCTACTATAAATGCTACTCCAGGTGTACAAAAAGTAGATATAACGACGTCCCTTTCCTCGATTTCGAGAACGAACGGGAAACCAAGCGCCGGCATATCGATGACAAAAACACCTGATGCCAACACAGTTACCGTAGTAAACGACGTTTTGCAGGAATTAGACTTACTCAAACAAAACAAAGGTGTTCCTAGCGATGTTGAATTCGTAGTTATCTCAAACCAGGCACCGCAAATCCAAAGTTCAATTGATAAACTACGCCAAGAGGTCTTGTTAGGAGCGGTTCTAGCTGTCTTAGTAATATTTTCATTTTTAATAAGCTTCCGCCCGACATTCGTAACCGGAATAACTATACCTGCAAGCTTGCTAATGGCTTTGGTAGTAATGAATTTCCAGAATATGAGCCTTAATATCATGACTCTCGGGGGTCTTGCAATCGCCGCAGGCCGAGTTGTCGACGATAGTATTGTCGTAATGGAGAACATTTTTAGACACATACAAATGGGAGAGAAACATAAAGAAGCAGCAATCAATGCAACAAAAGAAGTTCTAATGCCAATAACGGTATCAACTATAACAACGATCGCAGTGTTCCTACCTTTAGGATTTATTGACGGGATTATAGGTACTTTTTTCCGCCCCTTTGCTTTAACGATTACTTACGCATTGATCGCATCACTTTTCGTATCAATAACGGTTGTTCCTGTTCTAGGAAGCATGCTTATCAAATTAAGTCAATCAAATAGAACTGAAACAAAAATATTGAATTCCTTACAAAATTTTTACACTCCTGCGTTGGATTTCGCCATAAAACACAAAGCTATCACTTTAGTCTCTTCTTTACTTTTGTTTATATTAGGAATCGGACTCATACCGTTCATACCTATAAGTTTTATCCCTGGGTTTGAACAAAAAGTCCTTTCCATAGAAGTAAATACTGATCAAAAGAGTGGCTTCGCCATTATAGAAACCCTCGACGATGTCGAATCACAACTCGAAGTACTTAGACTAAATGGTGAAGCTCTTGCTTATTACTCTACAGTTGGTGGATTCTCTGAAGAAGATTTCACGCTCAGAGGGGGTGATACTGCCAACATATTGCTCAATTTAGATGAAGAAGCTGATATTGATTCGATCGAAGATGATCTTAGAGAAAACTTGCAGACTCCTGGCAGAACAGTATTCATATCTCGGGCTTCTGGGGGAGGACCAGCCAGTGACCGTCTCCAATTAACACTTGCAGGAGAAAATTATGCCGCCATCGTAGATACAGCATCAAAGATAGTTGCAAGGCTTTCCTCGGAACCCGATTTAATCAATATTAGGTCCGACGCGACGGCCGTATCAGACAACCCTTTTCTGCAAGCCATGGCACCTATACGGAGAGTAAACGGAACACGCGCTGTTACTATCTCTGGAATCATTACTTCAACGAACACACAAGGAGTAAGTAGACAAGTTGATCTAATAGTTTCAGAGATTGGATTGCCTGAGGGGGTAGAATTAGCAGAAGGTGGGGTTTTTGCAGATATCCAAGAATCCTTTACCCAGATGGGTATTGCTATGGCGATAGGCGTTCTTTTGGTCTATTTAGTAATGGTAGTAAGCCAAAGATCGCTATTAACCCCTTTTATCATAGTTTTCAGCATACCTTTAGCTTCGATTGGAGCTTTTGGAGCCCTGTTCATAACTCAAAGAGCTCTTGGACTGCCCGCGCTAATGGGCCTTTTGATGTTAATAGGATTAGTTGTTACTAATGCAATAGTACTAATAGCTTTTGTGGACGAACTACGAAAACGAGGGGCGACCGCTATAGAAGCACTAAAACAAGGTGGCAAAACTAGACTCAGGCCTATTTTGATGACGGCAATGACTACAAGTTTCGTACTGGTCCCTCTCGCCCTCGAATCAGAGAACCAAGGGTCAGGGATTATCGGAGCTGAGCTTGCTACAGTAATTATAGGTGGACTTGCTACTTCAACTTTCCTAACTCTATTGGTAGTGCCTGTAATCTATAGCATATTTAAAAAAGACAAGGATCCAAAGGACGCAAAACTTTAGTTTCTATATAATCCAACGAATTTTGAAGAATCATCAAAATCCGTTTGTTCTGGGTAAACACGAACAAAGTTTTCTTTATTAGCTATAAATTGTCTTAAATAATGCGGGATTTTTTCGAACATTCTAAGATACCATGGGCCGGCTTCAAGGCTTGAAAAATGTGCCTTAACAGCACCTTGTCTAACTTTAAGTGAACTAGAAATATCAATTTTTGTTGTTATTGGAGGTAACAATTTCAGTTTGTTTGTCAAAAATGAATACTTAGACCCCAAGTAAATTCGAGGAAATAGATTTTGTAGGAAAAGCTCTGCATACGCAACTATAGATATTAGATTCCGCGCAAATGAAATTTCATATAAACTCACTAGAGAATCTATTCTAATATAGCGTTGTAACGCGATCCTGGTAGATTGATTAGATATAATATGGTCTGGATGACCGTAGACACCTGTAGGATCAAAAGATAAAACAATACCTGGTTTTATTATTCCTATTATATTTTCTATTTCAGCAGCGACAGATTCGACTCCAACTTTAGATAATGTTCTGCCACTGTCCACATCTGAGTCTGTATCGATTGGGGTAGGGAAATAGTTAAGTCGATGCAAATCCCGGACGCCTAATATTTTCGTCGCGTCTCTAAGTTCGGTATTTTTTTTATTCGAATGTTCTGAGGTAAGTATTAGTAAATCGACAGGAAAGCCTAGTTTAGAGTATTTCGCTATAGTTCCGCCAAAAATAAAGGTTTCATCATCAGGGTGGGCAAGAACCACAAGTATGGTATTCATAGATTCTGCATCATACCTCATAGCAGAAAAACTCCCATTAGACCTATATCAATCTTATTGCGGCTGCTAAAACAAATAAATCTATGAAACACGTTCCTCTTTTTTGAGTTTTTTATATGATGCGTTTCCTTTTCGAGTAGGTTTGAATCTATGTAAAGAGCCAGTTCCTTCACTGGAAACCTCTTCAATCTGACCAGCCTCAACAAGCGCCTTGAGTATCACTTCTGCGAAATAGCCACTAGATGGAAGATGATGGTCTCCTATAGGCTCTCCAGTCTCTTCAAATTTTTTTACTACCTCTCTTAGGATCTGTGCGGACTCAATAACCAAATCATCTACAACACGCTGCACAACGTCCGTTTGCTGAACAATAGAACTAAAATTCTTATATGAGGTCAACTTTTATCTCCCTTTACGATAGTTTTGAGCACATTATATAAGAACACCATGTTTATAAGAACCAGATTGTACCATCTTGTAGTGGTTTCCAATTTACATAACTGGATTTTATCTTTACCTTATATATTAGCCGTAGCAATCAACAGATAGGAAAAAAATGGATAGCAGTTCCTCTGACAGGACAGAGCTTAGCGATAACACTAGCCGAATGAATGATATGCTTGGGGCCCTTCAATATAGAGATTTTAGGTACTACTGGTTCAGTGCTCTTTCATTCGTCTTAGGTTGGCAAATACTCAGAATGGTACTAAATTGGGTGGGCTATGATCTGACAAATTCCGCTATATATTTGGGAGCATTAGGTGGCGCTATGGCAGTTGGAACTATAAGCGTCAGCTTAATTGGAGGCGTAATAGCAGATCGTATTAATCGAAAGCAACTACTGATAGCGACCCAAACTCTTATGACACTATCGGTTGGTATCTTATTATGGTTATCTTTTGTTAATTTGATGAACCCATGGCATTTATTGGCGGCATCCCTATTAATTGGAATAATTCAGGGAATCGATATGCCCACACGAAGCGCTCTGATTCCGGCGTTAATTCCTAATAAACAATATTTGATGAACGGTCTAGCATTAGGATCTGCTGTCTGGCAGGGAACAAGGATATTTGGCCCAAGTCTAGGGGGATTCTTAATAAAATTTGTTGGTAGCACTTCATCATTTGCAGTAGTAACATTTACTTTTTTTATCGGGACCATTTTATTGAGCGTTCTGAAAATTCCACATATAACTAGAGAGACCGGTAACGTAATCCAAGAACTGAAAAACGGATTGGTATTCATAGGACGTAATGCCTTATTTTTCAATTTAATACTTCTTACCTTTGTAGATAGTTTTTTTGGAATAGCTTACATGCAACTATTACCAATATTCGCAAAAGATATACTCTCTGTAGGCCCAGATGGAATGGGTCTACTTATGGGAGCTTCAGCCGCTGGAGGGCTACTAGGAACATTCACTGCAGCTGTCGTAATTCAGGGCCGATGGCCCAGATTAATGTTAATAGGAGGAGCAGTATTCTTTGGCGTGTTCGTTTTAATCTTTGCTATCAGCACAAATATTTGGGTATCGCTCGGGAGTTTATTTTTATCTGGAATTTTCAATTCTTTAACGATGATAACGAATCAAACAATTCTCCAAACTGTCGTGCCTGATGAATTAAGGGGAAGGGTTATGGGCGTGTTCAGCCTTACCTACAGTCTCATCCCTCTCGGTGGATTACAAGTTGGGATCCTTGCCGATTTTCTTGGTGCAGAGATCGCAGTCGTCATTGGAGCTGTAGTCGTAATATTATTTAGCTTATCTCTCGTATTAAAGCAAAATTTTAATGAAGCAGTTAAAAATTACACAGTACTGTAAAACATAAAGTAAAAATTATTCTAAAACCATTAACCGCCGAAGTTTTGATAACATATAGAGTAGGAACAATAATAATTTAAGGAATAATCAAATGTATTCAATTGACCTTACCGGTAAAACTGCAATCGTTTTTGGAGTAGCTAACCATAGGAGTATAGCTTGGCACATAGCTCAGGAAATTGAGAGCGCTGGAGCGAAAGTATACATTACATACCAAAATGAAAGATTGAGATCGGGTGTAGAAAAACTGGTTGAGGGGAATACTAATATGGATATCCTAGAGTGCGACGTGTCTTCTGACACAAACATCGAGAATACTTTTAACCAAATAAAAGGTGAGGTTAATTCCCTTGATATTATCGTCCACAGCATAGCTTTTGCTAACAGAGAAGATTTAAGTGGAGACTTCTCGAAAACAGGAAGAGAGGGGTTCCAAGTTGCTCTTGAAGTAAGTGCATATTCCTTGATTCCTATTGCGCGCTATGCCGCGCCGCTCATGGGTGAAGGAGGTAGCATTATGGGACTAACTTTTTCAGCCTCGGATCGCGTCTTCCCCGGTTACAATATAATGGGTACTGCGAAGGCAGCTCTCGAGAATGAAATTAAACAACTAGCATATGAACTTGGACCCAAAGGGATCAGAGTCAATGGTTTATCCCCGGGACCACTCGACACTCTATCATCGAGGGCAATTCATGGCTACGTTGACATGAAAAAAGTACAAGCTGAACGATCCCCGATCCAGCGAAATATTACTCATATGGAAGTATCTTCAGCTGCATTATTTTTCGCCAGTAACCTCTCAACCGGAATTACAGGACACATATTACCAATTGATGGTGGATATCAAATCGCAGGGGTATAGTAATCTAGTAAACCAACTAAAATTTGAAACCAATATTAATGATGAATAATAATCAAAAGAATTGAAATTGATATGACGCACAACAACAAAATTCAAAATCCACGTGGTACCTTAGATGTTCTACCAGAAGATCAATATTATTGGGATTTAGTTAGAAATTCAGCTGAAAACATTGCCCAACAGTTTGGACACCAAAGAATAGATACCCCGGTTTTTGAGGCTACTGCACTTTTTGCCCGCACCGTTGGAGAAGGTACTGACATCGTTGAAAAAGAAATGTACACATTCGACGATCGAGGTGATGAAAGTTTAACCCTCAGGCCAGAAGGAACTGCACCTGTATCCAGAGCATATATACAACATGGTATGCACTCAATGCCTCAACCCGTCAGATTATATTATATAACTCCCATATTTCGATACGAGCGACCTCAATCGGGTAGATTTCGACAACACTGGCAATTCGGTATCGAAGCAATCGGAGATGAATCAGCGCTAATAGATGCTGAGGTAATACACCTCCTTTGGTCCTTCTTGATATCGGTTGGACTAAAAGACATTAAATTATTTATAAATTCTATCGGGGACTCGCACTGCCGCCCTGCATACCTCAACGAACTTGAATCGTATTACAGTAAATACCAACAAGAAATTTGCGCCGATTGTAAAGTCCGATTACGAAAAAATCCTCTAAGACTGCTTGATTGCAAACAGCCCAGCTGCCAAACGATAAAAAGTGATGCACCAGAAATCATCGACCATTTATGCGGCGAATGTGAAGAACATTTTACTTCAGTACGGAAACTCCTTGAGATGTGGGGAATACCCTACGAAATAGACGCAAATCTTGTCAGAGGACTTGATTACTATACAAAAACTGTATTTGAGATACATCCAAAAAGTTCAGGCTCTCAAACAGCATTAGGAGCTGGAGGGCGATATGATGGGCTTATAGAACAAATCGGAGGTGCTAATACTCCGGGAGTTGGTTTCGGATCGGGAATTGAACGTATCATAATGAATTTGAAACAAAACAATGTCGGCTTAGAAAACAGTGCTTCTGAAAAAACAAGCCTATACATCGCACACATTGGTGAAGAACCAATGGAAACTAGTCTGAATTTATTAGGATCTCTGCGCAACTTTGGAATCAAAGTTAATACGTCCTCTAAATCACGGAGTTTAAAAGCTCAGCTAAGATCTGCAAACACCATGGGCGTAACCCATACTCTAATACTCGGACCTGAAGAGATTCAGCACGGGAACGTTAAGATACTTGAGATGGAATCTGGTGAAGAATCCACTATCCAAATTGATAAAGTTGCAACTTATTTTTCAGAATAAGAGTCACTTAAGATTTAACTTCATGCATATATTTATTAAGTTTCAGATACCTCGGAAGATAGTGCATCCAACGCCTGCTGGACGATGTCCCTCCTAAGCGCTTTCTCATCATCATTAGAAATTTCAGCATCTCCAAGAGGATAAACAATTCCTTTACCCTGCACTACTCTATTAGAGCCGACCATCCGAGCTACAGGAGTAACGGCCGTCACTTGTGCAACAGGTATACCTGCTTTTTCAAGTTCAACAGTAATCGCAGCGCCGCTACGAGTACTGGTTCCTCAAGTAGATGTCAAAATAACTGCATCCACACCAGCGCTCTTTAATTTTTTGGCCATCTCTTGGCCCAAACGCCTGCTATTCGCTATGGGATTTGCCAATCCACTTGTCGATAAAAATTCTTCATAAACTTTCCCTATCGCACCTGCCTCTTCCAACTCTCTTAGAACATCAACTGGCACCAATCGGTCAGGGTCATCAAGAACATGTCGGTTATCATAGCCTCTATGCTGTACGTCATAATCTCCAGATTGTAAATCATCCAGTGACGCAATATCGTACGAGCCCCATATCTCTGCGGCAATGGGAGGCATATTATCTGGATTGCCTTTAGGCACAAGACCACCATCCGTGACCACCGCTATGGTTGCGTTAGTCAAATCGCTAACGGCAGGAGGTGCTGGAATCGGCTCAAAAGCCGTTTGAGTTAATTCACTCTTATAACTTTTACCAGCGGTCTTAGCGATAATCATATCTAAAATTCTGGTAGCTGCATTTTCTTCCAAGATTTCATCTCGAACAATACCTTGAGCAATGTAGCCCTCTTCTTCGGGATGGCCGATCTCTTGATGGTTTTTCAACTTGTTTAGTATTTTTGCCATCTTCTCCAGTACTTCGCTCATAGCACCAACGTTAGCACCAGAATCAATTATATAAATCTCTTGCCTGAAAAGATCAACTCCGGGATTTTCCTCAGCCATCGCAGTCACAACTGGTATACCTACTTGAGCGCTAACTGCCGCACATATAGCACCTGCTGCGACCCCATATCTCCCAGCTTCAAAACAAGGTCCAGCTACAAAAAGATCAGCTTTAGCTTCTCTGACTGAATTCACAACAAAATCTGTAATTTCATCCAGATTTTCAGCAGCGTAGTTATCACCACAAATTATTGTATTAACCACTTCAGATTCCCCGTCTATCAATTGTTGAAGAAGTCTCCCAGGTCCAATTGCTCCTTCTTGGGAAGAAACGCCAGTACTAGCGAACTCTTCTCCTCCAATACCTCCGAAAAATTGGTTTAGATAATGCACAACACGCATATCAGTTCTCCTTACTACCTTTAAGTTGTATATAAAGTCTTTATTTTCAATATACCGTAGCCCTAATTTTAGATGCTCCTTGTTGATTGGTAATCCCACATAAGGCAGCGCCTTCTATATATTTCATATCTTTAAGTGTTTTAGCAACGCCCGGTGTTCCAGCTATTACTCTTTCCGGGGTCCCAACATCCCAGCCGGTGTCACCACCGCCACCATACACAACTGCATCTACTTCAGGGTAATTAAATAGCATCGCAGATTCGGCTTTTCTGTCGCCAGAAGAATCAGAAACTTGTACTACCGTGGGCATTCCCATAGCCTCGCATAATCGTGCAGTTTCACCCATATCTACATGAGGTGCCCCGCCGCCGTATTTAGTTAAAACAACACCATCAGCTTTCAGGGTTGATTTCGCCATACTTGCAGCAAGCATACAATTACGATTCCGATCAGTTTCTTTAGAAGCTGCAACCGTAGCAATCACGCCTGTAAACGTTATTTCTTTAGATTGGTGTCGGCTCAATAGCTCTTTAATAAGAGGGTGGTTTTGATAGAAATATGTCTCCACCCGCATAACCCAATATGAAGCGACTAACGCGCCATCCAGAATCTCGTTTGGATTCAGTAGAATTGGCATCATTCCTTCTGTGTTGCTTCCATACAAAATGGGTTCATCTTCTTCAACAGTCATCTGATGTCCATGAATCTGTGCAATATAAGCAATTCGAGGAATACCTTCTCTGGACTCGTTATCATTTTCATTTTGGGAATATATTTCCACCTGATCGGATTTTTTTCCCTGCGCTGCATTACCTAGATAAACAGCAGCTTTAACAGATAACATGCGAAGCACGTTTTGAACAACATGCCTAGGAGAGTCATCTAAAACTTTGGGTGATAGTACTAAGTGATGTAAATTTCCGTAGGGGCTAGCTGATGCCGGTTCACCCTGCATTTCTAGTACTTTTGACGTAATCCCCGGAACCGCACTAGGATCAATAACTGTTACAGCTGAACCTCTTAGTACATGTGTCGACCCTTGACCAGCAACCGCAAAAGGACCTAGTAATCCAGGAAAGTCGCTCCCTGATCCAGCCTCCTTTGCTCTTGGCTCGATAATGTCAAAAACTACGCCAATCCTACAAGATTCCCCAGGCTTTGCAATTTGAATGTCAATGTCTTGAAGCCTTCTATCTTCCAAAAGATATTCTTTTAGCCCATCATGGTCTATTGCTAGTTCTTTACCTGAAAGAACCGTTGAATCCCCAAATACCATGTTGTCTATATCGTGATTGATAATTTCTAATTCCATGGTTGCCTCCATTGGCGCTAATCCACCCTCATTGACACACGTTATGTCGACTTGGTAGCCTCTGTCAATAGATGGATCATTTTCAAATAGCTGCTTAAAGCGAGTATTGAAAGGTTTGAGTGCAAACTTGGTAAATCCAGTAATCAAAGATGTTAAATTTTTCATGGCACACACTCCCGGATTGGTTCAGCATGGATCCAAGCCCTCTAGGGAAATCCAAAAAGATCCAGAGACGTTAAAATTAATACAATCTAGCCTTAGATCATTGAACGAAGCGATATCTTATGCACCCCACCAGGTGATGCTAGGCAATATCTATCCAGATACTCTCTCAGAACTAGAATCCCCGTGGTACGAGAACCCCACAGACAGTAATTCCCATAAAGGACCCCACGGTGAAATCGTAGGTGAAGAAATATTTTACGGACTAATAAAGGGTGTTGACGATTTTGGCTTAGTGTCAATCGAGGAAAGTTTTGCAAAAAGGTCATACAGTGAGATTAAGAAAATGGGTTACCTTACAGGCGATTTATTACAAAAAATAGAAGGGGTACCTGTATCTGAAATAGAAAACCGTCTGCAAGAAGATAACGTCTTACCCCTTAGACTGGGAACTGGGGAAACAATCGGATTTATCTCAACAGATTACGCGGAAGATCCTTCTCTTTCCCCTGATATATTATTAGAGAATCTTACTGTTAAAGCGACCGCTACAATGGCACTGAACTCAGTACTTGAATCAAATGGAGTCGACCCAGAAACTATTGATTATGTTATTGGATCAGGAGAAGAAGCTATTGGAGATCGATATAATCGAGGAGGGGGGAACCTTGCAAAGGCAGTAGCAGAGGCAGCGGGCTGTATGCAATCAACGGGTGCTGACATAAAAGCATTTTGTTGTGCGCCTGTCCATGCGACGGTTGTTGGTGGAAGCCTAATAACCTCAGGTGTTTTTCCGAACATAGCGGTCATTGGAGGATGCTCATTAGCAAAACTTGGGATGAAATTCCAAGGACACTTAAAAAAGGGAATACCAATTATGGAAGACGTCCTGGTGGGGTTCGCGATATTGCTAGGACCAGATGACCAAGTAAGCCCGGTTTTGCGGCTCGATAGCGTTGGCCGCCACACGGTCGCAGCAGGGTCAGTACAGCAAAAAATAGTGGAGGCTCTTGTACAAACACCCTTATCAAAGGTAGGCCTGAAATTTCAAGATATTGGTAAATATGCTACAGAAATGCACAATCCAGAAATAACAGACACTGCAGGAAGTGGTAATGTACCGCAAACTAACTACAGATTAATTGCGGCTCTAGCGGCTCTAAATGGTGAAATAGAAAAAGGTGCAGAATCGAGAGATGCCTTTGTAAAGACTCACGGAATGCCTGGCTTCTCGCCTACCCAAGGTCACGTTGCGTCAGCTATCCCATTCCTGGGCCACGCACTGGATGACCTTAAACGAGGAAATTACCAATATTCAATGTTTCTAGCTAAAGGAAGCCTATTCCTTGGAAGAATGACTCATATGTCTGATGGAGAATCATTTATTCTTGAGAAAAACCACTGAACGCTATAACATCAAGTATATGTGGCAGAAGTATTGGAGGCTAACGTGGATTTAAAAGGAAAGAACGTAATCATCGTAGGTGAACGTGATGGTGTTCCTGGTCCAGCTATTGAAACATTAGTGAAGAGTGTAGGTGGAACTCCTGCCCTTGTACAAACACAATGTTTCGTTTGAACGTCAGCAGGTGCGCTTGACCTGGAAGGCCAAGATGAAATTAAAGATACTGTTGATTCAAAAGGTACTGAAAATATGGTGGTCATACTAGGATCACCAACACCTGAAAGTGCTGAAATATACGCTAAAACCGTTACAGAAGGAGACCCTTCTTGGGTCGGGCCATTAGCTGGCATAGCACTTAAGCTCCCTGTTTATCATGTACTAGAGCCCGAGGTTAAGAATCAATTTGACCAATCTCTATATGATGATCAAGTAGGTATTATGGAATCAGTGCTCGATACAGATGACTTAATCAAAACCGTAAGCAAAGTACGAAGTGAACAATAGAATCATCAAAAGAAAGTGAAGTAAGAGGCCAAAATTGTTGGATGCAGAAGATATTATTCTTTATACAAAGGAAGACGATTGACCAAGTTGCCATGAAGCGAAAGAGTTTCTTATCGCCAATGAAGTTCAATACACTGAAAAAGATGTGGTCAAGAACAAAGAATTTTTAATGGAACTAGTTAATAACTATCGCCTTATGTCTGTACCTGTTCTTATCGTGAAAGATGGCGATCCTATAGTAGGATTTAATAGAGCTGATTATTCAAAGGCACTTGAATTATAGTATTTAATTGATAGGTAAGATATAGTATCGAAATGTTTAAAGAAATCACACGTATGTTTTGCTGTTGTCCAGTTGAGATATCAAGTGGGGTTATCTTTTAACAATAATTTATATTAATAGATAAGATAGAAAGCCCCGAGATCTCGGGGCTTTTTTTATTCTACAAAAATGGAGAGATGGATATGACTATAAGAATCGGGGACGAAGCACCAAATTTCAGTGCAGAAACTACTCAAGGGAAAATTGATTTCCATGATTGGTTAGGAGATAGCTGGGGAATTTTTATGTCGCACCCAGCGGACTTCACACCAGTATGTACCACAGAGATCGGAAGAGTAGCCAATTTGCAGCAGGAGTTTACAAATAGAAACACAAAACTATTAGTGGTGAGTGTTGGAACGAAGCAGAACTTAACTCCCTTGGAATCTCATAAAGAGTGGATTAAAGATGTAAATGAAACACAAAGCGCAGACGTCCAATTTCCGATGGTAGAAGATGCTGACAAGTCAATTGCAAATAGCTATGGAATGATCCATCCAAATGCTAACGATACTTTAACCGTGAGATCTGTGTTTATTATTGGGCCAGACAAAAAAGTGAAATTAATAATTTCATACCCTGCCTCTACGGGAAGGAATTTCATCGAAATCATCCGAGTCCTTGATTCATTACAGTTAACCGCTAACTACCAAGTGGCTACGCCCGCGGATTGGAAAAATGGAGAGGACTGCATAATAGTACCTGCAGTCAGCAACGAAGAAATACCAGAAAAGTTTCCGAAAGGCCATACGGTAGTTAAAGAATATCTGAGAACAACACCTCAGCCAAATATATAAGGTAGTACCCAACTAATCGACTATTACTACTACCTTTTTCGGCATTCTTAGACTCAACTTTGGGTGTATTGTTTCGGGTGTGAAATTTTAAGTTGGTGACCTATCTTGGTCTAATTGCAGAATAAGGTTATAAAAGATGTGTCGGGTACCAATATTAACCAATCACCGTTTTTAATTAACGATTAACGCCATTCGACAATTTGATTTTCATATTTATCAATATCATCTATCGTAACTGGTTCAACTTTTTCAACGATCAGATTAAATGTGCCTTCTCTTCTGGAAATTTCTCCAAAAACCAAAATTAATTTATCTCGAAGTAGGTTTTTATACAATTCCCACACACTTTCCCATATGACCAGTGGAATATGCCCATACTCATCCTCTAGAGTGAAAAAAAAGGATTTCGCTGATCTGGGATGTTGTCGCCTAACAACAAAACCAGCGGTGGTAAGCTTTTCTCCGTTTTTCATACCTCTTAAATCTTCACTCGTTTTTACTTCACTAGGAATTACTTTCCGAACCTCTTTCATCATATGGCCAGTGGGTGAAAAACCTAGCGATTTCAATTCATTAACGATGATTTCATTCTCATTTTCGTGAAGCATTTTAGCGATCTCATGATCAATAGGAAGAGGCAACGCAGTTTGGTAATTAATTGCTTTATTATACAGCCCGATCTCCCATCTTAAGTGCCTCCGGCTGTGACTAAATGAGTCAAAAGCACCCGAATCTACCAAAGATACTAAAATCTCTTGGGTGAGGTCAGTACGATCAAAAACATCTTTCAAAGATTTAAAAACTCCTCCTCGTTCTCTATCAGCAACAATCATCTGAGAATTTGTGAGCCCTAAATTTTTCACATGTAGTAATCCAGTTCTTATATTTGAACCGTTTATGGTTGATTTCAATAAACTAAGATTTATGTCAGGACCCATTATTTTTATATTATGGCGCTTTGCATCTTCTTTTATGGTTTCTAAAGACCAAAACCCCATTGGTTGCTGATTAATCAGTGAAACATAAAATTCTAAAGGGTAATAAAATTTCAACCATGCCATTTGATAAGCAGTTATACCGAAAGCGTATGCATGAGCTTCAGGAAACATATACTCACCATTCAATTTATTAAATATTAAATTTGCAGTCTGCTTAGGTATATTATTTTTAATAGCACCGCGAATAAATCTTTCCTTCCAGTGCTTATTTAATTGGAGATTGCTCTTTTTCGCAAAGTCCCGACGCATCTGATCTGCTTCCTTTGGTGAAAACCCTGCGATGGCTATTCCTAATTCATTAACCTGATCTTGATATAAAATCACTCCTAATGTGCGAGCAAGAGGTTTTTCTTCTAAAATATGATCAAATTTCCAAACTTGACCATTACGCCTTCTTATAAAATTAGCGACCCCGTTACCAACGCCAACTCCTGGCCTAACTGCTGCGACCTGATAAGCCATATCCTCTAAATTTACAGGTTTTAATCTAGGGGATGTTTGCATTTGTGCAGCAGATTCAATTTGAAAAACCCCTACCGTATCAGCTTTTCTAATTAGCTCATAAACTGCTTTATCATTGAAATTAATGCGTGAAATATCAATTAATTCTTTCTTATTTGAAGATATAGTTTCTAAAATATCATTCATCTGTGACAAAGTACCTAAAGCCAGAAAATCAATCTTTATCATCCTAGCTTGTTCAATAGAATCTTTATCCCACTGCATTATATATCGATCTTTAATAGCTCCCGGAACAACTGGGACGATATCTATAATAGGTTTTGAAGAAATAACCATACCACCTGTATGCTGCTGCAAAAACTTAGGAAACCCAATTAAATCTACAGACAATTCGAGCAAATCTACCCAAGGTTTTCTCGTATACTGTTTATCTGAGACCAGTTCTATACCTTTTAGAGCATCTCTGTCGCTTAAGGTATTCACAAATTTCTTTATATCATGAGAATCGATATTTAAGGTTTTTCCAACATCGTTAAATGAGGATTTAATTTTGTATGTGCTAATAGCACCTGTTAAAGCCGCATATTCCCATCCATACCGCAAATGAATTCTTTTTATTAATTCTTCTCGAATATCACGAGGGAAATCCAGATCTATGTCTGGAACTGTGTTTAAATCTTCAGGCAAAAAACGATCCAGTCCTAAGTCATAATTCAAAGGATCAATATGACTTAGCCCGATCAAGTAACCAACAAGCATTGCAACTGATGATCCTCTACCACGCCCTGGTGGATTTTTTATAATAGATGCCAGAGGGCTACCTCTATTCAATTCAATTACGACTTCGCGTGCCATTTGAATAATGTCATAATAAATAAGGAAAAATCCCGAGAGTTTATGCTTTCTTATACGTCTCAATTCTTCATTTAATCTATTTTTTACTTTTTCTGATATAAAGCCATATTTTTGTATAGCAGATCTCTCGCATATTTTTTTAAGATATTGATCCACACTGGATCCATCAGGTGTTATATATTCAGGAAATTCATATAGCAAATCTGACTCGAGATTAAAATTACACCTGTCAGCAATTTTTAACGTGTTTTCTAAAGACTCTGGGGACGAAGAAAATAAAGTTTCCATTTCCTCTTTAGATTTCAAATAAAACTGATCATTTGATCTGTGAAGTTCATGACTATTATCGAGAGTTAAATTATTTTTTATTGAGATTAGAGTATCGTTCAATTTATGCCGACTTTGGACATGATAATGAACATTATTGGTAGCCACTGTTGGGACTTTATTTTGATGTGCAATATCAAATAATAAATTATTACGAGCTGTGTCACCATGAATAAAATTCTGTTGCATTTCTATATACAAATTATCAGAGCCAAAAGTATCAAGATAATCTATAAGAACTTGCTGTGCATGATCAAAATATCCTCTAGTTAATAATTCAGGGATATGCCCTCTAGAACAACCAGTCAAAGCTATCAAGCCTCCTGAATATTTTTTCAATAATTCGGCATCTACACTAGGGCTTATTCGTCCATTATTTATATGTGCATAAGAAATGATCCTTGAAAGGTTTGAATATCCCATATTATCTTTCGCAAGTAATGTAAGATGGTATCCGCCTTCTAGAGTAATCTCTGCACCTATAATTGGATGTATCCCCATATCATTTGCAGTTTTAGAAAAATCTATGGAGGCAACTAAGTTATCGTGATCAGTTAATGCCAGTGAGGTATATTCTAGTTCTTTTGCACGTACCAATAACTCGTGTGGGAATGAAGCACCTTCTTGAAAAGAGTAATTTGAATGACAATGAAGCTCTACATAACCCATCATTTAATACCAATTAACCTTATACCAAACATTTGTCAGCAAATCTCTATATATGACAAGAATATCTTGGTGCACAGTTATAACTTTATAATAAGCTCTATATATAGGTTGCTCTGTCCACCAGCGATCTTTAACCAACCAATAATCTTCTATTTTTAAGACTTTAGACTTATTTCCTTTATACTCTAAAAAGGAAGGCTTTCTATCTTTGTCTTCTATTATCGAAATACTACGAGGTTTATTTATTTGCCGTATTCGACTAGAACGTATCTCTCCTCTGGATGCTTCGACCACCTATTTACCTCCTTTATCCTATATACGGGGCATTTATTATCGGACAATACAGATAACTGATTTATAGCCTCCTTTAAATTATTGGTATCTCTGATATTTTCAAAAAGGTTATTCTGTACTCCGACCTCTCCAGTAATTTCCTTAAACTCAACACTTATAGACTCAATAAAGTTTGTAAAGTTAATACGATTCAAGTGGGGTTTTATAACAGAAACGATTTTGTCATAACTACCTAGAGCCTTACGGAGAGGGATATCAATAACGTATGTAGATTCCTTATATATATTAATTTTCAGTTTAACTGATCTAACAAATCGACCATTTAATTTATCATCTGAATAAGTTTCTTTAATCAGCTGATACAAAGCCAAATATAGTATGTGCACATCATTATTAAACGAATCAAAATTTATAGTTTTCTTTACTACCAGAGGTCTTTCTAGAGGAGTCAGTCTGCCATCATCCAAGCCTCTTGATAGGTACCAAATCCTCCGACCGATATCTCCAAATTGTGCCTCCATTGGTCCAAGATTTTGCTCGGCTATACTGCTTAAATAAGACATACCAAAAGACAATAATTTTTGTTTTATATGATCGCTAATGGGTAAAACATCTATAGGTATTGAAGATAAAAAAGCAGGTGAGATCGATGTAATATTAAAACAATTATTATTTTGAACATTATTATAATATAGAGCAGATAGAAAAGCGTAAAATTTTCCATTTGATACGCCCCAATTAATATTAAATCTTTGGTTATTTTCTAAAGTCGAAATTTTTTTTAAAAATAAATCAATATTCTCTTTATATTTATTAGAATTCAATTTTATATAAGCACAACCCAAACCCGCATCTTCTACAATCAAAGTATGGTTAATTAAAATATCAATGATTCCATCCCACTGTTTTTCATAATATGAATAGTCGGGTTTTAGTAGTATTGCATCAGGCGATAAAAGCAGAGCATCATTCAAAGAAAGATTAATTGCAATCCCAGCAGCTTCAGCCTCTGGCGAAAAATCCAATATGCCAGAAAAATGATCTCCTATTATTACAGGATGACCAATTATATAAGGATCACGAAATCTATGTAATTGATAAAAAAAATGAGGTATCAACATACACGTTATTTTCATTTTTTAATCTCCAGAAAAATAGATTAATAGAACATTAGTTCTTTATCAAGTGCTAATGTCACGAACTAGAATTAATAATTTACTAATTACAAAAAATGATTCAAAATTGTTGAAAAATTTAAAAATACGATCCCATCAACATATCGTTCTTGGCTACATAGTAAAAAAGGGGTAAAATGACGTCTGCTGAGCGGGAGTAACTCAGTGGTAGAGTCCCTGCCTTCCAAGCAGGTTGTCGCGAGTTCGAATCTCGTCTCCCGCTCCACACTACATTGAGTAAACGAGAATTTATGCTATTTATGAGAAGTTCAATTTTTGGGTTATTTTCTTGCTTACTTTTATTAATATTATCCTTATCGTGTTCTAGTAGCTCTCAAGAGACCATGCCCTCAACTAATCAAGCAGGCATGCGGCAAGAACACCCGC
>DKAM01000020.1 GCA_002450835.1 Dehalococcoidia bacterium UBA6926
TATGAGCACTTCGAAACTTATTGAGAAACTTAATGGAGGACTGGGGTGGGAACTACGTGCAGCAGCTCTTTACTCTCATTATTCAGCATACGTTAAAGGAATTCACCGCCTCCATTTGAAACCATTTTTTGACGAAGAAGCTAGTGAGTCACATACTCATGCCGAAATGGTAAGATCAGCTATCGTAAAGTTAGGTGGCATCGCAGTCACGGAGAGAGACTCCACTGAAATTGTTCACACAACTGATTACAAGATAATGCTGGATGAAGCCCTTAAAACTGAACAGAAAGCTGCTGCAGGCTATGAAGAGGTATTATCTTTGATTAAGGATGATGAAGAAATGTATGATTCAATAGAACAAATTTATTTCCAAGAACTCCGTTCAGTCGAAGAAGTTACACAATTAATGTAGAGGTGGGACCGAAGCCCCATCCTCTTCACTAGCTCTTGTTCTTTAAGTTCAATCTATAGCGTTGTCTTTCACAGCCCATCCTAGGAACGCACCGGTAACAGAGCCAATTGTTCCAAAGAATGCCCAATTTGCATTTCCGTCTATAGCTAGAGCAATCATATTTCCAAGATCAACTCCAGGATTTACACCACCGAATGCAGTGCTAGAAACCACGAATAAAGTGGCACCAACTGCAAATGGATCTTGAGTACTCAATAGAATCATTACAAAGAACATAGTCCCAATAGCTGCAGCTACTAGGATGGCCATATCACCATCAACCATGGCATCATCCCCGCCTGGATTTAGGAATTTGAAAAGGACAAAACCAAGAGTTGCCCCTATAATCTGAGCACCCATATACCCTATTGCATCATCCCGACTCATTTTTTTAGACATCATGACGCCGATAGTTACAGCTGGATTTAGGTGACATCCAGATATAGGTCCAAAGACGTGAACAAGAATCATAAGAGTCAGACCAAGCGTCAAGGCACCTGAGAAGACATCTTCCGAGCTAGCAAAAGCGACTACTCCGAAAAAGACCAAAAATAAGGTCCCAATCATTTCAGCGCTTACAGTTTTCCAATTTGTTTCTTCAAACATGGTTTACACCAGACAACTTCCAATAATACTAATATATAAACCTTTCTCCTATTTATCGTCTATAAATATTTTATGCACCACCTTTTTCTAAAAACGGATTTAAAGTGTCGTACTGTTGCTTTTAATAGATACATTTTGGATACAGTCACCGTGATACCAATTGCTAACCCCCAAATGGGTTCAGAGGAGAGAGCTGCTGTTGACAGAGTCTTACGCTCGGGAATAATTGCTCAAGGCCCGGAAGTCGCTAGTTTTGAGGAAGAATTTGCTAGTATGTGTGGCGTAAAGCATGCAGTTGCAACCAGTAATGGAACTACAGCTGGACATTTAGCTCTGTTATCAAATAAGATAGGGCCAGGTGATGAGGTAATCACAACACCTTTTACCTTTTTTGCAACGGCTTCAGTAATTATAATGACTGGAGCTAAACCAGTTTTTGCAGACGTTGAGGAAAATGGGTTTTGTTTAGATCCAGTCAAGGCTGAGGAGGAAATAACAGATAATACCAAAGCAATTCAACCAGTTCATCTCTATGGGGAATTAGCAGATATGCCATCCTTTCAGAATGTTTGTGATAAACACAATCTGGTTTTGATTGAAGATTCAGCCCAAGCACACAGTTCAAAATCATGGGGCCAGAGTGCAGGAAGTTTTGGAAAGGCAGGATGGTTTAGTTTCTACCCAACTAAGAATATGACCACCTCCGAGGGAGGTATGATTACTACTAACGATTCAAAAGTGGCAGAGCATTGCAGAAATATGCGGGCCCATGGTATGACTGCCCAGTATCAGCATACAGAATTTGGTTATAATTATAGAATGACAGACATTTCAGCTGCAATTGGCAGAGTGCAGCTTTCTAAGCTACAAAATTTCAATTCTAGAAGACAAGAGATTGCTGAACGATATAACAGTGCATTTTCAAACTATGTTTCGATTCCAGAAAATCGTAGGGGTCACGTATTTCACCAATATACTATCAGGTCTGACAGACGTGATGAGTTACGAAAGTATCTTAGTGATAATGAAATAGGAACTGGAATCTATTACCCTACATTGTTGTACGGTTATGATCCAATGAAGCACTTGAAAACAAAGTGCCCTAATGCTGAGAAATTAATAGCAGAGGTACTTAGTCTTCCCGTACATCCAGCCCTGACAGATCAAGAAGTTTCTAAAGTTATCAAGACTGTCACATCGTTTTTTGAACAATAACTAGATAATTTCATCATTTATGGCATATGCTAATATTGATTATTGGCCAAAACTTTATACATTTTTCCTAATTAGTGCCATCGGTAATTAATTTTGACAAACCAAATTCCACGTTTAGGGAAATCCGCGCCACTATTCGAGGGCGACATAGTCCGATTCGATTCCAGAAAGAAAGAGATACTTTTTGATAAGATTTCATTGGTTAAAATAATAGAGGAGAAAAAGTGGACTGTCCTTTTTTTCTATCCACGGGACTTTTCCAGTTTGTGTCCAACCGAGATACATTCTTTTAATCGCCGAATAAAAGATTTCGAGAAGGCAAATTGTGTACTGATTGGATGCTCTACCGATTCAAAATATACACATAAGGCTTGGATGGAAAGACCGAGAACTAAAGGTGGAATAGACAAACTTTCTTATCCATTACTAGCCGATCCTTCACTGAAGATTTCTAGTTCCTATGGAGTTCTTGATAAGGAACCAGGACAAGCTTTTCGAGGAACATTCATAATAGATGATCAAGGTTATCTTCGTTCATTAACAGTTAATCCTCCATATATCGGACGTAGTGTTGACGAAACCGTCAGGACTCTCCAAGCCCTACAATCTGGAAAACTTTGCCCAGCAGGTTGGAGACCTGGCAGAAAAACTCTTTAGTCTACGGCAAATTAATAGACGATAGAGGGCCCTTTTGCGAGGTATGTTTAAAAGCCCCTTTCTAGTAGTATCTAAGATAGCCTAATGCCAACAAAATCAGAAGATTATAAAGCAGACCAAATACAAGTTCTTGAAGGCCTTGAAGCAGTTCGTAAAAGGCCTGCAATGTATATAGGTTC
>DKAM01000010.1 GCA_002450835.1 Dehalococcoidia bacterium UBA6926
TTTGGATAGTTTCCAAGTTATGGCATGTTCTCGGCCACCGCCCCCTACAACCATGATTTTTTTCATCAAATTCATCCCTCAAAGAATTCCCATATACGAGTATACACAAAGAATTCGGGCTCAGCTTTGCAGAACGCATGAAATCGTTATTTATTTAGTTAGAAGCCATAGTATGTAACCAAAATGTGGTGGAATTATGCGTATCGAAGGTGGAATTTCCCTAAATGATCGAGAAGTAGGCCGGGCTAATATAAACGAGCCCGGCCTCTTAAGTTCTCAATCAGGACGCAAGTTCCAAAGCATCTGCTAAGAAGAATAGTACTGATACAGCTGCGATACCTATGGATCCAGCATTCAGTTCTTCTCTTTTACCGGCTAAAGCCTTGATAACCACAAATGCTATAAATCCAATAGCGATCCCATAAGCAATATTGTAGGTTAAAGGCATCACTATTGCCGCAAGAACCGCAGGTGCATATTCTGATACATCGTCCCAGTCGATATCCTTTAAGTTCCTTAGGAAATAGGTTGCAATGAATATCAGAGCTGGAGCCGTTGCGAATCCTGGTACTGACTGCGCTAATGGTGCAAAGACCAGGCAGGCTGTAAATAGAACAGCCACTGTAACCGCAGTTAATCCAGTGCGTCCTCCTTCTTTGACGCCTGCACCACTTTCTATGTAGGATGTGGTGTTTGACGTGCCTACTAGTGCACCAACAACCGTTGCTGAAGAATCAGCTAGTAACGCTCGATCAATATCTTCAACCTCTCCGTCATCATTTACCCTGCCGGTAAGGTTAGCCACAGATGTTAGGGTCCCTGCTGTATCAAGAAAATCTACAAACAGGAAGGCAAAAGCCGTACCAATGAAACCTGCGGTTGCCAATAAGGAGAAATCTAGTGAAAAGGCATGCGTCGGGTTTGGCACAGAGCCTACCACACCACTTAATGAAGCAACTCCGGTTACCCATGCAATTACAGCAACGCTAAGAATTCCTATGATAATCGAACCCGGTATACCACGTTTATCTAATACGGCAATGATAATAAAACCAAGACCCGCAAGCAAAACGTTAGCTGAGGCGATATCACCTAGGCCCACCAGTGTTGCGTCATCATTAACTACAATTCCTGCACCTTGGAACCCAATGATGGCGAGAAAAAGGCCGATGCCTGCACCGATACCTAATTTCATGCTCTTCGGGATCGAATTGATAATGTATTTACGCGCTGGAGTAACTGAAAGTATTACAAAGACAATACCTGCAACCAGCACAGCCGTTAACGCTTGGGAATAACTGTAGCCTTGGCCAAAAATAACACTAAACGTAAAGAAGGCGTTTAAGCCCATACCTGGTGCTAGTGCAATGGGCCAGTTTGCCCACAGTCCCATTATCAATGTTCCAACGACTGATGCGATGATCGTAGCTGTGAACACGGCACCGAATTCCATTCCGGTTCCTTCACTGCTTAGAATTCCTGGGTTGACAACCGTGATGTACGCCATCGTAAGAAAGGTTGCTAAACCAGCCATTAACTCGGTTCGGACCGAGGTACCTGCTTTGGATAAACCAAAAAGATTCTCTAACATTTTACCTCCCCCAATATTTTCCCATTACTACAGGTTGTACCTAGAAACATACCACATTTAGTAATTAAATCCAAATGAACGCCATATATAGTCGAAACATTCTGTTTATTTCTATCTGATAATTAGATTATGGCTTTTGATCAGTAGGGTTATAGGTGGGCCGTGTTACCGAGTAAGTCCAATAGAAAAATATAAACTGTAGAGGGAGACGAAAATAGAGTAGTGCAAGAGGGGTATCAGGAAAATTCTCCGGTGTAATAGCCATATAAATATTAACGGGATAAACAGCAATTAAAAGGGCAACTAATCCCCAACCAGCTATTCTGCGCAGTCGAGGAATCAACACACAGATGCCTCCCAGTAGTTCAAAAAAACCACTGATATAAACAGCCTCAGAACGTAGTGGGAGATCAGGGGGCATAATGGATAAATAAAAGTCTGGATTAACAAAATGATCTGCTCCCGCATTGATAAAAAAAGCAGCTAAACTCAATAGAACCAACTTTTTCCACCAACTAGTAGGAAGTTGAAGTATGGCAATAAAATTAGTTATAGGTTTCATCTTTTTATTAGATCTAAATTACTCACACTATTGAAAAGTAATAGAAACACTTAAAAGAGGTTAGAAACTTCCTTAACGGGCACCTTTTCCGATATGGGCGATACCTTCAATTTCCACGTAGATATCTGGCCCGGCCAGGTTCGAGACTTCGACTAGGGAACAGGCAGGGAAATCGCCTTCAAAAAACTCGGCCCTGGCCTTCCACACCTCTGTGTTGTTCTCAATACGCGTGACATAAATAGTGAGCTTGGTAAAGTCCGACATCTTGCCGCCAGCGGCCTCAATCAACGCCTTGTGTTTCTCGAAGATGATTTTGGTTTGCTCGTATTCATCTGCTCCGTCGATAGTCACGCCATCGGCATTTCGCGATGTCAAGCCTGAAAAGTATGCGATACCATCGGAGACAATGCAGTTAGACCAACGCTCGGGCGCTGGTTCAGGTGCTTTTGGGCTGGTGTAACGGGTAATCATTCTTAAATCCTTTCTCTTAAAACGTTTATAAACAATAGATTAGTAGATGGAATCTACTCCCACTCGATCGTACCTGGCGGTTTTGATGTTATATCGTAAACAACTCTGTTTATGTTTGGTACTTCGTTTATGATTCTACTTGATATAGTTTCTAGTAATTCGTAGGGAAGCCGGGACCAATCTGCAGTCATTGCATCTTCACTATGAACTACTCTGACAGCTATAACATAGCCGTATGTACGATCATCTCCCATCACTCCTACCGATTTTGAGCTCGTTAAAACGGCAAAAGCTTGCCACGTCTCTTTGGTTAATCCAGCTTTTTTAATTTCGTTTGTGACTATATAATCTGCTTCTCTTAGGATCTCCAATTTTTCCGAAGTTATATCTCCTATTATTCTGATCGCAAGGCCAGGTCCTGGAAAAGGTTGTCGCCAAACAATACTATCTGGTAATCCTATATTTGTTCCTACTTTTCGTACCTCATCTTTAAATAGGTCCCGGATAGGTTCTACAAGTTCTAGATCCATTTTTTCCGGCAATCCACCGACGTTATGATGTGACTTAATTACTGCACCCACACCGCTGTCATCTACCATACTTTCAATTACATCAGGGTAGGTGGTTCCTTGTACCAAAAATTTAGCATCCCCTAGTTGCTTTGCATTTTCTTCAAATATCGATATGAATTCGTTGCCAATCAACTTTCGCTTTTCTTCAGGATCGGTAACTCCTGAAAGGATTGAAAGAAATCGATCTTTTGCGTTTACGTGAACTAAGGACATTTTCATATGATCTGAAAAATCTCTAACAATTGATTCAGACTCTCCTTTGCGTAGCAATCCGTTATCTACAAAGATGCAGGTCAGTTGATCCCCTATTGCCCCATGAACTAAAGATGCTGCGACTGCAGAATCTACACCTCCTGATAAACCACAGATTACTTGTTGATTGCCTACTTGTTCTTTTATTTGATTTACCGTAGTTTCCACAAATTGAGCTGGTGTCCAATTTTTTTCGGCTTCACAAATCTTGAACAAAAAATTTGCTAGTATGTCTTTACCCATTGGAGTGTGAACTACTTCTGGATGGAACTGAATACCATATTTTTTATTCGAGTTCGCCATCGCTGCATAAGGGGAATTCATTGATAGTCCTATAGCTTCAAAATCAGGAGGTAAGGTTTCTACTTTGTCTCCGTGGCTCATCCATACATCGATTTGTTCCGGTATGCCATCAAAAAGCAAGGATGTATTGTTGTTTATTTTCAAATAAGATTTCCCATATTCATGGGTTTTAGATGGATTAACTCGTCCCCCCAGTTGGTATGCCATAAGTTGCATTCCGTAACAAATTCCCAGCACAGGTAGATTCGATTTTAGTAATTCAATGTCTGTTGCTGGAGCACTGGTATCGTAGACGCTTGCCGGCCCTCCAGACAGAATTACTCCTCTAGGGTTCATATCACGAATTTCCTCAATAGTTTTGCTTGAGCTGATAACTTCACAGTATACTTCGAGCTCTCTGATTCTCCTTGCAATCAACATGCTATATTGTGACCCGAAATCAACAACTAGTATTGGTTTTTGTTTGCTGATCTCAATATTATTGGATATTTCCATTTCAAATCTTTTCACATAAATTATTAATCGAAGTATATTTCACTTTAGTACAAATTTATTAGAAAATCTTGGTTTATTAGTCATTTTCTAGGAGTTTTCGGGTTCGCGTCCGTGGTATACTCGGTCAAGGAGGTAGGGGCGTGATACGAGACCTAAATATTCGAGCGGCTGCCGTGATATTAAGATCTGGTGGAATGGTGGCTTTTCCTACAGATACTGTGTATGGACTAGGTGCGGATGCTTTTAATGAAAGGGCAGTGAACAGAATATTTAGCGCCAAGAATCGTAACCGAGATCATGGGTTGCCTGTACTGATTTCACATTTAGAACAAATAAATGATTTGGTGAAAAAATTATCCAAAACAGAAAAAAAACTTATCAAGCATTTTTGGCCTGGAGCTTTGACAATAGTGTTTGCTAGAAACCCTAAAGTTCCCAACATTGTGTCAGGCGGTTTAGATACGATCGCTATTAGAATGCCGTCCAGCGAAATCGCTTTGGATTTGATAGAAGAGTTTGGTGGGCCCATTGTTGGGACTAGTGCTAATCGGTCTGGTTTTGCTGAAGCAAAATCTGCTGAGGAGGCCGAAAAAGAGATTGGATCTTGGTTGGACTATGTGGTTCCTTCGGATGAAATTTGCTCTGGAACACCATCGACTATTTTAGACATAACTACTTCTCCGCCACGTATTTTACGTGAGGGAGGAGTTGCAGCCTCAGAGATTTTCGATTTCCTTGGAATACCGTCCATTGATAACCAGGATGAACCCCAACCAGTTGGTTAAATAACATGTCACATGAAATCCCTGGAGCATTGGAACACTACCGGCCGGTACTCGATTCTTATATAACCGAACTGTTTCATTCAAAGGATCATGAATTATATGAAATGATGCGTTATCAACTGGGTTGGGAAAATGGAAATTTGATTTACCCAGGTAAATATATACGCCCATCTTTAATGCTTACTTCCGTGGAAAGTTGTGGTGGGGATGTATATAAAGCGTTGCCAGGTGCGGTGGCTATAGAGTTACTACATAATTTTTCGTTGATCCACGATGATATTCAAGACGATAGTGACTTGAGGAGATCAAGGCCCACAGTTTGGAATAGATGGAGCAAATCGCAAGCAATAAACGCAGGTGATGGCATGTATTCTATCTCGCGTCTTACTCTATTGCGGTTACTGGACCAAGGTATTCCTCATGATAGAGTTATTGATGCTGCACGGGCGCTTGACCAAACTTGCTTGGCTTTATGTGAAGGCCAATTCAATGATCTTCTTTTTGAAGAGCAATCAGATATAGGGCTCGAAGAGTATTATGATATGATCGCAAACAAAACCGCATCGGTTTTCAGATGTGCATTTGAAATGGGTGCGGTGATAGCTGAAGGCTCGGGGACCAAGAGTGAATCGTTGGGAATTGTTGGTCTTGAACTTGGCTTAGCCTATCAGGTTGTCGATGATATATTAGATATATGGGGGGACTCTGAAACCGGCAAGCAAATAGGTATAGATTTAAAGCGTGGGAAGAAAAGTTTACCAATTGTTTATGGCTTAAATAACAGATCAAATGAGCAATATCACAAACTGCAATCTATATATGAAGACTCAGAAGATAACAGAGATGTAGATGAAATCAGGAATATATTGGATTATATGAAAGCCAAAGAATATTGCTTAATTGAGGCAGAGAATCATTGGAATCGGGCAAAAACTAAATTGTCAGAAATAGAAATGTCTAATGATTCAAAGGAATCGATATTGGCGTCTGGTGAATTTTTGCTTGGAAGAATTAGATAAATTATTTTGTTTCAAAATTGGTTAAACCATCCAAGTATTAACTATTCTTTGAAATAAAATCCATCACTTTGACCCAGGAATCATCAGATGCATCCTTATCGTATCTTTCATCCCAGCTGTCGTTAAAGAAAGCGTGTCTTGCACCTTCATATATATGTGACTCTACGACCTTACCTCTCTCATTAAGCGCTTGTTCAAGATCGTTCGCGCGATCGATTTCATCGCTACCATATATTGCCAGTACCGGAGCATTTAAGTCATCCAATTGCTCTACTGGATTCGGCAGGCCGCCATAATAAACGATAGCACCTGCTAAATCAGTTTTACATGCTGTTAAGATGGAGATACCGCCTCCCATGCAATATCCTATAGTAAATACAGATTCGTTTGAGATGTCCATGCTTTTTAGATAATCTATACTGGCGATTACGTCTCGGGTCGCTCTTGTTCTATCCAGTCCTGAACTTAACCCTCTAGCTTCGTCCGGATCCGCGGTTTGTTTGCCATGGTAGAGATCGGGCGATAACGCTATGAATCCTTGTCTCGCAAACCGCCTGGTCACATCACGTATATGCTCATCTAGGCCCCACCATTCTTGGAGAACGATAATTCCGGGATACTTGCCGTCCTCGATTGGACGGGCTAAGTATCCTGAAACAAGTTCTATATCTTGAGTAACGATCGTATCTGGCATCTATTAACCCCAGTAAGTTTTAAACGTTTGCTTTGAGAAAAGCTAGCGTTTTTTCCCAGGCATCTGCTGCTGCTTCGCCGTTGTGGTTTCCACCAGAATCGTTGAAGAAGCCATGCCCAGCTCCTGGATAAATGTGCTTTTCTACACTTTTTCCTCTGTTGTTAAGTTCCGTTTCGAGTTCGTTTGCTCTCTCACCTTCATCTTCGCCGTAAACCGCTAATATTGGAGCCTCTATGTTATCTAGAAGATCCAACGGATTGGGTAATCCGCCATAATAAACGATCCCAGCATCAATACTGTCGTTACAAGCAGTGAGTAAAGATACACCCCCGCCTAAGCAGTATCCAATCACTCCCATTTTGCCATTACTGAACTCTGAATCTTGAATATAGTTCATAGCTGCTTGAGTGTCCCTGACTGCTCGTGCTCTATCTAAGCTACCGGCTAATTTCCCTGCTTCTTGAGGGTCCGCGGTGACTTCTCCATGAAATAAGTCAGGCGCAATTGCTACATAACCTTCTCTAGCAAACCTTCTTGTGACGTCTCTAATGTGCTCATCTAATCCCCACCACTCTTGTATTATTACTAGCCCAGGGTAGTTGCCAGCCTCCATTGGCCTAGCCATATATCCCTTAACTAAATCCACGTCGTGAGAAACAATTGTGTCAGGCATTTTCCCTCCCAAATACTTGTAAATATTATTCTACTTTTAAATCCTACCAGCGATTGCTTGTCTTGCCAACATTCCCGCTAAGATGTCTTCCTCATTTATCGTCTCGAAGTTCCCTTTTAGTTCGCTCTTCAGTGGACTGGCGAGATACAGAACTTCCAATACCCATACCGGTTTCTAGTAGAGATTTGGCCACCCGTATCTTAAGGACTTCGTCTGTACCCATGTATAGCCTGAGGTGGCGAGCGTCTCGGTAAATTCTTTCGAGAGGATGAACTTCCATGTAACCGTGTCCACCTGATATTTGCATGGCTTTATCAGCGGAGTTTATTGCCGTTTTTGCGGAGAATATCTTAGCTATATTTAAATATGCTGCATCCTCCTCAGTCGTAAATTGATTATTATCTACCATCTTACTTGCGTTATAGGTCAGTTCACGTGTGGCTGATACGTTTACAGCCATCTCAGCTAGATATAGCTGTATTGCTTGTAATTCAGATAAGGTATCCCCATAAATTTTTCTTTCTAAAGAGTAATTTCTAGAAAAGGCAAGAGACTCTTCTGCAGATCCAAGTCCTCTTGCGGCTAGTAGAGGTTGAATCGCGTTCATACTGATTCTCGCAATATTTGATCCCTCCCCCTCATTTCCGATAAGATTTTCCTCTGGAGTTGTAGCGTTATCAAATGACCAATCGCAGTGAGGTATCCCTTTTATACCCATCCCTTCATCTCTTCTAAGAAAGATTATGCCTGGGTTTGGCAAATTTATGAGAAATGCGCTCATAGCTCCTTTTTCATTTTTAGCAAAGGATATGAAATAGTCGGCCACTGTCGAGCCTGATACGAAATCTTTCTCGCCACTAATATAATAAGTTCCATCTTTGATTTTTGCTTTTGTTACCATTGTCGATAAATCTGATGAAGCATTGGGTTCGGTCAAGGCAAATGCTCCTCTTAAGGAGCCGTTTATCACACCAGGAATAATTGCATTGATCAAATTTTGATTATTGGCTATTCGAAGAGGCCAGGTTGTTAAGGCTGATAATATTAAAATTTGGGCTGAAGATGCACAACCTCTTGCTATTTCTTCTACTGCGACTGTTAACCCTAAGGTTCCCAAGTCAGATCCTCCGAGCGTTTTCGGGAAAAGGATTGAAAAGAAACCCTTATCGGAAAAAAGATTAAATATATCTTCAGGGTATTCTCTATCTTGGTCTATTTCGTACGCTCTTGGAGCGACGTATTGTTTTACTACGTCCCTAACGGTCTGCCGTAAAATCTTATGTTCTTCGTTTAAGTTAGTATTTATATCCATGTGAAAACGGTAACATATAATTAATCTCTAAGATATGAGAAAATAATTGCAAACAAAATTTTGTTTTTAGTAAAACCAAAGAAAACAACAACTTAGGTGGTCTAGTGGAACATTTATTAGATATATATCGTTCTATGTTTACCATAAGGAAATTTGAAGAAATAGCCTCGCGTCAGATCGTTGATGAACGTATTCGAGGGCTTTTACATTCTTCGGAAGGTCAAGAGGCGGTCGCGGCTGGGGTTTGCCTAGCTCTTGATCAAAATGATTATTTAACGAGCACCCATCGCGGCCATGGCCATGCTATAGGAAAAGGTGTTCATATTAATCTCATGATGGCAGAAATTTTTGGCAAGGTCGGTGGAGCTAATAAAGGAAAAGGTGGGTCCATGCATATTGCTGACTCTACGGTGGGTATGCTTGGAGCTAACGGTATAGTTGGGTCTAGTATCCCCCTGGCGTGTGGGGCTGCATTGAAAGCAAAAATAATGGGTACTAATCAAGTAGCAGTTTCTTTTTTTGGGGATGGGGCCACAAATCAAGGTGTTCTTCATGAATCAATGAACCTCGCTTCTATTTGGAAACTTCCAGTAATATTTGTGTGTGAGAATAATTTATATGCTCAATCTACCCCTTCAGACTATTCAGTTTCGATCGAAAATATCGCTGATCGCGCAAAAGGATACAGCATGCCAGGGGAGATAGTGGATGGGATGGACCCATTGGCCGTTTTTGACTGTGCTAAAAATGCGGTTAGTCGAGCAAGGGACGGCGATGGCCCAACATTTATCGAAGCAAAAACGTATCGATACCGTGGCCACTTTTTAGGTGATAATCCCCTAAGATACCGATCTGATTCTGAAGAATTTGATTGGAAGAAAATTGATCCCATCCCTCGATTTCGTGTGTTTTTGCTCGAAGAGGGGGGCGCTACAAAAGATGAGCTAGATGATATGGAGCTAGCAATAAATGAAAATATTGTTCGAGCAGTGGAATTCGCAAAAAAATCACCTTTCCCATCGCACGAGGAACTTGAGAAGGACGTATATGACAATTACCCTAAGGATCAACTAAATCGCACCGTAAGTAGTATGGAGTAATTTTAATGCAACTAGATATCAAAACGCCAAAATCTGGAAGGCTACTTAAATACTCCCAGGCCCAGAATGAAGCTATAAAACAAT
>DKAM01000018.1 GCA_002450835.1 Dehalococcoidia bacterium UBA6926
GGTAATATTTCACCTCTAATAATTGTGATCGAGTGTAATCAGGGCCTTTTGCTTACCTGGGTAATGCAAGCCCTCGCTGAGCTATAATTTGCCGTTGCACTTCTAGGCTTCCTCCACCCAAACTAAAGGCTGTACTTAACCAAGCGTTTGCTCCTAATAATCCGTGCATTGGAGCTTTCTGATTTGTCCGTGGCCTGTAAAGCGCATCAGCGCCTGCGAGCCTCGCTAATTCTTTGTAAACTCTTATACCAGTTTCATCCAACATGGCTTTTGTCATCGAAGCCTCGCTTTCAGGAACAGATCCTTGGCCTTGCAACCATGCTCCACGATACATTATCATTCTTGCCGTTTCGATTTGAACTCGAAGGTCAGCTAAAATATGTTTTGCTGCAGCATTGTTTTGTAAATGTTTTAATTTGCCTTTGGTAAATTCGCCAATAAATCTTTCCAAGTATCTTAGTAGCCTAGCTGGTACTTCAACGGGTATTCTTTCAAAGCTTAAGGTGGTCATAGCGACATAAAAACCTCTGTTAGCTTCTCCCAAAAGATTCTGCTTAGGTACCCGAACATCCTCAAGGAAAATTTGACTCCACCTCCTTCGTCCTAAACCATCATATATGGGTAATATTTTTACCCCCGGAGATTTCATATCTAGCAAAAGGTATGAAATACCTCTATGCTTTGGTGCATCTGGATCGGTTCTTACTAAATAGTGCCCCCAATCTGACCATGCCCCATCTGAATTCCATATTTTTTGTCCATTGATTATATAGTCATCTCCGTCTTCTACAGCTCTAGTTTCTATGGATGCTAAATCCGACCCGGCATCTGGTTCACTGAACCCTTGAGACCATCGTGTTATTTCACCATTTGATATCTTCGGTAAAAAGAAATCTTTCTGCCATTCGGTTCCATGTAGCATGAGAGTAGGGGCTTCGATGCCACCTCCCAATGATTCTGGTGCTCCTTCGTATGCCATAGTCTCTCTGTAAGCTAACAAAGTGCTAAAGGGAGCGTCTTGCCCGCCATATCTCTTAGGCCAGTGCATAGTCCACCAGCCTTTTTCTATAAGTTTTTGGGTAAACTCGTGAATTCTTTCTCGTTCCTCAACATCATCAACATCATGAGATGCAACCCACAAAGAAGTTACATCTTTTCCACGATCTTCCCATTCTTCACGAACAAATTTACTTGCTTCTAAGCGTAATTTCTCTTCTTCTGGACTGAAAACAAAATCCAATTTATTTCCTTCTTTCTTAATGGCCGAAACCAAGAATAAACCTAGTGCCGTTTTCTTTCAACGAATAAGACAGAAAATCAATTTTGTTTTGATATGTCTAAGTTTCCAACAGATTTAACTTTGACTCTTAATGCATTGCTGGGGAGGTACGCTAGGGGGATCTCTTCGATATCCATAATTCCTACTGAATCTGGATCTGCCCCCGCATCAACGGCTTTACTTATCGCTTCTTCTTTTGCCAAGTTCAAGGCTTCCTCTCTAGTCATCTCTGTCAGTGAATACACTTTTTCGACTTGGCCTCCTACTTGCGATATCGCAGCTCCAATTGCATTGGCTACGTCGGCATTAGATGGCCGGAGAACATCGGAAGCACCTTCAAAAGAATTCTTTACCAAAATACTGCCCCCACCTACCAATACAACAGGCACTGGGTGAGAACTAACTTTTATCTGGTCTGCTACCTCCTCGACGCGTTTTTGAATTTCATTGATTGCCTCTTGAGCAAACGAGGCATTAATATCAGACAAAAGTTTAGGGTCACCGACTCCAGCAGTTCCATTGGCAACAGCTATATCGGTTGCAGTGAGTTGATCGCCACCAAAAACCATGCCTTCCTGAGTCAGTCTGAAGCCAACACTTTCTGGGCCTATAACTAAAGGGTTTTGTTTTATTACGGTCCCACCTCCAAGAGCTATAGAAAAAACATCCGGCATCCGAAAATTAGTTCTCACGCCTGCAACATCTACGGCTACAATCGCCTCTCTCGGAAAACCCCTTACGAGCATTCCTCCATCAGTAGAAGTCCCTCCAATATCTATTACGACAGCATCAAGAACTCCTGATAGAAACGCAGCCCCTCTCATACTATTAGTTGGACCCGATGCGATAGTAAAAACGGGGTACTGAGCGGCAAATTCCGACTGCATCAAGGTTCCGTCGTTCTGGCTAAAAAATAACGGTGCTTCTAGCCCGGCTGAAGCCATAGCTGTTTGAATTGCAGCTACCGTTGTTGTAGCTACTTCAACGAGACAAGCATTAAGCATCGCAGCGTTCTCCCGTTCCAATATTCCAACACGGCCTATTTCAGATGATAAAGTTATGTTCATACTAGGGATTTCTGAAGTGATAATATCGGCTGCGATTTTCTCGTGGGAATCATCCACTGGAGAAAAGACTCCAGATATGGAAACTGATCTTACTCCTTCATCATTCATTTTTTTTGCTATGGTGCGTAATTGAATTTCGTCAATGGGAGAAATCTCCCTCCCATCATATTCGTGACCACCATTAGCCATGTAAGTATGGCCACCGATTGAACTTCTGAGATCATCGGGCCAATCAACGAGAGGTGGAAGCATCGTAGTAGCTGGTAAACAAAGCCTCAAAGCTGCAGAATGGGCTAACCCCGCACGTTGCAGAAGTGCGTTAACAAAATGGGTCGTCCCCAGCATTACCGCGTCTATTTCCGCATCATTGGGCTTAGAAGCATTAAGGGTATTTATGCAAGAAATGATCCCAGATGTGACATCGGGCGTAGTTGGACTTTTTATCTTGCCTACCAATACTTCACCATCCATTAAAACGGCATCTGTATTGGTTCCTCCAACATCAATTCCTATATGCATAACATTCTTTTCTTTCTCGCCAACATCATTGTGATATTGGGCTCAACATAAAAATTTAGGTCAGCTCTAGATCCGCATACTCAACGTCATATCCAAAAGCCGATGGCCCTGCAGTAGCGAGTCCTTCTGGTGTCTTCCATAATTCGGGGGCTGGAAATCCAAGTACTGTTACTCTAAACCCATACCTTAAAAGTTCGGTCGTTATTGGTTCTCCTCTTTCTGTGTCGACTATACATATTAGATCTGGAACAATACAAATTATTTCCGAATTCAAACGGGCTACAAGATTTTCATTTTGAAACTCAACAGTCAATTTATTTGACTCATATTCGCCCATACCTTCTATTACTACTTGCCCTTTTGCAAACCCTGCCGTGGTTTGCCTATCTAAATCGATAATTTTTCCCTGAAACAAAACTTTCCCTGATTGGACGTTCATCAAAGCTTCTATCGGATCTTCGTTGGCAGTTCTAGCAACCCGAACTGCCTCCCCAAGTTCCTTAGCTAAACTCAAGGTATTTAAAACAGCTGTTGTTTGTATTTGGTGAGCAGTCATAGGCGCCAATGCATAGCAAGCAACGGCTCCCATCTGGATTGTGACCGCACGAGCCATCCTTTCGACCCATTTCCCATCAAGAGCCTCTGTAATTAATGCGGTATTTCCTTTTTCATCACACACTGCCATTGGGTAGGCAGGAATACCATATACGAAGAAAGTCTTCATTTGAACTTCTGGGAAAGCTCGCCCCATACCATCTGCATCAACCACTGGAAGCCCTGCTAATGATGCTGGTATCAGTGGTTCTACAGAGTTACTTCCTCCTATTTCGTTAGAAATGATCGCGCTAGCTTTCTTCCCTGTAAAATCCTCTATCGCTTTTAATGCGTAATACGATTGATTATCACGTACTTTCTCTATGCCAACCGTGGGCGCTCCAATTCCACCAACGCAAACGATATAATCACTTTCATCTAGTTCATCTGGAGATAGAACCTTCACCGGGCCATTTTCTCTAATCAGTTGTTTAGCGCGAAGCATTCCGATATAAGGATTTCCTCCACCACCGGTACCTAATATCCCTGCTCCAATTGCTATCGATTCAAGGTCGTCTTCTACAACATTCCACATATAAGTCACCACATCTTTTCAGTTACGACGCCTAACACGTCTTTTACAAATTTCCCTGATTATTTTTTAACGAACACATAAATTCTTTATCGCTTGCCTAATAAACCCAAGAATAAACCGCACATGATTTTCTTTCAACGAATATTGAGGCGTGCGGCAGTTTAGTTAGGCTACTCCGGATACTGCTTATTAGTCAGTAATCAGTACTTCCATAGGCTTAGTTGGCTTAGTTTGGTCACCACCTCTGGTTAAGAAAACTCTAAAATAGTATATTCTTCCTATCCTAAATATAGAGCCTTTCTCTTGATAGTACCCTCTATGGGGGCGCGCGGCGGCTATTTCCTCCCAGGGCCCTTGTAGATTTTCTGCTTTTTCTATTACCACCAAATCAATATTGCTACTTTCATCAGGAGGTGTCCAAGAAAAATGAACCATTTTCCCCCCAATGTTGGATGAGTCCATCACATCCGCTTGCAACTGGAGTGTCTCTGGGGGAGGCAATGGGCTTTCTAGCCCTGCTTTTATTTGAGTACAAGAAGAAAACGTCGCTAACAGCATAACAACGGCAAAAGTCACAAACACATTTTTAACATGCGACATATATATATCACTCTCCTTAAAATCACAATACGATTTTAATATTAAATTTACTAGCTCTTGAAAATCAATAGAGACATTTCGTTATTGACAAAAGAAGAACATATGATCTATCTTTGTTTTTCTAAGCAATTTAGGACACATAGGAAGGTTTGATATGGCACGAAATTTAATAGACCGTATTAATGGAGGACCTTCGGGGAATTACATTTATCAAGATACTGGGTGTGGTCACGGATGTGAGAAATCACTAGAGTGCCCTTTTGAGCAATGTATTTTAGATATCTCTAAATCGGAGCAAATTAATATGCGTGAGAAAAGAAACTCGCTAATACGAACCGCATGGATAGAGGACAAGATTAATGTAGATCAACTAGCATCAAAATTTAAATTAAGCCGAAGAACTATCCATAGAATATTAGCTAAGAAGGAAACGTCTTCTAATTGAAATAATTAATAACAATCTGCCACAATATATCGAATTATTAGCTGTAAATATCTATATATAGAATAAACTTTGCTCATAATGGCGTATTTTGCTAGAATTAAACGAGTAAACAAACGGTACTAATCTAATAGAAAATAAAAAGCGCGTTCAGATACGCGACAAATCTCGAAAACTTACTGAGGTGTCAGTTCATGGCTAAATCTTCAAAAAACAAAAGTAGCAATAAACCAAAAGATAGCTACACTGCTGACGATATAACAGTTTTAGAAGGGCTTGAGGCGGTACGCCGAAGGCCAGGCATGTATATTGGAAGCACAGACGAACGGGGACTTCATCACTTAATATATGAAGTCGTTGATAATTCCGTTGACGAAGCAATGGCAGGATTTTGTGACAGCGTTACGATTACCTTAAAGGAAGACGGCAGTGCTGTGATTGTAGATGATGGTCGCGGTATACCTATAGATGTGCACCCGACTACTGGATTAACCGGACTACAAACTGTTATGACGACCTTACACGCAGGAGGAAAATTTGGAGGAGGCAGTTATAAAGTTTCCGGGGGGCTTCACGGTGTAGGAGCATCTGTAGTAAATGCTCTTTCAATACATTTAAGGGCTGAGATCCGAAGAGATGGACAGCTTTACACCCAAAATTATGAGAGAGGCGTTGCGATAGGAGAAATGGCGCACGAAGGTCCCGCTGAAGGGCAAGGAACTACCATTATTTTCACCCCAGATCCAAAAATATTTCAAGATACGACTTTCCAATTTTCTACATTATCGGAAAGATTCAGAGAAATGGCGTATTTAAACCCAGGGTTGGAAATCTCTTTAATCAGCGAGCCTGAAGATAAAGAAGCTACTTTCTATTTTGAGGGTGGCATCAAAAGTTTGGTTAAACATCTCAATTCAAAGAGACAAGTGTTAAACCCAGACCCAATATATGTAGAAAAGGAATCGGACGGAACCAGAGTAGAGGTTTCAGTTCAATATAATGACGGTTTTGCAGAAACTGTTATGGGATTTGCAAATTGCATACATACGGTTGATGGGGGGACTCATTTAACTGGCTTCAGAGGTGCATTAACAAGAGCAATGAACGATTACGCAAGGAAATTCAAAATCCTTAAAGACGATGATCCTAATTTACAAGGAGAAGATGCCAGAGAAGGAATCACCGCAGTTATTAGTGTTAAGTTAGCTGAGCCACAATTTGAAGGTCAGACGAAAGGCAAACTTGGTAATGCAGAAGTCAAAGGGCAAGTAGAAAGTTTATTTGCAGAGGGTTTAACTCAACACTTAGAAGAACACCCACAAGAAGCTAGGCGCATTTTAGATAAATGTCTTACATCGGCCCGAGCTCGAGAAGCTGCGAGAAAAGCCCGAGAAATGGTAATCAGGAAAGGTGCCCTAGAATCAACTTCTTTACCTGGAAAATTAGCAGATTGCTCAGATAAAAATCCCGAAAATTGCGAATTATTTTTAGTAGAAGGAAATTCCGCCGGAGGATCGGCAAAAGAGGGCCGCAACAGGCAATTTCAAGCTATATTACCATTGAGGGGTAAAATACTGAATGTACAAAAAGCTAGAATTGATAAGGTTTTTGGTCACGAAGAAATACGTTCCATAGCAAGTGCTTTAGGTATAGGTTTGGGCGGGATCAACAACGGCGCTTCAGCCGATGACGAAAATCAATCAGAAAGTGCTGACTCAGAAGGCTTGGATTTATCTAAGCTACGCTATCATAAAATAGTACTAATGGCTGATGCTGATGTGGACGGAGCTCATATAACAACTTTACTGTTGACTCTATTTTACAGACATTTTCAGCCATTAATCCGAATGGGCTATGTTTACATAGCTCAGCCTCCTTTATATAGGGTTCAAATCGGAAAAAATAACGTTCATTGGCTTTATTCAGATCAGGAAAAAGATGCCACTCTACTAAAGCAAGCTCTTAAAGGGCTTACAATTCGCGAAAATTCGGAAAAGGAATCCAAGGTTTTATATAAGGAATCACAAATTAAAGAAATCTTACCTGCTTTAAATCGTTTAGCTAAAGCAATTAAAGACCTAGAGTACATTGGTTACCCGTGGCCTCTTTTGGTAGCAACGGCGCAGTCTGTAGTCGCTGGCGAACGAGATCTTACAACAAAAGATAATTTCACTAGGTTAAAAGCCGCTCTATTAGAACGTGATGTCAGAATAATTGAAGAAAAAGAACCCGGGAAAATCACTAAGGGCACATCAAAAGCTCCTAAGGAAACCCAGCAAACGATGTTTGATATAGAGGAAACACGAAACAAAGACAATGGAAGTTTTATTACAGTCCAAGATAAAGAAAGTGGTAGAACTCTTAAGTTAGATAATTCTTTCTTTGCACTAGATGCTTCGGAAAGAATGACAGAGCTATCTACTGGTTTAAGAGAGCATCTTGAGGCAATGGGTACAGTATTCAAAGGCGAACGCGCCGTAGGCCGAGCAAACTCAATGATGGATTTACCAGACATCATTTCAGATGTTTCTACGCGCGGCGTAGGCGTTCAACGATACAAAGGTTTGGGAGAAATGAACCCGAAACAACTATGGGAAACTACGCTAGATCCTGAGGTGCGGACTTTGCTGAAAGTTGAAATTGAAGATGCCTACGAAGCAAATCAACTTTTCGAGACACTAATGGGGGAAGAAGTAAAACCAAGGGCAACTTTTATACGGGAAAACGCCCTTCTAGTGGAAAATTTAGACGTATAATATAGATCAATGGCTAAAGGAACCCTCTCGAAACCTTTTCATCGTGGCCATGTTTCAATACTTGGTAGAGCAAATGTGGGTAAATCAACACTTTTAAATAAGCTACTAGGGTCAAAAATTGCGGCCGTCAGCTCCAAGCCGCAGACTAGCAGAGGGAAGTTGCTTGGCATTGTTAACGGAGAGTCATTTCAAATAGGATTTTTGGATACTCCGGGCTGGCCATCAAATATCAACGTAGATACCCTAGGGAGGAGAATGGTCAGGGAAATAAAAGAGGCGCTGGATGAATCAGATCTAGTAATCCTAATGTCTCCTCCGTTGCCGCCGGGAAGAATCGAGCTAGTATTGATTGAAGAGCTTAAAAAAACTCAAAAACCAGTGTATTTATTAATAAATAAAGTAGACACAGTTAGAAAACCAAACTTGCTGCCAATCATCGACAAATATAACAACATGTACGGATTCGAAGAAATTATCCCTTTAAGCGTAATTAATGATGATGTTTCTTCCCTGCCCTTAACCTTTTCAATGAGTTTGCCTACAGGAGACCCCCTTTTTGACCAAACTGTATTAACAAACCGATCAGAGCGATTTCTTGTTGGAGAATTGGTTAGAGAAAAAGTATTTGAATTATATGGAAAAGAAATACCTTATTCCACTGCGGTCAAAGTGGATTCGTTTGAACGCAAGAACACCAAAGATGGCATTACAGAGATAATAGATGCAACAATCTTTGTAGAAAAAGAATCCCAAAAAGGAATACTAGTAGGCCAAGAGGGTAACGCACTTAAACAAGTGGGGATAGAAGCACGTAAAGATATCGAGTTACTTCTGCAGAGAAATGTATACCTCAATCTATGGGTTAAAACCAGACAAAAATGGAGAGGCGACAGTAATTTTCTTAAAGAGTTGGAGGAAGATTGAATTAACCCTTATATAAGTTCCGCGTATTGATAATATCAACGACTTTCTGGGGAACCAATTTTTCAACTTGCTGCCCTGCCATTATTTGTTCCCTGACCTTGGTCGAACTTATATTTATTATAGGCATATCATCCAAAAATAACGTTCTTTCACGAAGCCCCTCTACTTTATTTTCAAGCAAAACAGGATTAACATAATCTGCTTCTTTTCTCGGCATAACCGCAAATTTACACAGCGTAACTAGCTCGTTTGCTTTTTCCCAAAGATCTATGCTTTCAATCGCGTCTTGTCCTAATATAAACACTAGTTCATCCTTCTCCGATAAGGCTTCTCTAAAAGTCTTTACCGTATTGATAGAATGAGATGGCCCTGAAATACTTATCTCTATATCAGAAATCTCAAAAAAGTCATTGTCGGAAATTGCGGCTTTAACCATATCAAATCGATCTTTGGGTTGCGCAAATAATCCACTTGTTTTCATCCAGGGATCACCTGCTGGAACAAAAATAATTTTATTGAGTTGCAGTTTCTCCAGAGCATATTCTGCTATAGCCATATGGCCTATATGAATTGGGTCAAAGCTTCCCCCTAGGATACCAATTCTCACCGCCATATTAATTCCATTTCTCCCAGAAGCACGGTGTCCCCACTCGATGCCCCGGCACGCTCAAGCTCCTCAACCACCCCAAAATTACCAAGCTCGCGCCAAACATCTGCAGCAATGATCATATCGGACAAATGTCCACCGCCAACCAATCTCTCCGCTTTTTCATGTATAACACGCCAAACCCCTGCTTCAACTGCTTGGACAGTTGGCTTGATATGATCAGGTTTTGGTCGAAGAATGACTCTATCAGAAGGCTTTTTGTCTGTCTTCCGTTCTCTGGATTCTCCAACATATTTCATAGATGAACGTATCACTTCATCAAGCCCTTCTGCAGAAATTGCCGAGCCTGCAAATACTTCTGATATCCCTAAGTCTTTCAGCTCCTTTATCAATTGATCTTTATTAAACTGTACTTCAGGTAAATCAAGTTTATTGATAAAGACTATTTGCGGTTTAGATAAGAGCTCCGGAGAGTACAATTCAAGCTCCGTATTAATTGAAGTCCAAGCCCCAGTGAGATTCTCGGCAGAGCCATCTATTATATGGACAAGTACAGAAGTTCTCTCTACATGCCTTAGGAATTGGTCTCCTAAACCCCTGCCGCCATGCGATCCTTCTATTAGGCCCGGAATATCAGCTAATATGAAGGTTCCCCAACCAACGTTAACAACACCAAGGTTGGGCTCCAAAGTCGTGAATGGGTACCCTCCTATTTTAGGGTTTGCTCCTGTCGTACTTGCTAAAAAGCTTGATTTACCTGCATTCGGGAGTCCGACAAGACCAACATCTGCAAGTAGCTTAAGATCAAGTGTTATTTCCAAAGTCTCTCCATGCTCTCCGGATTCAGCAAGTCGAGGGGCTCTATTAGTGGAGGTAGCAAAGTGTGCGTTTCCTTTCCCTCCTTGGCCACCATGGGCAACTAGCAAAGAATCCCCCTCTTTATCTAGATCTATAGATCCAGCCTCTCCAGTATCGAGATGTTTCCAGTCCACTACGGTACCAACAGGCACACGGATTTCTAAATCTTTGCCTGAGGGTCCTGTTTTATTTTTATTTTTCCCATTTTCACCATCCGAAGCTTTATATATCTTTCCAGGAGTCAATTCCTCGAGGGTCGCTTTTTGAGAGTTCGCTTTTAGAAGAATGGATCCCCCTTGTCCACCATCTCCCCCGGAAGGTCCACCATAAGGAACATACTTTTCTCTACGGAAAGCAACTGCCCCGTTGCCCCCTTTGCCTGCCACAACCGTAATAAAAGTATGATCAATCATTTTCTTATTATAATGAAAAAACAAAAGAAGATATCAATATATATTTTTATTTATATCTATTTATAATTATCTTCTTCTTCATCTTATAGCCGTGGAAACGTTAAAAACCTATCTCGGGACTATGTATGCGGGGCTGTTAAAAACCCGGGCTTAAATTGTGTTTTTTGTGGATATTATGTTTAATATCGCGTCCAGGGTGCTATCCACGTCGGTATTTGTTGATAGAAGGGATTCTATTTTTTTAACACCGTGGATAACAGACGAGTGATCTCGCTTGCTAAAAAGTAGCCCGATTTCAGAAAGGGATAAATTCGTATGCTGTCGGATGAGATACATCGCGATGTATCTAGCTAATACAATACTCCGAACCCTGCTTTTTCCAACAATCGCATCACTTCCAACATGGTGGTAAGCTGCGACCGCATCAATTATACTCCCTCCGGACATTGGGCCTAGTTCGTTTGCGGATGTTATATCTGTGGTAAGGGCTTGGGTGGCTAAAGGAAGGTCTGGTTTTCTCTTTAATAAGGTAGATAAAGCAACTAATTTATTAAGGTCTCCCTCCATTTGATGAACGTTTGCATACGGCCTGCTTGCTATGTAGTGTAGTACATCATCACCTAACTGAATGGGAAGCCTTGTCGCTTTGAAAGCTAAGATGGATACTCGGCTAGACTTGTCTAAAGGGTCTAAGGTAACGGTTAAGCCAGAGGATAAGCTGCTCATGAGTTTTGTGTGTGTGAACGGAAGTTGTTGGAGGGGCGCGTTTGATGATATGACCACTTGTTTGCCAAACCGCAATAGACTGTTAAAGGTATAAAATAAGTTTTCCTCGCTCTTTTCTTTCCCGCAGATAAAGTGTATGTCGTCTAAAATATATAAATCAGGCGATCTATGAGCGTCACGAAACTCTTTTATGGCCTTGTGCCGGGCCGCTTCTACAAAATCGTTTACAAAATCCTCCCCGGTTGTAAGCAATACTTCTTTACCATTACTCTTTGCTTGATTTGCAACAGCATTAAGGAGATGAGTTTTGCCGATTCCAGAAGGCCCTGAAAAAAGAAGCGGGTTATAGGTTTGGCCGGGGCGTTCAGATATTTCGACTGCAGCGGCTCGGGCGAGTTCCGAATTTTGCGCCCTGGCAAAATGATCAAATGTAAAATATGCAGCTGGCTGTTGATTCGCCGAAAAAGAATTAGAAGTTGGGTTTTTTGATAAACTTGCCTTTTTAACAACCTCTTTGGGTTCAGGATTTTCTGTAACAGAGGAAATCACCCTTACGGATACCATGATCGTACGGTTAAGCATGCCTGCTAGCGTTCGCTCAAGTAATGAACGCATTCGTTTATCAAGCCACTCAGCTATGAAACTGTTTTCTACCTGTATGACAAAGGTCTCCCCATCGAAATCTACTCCCCTACTTGATTTTAGCCAAGTGTCGTAAGCAGATGTACTGACCTGAACTCTCAATGAATCTAGGGCAGTTTCCCATATAATCTTAGGAGACTCTTGAGACATAGGCATACCCCTCCTTAGTCAAGGCTATATGAAACTTTCGGGTGTCACTCGGTTCCAATGCTTTTCTGTTATGCCAAAGAAGGCAGTCAAACAAGCGACTAAGAAAGACTACCTTTTAACAGGTGTTTGGGTCAAACTACCACCGGTCTGATGAGCGGCAGTTTCCCCAATTATTGCAGGGCGAACTTGGCCTTGGCGAACGCTTTTTTCTCATAAAAGCTCTATTATCCTTACACTTCCCAATATAGAAGGTAAAATGTGTAAAATAAATCATGGATTATTTTAGCAACCTTGTTTTTATGGGAACTTCGGCTTTTGCAGTACCAGCACTTGATGCTCTGGTCGATAATGGTATATCGCCTGTTGCTGTCTACACTCAACCTGATAGAAAAGGGGGGCGCGGACGCCAGAACTTAGTTTCACCGGTTAAGCAAAGGGCATTGCATTATGAACTATCTATTGTTCAACCAGAAACCTTACGTGCAGAAGGTGAACTTTCCCGATTTGAAATTCTGGAACCTAGTATATTGGTGGTGGCAGCTTACGGGGCCATATTACCGCAAGAATACCTGGATCTATTAGAAAAAGGCGGACTCAATATTCACCCTTCTTTACTTCCACTACATCGCGGCCCATCACCAATTGTTAACACTATTTTGGAAGGGGACACAGATGCTGGAGTCTCTATTTTTCTTATGGACAAAGGTATGGACACAGGCCCAATACTTAGACAGAAAAAAACTCCTGTCGCCTTAAATGAGACCGGGGGTGCATTGACTGATCGGTTGTCTCTAGAAGGAGCAAAAATGCTAGTGCCAACACTGCAGGATTGGACTAGGGGAGAGATAGAACCAGAGCCTCAGGACAACGACATCGCAACTTACTCAAGGTTACTGAAAAAAAGTGATGGAATGCTGGATTTTAAAAAGTCGGCTTTGACTTTGAAAAGAAAGATTGATGCTTTTAATCCTTGGCCGACGACTTTTACGACCTATAAGGGGAAACGCCTAACGGTATTAGAAGCCTGGTTGTATGATGGCAAAGAACTAGAATTAGAACCAGGCCAAATATCACATTCATCGTCCCAAGAAAAAATACTGTTAGGGACGGGAGACGGTATTTTAGATATACGAAAAATCCAACTGGAGGGGAAACGCCCTGTGAATGCGATAGAGTTTTTAAGAGGCTACCAAGATTTCTCTGGCAGTATATTGCCTAGCTAGAAGAGGGTTACTCTTCATCATCATCGGAGGAGTCCTCTTGATCGCCTTCCTCTTCGGCACCTTCTTCAGCACCGTCTTCTACCTCTGCAGCTTCGGCATCTAGCTCTGTATCTCTAAGATCCATCGCAGCAACCCTAGATTTACCTACTCGTACTATCGCTTGGGTATTATCACCAACGATGGTTAAATCTTCCGGCAGTTCTAAATCATTTATCAGGATTGACATGTCAAAATCTATTAGCGAAGAAATATCCACCTCGATAAATTGAGGGATACTTGCAGGAAGGCATTCAACGACAACTTGGAATATCAGCTGGTTTAGAAGGGCGTCTGGCAGTCTAGATGCTGGCGCTTCGCCAATAATTCTTAATGAAACTTGAGTTTGTATTCTCTTTTGCATATCGATCTGATGAAAGTCCGCATGTAAAATCTCTCTTGTCACAGGATGCTGCTGAATTTCTCTTATAAGAGTCTGATAGCTGTCCTTACCTACCGATAAATTTACAATTGAAGTTCGTCCGCCACTATGTATAACCTTTTCTAGATCTTTAGTAGCTACTTGTAGAGATCTTGATTCTAAACCTTCTCCATATAAATTGCTCGGCGTTACTCCTGAGCGACGTAACACTTTAACTTTTTTCCCTGTTACTTCTCTTTCCGTAGCTTCTATCGAAAGTGCGGTTTGTTGGTTGGTCATTTTTGCTTTCCTACTCCTAAATTGTATTATACATTATGACAGACGATCTTATTGTTACTAGAGTTCTATTACCACCAAATCTTTTTGCCTATTTCTGCTTCTAGCTCCGCTATTGGTTTGGTCCATACACCCGTAGATAAATATTTCCAGCCCCCATCAGCAAAAAGACAAACGATGTTCCCCGATTCCATCTTTTCTGCAACTCGGAGTGCGCAAGCTAACACTGCTCCAGAGGAAATACCGGCGAATATACTTTCTTTCTCTAGAAGCCTTTTGGTGAATTCGAAAGATTCTTCGCTAGTGATAATAAACTGTCCATCTAGTATTTTTTCATCCAAAATAGGCGGGATGAACCCATCTTCGAGGGACCTAAGACCTTGGATTCGTTCTTCTGGATGAGGAACAACAGCAATGATTCTTGTGTTCGCATTATTTTCTTTTAAGCGATGCCCTGCTCCTGTTAAAGATCCACCAGTCCCTAATCCTGCTATAAAAACATCGACATCTGGTAGTTCATCAATAATCTCTTGAGCAGTTCCGGAATAATGAGCTTCAGGGTTTGCCTCGTTTCCGTACTGATACAGCATCAGATATTTATCAGGGTTTTCCGCAACCATTCTTTTTGCAACTTCTATTGCGCCGTTTGTTCCCTTCTCTCCATCACTGAATGTTATAGTAGCGCCAAAAGATTCGATTAAAGATTGTCGCTCGCTTGTTACGTTATCAGGCATGACTACTTCAACTTTGTACCCTTTGTAGTTTGCAATCATGGCGAGTGATACGCCGGTATTGCCGCTGGATGGCTCGAGAATAGTTTTTTCGGCAGATAATTCGCCGGAAAGCTCGGCTTTTTCGAGCATTAGTTTGGCAATACGATCCTTGACACTACCAGTAGGATTTTGTCCTTCTAGTTTTGCGAAAATGCGAACCTTTGGGCTTGGTTGAAACCCACGAAGCTCAACAAGTGGAGTATTTCCTATGGTGTCAAGGATACTGGAATAGGCCAACGGCGCCTCTCTGTACTTTTTGGTTTATTTCGCAAGATGCGATTGTATAGATAATTATGATTCGATAGCTGGCATCCCGCAAAAAGCTTCGTAATCGATAAGCTCATCTATTGTGGGGTTATCTCCGCATACTGGGCATTCTGGATCTTTGCGTAATTTCACTTTACGGAAGTCCATCTCTACAGCGTCGAACATTAATAAACGGTTAACCAATGTATTGCCAAGGCCTAAAATAACTTTTATAGCTTCGGCTGCCATTATAGATCCAACAATACCTGGCAACACTCCAAGAACACCCGCTTCGGAACAGGACGGGACCATTCCAGGTGGAGGGGGCGCTGGGTACAAACATCTGTAGCACCCTTGGCCTGGCAAAAACGTTGTTATCTGGCCTTCAAATAAAAAGATACTACCATGCACTATTGGCTTATTGGATAAAACTCCGACATCATTGATTAAGTATCTAGTTGGGAAATTGTCGGTCCCATCTACCAATATATCGAAGCCTTTTGCAATTTCCATCGCATTTTCACTGTTCATATGAACGGGAAGTTTTTCAACTTTTACGTCAGGGTTTATAGATAAAAGTCGATCTTCTGCAGATTCAACCTTTGCTCTTCCAACGTCTTCGTTACCGTGGAGTATTTGCCTGTGTAAGTTTGTTATATCTACTGAATCAAAATCGACTATGCCTATTTTGCCTACACCAGCTGCAGCTAAATACATAGCTAATGGTGATCCTAAGCCACCAGCACCTACTAGCAAAACGCTCGCGTCGATAAGTTTTCGCTGCCCCACGCTGCCTACCTGAGGCATTATAATGTGCCTGCTGTACCTCTGTACTTCTGAGGGTGTTAGTGGTTTAGCTCCTGCCACTGCCATATTTTCATTTCCTCCTGCCCTTTCATTATATACCGTTCCAAGGGCGACCTTCCGATTATAGCTATTCACAAAGCAAAGGGCAAAAAAAGCCTAAAAATTGGCGAAGAACGCCTTTCTTAGTTATATAGAATCGATTAAGGTATTGCTTGATAATGATTAAACTATTTTTATTAATGATACTAGTTTCACTGCTTACCTTCATATCGTGCCAGCAAAAGGGCGATCAAGGAATGTCGTTTGCCGATGGTTATGAAATCAGGGTAGTTAGGGAAGATTTAACAAAAAAAGCAATTCAAATAAACGAAAAGTATATTTTGGTAGCTCCAGCACCAAAGCCTTTTATCGAAAAAACCCCCGAGGACGAGGAAGAGGAATATATAATTCCTGGAGATATCATTGCTCAAGCACAAATTGAAGGAAGCGGCCAACCTGGCAACGTATATGAGGATTATTTCTCCTCCATAGAAATTTCGCCTGAAATAGCCCCTGTTAAGATCGTTTTGGTGCTTAGGGCACCAAAGTATAATGCAACAGGTGAAGAGCAATCCATGATGCGGATTACTCACTCTCCTAGGACTGGCAGGAATAACCATATAGAGATAGAAACTTCTGAAGGTAAGAGGCGCCTATATCTAAACAGCGATGGAACTCTTTCCCGGGAAATTGATACGGATAACTTAGAATACAACCCATTCGGAGAAGTCAATCAAATGAAACCAGGAGGTAAGGGAATAGAATTTGTCAGTACAGAGTCAGAAATTTTGGTTTCTGGTAAAGCGTCATATCATTTGAGAGTCACGGACACACGTTTGGGAAGGATGGTATTTGACGCAACCCTTGCCGTATTACCAGACTAATATCTAGATGATTTGGTATGCCCACGTGTACCACCTACTAAATAAATAACTTGTTCTGCTATATTAGTTGCTCTGTCAGCAACCCGTTCTAGATCGTGGGCGGCCCAAAGTAGAAAAGTGGCCCGCTCAATGGTCTTGGGATCTTGTACCATTAGTAGTACGAGCTCTCTGTACACTTGATCGTATAAACCATCAACTTGATCATCGTCCTTTAAAACTTGGTTTGCTATTGCTATATCTCTTTTTACTAGAGCATCGAGGCTTCTTCGCAGCATATCGTTAGCTATTTCACACATTCTTGGGATGTCTATTAAGGGTTTAAGGGGAGGTTGCTCTCCCATTAGTAATCCTATTTTCCCTATACCCTCTGCATAATCGCCCATCCGTTCTAAATCGACAGTTATATGTAAGAAAGCAACTATTTGTCTGAGGTCTGTCGCCATCGGTTGCTGGCGGGCTATTAAGGCTATACATTTGTCTTCAATCTCATCTTGTTTATTATCGATAAGATCATCTTCTTCTATGACTTCTCTAGAGTGGTCGATATTTCTAGACCTTAATGCTTCGATAGATTTTGCAATGGCTTTCTCTACCATGCTTCCTAGCACCAGAATTTCGTTTTGTAAGTTAGTGAGTTCTCCATCAAATTCAGCTCTTGGTGATCTAGACATTTTTTCCTCCTACTAATTTAGCCAAAGCGACCAGTGATATAGGCTTCGGTTCTTTCGTCTTGTGGATTTTGAAAAATGTTATCTGTTTTACCGCTTTCGACTAGGTATCCTGCACGATCCTCATCCATCATTAAAAAAGCGGTCTCGTCTGAGACTCTTGCAGCTTGTTGCATATTGTGTGTAACTACAACTATGGTGTAGCGCTCAGTCAGATCACGCATTAGACTTTCTATCGCGAGCGTTCCTATAGGGTCTAAGGCAGAAGCTGGCTCATCCATAAGAATAATTTCTGGCTCAACAGCTAAGGTTCTTGCTATGCAAAGGCGTTGCTGTTGGCCTCCGGACAGGGTCATAGCGCTCTCGTCAAGGCGGTCTTTTACTTCGTCCCAAAGGGCTGCACTCCTAAGGGATTTTTCAACGGAATCTTCTATATTTTCTGTTAACCCATTTATCTTTAGACCAAAGGCTACATTATCAAATATTGATTTTGGAAAAGGATTGGGTTTTTGGAATACCATTCCTATGTGTAGTCTCACTTGAGCAGGATCTACCAGTGGATCATAGATATCTTGTTGTGAATAAACGACCTCTCCCTCAACCTTGGCTTGGGGGATCAAATCATTCATTCGATTTAAGCAACGAAGCAAGGTGCTTTTCCCACAGCCAGAAGGCCCTATTAGGGCAGTAACTTTGTTTGCTTGGAAGCTGAGAGATATATTTTTTATGGCACGAAATTCACCATAGTACACACTTAAATCTCGAACTGATAAAACCGCTTCATTGTTGGGCATTCACTCCTCCGATCTTGTTTGCGTCCGGTTTCTTATATAAATAGCCAAAGCATTCATTGCTATTAGTGTGATTAGTAACACGATTATACCCGCGGCGGCCAATCCTCTAAACTCATCTTGTGGTCTCGAAATCCAATTGAATATTTGAATGGGCATTACTGAAAATCTATCTAAAGGGTTTGTGGGCACAAATGTTAAATAGACTAGAGCACTTATAGCTATCATTGGTGCAGCCTCTCCTATTGCTCTGGAAAGCGCTAGAATAGTTCCGGTCATGATACCTGGAATTGCTTGAGGGAGTATTATTTTATAAACTACTTGGAATCGATTAGCACCCAAAGCATAAGCTGCTTGCTTATGACTTTCTGGTACAGTTCTGATTGCTTCCCTTGATACTACAATGACAATGGGAAGGACCAATAAAGATAGAGTCAGTGCTCCAGCTAGTACGCTTCTTCCTAGTCCCATGTAATAAACGAATACACTGAGTCCTAGTAGCCCATAAACGATAGATGGCACCCCAGCTAGATTCGATATATTTATTTCTATTATTTTAGATAATAGATTCTTTTTAGCATATTCTTCTAAATAAAACGCTGCGCCAATTCCTACTGGGATTATTATTAGAGCAGTGAAACTTATTACCCAAACGGTGCCCATAATAGCGGATTTCATTCCTGCTTTTTCAGTAAACCTTGATGGGAACTCTGTAAGGAAATGCCAGCTAAGCCATGGAAGCCCTTCTCTACTTATTTCAATGATGAGTGATAAAAGACCGGTGAAACTTACACCTATTGCTGTTAACAATAATAAATAGAAGATTATACTTTTGGTCCTGCGCCCTCTCGAATGTGGCGCTAGGTCGTATTGTTTATTGAAGTTTTCGTCTGTCATTTTCTATACAGATTCTTTCCAGTGCTGTACTAAAAAGTGGCCAGCTAGATTGATCACTAATGTAAATATAAACAGTAATAAACCTACGGCGAAGATAGTGTTATATTCCAAAGATCCGTGGGGCGTTTCTCCCAATGCAAGTTGAACGATGTATGCTGTCATTGTTTGGATGCTTTCCAAGGGATTCAGAGTCATTTTAGGGGTCGCTCCAGCAGCTATGGTAACGAGCATTGTTTCTCCAATCGCTCTTGAGAAAGATAAAAGGCATGAAGCCACTATACCTGAGGTAGCTGCTGGGACAACTATTTTAGTTGCGACCTCTCTTCTCGTTGCCCCCAAGGCATAGGCGGCGTTCCGCAACGATTGAGGGACTGCGGTCATCGCGTCTTCACTCAATGATGAAACCATAGGAGTGATCATTAATCCCATTACGAGCCCAGCGCTCAGAGCATTGAAAACCATAAGGTCTGGGAATATGTTTTGTAGTTGAGGTGTCACGAATGTTAGGGCGAAGTATCCATATACGACAGTGGGAATACCAGCGAGCACTTCTAACATTGGCTTCAAGATACTCCGTAAGCGTTTTGGAGAGTACTCAGATAGAAAAATTGCCAGCAACAGGCCGATGGGAACTGCTACTAATAAAGAAATAAAAGCGACCAGCGATGTTCCTAAAACTAGGGGGAGCACTCCGTAAGCTCTAGGCTTAAGTATGGGAGACCATCGATCTCCACCAATGAACTCCCAAACACCCACCTCTTGGAAAAATGGGATAGATTGGATTAGCAACGTGCCAACGATTGCAACCGTTGTAATGATTGATACAGACGCACACAAGAAAAAGATTGAGCCTACAATTTTTTCCTGAAGACTACCTCTACGCTTTCCTAGCTTGAACCTGACTGGATCATTTACTAAGTTAGTGTTTTGCAATCCCGTTAGCGCCTTTCACTAATTAATATTCTCATATTTTATCAACAATTTCCCCAGCTAACACCTCTCTATAAAAACCACACCGAGCAGGATCCCTTGGGATCCGCCCGGCGGTAGCAATGGGGTTAATTAGGAGGTATTTTGACTACTAATTATTTTGTATTAACTAACCTTTGATTTGCGGCATAAACTTCATCGCTAGAAGCTATGTAACCGACTTCGTTTGCTAACTTAGCTCCATGCGTGAGATAGAAATCCACGAAAGCTTTAACTTGTGGCTTGTTTAAAGACTCCACATTTATGTAAAGAAATAACGGGCGTGAAAGTGGAGAATAACTACCGTCAGCGATTGTTGTTGGATTAGGTGTTATACATCCTCTTCCGTCATCGACAGCTATAACCTTCAAATTTTCTTTGTTTTCTTGATAATATGCGTACCCGAAGTAACCAATGGATCCTTTTGTTCCCGATATTCCCCTAACTAAAACATTATCATCCGGGCTAGCTTGATATTGGTCAGTACTAACTTGGGCCTCTCCGTTTATTTTTTCTGTGAAGAAATCAAACGTACCTGAGTCGGTATCGGGGCCAAAGCGATTAATTTTTTGTTCAGGGAACTTCTGGCCAAGGTCACTCCAGTACTCAATTTTTGTTCCTGGTTCCCATATATTTTTTAATTCACTGGTTGTCAAACAATCAACGTAATTGTTTGATGGATCTACTAGCACTGATAATCCATCTGTTCCAATTCGAAGTTCAATAAATTCTACACCGTTATCTATGGCTGCAAGACGCTCGCCTTCCCTCATTTCTCTTGAAGCGTTGTTAATGTCAGTTTCGCCGTTAGCGAATCGCTTAAATCCTCCTCCTGTGCCTGAAACAGCTACGTTAGCTCGCACATTCGGGTACTGGCTATAAAATTCTTCCGCTACTGCTTCTGATATTGGGAAAACAGTGCTTGATCCATCAATCTCTACCGTGCCATTTAGAGAGGAGGTTGAGGACGTTTCTATTTCATTTGTTGATGAACATCCTACAAATAATAACGATGAAATGGACAATGCCAATACGGTTCTACCCACATTGTTGAAAACCATCCAGCCATCCTTTTGTTCTTTATTATCGATAACAATATAGTTGGCTAAGATTAAATTAGTGTTTATATTGCATTAAATATTTATTAAATGACGATTATTATTTTAGGAAACCCAATATTAACAAGATTCGGTTTCTATAAACCTCGGTAATTCAAATGAAAAAAGGGATCCTTCTCCTACATTACTTTTCACTTCTATGGATCCCCCGAATGATTCGATAATATGTCTCACGATTGATAATCCAAGCCCCGTTCCTTCATTATGCCGTGATCGCTCTGCTTTATAGAACCGTTCAAATATCCTATCTATGTCTTCACTATTTATTCCTACACCGTTATCCCTAACTGAAGCCGCTACCATGTTGTTGTTTAAATCTATATCTACCCATACTTCCCCGCCTTCTTCGGAGAATTTTATTGCGTTATCGATTAAGTTAGTGAAGACTATTTCGATTTGTGTTTCGTTAGCTTTGACCAAGGCAGGGAGGGCCTTAGCGTTAATTGATAGGGATACATGTTTTTGAGCAGCTTTGTCTCCTAAAGAGTTTAGAGAAAATTGAGCCGCCGCCCCAACATCTACGATATCTGTTTCAGTGTTTTCAGTATCGGATTCAGCTTTTGATAAGATTAAAAGATCAGATACGATATCATTCATCGAGTCCACGGTGGAATGAATTCGATGGAGAAAATCTGACGCGTATTTCTCATCTTGTATTGCCCCGCTTTCCAGGGATTCGACAATGGCTTTTATTGAAGCGAGGGGCGTTCTAAGTTCGTGTGATACATTGCTGACAAACTCTCGTCGCGTGAGATCAATATGGCGGGATTCCGTTAAGTCATGCAATGTTAACAAAACCTTTTTTCGATTGGCTTCTGTTCCAGGCGAAGAAATAACATGTACGATTTTGTTGGTTTGATTAAATAGGATATCAGCCTCAATACGTGAACCGGTTTCTACTGCTTCATCTAGGATCGAGCTTATCTCATGGTCTCTAACTATATCCATAAAGGAATTTGAGTCAGCAGATATCTCTTCTATACCAAGCATTTGGTATGCCGAATTATTTATAATTTCGATCTTGCTGTCGTTTACTAGTATTACACCATCAGTCATGGTCTCCAAAAGCGATGACAATGTGTCCCTTTCATTAGAGAGGGCACTAAAATTAGATCTTACATCTTCAGATATTCTATTTAGCGAAGATATTAAGTTAAGCATTGCCTCGGGGGCGTCATGTTTTTCAGAATATGGTAAGTCTTCTTCGTAAAGGTTCTCCAACTCCCCAGTAATTTTACGAATGTAATCCAAGTGGTTTTCTATTGAGTACACCGCTGTCGCGATAGATAACCCTATCAAACTGATTGCTATAACGGAAATAATTCGTGAATAAATTAGGTGTTCACTTGCTGACTCTTCAAATATGGAACTTAGTAATAAATCAGCGGTTGCTATGAAAAAGATGCAACCGAGTAATATCAGGAACAAAACTTGTTTTAAGCCAATGGCTCCAATTAAGGTTAAAGGGACTCGAAAATATTTTTTCATTTGTCAAATCGGTAGCCAAAGCCTCTTACGGTTATGATCCGGTTGGGTTTTCTGCTGTCTTTTTCAATGATTTCTCTTAGCCATCTTACGTGTACGTCAACGGTTCTCACATCGCCAATGTAGTCGTACCCCCACAAGTTCTCTAGTATTTGGTCCCTACTTAAAGCCTTCCCTTTGTTACGGAGGAAAAAAGTGAGCAAATCAAATTGTTTTGGTCTTAGATCTAAAGGGGTTTTCTCGATTGTTGCAGTGTGTTTGTTTAAATCGACCAGTAAATCACCCGACTCTAGTATATTGCTTTGCTCGTTATCTGAAGTGGAATTCATATTTGATCTTCTTAATAAACTTTTAACGCGTGCTAGCAATTCCGACATGCTGAAGGGCTTTGTAACGTAGTCATCGGCACCCAGTTCGAGCCCTACTACCTTGTTATACTCTTCAATTTTGGCAGTGAGCATAATTATTGGCATATTGGAAGTTTTACGTATTTCCTTACAGACATCCAGGCCATCCATTCCAGGAAGCATTATATCTAGTATTAGCAAATCGACCTGGTTATTCTCAATAATACCTAATCCCTTTAGGCCGTCTTCAGCTGCTAAGACTTGGTAGCCGTTTTGCCTCAAATTATATTGAATAGCCTCTGATATATTTTCTTCGTCTTCAATAATTAAAACTGAAGTTTGCTGGGTCATTTCATTGTCCTTAGGTATATAAATATTGCCCGAGGAAACACTGCTGTAGATTTTAGTAACATAGTTAAATAAGATGCTATGGTTTAAAGCATTCGCCCTTCTGGCATATTAACCCAAGTGCTGTATTCATGAGGTGGTGCTACAGGCTCTGCGGATGTTATGTAATCTTCATTCAACTGAGCTACTTCGGTTACACCAAGAAGAGCCATCGCACTTATGATTTCCTCTTCCATAATTTCAAGGGTTCTTGTTAAACCTTCGGCTCCTCCGGCGGCTAACCCCCACCCTTGAAGTTTTCCGATGCTAACGGCATCGGCCCCAAGAGCGATTGCTTTTACAACATCGCTTCCTCTTAAAATGCTTCCGTCGACGACTAATTCGGCTTTTCCGTTAACCTCGGGGGATACAGCCTCCAACATGTCCAGCGTTCCCAGCCCATGATCAAGCCCTCGACCTCCATGGTTTGAAATCCAAATAACATCAACTCCGTGCTCTATCGCAATGCGCGCGTCTTCAGGCGTTGCGATTCCCTTAACCATAAAAGGTAAGCCAGAATACTCTTTAATTTTGTCCATTAATTCCCAAGTTGCTGAAGCACCAGGGCCAGGGGTCCTTGGGCCAAGTCCCGGGGGTGTTGTGCCATATTTTAGTGGGCGTTCTCTTAGGCTGTAGCGGGCGTTATCAACTGTAAGAGCCAAAGCTTTGTAGTCTGCTTTTTTGACTCTATCTATAAGCGCTTTTATCCAGTCCCAGTCCCCTTGAATATACATTTGGAAAAATTTAGTATTTTCATTATCTTCTGCTACGGTTTCAAGCTCTGTTCCGCTGACAGAACTTACCGTGTGAATAATTCCGAATTGATTTGCTGCCTTGGTTGCTTCCACTGGACCGTTGGGATGAATTCTAATAAGCCCACCTACAGGAGCTAGGATCACCGGAATTTTTAGGGGGTACCCCAGTAATTTAGAAGAAGTATCCATTTTAGAGACGTCCACTAGAATTCTCGGCCTAAACCCTTTTTTGTCGAGGGATAAGCGATTTCGCCTCATACTGGTTTCTGATTCAGTGCCGCCCACTAAATAGTCCCAGCCTGCTTGATTCATGTTTCTCTTAGCAGCTCTAATTATCTCTTCGTTTGTCGGGAATTGGGATTCCAATTTTACCTCCGAATGGATCGTTTCTTTGACAATTGTAGCAAACGCGTTTAAATTTCTGAATCTATTTCTACCTAATAGCTTGAGATGCTATCCTAACACATTACGCATTATTTATAGATTATCCTAAAGAAAGATTGTGAAACGCAAAAAGACGACAACACAGGAGTGGGAAAAATGAAACCTGAAAAACCGTCGGCGAATGTCCCGCCTATTCCTAGACTGATAATGAAGAATACTATTTTCTTTGCCTTGGCTCAGGCGTTACAGGGGGTTGGAATGCAACTTGCTGTAACATTTAGTGCCATTATGATTATAAGAATATTGGGCAATGCGAGTTTAGCAGGGTTGGGAGGAGGTATTTTGGGTGTCAGTCGATTTGCTGTCGCTTATCCCATGGGGAAACTAACTGACACCTATGGTAGAAAGCCAGGTATGCTAATTGGCTTATTAATGACTACCTCAGGTGCATTGACCTTGGGTTTCTGTATGACTGTTCTTTCTTTCCCATTGTTTGTTATAGGCATACTTATTCTCGGCCTAGGAGTTGGCGCGGTCATGCAACTCAGAGTAGCAGCAGCGGATATGTATCCTGTATCTAGGCGCGCTGAAGGACTTGGCTATGTTTTGACCGGGAGCGTTTTAGGAGCGTTCGGCGCACCAATACTGGTTGCTCTCGGAGAAGCGCTCTCCAATACTTATGAATACGATCCAATTACAATTTCATGGGGGATCACCCCTGTGGTACTTTTCCCTGCTCTACTTTTTATCCTACTGGTCAGACCGGATCCTAAATATATTGCAATGAATCTGGGCGAATTTTGGGAAGGGGAAACAGGAGAGAAAAATGGTACACCCAAAGGCCCCGAATCAAACGCAGGGCTGAAGAAATTTTTGAAGGATCGTAATAAACAGGTAGCGTTTTCTTGCTACGGAGCAGCTCAAGGTACAATGGCAATGATGATGGTCATGACGCCTCTAGTACTGTCTGAGTCTGGATACTCTCTATCTTCGATATCCCTTACTGTTTCACTTCATGTTTTTGGAATGTTTGCATTCTCTGTCCCTATGGGGCGATTGACTGACCGATTAGGCAGGAAACCTGTTCTAGGAGCTGGAGTTATACTAGTTGCCGTAGGTTCCGTTTTGGTGCCTGTGACTGACCAATATTGGGTTATAACTTTTGGATTATTCATAATTGGACTTGGCTGGTCAGGGACTAACGTAGCCTCTACCTCCTTAATAGCCGATACGAGCGAACCAGAGGAACGAGGAAGGGCTATTGGTACTAATGATTCTGTAGCATCAGCGTTTTCTATTCTCACTCCGCTAGTTGGAGGAGTAGTCGTAGAATATCTTGGATTAGTTGCTGTAGGAATATTGGGAGGAGCTATCATGATTGTGCCTTTAGTCTTGTATCCCAGGCTTAAAGAGCGCTCCCCTGGTGTTTATGTTTAAAGGCCTACTGAGTTTTAGAGGATAGCGGACAATCTTGTACCACCATTTTGATACGAAGAAAATAAGTTGTGGATTGGAGAAACTAAAATGGAAAAAGCTACAAAGAAAATAAGAAAATTACTTTCTGGGGGAGATTTAACACTTGCTCCATTTGCGTATGATGCTTTCGCAGCTCGAATAGCAGAAGAGACTGGGTTTGAGGCTGTTTATATGTCTGGGTTTGGGGTTTCTATGTCTAAGGGAATGCCTGATTTTGGTTTATTGACTCAAACAGAAATGGTTCAAAATGCATCATATATAGCGCAATCTGTCGACATTCCAGTTATTGCAGATGCTGATACAGGGTACGGAAATCCGATTAATACGTTTAGGACAGTCAGGGAATATGAAAAAGCAGGGGTCGCCGCTATCCATATTGAAGATCAAGTAGCACCAAAAAAATGTGGCTTTTTTGAAGGCAAAGACGTTATCCCCGTAGGTGAGGCTGTAGAAAAAATCCGATCAGCTGTGGATGCTCGCACCGATCCAGATTTTGTGATAATCGGCCGCACGGATGCTTTAGCCGTTAATGGTTGGGAGGATACGATTGCCCGATGTAGAGCGTTTTACAAAGCAGGTGCAGACATTGTTTTTGTAGATGGAATAAAAACGCAAGAAGATTTAATAAAATACGCAGAATCCCTTCAGGATATTCCCAGAATGTACAACGGCCAGCTTCCTGTGTCTGATGTTGCTGAACTAGGATTTAAAATTCAGATACATAGAGGGCCAATGTTCGGGTTACATACAGCAATATCTTCATTTATGAATGAACTATTTGCAACTGGCGCCATGGCTCAAGATGCTGATGGTGATGGGGCTGAATTGCGGGAAGCGATTACAAAAACACTAAAAATTGATGAACTTTTGGAAATGGAGGCGAAATACGCTATCGTCAAGAACTAACGGTATTTAACCGCTTATATTAGAGAATAGCCCTTTTCTTGTTGGGGCTACTAACCATACCAGTAAACCAGATCCAAGCATCGCAGTTGCACTTACTATCAGCGCAGGCAAATAAGAGCTGCTCATGTCAAAAATGATCCCTGCAAGCATTGGTCCTGTGAAGCCTCCTATAGCGGTCGCGACTCCTAAGAAACCGATCAATTTAGGGAATAATGGACCTTGAAAAACGTCTGCAGCGATTGTCAGAACCAGTGGTAATCGCATTCCAAATCCAATTCCGCCAAACAATGAGAATCCAAGAAGAAAAATAATGTTTCCTGAATATATAGAGAGAAGTATAAAAGATAAGATACCTAATGCTCCGATCACACTAGAGCTGAAAAACACTATTTCTCGGCCTAATTTATCTGAAAGCGATCCTCCGATTATTGCACCTATAAGAGTCAAGCCACCCATAAATGAAAGCGCAGAGACGATGATTCCTCGTTCTATCCCAGCAGCTTCAGCATATGCCACCTGGTGTGCGACTAGCATTTGATACCCCAGAAATCCTGCGATGTACATAGTTCCTAGGGCCCAGAACCGTTTTCCTTTCAGTGCATCTTTCAAAGCCCAAGATTGAGGTGAATCTAGAACAGTCATCGGATCATTGGATTGTACTGGAGGGGTATTTCGTATTGTTACTAGTGCTATGATTCCAAAAATAACTAGAGCTAATGCGTAAACGTTTAATGTGTTTCTCCAGCCTAAAGATTCTATCAAAGCATTAATTAATGGGAAAAAAACTAGTGGCCCTAAGCCGTAAGCTGTAGAAACAATTCCCATAGCAAAACCTCTATTACCGGTAAACCATCTGGGTATTAAAATCGAATGGCTCATCGATAAAGCAGTTGAACCAGCTGATACAATAACACCAAAATATAATGCGTATTCCCACTGTGAATTCATTGACGAACTTAATAACAATCCAAGGGCAAGAATGATAGACCCAAACACAGTAACTGCCCGTATACCAAATTTCCCATAAGAAAAACCACTTAAGGGGGAAAATATACTTCTTGCCAGCCAAGTCACTGCGAACCCTAAACTTCCTGCGGTCGCGCTCCAATTGAATTCTTCAACCATTGAGACAAAGAATAAACCAAACGTAGCTAGTACCGAATATGACAATACGTTTGACCCTAAAGACACTATCAGCGTAGTTATCTGCCCATTCAAGTTTGGGTCATAACGATATTTTAGTGGTATTTTCAAATCAATTCTTTTTAGGCAAAGCGATGTTCATTCTCGCGACCATCGATTCCTAAATGGGGAGCTAATCATTGGTAATTCTTGACTCTATATATGATTGGATAGGAGAAGTCGTTGGAACATAGCTCAAGTGTGCACTTCTACCATCTTTAAGAACTAAATTTAGTGAAGTATACCCAAGACTTTGCCCTAGTACCCCTGGTTTTGAATTTACTGATTCTAAAGCAGATATTGGCAGATCTAGGCTATCAGATCCAGTAATGGTCCCTCGTTTTATTGTTATGTGCTCAGATGTCAGTATAAATGCTGTTCTACGGTATGAAATCCACCGAGGGACTACAAATACCAATGCGATCGCTAGTTGAAGAGTCCCAAACGTCAGGAAATCAATGAAAAGTGAAATTATGATAAACAAAATCCAAGGAATCGCTGCAAGCATCCAAGCCCAGCTTGACTGTTTGATTAGTTCTCCACCTGTAGTATCTATAGGTTCTTTTGGGATTATATCTAATTCATCGTTTTTGGGCGTAACTGTTTCATGTTGTATTTTTTCTCCACACATACCGCAGAATTTATATTCTTCCGGTATCTCTGTTCCGCAATTTTCACAAATATACATTAGCTACATACCTATCATGATTAATTTATACGAAGGGTTTAGTTTAAGCAGTGGAATTTCCCAATAAGATAAACTTGCCGCTCTCTTGGAGCTCGTAAATCTTTGAGTCTTCTGAAAGTTCCACGCCTTCTATATCTTTTCCATGTAGTTTTACAATTGCATCTTCTGGAAGGGAATTAAAACCATTAACGGCCCTTTTAAGAGCTTGCCGACTTTCCAGCCCAAAACGATTAATACTAGGGGTCATGATTTCGTTCATAATATCCCTTGCTTTTCCTAGTCCTGCAGCAAGAATGGCTCGCAAAAATTCATCTCCATTAGGTAATTGGACAACTGGCATAGTGTAATGTTTTGAAACTTTGGCCAGAGCATCCATGGCTAAATCGGGTAAATATTTCATATGGATCGCAACTATGTTGATGAAATTAGCCTCGTGTGCTCCCTCATCTGTTTCTGGGAAGCGAATTGCGCCGGCAACAGCGGGATCAACGCGGCGACCCTGGTCATCTCTAGGGCTACCATATTCTTCCCAGAGAGTTCTTCTTATATTTGTATAATTCCATCTCGTATGTCGTTCTTGGAATATAGCATAGGCTGAGGCTAATAGGACATTTCCTTCGTACCCCGTCTGTTCTTCAAAAGTCCAATGATGCTCGTTTACTTCGTCAAGGTATTTATCTACAAATTCTTGAGTATAAAGTCCAGAATCGATTAAAGAGTGTCGGAATGTTTGGCCATGCCTTCGCTCCTCAAATCCCCATTGCATATATAATTCTCGAGTCGCTATGCTATCCCCTGCGCCTTTTATCCCTTCAAAAACGTAGTCATCAACAACTGATTCCACACCAAGGAACCCCAACAATATCTCTTTAGTATTTTCTGTGATCATATGGCCTAATTTTGCCATTTCATTGCGTTGAGTGAGATGATCTGGAAACCACATTCTGTGAATCGCTGCTCTTTTGAAATACGACTCATAGTTCTCTCTCATCTCTTTTTGAATAGCAATTAATTTCCCTTGCATAGTCAGGGGCGTAGAAATTATATTTGCCAAAGTAATTACCTTTCTAAAAGCCTAAAGGTTTTATATGGTCTTTATGTCTGTTCTCTTAGATTGCTTCCTATTGGGGCGGACCATTTTTTTTTCTAACGCGCTCATATTATCGGCAAAAACGGATTGAATCAATACAATTTATACGATATTGAGCCTATAATATGTGATTATGCTAATAGTGGGGGTAGTCACTGCTAGCAAATCAGCGATTCTATGATTATTGATAAGGTGCTAAAAAAATTGCTAGAGTTGTATTATCACGGGATAAGACCCCGGTAATCAAGGAGATTTTGTGAACTTACGGTACTTAAAGCCACTGATTGTTATTGTTTTAGTGCTCGGGGTATTTGCGGTGCTGTTTTCTTTGTTCTACGGTGGTACTAGCGATTCTGAGCCGATTTCTAGCGATAGAATTCCGGAAACTATAGAAGATGCTGGTTTCGTACATTCGGGAGAAGCTCTTCGTCTAGAAATCTTAGGTGGCTCAACTGTTCGCTATCTGGTGGGAGAGCAGCTAGCGCGCAGGGATTTACCTAACGATGCGATAGGAGTTACGGGCCAGGTAGAGGGCCTAATTGTTCTTGACGGATCTGGTGCTATTGATCAAGAAAATTCGGAGATCGTTGTTATGCTCGAGTCGCTAGAAAGTGATGAACCAAGACGGGATAATTATTTGAGAACAAGAACAAGTATAGGATCTCCTGAGTTCCCTAAGGCAGTTTTCATACCGCAAGAAGTTTCTGGGCTGGATTGGCCGATAGGGGAAGGGGACCGACTAATATTCGATATGGTTGGGCATATGACAATAAGAGGGGTAACGAATCCTATGACTTGGAGTGTCGAAGCATTGTGGGACCAAGGTGTTATTACAGGCCAAGCAAAAACGAGTATATATTTTTCAGATTACCAAATACCAAAACCAACTCTTCTTTTTATATTAAGTATGGACGACGAAATTCGGTTAGAGGCAGATCTATTAATAGGGGTATCTAGAAGGTAGATCTTGAATTATAAATGCACGTTTTTATCTATGGGCTACTCCAATGACTGACTGAAACGCGCGAACTCTTCAAGTTTTGCTAGGCCTTCGCCAGAATCCAAGATAATCTTTGCCTTTTCTAGTCCTTCTTCGAGGGTTTCAACATTTTCTGCTGCTAACAATGCTGCGGCAGAGTTTATCAAGACGAAATCTCTATATGGCCCCTTAGCCCCTTGTAAGATCTCTATTAATATTTTCTTACTCGACTCTATGTTCCCAGATTGAACACGGTCTATTTTTACTAAATTAAGGCCATAGTCTCTTGGATCAATCTCTAGGATTTTTGTTGGCGCACCATCCGTATAAATACCCATAATTGATGGACCACACAAGCTGATTTCATCCATAGGGCCTTCACCATGAACAACTATCGCTTTTTTCGCTCCTAAATCTTTGAGGGCGTTTATTATAACAGGCACTAGTTTAGCATTGGGGACCCCGACTAGTTGATGCCCAGCTTTCGCAGGGTTAGTTAGCGGTCCCACAATATTAAATATAGTTCTTGTTCCTATCTCACGCCTTGTATCATTGGTTAGGCGCATTGCAGGATGGAAAGTAAACGCATACATAAACCCTATACCAACTTCGTTGATGCACTCAGCAACACCTTCGGGACCGAGATCTATTTTCACCCCCATAGATTCAAGTAGATCACCAGATCCACATTTGGAACTAATGGCTCTACCACCGTGTTTTGCGACTCTAATTTTTGCTGCTGCGGCAACTATTGCGGAAGCGGTTGATACGTTAAAAGTTTCAGAGCCATCCCCTCCCGTACCACAAGTATCCAGTAAACTTACTGGATCTTTGACTTTGGGCTCTAAAGATTTTTCTCTCATGACAATAGCTAAGCCAGATATTTCTTCTGAGGTCTCCCCTTTCATTCGAAGTGCTACTAAGAATGAGGCTGTCTGCGAGCTTGTGGCAGATCCGCTCATTATTAACTCAGCAGCGTCTACCATTTGTTTTTGACTTAGAGACCTACCAGCAAGTAATTGATTGATGTAATCTTTTATTCCCATGCCCAACCTCTTTTTATTTTTTTGTTGCCTCTAGCTAATGTTATAGGATTAATAATGGTGTATTTAGTATACTCCGATTATTACTTATAAATATGAGCTTGACCGAAGAGGTAGATATTGAAAGTTGGTATTGTTGGCATTGGTTCAATAGGGAGTACCGTCGCGCTGGAATTGGATAAAGGCACAATCCCTGGTGTTGAACTCGTTGCACTTGCTGCAAGAAATAAAGATAAACTAGAAACTTTTTCTAGAGAACTTAATCGCTCTGTTGAAATAGGTGATTTGAATTCCTGGATAGGCAAATGCGATTTAATAATAGAAGCATCTGGGGCAGCAACTGTTGATCAAATAGTTCGATCTTCGTTAGCCAATGAAAAAGACGTAATGATCTTAAGTGTTGGGGCATTGATTGAAAATAAGTCATTAATACAACTGGCTCAGGAAGCTAATAAAAGAATCCATATCCCATCTGGCGCTATTGCTGGTTTGGATGGAATCAAAGCTGCGGCCTTTGGTGACATTAAAGACGTGACAATAGTTAATAGAAAACCTCCAAGTGCGTTGAAAGGATCGCCGGGGGCAAAATCGTCACAAATAGACTTGGATTCTCTTAGAGAACCCTACACTCTATTTTCTGGGACTGTCGCTGAAGGATATAGATTGTTCCCCGCCAATGTTAATGTAGCGGTTGCAGTTAGCTTAGCTGGTGTCGGCGTTGATAAGACGAAAATGGAAGTCATTGTTGATCCCAATATTGATGTGAACGTGCATGAAGTAACCTTGGACTCTTCTATTGGCCGAATGAGTTTATTTATTGAAGGAAAAGCATCAGACAAGAATCCACGGACCAGCGCTTCTACAGCCTTTTCGGTTTTATCTTATTTAAGCCAGATGGTATCTCATATAAAGATAGGCACTTAGCTATATGATCTAAGGCCTCTTGAGCCTCACATCTAATACGGCTGACACGCCTTTTCTAGTTTGGGCAAGCCCTCGGCTTATGGCACCCTTTATGTCCCCGGGATTTTCTATTATTTCTCCGTATGCTCCGGATGCTTTTGCTAAATCAGCATAGTTAGGGGATGGAGAGATATCTAACCCAGGGAAATTATTTATCCTGTGTGCTGCGCTATCAGGATAAAACTTTTGTAATGATCTTCGAGTAGAGAAGTGTTCACTATTATTGAAAATTATTGTCAAAAATGGGGTTTGGTATTTTACGGATGCCCAAATGGCGGAAGTAGGTGCCCCATAAACGAATGCTCCATCTCCAACCAAGGCGATGACATCTTTGTCAGGTGCAGCCAATTTAACCCCAACTGCTGCCCCAATTGCCCACCCAAGACTGGCACCTCCACTAACCAACAAATCACCTTTTGCGGTTCTTGATAATATGTTGTGTACCCGAGGCCTATTTGTTACTGTTTCTTCTAAGATAATACTATCTTCTGGTAATTCTTCGGTAATACAACGAATCAACCATTTTGGGTTGATTGGTTTCTCTTCTGACAATTCCATATCCTCGTTTAGGAGTGCTACTTCTCTTACTCGATGATTTTGTACCAACTTGTCTTTTCTTATATCTATTTCTTCATTATTAACTTCCAGAATATTGCTTTTTAAAGATTCTAAGAGTTGGGTTAAAGCTTTTGATGAATCAGCTTGTACAAAAATATCCGCAGGAAAAGATAGAAGTGGCATAGACTCTTTTACTGGTTCTATATCTATACATGCTATATATGCTTCGGCCTTAGGGTGGGCCTCTGCTGGTATCCAGGGTACGTCACAATCTATTATCAATATCATATCGGAGGTTTCTATATGCTCTTCTGAGCTCATTCCTACCCAAGCTGGATTATCAGTAGGGAAACCAAAGCTTGTTGGCGTTGTCGTAACTTGAGCACCTGAAATATCCACAATCTTCTCCAGTGAAGCAACTGAATTTTTGTTTCGGCCAGATCGCCCCACGATTATTAGGGGGGAATCGGCGGCAAGCATTTTTTCAGCAATTGTATTGATCGATTCTGGATCAGCTTGAGGGCTTACAGAAACCTGATGTCTTGCTGGAGACGGGAATTTAACAGTATCGATTTTTTGCATAAGAGATTCTCGTGGAACAACAAGGTATACGGGGCCGCTAGGTTCGCTGCTTGCGACTTGCATAGCCCGATTTATGACCAAACCACTTGTTTCTGCGTTACGCAGTTCATAATCCCATTTGGTAAATGTTCTCACTATGCCAGCTTGGTCTCGTTGCTCTTGTATCCAATGTATTGGAAGGTCCCGACCCCCAGGAACTTCATTTAGAAAAGTTAAAGGAGATCTTCCTGCGACGATTAGCATTGCTGCACGCGACCGCTGCGCGTTATGCAACGCTCCTCCTAATTGCGCCGTTCCTGCGTCAACGTGAACTAGTACCGCTTGTGGCTTACCGGTGATTTGATAATATCCATGTGCCGCCGAAAGCCCCATAGATTCATCCAGGCATAAAATAACTTCTGGGACTTTTTCTTTCTTTTCAATTTTTCTAGCTAAAGCTTCCTGCACTGGGAATGTATCGGTGCCGGAATTAATAAATATGTATTCGATTCCATACATGATTAGTGCTTCGACAAAGGCATCAGCACCGTCATTTACGTTAAGGTCCATGTAAGTTGTATTTGAAGAATTTTGTTTCTTGCTTTCCATAATAACCAATCCCTAGTGATGGAGATCTTTATAGGTATCATACCATTTGTTAAAACCTATTAATCTATGTGGCGCGCCCGGAGGGATTCGAACCCCCGACACTCGGTTCCGAAGACCGATGCTCTAATCCGCTGAGCTACGGGCGCCCCGATTTGTGCAAGATTATCCTATAATGTTTTTGGCATGATGAACAATATTTTCAGTAAGTTGTTACTAGGAGGCTAAATGTCGACATTGGTAACTGGTGGGACTGGTTTCATAGGCAGCAACGTTGTAAAAACACTTGCTGAAAAAGGCCACTCTATTGTTTCTTTTGATCTTGTGGCTCCAGATGAGCTGCTTCAAAGATACCTTGATCCCTGGAAAGACCAAATCGAATATTTCCAGGGGAATATTCTTGAAAAAAGAGATCTTGAAAAATTATCTGAGTCAGGCATCGATAAAATAGTGCATGCCGCAGTGTTCACTGGTGTATTGCCTAGAATTGAAAATTCTCAAGCTAGTTCCATAGTTGATATAAACGTACTTGGAACAACCAATGTACTTGAATTCGCTCGTAAAGTATCGCCTGACCGGTTCTTGTATGTAAGTTCAGGGGCTGTGTATGGTACTGAGAGGCCTAAGGATGAAATATTGTCCGAAGCGAGCGAGGTAAAGCCGAATAATCTCTATTCCATAACGAAATATACTAGTGAACTGCTTACAAAGAGATACGGAGAACTATATGGCTTTGACAACGCTAGTGTTCGTTTAAGCGGGCCCTATGGACCTATGGAAAAAATCACTGGACACCGAGAAAATCAGTCACTGATAAAAACCTGGATAGAGCAAGCTTTGCGAAGTGAAATGATTGAAATAGATAATCGATCATTGATGTACGAAGCAACTTACATCACAGATATCGCCGAAGGTATTGTCGCAGTGCTGGATTCTTCGTCCCTGTCTTACCCTGTATATAACAATGCTTCAGGTCGTCAAAGCACGTTAGGGGGGATAATCCAGATTTTGGAGGCATTATTCCCTGGAATTGAGATCAGAGATGTACCATACTCTAAAGCCCTTGATTCTATTCCAAAAGGGAGAGAGAATCCGATCGACATAAATCGGCTCAAGGAAGACGTGGGATTCACCCCTAAAATTAGCCTCGCTCAAGGGCTGGAAGCTTATTTGGAATGGTATCGGCATTATAACTCTTAAAAAAGAAAAAATTTGAAGGGGTAAGGCGTGTTAGCTATCTATGATCTGAGTTATTGATACAGCATTTGGCTGTGTCCCTGTTTGACGCCATACCACATTTCCTCTCTCATCAAAGACCAGGACAGCTGGGATGAGCTCTATCTCATAGTTCTTTTTAATTTTCCTACCCGAATCTGTGTTAATGTCTATGCGAATAAACTGAGCTTTATCATCCAAGTCGTTTTCTAGCCGATCTAAGATGGGCTTTGCCGACAGGCACCCTAGTCAACGATTAGAATAAAAAGATACGACTAGTTTGTCTCCTCCTCCAACTAATTTTGCGAAATCTTGAGGTTTTGGTAACGAGCTACTATTACTGCTAAGACTAACTTGGAGAAAGCCTAAACTAGCTATAGCAATGACTAGGATTCCCCATTTCCAGTGGTTCCCCCCATCTAGTTTTAGCAGAACAATAACTATAAAGGCGACAATAAAACCTGAAACTATCAAAAAGGAATTTTCGTTAAGGGCGTTCATTGATTGTCAGTTTTGTTGTTTTCTGCGATGACATCAAGTATTGCCAAAGCAGCGGCTTGGATCTGAGCTTCCATTTCAACGTGAGTGTCTCCATGCTCTTCTCTTCCATGACTGTCTCGAGCATGCGCGAATGGGTCATAGGTGGAACTCTCAGGATCTAAGCGTTTCTGATTTGCTTGAGTTTGAGCAAATAGGTATTCCTTGAATTTTAATTCTAGTTCCTTTCTAGATAATGCCATGATTGATCCTCTTTTCATGTTGTTATTGATTGTGTATATAAAAATTTTATTCAAATGGGGTGGGCGATGGGATTCGAACCCACGATCACCAGAGCCACAATCTGGAGCCTTAAACCAGCTTGGCCACGCCCACCGCGATATAATTACAGAAATACAAGGCGGTTCTCAGTCTAACAACGGTTTAAATAGCGAGCAACAGTAAAAAAATATTAAATATGGTCATATAATCAAAACGGGAAGCACTTCCTCGTGGTTTAAACGAAAAGGGGGGTAACAATTGAAACAATCTAGCAACAGTGAATTAGTCAATGCGTTAAAAATGGTGCGGGATAGCAATGCCCAATCGGGGGTTTTAGTGTTATTTGGCGGTGACTCGTTTCAGTTAGACCCAACCGTTGCGACTTATATACATTCGACGATGACCCCTGATAATGGAGCCCAGATTCTGAGACGATATCCGACTAACTGGGGTATTGAGATTTTGAATGGAGAAAAGCGTGAACAAGTGCCTTTAACAAAAGAAATGCTTGATAGCGATCAGTGGGATTTCATTTATCTCAAGCCAGTCTCTTGGGGGGATAATTATCAAGATATGAGAACTTTGATCGAAGTGATCAGAAAATTACGTGCACCTGATGGTTGCCCTTGGGATAGAGCTCAGACACATAAAACCTTAGCCCCTTATTTAATAGAAGAAACATATGAAGCTTTAGAAGAAATTGAGAATAATGATTCTAAAGGAATGCAAGAAGAACTTGGAGATATATTATTACAAGTCGTATTGCATTCTGCTATAGCAAAAGAATCAGCAGAATTTGATATTTATGATGTTATAGATTCGCTGATTCAAAAACTTGTTTTCCGCCACCCGCATGTTTTTGGTAATGAGAATGCAAAAACTTCATCAGATGTTGAAGAGAAATGGGAGGCAATAAAGAGTCGAGAAAGACAAGGAGCTTCCATAATGGAGGGGCTGCCAAAGGAATTACCAGCGTTGCTTTATGCACAACGAATACAAAGTAGAGCATCCAATGTTGGGTTTGATTGGAAAACAGTAACAGGAGTTTTGGATAAATTATTAGAAGAAGTAGAAGAATATAAACAAGCTACTTCTGATGAGAATAAAAGCAAAGAATTTGGGGATATTATTTTTACTTTGGTTAATTTAGGGCGTCATTTAAACATCGATGTTGAAAATTCTCTTAGGTCTGCAAACAATCGTTTTATAGAAAGATTTAAGTTGATGGAAGGATTACTAGATAGCAAAGGGATTAGTATTCATGAAACGGATGCGGCTACTCTAGAAGAATATTGGGAGACTAGCAAGGATATTATGCGTCGGCGCTAATTTGTTAATTAATTTACCAGCACATATTGAGCAATGGACAGGTGGTAACTGATTGATGTTAGAATGACTGGTCGCAAGTTTTACATAATTTTTTTTGAGTACTAATATCTTATGAACTCTAATATCAAGTCGTCCGCTGAAGAAAGCACTAGGGTAGGTGCATTCGAATCATTTAAGTCGTGGAACTATACTTATTTTTGGCTTGCTTCCTTACTGTCCATAACATCATTTTTTATGTTGATGATCGCAAGAGGGTGGCTGGTATTCGATATGACGGGATCTGCAAGTATGGTTGGCTATGTTTCGGCAGTTGCCCAGACCCCATCTCTTGTGTTGTCGGTATTTGGCGGGGTTATTGCTGACAGATTCGATCGCAAAAAAGTCTTGTTATTAAATGAGGGTATTAATTTCATAATACTTCTAATCTTGGCAATTTTGGTGGTTACTGATGTTGTGGAGGTATGGCATCTGATGCTGCTTGGACTCATTAATGGTATTACTTTCTCACTTGCCTTCCCGGCTCGTGCTGCTATTGTTCCAAGTTTAGTGCCACCTCGAAATATAGCTAATGCCGTTGCTCTATCTTCGATTATGTTTAGCGGAGCTCAGCTTATAGGTCCACCTATAGCAGGGTGGCTTATATTAGTTTCTCCTGCCACAGCATTTTTTGCAGCATCAGGATTTGTTGGTGTAGGGATTCCCCTCTTTATGCTTCTTAAGGTTCGAAAAAACAACGGAGGCTACTCTGCCGCCGATTCATCTGTGTTGGAGAACATAAAAGAGGGAGTAAAATATATTAGCAATAACCGTCTTGTGTTAGGACTCATGGTACTTGGATTTTTTGTTGTTGTTTTTGGTTTACCTTATCAAACATTTCTACCAGTTTTCGCTGAAGATATATTAAAAGTGGGACCTGCCGGCTTAGGTTACCTAGCAGGTGCGGGAGGTATTGGAGCAATAGCGGGGTCTCTATTAATAGCGGCCTATAATACGGTTAATCAAATGAAGGCGTTCCTTGTCGCTGGAGCAATAGGCTTAGGCGTATTCATTATTGGCTTTTCACTGTCCGTGTCTTTTGCATTATCCCTGGCTTTATCGCTTGCAGCTGGATTATTTTTCCAATTAGTAATGACAGGAAATTTTTCATTAATCCAAGTTTTGGTCCCAGATCAATTACGCGGCAGAGTTCTTAGCGTCCGCTTCATAGTATTTGGTATGACTCCAGGTGGAATATTAGCTGTTGGGATTGCCGCCGAAGAGATTGGAACAGCATATGCAACAGCTGCTACCGGAATGATATGTCTTGCTGGAGTGATCCTTTGCCTATTGGTTTTTCCTTCTTTATATAGAAAACAAAATATAATCGAATAACTATTTTAGTATTTCTTCTCTATCCGAGCTGAGTAATCTTACTTTGGGTAAAATGATTACTAAGATCGCACCAAGTGCACTTAATATTCCAAATATAACGAATCCGGGGGATAAATCTTCCATAAAAAACGATGCTATCCATGTGAGCACTATAGGCGCTAGAGAAAAAGACAAGGATGTACATGTCCACAGTATGCCTTGAATTGCACCGAAAGATCTGCGACCGAAATAGCCAGCTAATAAGGCTGGTTGTAACACCGTAATGGCGCCAAACCCTGGTGCAAAGGCAATTAAAAATATGAACAAAAGCCATCCTAAATCAGGAGATATAAAAGCAAATATGATGATTCCAATTGCTTGTAGGGCTAAAGCTAGGGTGGTAGCTTTCCGTGCGTCAATAGTGTCTGCGAGCCACCCGCCTCCAATGCGCCCTACCACGGTAATTATTGCCATAATTCCTACTGTGGATGCCGCAACTGATCTAGTAAATCCTACCGATTCCATAAAGGGAGATTGGTATATTTGGAGAGAGCCTATTGGCCAAAAAGCTAACGAAAAAATGCCTGCTATCCCCCAGAAAACTTTTGATTTCATCGCTTGCAAGAAAAATAAACCTTCGACTTCTTCTAAGGTATCGTTTCCTCCGGGTAACCCATCTTCTACCATTCCGTAATCTTCTGGACGCCGCCTTAATATCATTGTTAAAGGCAATATTATGATCCAAATGGCCAATGCCATAAATATAAATGTGGTTCTCCAGCCAAATTGGTTTATTAAAATAAGGGAAGGGTTTGTAAGTAGCCCTCCTAGACCGAGGCCGGCGGTTGTTATACCAAGCGCTCTACCCCGAAATTTATTGAACCAGTTTGCTACTGAGGGAATTGCGCCTCCCCAGATAACGATCGGCCCTATGCCTGCAAGCGAAAGCCCTAAATAAAAGTGCCATATCTCTTCCATGAAACCCATTAAAGCAAACCCTAATCCACCGCAAATCATCCCAACTCCTACGACTAGTTTTGGCCCCCTTTTATCAAAAACGTTTCCAGAAATTGGGGCGAGTAGTGCTCCTACTATCCCGGCAATTAGAAAGGCTGGGCCTATATGATTTTCGATGGAAGCAATTTCGCTTTGCATTGGAGTAACAAATAATGTGAATGCCCAGAAATAGAATCCGCTGTAGATGAACGACATGACAAAAGCGGAGATTACGATCCACCAGCCGTAAAACATGCCAGTTTGATTTTCACCCTGGTTTACCAAATTTCACACCTCACTTATCATCCATATGGTAGGGGGCAATACTAGTTTTTTACTAATATCGGTTCAGGCCTTTTTATTAACATTGTGACTGGCGCTGCTAATAGAGTCAAAGCAGCAAAGCCCAGGAACAGCGGGGTGTATGAGCCTGTCATGTCAAATACGATACTAGCGATTAGCGGGCTGAAAGCAAACCCTGCTTCGCTGGACATCGAAAATAGACCCTGGAGTGTCCCAAATGAATACCTGCCAAACAGATATCCTTGCAGCGCGAGCCTTGTTACAATCGTTCCGCCGAAGCCAATACTCCAAAAAATTAAAAAGAGTATTAATATCCAAGGTTTATCTGCAGATATCATTGCCAGTATTACAATAGCGATTGATTGGAGAACAAAAGCCACACTCGCTATAAGTTTCTTATTAAATCTATCTGCTAGAAATCCAAAAAGAATTCTCCCAATTACTGTGCTAAGCGGCATTGCAGGCAATAGCAAGGCGGCTGACTGTCTAGAATATCCTACGTCTTCCAGATATGGGGCCCAGTGGACTTGCAAAGCAGCGATTGTCAGAAAAGCTAAGCTAGAGCCTATCGCCATAAGCCAAAAAGCTTGAGTTCTTATAGCTTGAGAAGGGCTTAAATTTAGCTCGCCTTCGTCGTCGTTTTCTATTTCATCATTACCGACCTGTAAAGGAGGGCTTTCAGACCCATCTGGGTACAACCCATAATTCTCAGGCCTATGGCGAATGAAAAACATGGCAAAGGGGATAAGTATCCAAGCTATTACTCCGACATACATGAAAGCGGTACGCCATCCCACTTCTTGTACTATCCAGAAAAAAGGAGGAGACATTATTCCGGAAAGAGCGAACCCTAGACTGTAGAGGCCTAGCGCTCTTCCTTGTTTTTTTACGAACCAGTTTGCCACCGCCGGCCCACTAGAAGACCATATGCAGACGGAACCAAGATTTGCTAGAGTGAAAGCTGCATAGAAAGTTGGCAAAGTGGTGACGTTTGAAACCAAAACCAAACCAGTTCCCATTGCCGTCAGGCCTACCGCAATTATCGGGCGAGGCCCAACTCTGTCAAAAATATTTCCCAAGAAAGGCGCTAGGATACCCGCAAGAATACCAATGATTGGGAAAACCCCAGTGACAACAGTTCTGCTCCAGCCAGTTTCTTCAGTCATAGGTAGTATCACAACTGTAAATCCATAGAATAAAACTCCACCTTGAAAGATGTTTAGGAATACAGCGGCAATGGCAACCCACCATCCAAAGAAAAACTTCTTGTTACTTGTGGAGGTGGTTTCAGCCGCAGTTGGAGTGCTAGTTTTCTCTCGAGCCATCTACAAGCTCTGGACTAGGTTAGACATGTTTTTATGCATTTAACAGATTTACTATCTACTATTTTTTCTTTTCTGAATCATCTTTGATCGATGCCATAAGCAGCAACCCCCCTAAAACACTTAGGATGATCCAAATAAATATTCTTAACCCTCTCGCCATTAGGTTCTCCTGTTCTTTGTTTCGCCTTATTATTTAGTTAGGTTCCACCAGCTATCGCTGGGATGATTATTAACTCGTCTCCTTCAGATAAAGTTGTTTCCAAACCGTCTATATATTGTATGTCATTATCATTTAAGAAAATTGATATGAAAGGATGAACATCTCCTGATTCATCGTCCAAGATACGCTCTTTAAATCCTGGATATTTTGAATCGAGTATATCAAGTGCTTGTGTCACCGTTCCCTCAGGAAGTTCGATCGTTTCTTGCCCGTCGGTTACCCTGCGGAGTGCGGTTGGTACTTTCATCAATACAGTCATTATAATCTCTAGCTTGTTTTTTTTAGATCCAAAGAAGCTGAGTTGACGCAATAACGCAGTCCGGTGGGTTGGGGGCCGTCAGGGAATACATGCCCTAAGTGTGCACCACAATTTTTGCAACTCACTTCTGTTCTCTCCATACCTAGCGAATTATCTATTTCAGTTTCTATCGATTCCAAACTAATGGGTTGCCAAAAACTAGGCCATCCGCTTCCAGATTCGTATTTAGTATCTGATTTAAAGAGGGGAGTTTCGCAGCATACGCAGTTGTAGACTCCATCCGCCTTCGAGTCCCAATAAATCCCTGTAAAAGGAGGCTCGGTCCCTTTTAATCTCGTAACTTGGTATTGTTCTTGCGTAAGATGAGATTGGTAATAGCTGTCATCTTTCTCTAGCATTAAATCCTCGTTTCTTACCCTAGAGTTTATTGTGAAAAATCTTTCTGGGTCATAGGCGTTTACATAGAATACACTATATTTGTAGGCCTCTACACAAATAATTCTACAATATAATGAAATCCCAATCCAATTATCTACAATTCCTTTTTTTAGTAAGTTTGTGGGAGAGGAGCCATTGATCGAATGCCTTGAATCATAGAGGTTCTGAGCAGATAGTCTCTAGAAAGGTCGTTATTACTCGCCGTCGTACGCATCTCACGCTGTTTTTCCAGTCTTATAGCAGGATCTTTTTGCCGTATATTCTCTTCGTTTTGGGCAGTCTGGGCCCGTATAAAGTTCAAAGCGATTTTCCTTCTTTCTTCTGCGTAGTGATCCAGTAAAGGCTCGTTGCGACTGTTCTTCAAAGATAAAGCTAGTGCCTTCCCCAGGTAGAATGCATCTTGGAGGCCTCCATTGAGCCCCATACCCCCGAGGGGATTATTAACGTGGGCTGCGTCCCCCGCAAGGAAAACTTTTCCACTTCTGTAAGATGCTGCGACTCTCTGATGCACCCTATATATATTTCTCCAAGTTATTGGGTAAGGGGTCCCAGTTTCGTGTACTTTTTGGTATCGTTCTTGAGCAATTTCATCCAAAATAGTAGGATCCGGATCGGTATCAAAAATTGTTTCTTCAGGTTTAGTTGGGAATAAGACACGCCAGAGACCGGGTGACCTTAGTAGAACAAACCATTCTTCAGGATCTGAAACATAGTTTACATAAGCTAAATCTGGCATTATGTCTCGAAATTCAAACGTAGTGAAAGTAACTAAGTACCGTTCAGGATACGTCATTCCATCGAACGGAATATCGACACTTGTTCTTACGGCGCTCCGTGCACCATCTGCTCCAACAAGATAATCACAGATAGCAGTTTGCTCACCTTCTGGGGTGAGGAAGTTTATTTCCACTCCATCTTCTTTCGGGTTTGCCCCTTTAACTTCATGGTTAAACAACACTTGACAATTTGGGAACGATTTTAAGGCCTCAAAAAGCAAAAGTACTAGAGCGTATTGCTCTATCTGCAGCCTATACGGAAAGGAGGTGTCGTTTTTTAGGACGCCCATATCAAATTCTGCGACTACACCAGTTTCCTTATCCCGAAGTTGAAATGTATCAGCTACTAAAGCTTCTTCTGCTAATTTTTTTGCTATGCCTACTTCATCCAGCATTTCTATCGTGGGGGGATGGAAAGTTGACGCCCGATATTCCTCAACTAAATTAGGAGCTGATTCAAAAACGGTAACTGAAACACCTTGTTGGGCAATTCTTAATGCCGTCATTAACCCAACAGCTCCGCCCCCTGCCACAACAATGCCTTCTATTTTATGCATAGCATGTCCTCATTTGATTCTTTTATTTGGATTGTTTTTTAGATTCCCAGTCGGCAAAGCATTCTTTTGCGACTTTGAATCCAGCGATGGCTCTTGGATGCCCTCCATATGGTGCGACTTGCATTATAGTTTCTATGATTTCTTCTTCTGTTATGCCTTGAGTAAGAGCCCCTTTTATATGTAACCCTAGAGTGTACTCAATTCCTAAAGCCGCTAAAGTGCCTACGGTCACCAGCGTTCTTGTTTTAAGATCAAGCCCAGGGCGTGACCACAATTCTCCAAATACATACTCATCCGCGTAACGAAAAAATGCTGGTGCTACATCTTCAAATCCGCTCCGGATGCTTTCTGAGTACTCTCCGAATATTTCCTCTATTTTCTTTTGCCCACGCTCATATCTTTCGTCTGAAGTGGTCATTATCCCCTCCTATTTAAATATTGCAATTAAATAATAAAATCCTTTCAAATTATATTATATGATAGCTCCTTCTTCTTTGAACTGGCCGATTTGTTCCCAAGAGTAACCTGCTTCCAAGAGTTTTTCTTCGGTATGTTGCCCGAGGATTGGCGCACCAGATATTGGGTTAATGTCTTCCCCTGATATTTTAAAGGGAACTTTGATGATTTCTATTTCCGTTTGGTAGGAATTCTCAATTGTAGAAGTATAATCATTTGCTTCTATTTGTGGATCCACTATGGATTCATCAAGGGTTTGAACAGGCGCCCATATAGAACCCTCCGCATCTAATTTAGTTCCCCATTCCGCTAATGATTTTGATAAGAATATTTCTGTAAGCTTTTTTATCAATTCAGTACTATTTTTAGCTCTCCCCACCGCAGTTTCATAGCCAAACGGTGCGCCAAGATTTTCTATTCCAAGGGCGTTACAAAAACCCGGCCAAAACCGATCGGAATCAAACATGACTAATTGTATCCATTTGAGATCTTTTGTCCTATAAAAGTTCGATAGTGGATTATTGGTGTGTTTTGGTGAGTGCTTTTTAACTGATTTTTTATGCCGCATGGCTGCTGCAAAATCTAATCCTAGAACCCATAACCCTGAGTGTAAAAGCGAGCACTCTATTTTCTTGCCTTTGCCTGTTCGTTCTTTGTCCAACAAAGCCAAAGATATACTTGTGGTCAACGCTAAAGAAGTTACCTGATCTCCCATACCAGGCCTTTGTTGTGCAGGTGATTCTCCCTCGTTACCGACAGAACCCATTATTCCTGACCTTGCCCAGAAAGCTGCATAATCAAATCCTAAACGATCCCGTTCTTCTCCTTTAGTTCCGTAACCGGTTAGGGCAACGTAGATAATTTGTGGATTCGCAGTCAAGCAATCCTCGTAGGTTAGGTGGTATTTTTCCTGCCTTTCAGGGACCAGGTTGGTTACTACTATATCTACACTCTCAACTAATTTACGAACTATTTGTTGTCCATAAGTGCTGCCCAGATTGATACCAACACTTTTTTTCCCTCTGTTGAGCTGTTCGAAAGATGTGTTCTCATCGTCGGAATTACTCGTTATGATACCATCAGGAGTCACGTCTATGCTTCTCACGGGATCCCCAGTCTCTGGATGCTCAATTTTTGTAACCTCCGCTCCAAGATCCGCAAGAATCGAACAAGCTGACGGAGCAGCTACCCAGTTTGCAATTTCCAAAACTTTAACGCCTTTTAGCAGTTCTGACATTTGCCCCCCCTATACGTAAGAAATTAATTTTCAGATGCGTCGATTGATCAATTACCGAGCATCATATTTCTTCTATGGTTTGCTGATGATAAATGATTATTATAATAATAGTTAGAGTAATGAGCATACATTAAAGGAATACTGATTTTGAAATGATATATAGACCCGGAAGTATTACCGATATAACTGCAGGCTATAACCTGATCATTCCTAACGGCCCTATCCATAGCCCAACCGAAAACCGCTTGGATGAAAATGCGTATCTCATAGATCTGGAAGGAGAAGTACGTCATAAATGGCAAAGTGATGCTGGTTTAAAATATGGTGTTCTTCTTCCTAATGGTAATTTATTAGCAAGAACCCGGGCCCCTGAATCCCTTGCTCCGGATGTGCCAACTTTTCCTGGATCGAGTTCCGCAATTATAGAAATCGATTGGGACAGTAATCCGGTGTGGATATATGAAGACAAGCTACTACACCATGATTTTTTTCGCTTGGAAACCGGTAACACAATGTTTCTTGTATGGGAGCCTATACCTGTAAGCATTATTTCTAGTGTCAAGGGAGGAGCCGACTCTAGTTTAGATAAAGAATTGATGTACGGGGACGTGTTGAGAGAAGTGGATTCACACGGCAAGGTTGTTTGGGAATGGAAATCTTGGGAGCACCTTAATTTTGAACATCAAGTTATCTGTCCTATTGAAAATAGGTCTGAGTGGACTCATGCAAACTCAATTTACGTTATGCCAGATGATAATGTTTTAGTCAGTTTAAGAAACACTAATATGGTGATCATTATTGAAAAATTGACTGGCGATGTGATTTGGGAATGGGGTAGTACTTATCTAGAACACCAACATCATGCTACTTTGCTGGATCCAAACAAAATTCTTGTTTTGGATAATCGCACACATAAGAATCGAGGTGCAAGAGTAATTGTTGTGGATATTACCAGTAAGAAAATTGTCTGGGAATACTCAGGTGTACATAACGAAAAATTCAGAGCTCCTTACGCTGGTTCAGTAGATAAATTATCAAATGGTAATTGGTTAATCTGCCAAGGGTCTGAAGGCAAGGCGTTTGAAATCGATGCTGCAGGCAATAGATTGTGGGAATATACGAGTCCATATTTCATACCAAACGAGTCAGGGGAATTATCTAACGGGTTATTTCGAGTCCATCGATACCCTCTGAACTATTCAGCATTTGAAGGCAAGCAGCTTGGGTAATGCGTCGATAAATAACGGGCATGATCCAGCCGTAGTTAAGAAAAGAGTTCTCGAATTTTTTCTTGCCTATACCCAAAGATCTTCTTTAAATCTCGCTCTACAAATAACATATTGGTAAATGATCCCAAGATTGGTGACAAAACCCCTGGCAAGATTTTGTACTTTACTATATCAGTCACCAAAGTCTGACTGCCGATTTTTTCAAACAGATGCTGATGTTCCCAGAATGCATATGGTCCTTTGATCTGTTTATCACAAAACGAAATATTTTTTTGGTAATCTATAATTCTGCTTGTCCACTTGAACCTTATATTGTGCAGAGTTAATTTATATTCAATCTCTTGGTTTTTAAATGTTGTACAGGGCACCGGGGGTAACAGCGTAAAATTTAACCAACTAGGGGTGATTAAATTTAGGTTACTTGGATTCTCAAAGAAATTGAAAACCTTCGCTATTTCCTCAGGAACTGACTGGGAAGTTTTAAGCACAAAATATTGGTCGTCCTTAGTGAAAATCATCATCTAGTTTACGAAGTTTATGTCAGGGCTCCTTTTTCTCTTAATTCTGATACTTCCTTCTTTGTTAGATTTAATATTTTTTCAAAAACATATTGATTATGTTGCCCCATAGCGGGAGACGGCAGTGTTGATGTTCCTGGTGTTTCAGACATATGAATATTTAATCCTTGATGCTCTGTAATTCCATAGTCGGGATGATCTACTTGAACAATACCCTCTTTTCTAGATCGTAAATGTATGTCGTGATAAAGATCTTCCGCAGTCATAACTGCACTTGCTGGAACACCACCTTTTTGAAGAATTCTTGCTGCTGTTTGCGCGGTAAATTGCTTTGTCCATTCTGAAAGATTTTGATCTAAAATGATCTTATTATTCACTCTATTTTGTATTGATGAAAATTCCTCTTGCTCTGCCCAACTAGGTGACCCGATTGCCTCTTTCAGATTCGCCCATTCTTCTTCATTATGGACGGAAACAGCACACCAAGCATCGAACCCAACGCAGGGATAGACGTCGTGTGGAGCAGCGTAATCTGAGTTATTTCCCTGTGGTTTAGGAGGGCGATCATTCACTGTATAGTCGATAATACCTGGACCTAAAAAGTGGGCCATTGCTTCCAATTGGGCTAGTTCAATTAGTTGGCCACTGCCGGTACGTTCCCGGAACTCAAGTGCTCCTACCACCGACATTGCTCCTAGTACTGCTGCAACGTAATCTGGGAATGGCATTTTTATCCTAGTATCCAGGGGACTGCTTTCAGAGCCCCAAAGATGAGTCAGGCCTGTCATACCCATTACTTGTTGACCATATGATCTATATTCATGAATGGGGCCGGATGATCCCATTCCTGGCATTGAAAGCAATATTATATTTTCGTTATGTTGAATTAGGTCTTCATAACTAATACCAAGTTTTTCCATAACACCTGGTCTGAAATGCTCTACAACTACGTCACTTTCCTTTACTAGTTGAAAAAAGACTTCTTTTCCTTCTTTAGTCCTAACATCGATTGTGCAGCTAAGTTTATTTCTGTTCATATCGCTGTAATTGGTGCCTGGAGTTCTTGGGTTTTCTAAACCATCCGAGTCTATCCTGATTACTTCGGCACCAAAGAAACCTAGGTACATTCCGCAGATAAAACCAGCGTGTGCTCGTGTGAGGTCTATAACCCTTGTGCCAACCAATGGGGAATCTATCGATTTGCTTGAAGATGTGGCAACCTTTGATTTTCTTTTTGCCTCGTTTAGTTTGAGCTCTTCTAATATTTCTTCCGTATGTTGCCCTATAGTCGGAGCAGGTTTAGAGCCATTCCATTTTGACTTACTATATATGACTGGCGAACCTGGTCTTTTGAATTTACCAATTACTGGGTGATCCTCTTCGATAATGAAACCTCTATGTTTTACATGAGGGTGGTGTACGAACTCTTCCATTTTGAGCAATGGGACTATTGGAATACCGCCCTTTTGTCCCTTTTCTACAAGTTCGTCTCTTTCCACTTGTATTGCGTATTCCTGAATAAATGAGTCAATTATTTCTCTGTTCTCCGTTCGAACTTCTCTTTTTTGCCAAAGCGGGTCCGACAAAATAGGGTGATCAAGAACGTTTCTAGCCAGTCTGCCAAAATGCTCATCTGAATACACAGATATATTTACATAGGCATCGTCTAAAGTATGATATGTGTTCACTGCACCGAAAGCTGTGCGAGCACCTTCTCTCCTGGTGATCATATCTTGGTACTGGTATCTGGATATATAACTATTCTCAAGCCATAAAACAACCTCTTGTCTTGATACATCGACATGTTGCCCATCGCCTCCAAGAGATTCCCTTGCCCTAATTGCAAGGAGTGCCCCAAAAGCCCCATGTATTGATGAGAATTGAGACAATAGCTGGTAAGGAGCCATACAAGGAGGCGCATTATCATCACCGTTAGCGTACATTATCCCGCCAGCAGCAGCAGCAATTAACTCGCTACCTAACCAGCTCGCTTTAGGGCCAGATTGTCCGAAGGGAGTAATTGATACGTATATCAAAGTTGGGTTAATTTGGTGTATAGTTTCATAACCCAATCCGAGAGATGATAAATATTCTGGTTGGAAATCTTCGACTAGAATATCGGCTTGCTTGATTAAATTGATCAAAATGCCGCGATCTTTATCTGAGGATGCGAAGTCTAAAACGATGCTTCTTTTGCTGCGATTGGCATTTATGAATGACAAACTCCGTTCGGGACCGGGGATATCTTCGGCGAAAGGCCCCATAGTTCTTGATGGGTCCCCCCCTGAAGGCTCTACTTTTATCACATCGGCGCCCAAGTCTCCCAATGTTCTAGCGCACATCTGTGAAAGATGGCTCGTTAAATCAATAACTCTATAACCATCAAGCACTGTTGTTGATTTATCGGACTGCTCGTTGATCGCCATAATTATCTCATTTTCCACTCAGGTGTTCGTCGCTCTGTGAAGGCTAGAGGTCCTTCTTTTGCGTCTTCACTGTCCAACACTTTAGCAGATAATTCTTTCGCAAACCGCTGCGAATTTTCAGGAGACATATAAGTTCCTGTGTATGCGATTTCCTTTATCGCTTGAACAGCGAGAGGGGCACAATTTTTAATTTGTTCAGCAATATTTAAACATGTTTCCATCACTTCATCTCTGTCTTCTACTACTTCTTGTATCAAGCCTGATCGAAGGGCGGCTTCCGAAGAAATTCTTTCGCCTGTGAGCATTATTTTTAGGGCGTCTCCCAAAGGCATCATTCGAGTGAGGTAATGTAAGCCATAACCTGGCATTATGCTCCATCTTGGTTCAGGAAGACCGAACTGTGATTTTTTGCTAGCAATTCTTATGTCGCACTGCATTGCTAGCTCTAACCCCCCTGCTACACAAAAACCGTCTATTGCAGCAATGATTGGTTTCCAAACGCCTAAATCCGGAATGTATTGGGATCCTAGGCTGCTTTCTGAGAAAGCGGACAAACCTTCTTCTTGTCTTTCGTTAACTTCTTTTAAATCTGCTCCAGCGGAGAAAGCTTTACCTCCAGCTCCAGTAACTATAGCTACAAAAACCTCTGGGTCATTTTTTATTTCCATCCAAGCATTGTGAAGACCAGTATTTACCGAACTATTCAATGCGTTTAAAGCCTCAGGACGATTAAGTGTCACATATGCTATGTTTTCCTTCTTCTCGTAGATTACGGTATTATTTGTTGGGTTAGTCATCATTGCCTCCTATAACTTTGCAGCTGACCGATTGTTTGGTGGTCGGGGCGCCCAGATTTGAACTGGGGACCTCCGCGTCCCGAACGCGGCGCGCTGCCGAACTGCGCTACGCCCCGATAATATATCAAATCAACTATAAATCTATATAAACTTAGCCGTTTTCTCCCAATAAGTTTTTACCATATCATATGAATCATATATATTTATTAAGTATTAAATCGTTTTCAAGCAAGGTTAGGATAGATAATGATCGCAAAAAATTGGTTTATAAAATCCTAGCAATGCAATTGGAATACCTAAAGTTGGAAATAGATGTCACAAATTAATCGAACAGAAACCCTATCAAAAGCCATCGCAGAGCGTGTAATCGTATTGGATGGAGCGATGGGTACCAATATTCAAGATTTATCTCTTACTCCTCAAGATTTCGGCGGTATCGACTATGAAGGGTGTAACGAATTTTTGAATGTTACTCGACCAGAACTAATTCGTGAAATTCATAATAAATTTCTTGAAGCTGGTGCAGATATAATTGAGACTAATAGTTTTGGCAGCACGCCTTTGGTTTTATCTGAGTATGAGCTTCAAGATCGAGCGGAAGAGATAAGTATGCTTGCCGCACAAAATGCTGCTAAACAAGCTGAACTATTTTCCACACCGGAGAAGCCTAGATTTGTCGCCGGCTCTATGGGGCCGACAACAAAAGCTATGTCAGTAACAGGTGGCGTTTCCTGGCCGGATCTTGTGGAAAGTTATCGTGTTCAAGCAAGAGGCCTTATAAGGGGTGGAGTAGATTTACTATTATTGGAAACATCGCAGGATACTCTTAATGTTAAAGCGGGACTCGAGGGTATTGATAGAGCAATAGAAGACACCTCAATCAATTTGCCTGTAGCTATTCAGTGCACTATAGAAACCATGGGTACTACTTTAGGGGGCCAAGACATCGAAGCTTTTTACACTTCAATATCTCACCGAGACTTAATATGGGTTGGATTGAATTGCGCAACTGGCCCGGAGTTTATGAGAGACCACGTTAGAAGTTTAGCCCAAATATCAAAATTCCCAATAGCGGTCATTCCAAATGCGGGGCTACCCGACGAAGAAGGAGTCTATCATGAGTCCCCGCAAAAAATGGCGCAGATTCTTGATTCATTTCTTAAGGAAGGCCTTGTAAATATTATTGGAGGATGCTGCGGCACGGTAACTACCCATACGGATGAAATGTGTTTGTTGGCAGACATGTATGAACCGAGACAAGCAAATCTGGTTCCTGAATCAAAACTTTCGGGTTTAGAGACAGTTGTCGTGGATGATGATTCCAAACCTATTCTCATAGGTGAGAGAACCAACGTATTGGGTAGTAGAAAGTTCAAAAGATTAATTGCAGAAGGAAAGATCGACGAAGCATCTGAAATAGGACGCCACCAACTTAGGGGCGGAGCACATATGCTCGATGTTTGCCTCCAGGATCCGGATCGTGAAGAGGTAACGGACATGATTAATTTCCTGGATTCACTCACAAAGAAAATCAAAGCGCCGCTGGTTATTGATTCGACCAGCTCGGAGGTAATTGAGGAAGCTCTGAAGCGAACCCCTGGAAAATCGTTAATAAATTCAATTAATTTAGAGAATGGTGAAGAAAGATTTGAGCAAGTAGTTCCCTTAGCCAAAAGATATGGTGCTGCGTTGGTTGTTGGATGTATTGATGATGACCCACAACAGGCTCAGGCAATAACCAAGGAACGGAAACTCGAGATAGCGAACCGGTCGTATAAATTACTCACTGAAAAATATGGTGTTTCGCCTGAAGATATTTACTTTGACCCTTTAGTTTTCCCTATAGGGACAGGCGATAAGAACTATATTGGATCAGCGATCGAAACTATCGAAGCAATTAAAAGCATAAAAAAATCGCTTCCTTTATCGAAAATTGTATTGGGTATATCAAATGTATCGTTTGGATTGCCTGCAGCTGGGCGCGAAATACTGAATGCAGTAATGCTTTACCATTGTGTTTCGGCAGGACTTGATTCCGCAATAGTAAACACTGAAAGTACCCAGAGATATGCATCGATATCGAATGAAGAGCGAGAATTGGCAGAAAATCTGATCTGGTGGAAAGGAGATGATCCCATTGCTGTTTTTGCCGACCATTTTAGAGAAAGAAAAGTAAAGGTTGCCCCCTCAGCTAATTTAAATCTAACGTTGGAGGAACGAATCTCAGCATGTGTTATTGAGGGAACGAAAGAAGGCCTTTTAACCGATTTGAATGTAGCGCTAGAAAGTTCATCGGCTTTAGATATTATCAATGGCCCCTTGATGAGTGGGATGGACGAAGTAGGGCGACTTTTCGCTAGCAATGAACTGATAGTTGCAGAAGTTTTACAATCCGCGGAAGTTATGAAAGCAGCAGTCGCTCATTTAGAGCAATTTATGGAGTCTGGAGAGACAAATGTCAGAGGGAGTGTTCTTCTAGCGACGGTAAAAGGGGATGTCCATGACATAGGCAAAAATCTTGTGGATATAATGCTTTCAAACAACGGTTACAAAGTGATAAATCTTGGAATAAAAGTGTTGCCACAAGAGCTAGTTAGGGCATCCCAAGAACATACACCTGACATTATTGGTTTATCTGGTTTGTTAGTTAAATCCGCGCAAATGATGGTTGAAACTGTCAAAGATCTTAATGATGCTGGAATCGAAGTGCCTATTTTAGTTGGAGGAGCAGCTTTAAGCAACAGATTTACCCGCCTTCGAATCGCCCCGAATTATGGTGGTTTAGTCGCTTATGCACCTGATGCGATGGCAGGTCTTCGCATAGCAGGTGAAATACAGGACCAAGAAAAAAGAGAACAGCTAGTATTACAAATAGATAAAGAAACTGAGGAGTTAAAGACACGTGATCAAAATAATGCTCAGCGTAAGAGCTTAATTTCAGTTGGTGATGATAATAAACGTTCTTCTGTAAAGATACTTAGGGAAATACCGACCCCACCAGATCTTAAGGCTCACACCATTGAAAATTATGATTTGAATGAAATCTTTTCTTATATAAATCCTACGATGCTTTACGTTCGACATTTGGGGTTTAGAGGACGATTTACAGACAGGTTAAAAGATGGCGATCCTAAAGCTATAGAGCTTGAAACAAAGGTAAAAGAAATACAGGCAATAATGTTAGAGAGAGATGACATTAGAGCCAAAGCTGTTTATAAATTCTTTCGTGCAGAAGCAGCTGGGGATGACGTGAATTTGTTTACAAGTGACCAAGAAAGCTCTGTTAGAACATTCAGATTTGGCAGGCAAACAGGGGGAGAGCACCTATGTTTGGCTGATTATATTTTACCTAAAGATGCGGACAAAACCGACTATGCAGCTTTGTTTGTGACTAATGTTGGACCTGGCGTGAGACGTTTGGCGGACGAATGGAATAAAAAGGGCGACTATTTGGCATCACATATTTTACAAGTGCTAGCATTAGAAGGTGCCGAAGCGTTTGCAGAGCTACTGCATCAGCGTCTAAGAACAATGTGGGGAATATCTGATCGCGATAATATTACCAAAGAAGAATTATTCAAAGCTCAGTACCATGGCAAAAGATTTTCTTTTGGATACCCTGCATGCCCCAGATTGGAAGACCAATTATTACTTTGGGAACTATTAGACCCAACTGACAAGATAGACGTTAAGTTGACTGATGAGTTTATGATGGACCCTGAAGCCTCTGTAAGTGCTATGGTCTTCCATCATCCTGAAGCAAAATATTTTAATTTAGCAGCGGACGATATAGTACGCCTTGAGAACCGGATAAAAGGAGAGGTGTAAGTTAATAATGGGGGAAAATTACTACTACTACGATGGCCTAAAGACATTGACTTCAAATATAGAGGGAAAACAGATTGTTTATTGTGGTGTTCTTCCCATGGCAAAAATGGCTACAGGAGATTGGGTTCGACTAATTGTTTACCCGTTGATTTTTGATGAAGAGATAAAATCTCGTGGTGGATCGGCAACCGCAAAGTACGTTTTTTTAGTCCCTGATTGGGATAGCGATGAGATCGATCCGTTAGGTAAGAACCCATTCTACTTGAGGCCTAAAGGCAGGGTCTATAAATATCAATTGGACCCTGAAGGTTGTCATGAAAACAGAGCTCTACATTGGTCTTCAATTTTTCAAGAGGATGTAACAATAGCTACAGAAGGGCATGCACAAATTGATATGGAACTCATTAGTGCTTCCTCATTATTATCTGAGCATTCATTTGTAAATATATTGAGGGCCGCCTTGACGGAGCCTGAGCCTATCATTGCTCTATCAGAGGAAATATTTGGAGAGGAAGATCCTACAGAGGGACGATCTATATTGGCAGGGCCAGTGTGTAGGCAGTGCAAATATTCTGCAGGTGAAATGGAATATATCAAAGATTGGGATAGAATTCAGTACTCTTGTGCAAGATGTGGCAATGTGCAAGAAGCTGATATTACGGAACAAGAATACTGGGTACAGTCTGAAATCTTGGAAGCTGCAGCACTTTCGGTTATCGCCCCGACACTCAAGATAATGAGAGATAATGCTGATAACGTGAATAGAGATTCTATCGTCAGCAGAATTGTTAACATTAACGCAACGGATCATGGAAATGGCTTAGATAGGTTAGTAGTTCCATTCGTTGATAGTGAAAGAGGCGGACAAAGCATCAAAGAATTGATGGAATTTGCCCGTGAATGGGATAAGCCCCATGCGGAACTTGCCTAGTAGTTTTAGCAATCTTAAACTTAGATCTAGGTTGTATTCGCTGTTACAATGATAAATAGAAAAAATTTAATCCGGAGCAATAAATGATGGATGTTTCTCCAGAGGTCTTGGCTGAACTATCTTTGACAGCGGGTGAATATGAACTAATTGTAAATAGCCTAGATAGAACTCCGAACGAACTTGAACTAGGAATGTTTGGGATATTATGGAGCGAACATTGTGGGTATAAGCATTCGAAGAATCTGCTAAAAACTTTTCCTAACACATCGCCCAGGGTGATCATTGGCCCCGGTGAGGAGAACGCCGGAGCTGTTTCTATAGGAGATGGCTTGGCTGTAGTGATGAAAATTGAGTCTCACAACCATCCCTCCGCTATTGAACCATATGAAGGAGCCGCTACAGGTGTTGGCGGAATAGTCCGAGATATTTTTAGTATGGGAGCGAGGCCTATCGCTCTTCTTAACGCCCTGTTTTTTGGGCCACTGAGCGAAGATCCGCATAACGTTTTTCTTTTTGACGGGGTAGTTGCTGGAATTGGCGGATACGGAAACTGTATTGGCATACCTGATATAGGAGGCCAAGTTACCTTCGAGGGGCCATACGGCGGAAATCCTCTGGTTAACGCAATGTGTGTTGGCATAGCGGAAGAGGATGAACTTGTTAGAGCGAAAACAGGTGAAGAAGGTAATACTATTTTGCTTGTGGGTGCAGATACTGGAAGAGACGGCATACATGGAGCAACTTTCGCATCTGTAGACTTAACAGCAGAATCTGAAGAGCGTAAGACCGCTGTACAAGTCGGTAACCCATTCTTAGAGAAAGTTCTTTTAGAAGCATGTTTGGAGATATCTAAGGCCAGAGCTTTAGTTGGCATGCAGGATCTTGGTGCGGGAGGACTAACAAGCGCAGTGATTGAGTGCGCAGCTAGTTCAGGCAGTGGCATTGACATTGATGTGGCACTTGTCCCAAGGAGCGAGGATGGAATGACCCCATATGAGGTGATGCTATCCGAGTCGCAGGAGCGCATGCTAATAATTGTGAATAATGACCAATATGATTCTGCGAAAGCGATTTTTGAGAAATGGGATTTATCCTGTGTAAAAATAGGAACAGTGACACAGGGGGACACGGCGATAATAAGAGAATCTGGGGTGATCGTGGGTGAAATGCCAGTTAGTTCCCTCGTTAATGCTCCAGCATATGATATTCAAGGCAAAGAAGACCCGGTAATAGCGAATCTAAGAAATAGCCAATTTACTCATATTGAAGAGCCTAAAAATAGAAATAAAA
>DKAM01000019.1 GCA_002450835.1 Dehalococcoidia bacterium UBA6926
GGTATTTATGTAATAGATAGTTTTGCACTTTTTCTTAAAGGTCTGGTTCTTTCCGCTACTTTAATAGTGTTATTTGCTTCCAGTAGTTACGCAACTAAGCTAAAAACTTTTCAAGGTGAGTATTATTCACTAACTATGTTTGCTGCTTTGGGTATGATATTGCTTCCTTCGTTGACTGAATTCATTTCAATAGTAATTGTGCTAGAGATCCAAGGGTTTGCTTTTATCGCCCTAACAGCTTTATCGAAAGAAACGCGATCCCTTGAATCGGCTCTGAAATTTTTGTTACTTAGCGCTATTGCGACCTGTGTTTTGCTTTACGGGATGAGTTTTATTTTCGGATTAACAGGAAGTACATTTTTCGTTGATATCGCCTTGGCAGTTCCTAATATTTTTGAAGGAAATACAAAACTTTTGGCAATTCTAGGTGCATTATTGATTTTGGCAGGACTCTCTTTTAAGATAGCCAGCTTTCCATTTCATACTTGGGTTCCAGATGTTTATCAATCGGCTCCTGTTACAACCGTTGCGTATTTATCGGTCGCTTCAAAAGCAGTAGGATTTGGTCTCGTATTAAGATTTTTCTACGCCGTTTTTGGCGAACAATTGGATATAATTAATTGGAGTACGATTGTAATTTGTTTATCCGTCGCATCGATGGTTTACGGTAACTTGGTAGCAATATCTCAAACAAATTTAATGAGAATGTTGGGTTACAGCTCCATAGCTCATGCTGGCTATTTGCTTATTTCTTTATCGTTAATAGGGATCCCGGGTGCAATACAACTATCGGGCGCAAGTATCCTTTTTTACTTAGCAGCTTACTCAGTAACAAACCTGGCTGCATTTGTAGCAATAGCTCTAATATCTTCTGATCATGAAAAAATATCAGATCTCGAGGGGCTAGGTAGTAGATCACCCTTGGTAGCTGTTGGCCTAACGATAAGTTTAATCTCGCTCACAGGGTTGCCACCTACAGGTTTATTTTTCGGGAAAGTATACATATTTTTTGCAGCTCTAGAAAACGGATATTGGTGGCTTGCGTTGGCGGGAGTGATGAATAGTTTTCTTTCCGCTTATTACTATCTACGCCCGGTGAGATTAATGTTTAAAGGGAACCAAAATACAACCGATGTATCTGAGCCTAGAAATAATATTCTAACTAGCAGCCCATTAATCTTTTCAGCAGCATCCGTAATATTGTTAGGGATAATACCGTTTTGGATTTATGATTTTGCAGAACAGGCTATTCTCTCGCTTGGATAGCGACAGGAATATTTTGCTTGGACGGTATCGATAGTTTGTTGGTAATCGGGTATGCTTATAGTGATTAGTTTCCAAGGTTATTTTTAGTAATAAATTATTTATTAGGAGGACAGGATGTTCGATAGACTTCACCATGCAGGGCTCGCTGTTGCAGATTTGGATGCAGCCAAGAAAATTTTTGCCGACGCTTTGGGATTAAGAGTGGATGATACTCGCTCACCATATCCCGGAGGAAGGAAACAGAGAGGTGCTGATCCGACAGATATCCTGGATATTCCCATAGGGGATTGTGAAATAGAACTAAATGCCGCAGCTGCACCAGGTGGAGGCGTCCACAGGTTTGTTGAATCTAGATCAGGGGTTGGAGCTTTGCATCATGTTTGCTTGCATTCTGATAATATTGCGGACGATGTAGCGCACTTACGTGCTTCAGGCCTTACACAAATCGCAGCTTCTCCGGAGCAACTCGAATCAAACGAACCGTGGAACACAGTGGCCTTTTTCCATCCTCGAGACTGTGAAGGTATTTTATTGGAAATTTGGCCTCCCGATAACCATAGGGTAGGAGATAATTATCAAGGGGAAGGTGTTTTTACTAAAATGCATCACCTGGGTTTAGTGACTTCAGATCTCGAACGTTCAAGGCAATTTTGGACTAACACCATCGGGTTAAGAGTAGACACAATTCAGTCTTCTATTCGAAAGGGTGGAAGGTTCATTAAAGATGAGAATGTAAACGTTTTAGATATCCCCATCGGCAATAGTGAGATAACCTGCGTTCACCCTAACGATGGTAAAAGTGGAACAGCAAAATTTATGGAAAAATATGGTGCGCGCGCGGGCGGTACTATGCATCATATGGCTTTAGGTACAAGGGATGTTAAAGCGGCTGCTGAAAGGTTGGAATCGCATGGTCTCCAATTGATTGGTAAAGCTACCAATGATGAAGCGTGGATACATCCCAAATCGGCTTCTGGGATACTAATAGAGTTAGTTAGGGACGAATCTTAGATAATTCCTAACACTTATATTTGAATAGTCAATAAACTCTAATTTATTAGGAGAGATTTCTTATGTTTGATCGTATTCATCATGCTGGTATTGCTATCAAAGATTTGGGAATAGCGCAAGATGTTTTTGTTAAAGGGTTAGGTTTGCTTGTTGATGAAACGAGATCCCCATTACCAGATGGTAATCTGCAAAGAGGCCCTGATCCAACGGATATCTTGGATGTACCGATTGGTGGGATGGAGTTAGAGTTAAACGCGCCACCGTCTGATGGTACCACTCCTGGTGGTACTCACCGGTTCGTCCAGAGCCGTGGTGGAGTCGGGGCACTTCATCATATTTGCTTACATTCAGATAACGTACCTGATGATGTGGCTCATTTGAGAGCATCTGGGTTAACGCAATTAGAGTCTCCTGAAGAGCAAGAAAGAGAACCTTGGCGTGAAGTTACTTTTTTTCACCCTAAAGATTGTTTAGGAATTCTGCTGGAGATATGGAGAACGGAAAATCATAACGTTGGAGATAATTACCAAGGGGCAGGTGTTTTTACTGGTATGCATCATATAGGGATTGTGACTGATGATTTAGAAAAAGCGAGACATTTTTGGTGTAACATAATTGGGTTGAGAGTAGATACTCTCAGATCACCAACTCTAAAAGGTGGAAAATTTATTGAAAATGAAAATGTTAGGATCCTAAATATACCTCTGGGGAAAAATTCAGGAGAGATCGTCGCTGTTTCACCTCAAGATGTGTCATCAGGAACTGCTAGATTTCTTGAAAAGTATGGCGGTAAATCACATGGAACTATGCATCATATTTCTTTAGAAACTGAAGATGTAAAGTCTGCTATAGATTTTGTTGAAGGTAATGGTCTAAAAAGGGTTGGCAGAGTCACCGAAGAAGAGGCTTGGATCCATCCAGCGAGCGCGGGTGGGGTACTAATACAAATCGTAAAAAAGTAGAACTTTACCGTTCATATGCTTATCTAAGTGTTTTTTTGCTAAACCTTAGGGTGATTCGTTGATATACTACCTATTGTAAGAACTATTCTGGTAGGTAGTAACGTGGATTGCATAGGAATATTGTATCAATCGCAAATTGAACAGGCGACAGCTTTGGCTAGAACCATCGAGGAGCATATATCTGGTTTGGGCAAGCAGGTTTGGTCACTCTCTTCTTGGCAAGAAGACTTGAACCAAAAAGATTTGCCTGAAACACAATTGATAATAAGCGTAGGTGGTGATGGAACGCTTCTACGAGTCACCCGTGAGACCGCAGCGTGGGATGTACCAATATTAGGCATTAATGCCGGCAGCTTGGGATTCTTGACGGAGCTTGATGGCTCCGAAGCGCTGGGACATTTAAACGAAATTATTGACGGCAAAGGTTGGATTGAACAAAGATCTATGCTGGAAGCGTCCGTGGATGGATCAAATTGGCATGCTATGAACGAAGTTACAATAAGTCGTGGTGGTGCAGCTAGAACCATACAAATTAGCGTGGATGTTGATGACACGAGAATGTTTGCTTTTAGCGGTGACGGGTTGTTGGTAGCAACTGCGACGGGCAGCACAGCATACAACTTGGCCGCGGGTGGTCCAGTTTTACCACCAACTTCTCCTTATTCAATAATTAAAGCAGTAGCATCGCACCCTTTGTCACAATCTGCAATTGTTGTTGATTCGGATTCTTCTATAGCGGTAGAACTAATTGGCAACCACGCGGCGGTATTGAGTATAGATGGCCATGTTGATTACCCATTGATTTCAGGAGATAGAGTTGCCATTAAATCTAGTGACTACAAGGCAAAGTTTCTGCGTTTGCAATCTCCCAATTATTTTTATGGTGCCCTTAGTTCTATATTAAGTGGACAGAGGTACCACCCAGGTTTATCTGATGATAGAATCTGATCAGGGGAGTATTGATTAAAGATATGGGGAACAAAACTCTAGGTGTATTTAGTTTCGAGCCAATAACGAATTACGCTACCGGATTGAATGTTGAAAGAGCCTCACTCCGTGATGCATATGATATCCATGAGATAATTAATTATTTTGCGGACGAAGGTGAAATGCTCCACAGAACTATTGACGAAATTAACCAAAACATCAATGATTTTGTTGTCGTGAAAAACAAGACCGGTAACTTAATTGCAACGGCTGCACTCCATAAATTAGATGATAAACTCGGAGAGATAAAAGGTGTAGCCGTAAAAGAGAATTGGCAAGGTAAAGGCGTCGGTTCGATTTTGATTCAATCATGTCTGCAAGACGCTTTGAAGCTAGGCATAAACGAAATTTTCGTTTTGACTAACAAGCCAGAGTTTTACAACAAGATGGGATTTTCGTTATCTAATGTTACTAAATTCCCAATAAAAATTTGGTCTGAGTGCATAGGGTGCTCAAAGTTCTTTTCTTGCAATGAAATTATAATGAGCATCGATATAGATCCCAATTAATTATATTGCCTTTGAAATACCAGAATAAGATGAAATTGCATAGAAGAACTCAGATTTATAAGGGTAAGACAATAAGTTTGAGAGAAGATCTTTTAGAACGACCAGATGGTTCATTCACTCGCTGGTCGGTAGTTGAGCATCCTGGTGCTGTTGCGATGATACCCTTAGATTGTTCTGGTAATGTGATTTTGGTCGATCAATTTCGATATGCGGCAGAAGAAAGTTTACTTGAATTACCCGCTGGTACATGCGAGGAAAACGAGACTCCTATTGAAACTGCGCGTCGAGAGCTTAGAGAAGAGATAGGTATGGATACGAGAGAAATCACTCCATTTGGTGGGTTCTTTACGGCCCCAGGTTTTACGAACGAGTACATACATTTATTTGTTGCTCGTGATCTTTTCCCAGCACCAAATCATGAACCCGATGAAGACGAAGCCATAACAGTTAGAGTTGTTCCACTCGATGATTTAGAATCGTTAATAGAATCAGGTGAGATTCGCGATGCTAAAACCATCGCGGGCCTAATCAAGTACAAATTTTTTGTAAACCCAGAACATTAGCTTAATAGTCCAACATAACTATTTTGAGCTTTATATGGCTGTATTACTCATATGTGATGGAAAAAAGAAAAAATCGCAGTGATTTGCACCGATCTATTGTTGTCGTTCTAACTGGCAGCGTGCTACAATCTACCGGATTTATGAAAGTACCCAAAGGAGACGTCTAATGCCCCAACACCAAGTTCTCATAGTGGGTGGTGGACTCGCTGGGATGCGGGCTGCACAGAAAGCACAAGAGCTTGGTATGGATGTGGCGATGATCTCCAAAATTTTCCCTACCCGAAGTCATTCAGCGGCTGCTCAAGGAGGAGTCCAAGCCGCCGTTAGCGAAGATGACTCTTGGGAATCTCATGCATATGACACCGTTAAAGGAAGCGATTACCTTGGAGACCAAGATGCTATAGAAATACTATGTTCTGAGGCTCCCGACGATATATATAGTCTTGAGAGGATGGGAGTAGTATTCAATAGGACGGAAGAAGGCAAGATCGATGCGAGGGCTTTTGGAGGCACATCTGTCAAAAGGACTTGCTATGTAGCAGACCAAACTGGACAAGTGCTATTGCATGTAATGTGGGAGCAACTTATTAAATCTGGATTAAAAGTGTATTCAGAATGGTTTGTCATGGACTTGATTGTTGAAGATAACAAGGTCGCAGGCTGTGTCGCGATGGAGATACCTACAGGAAAGATTGAAGTATTCAGGTCTAAGTCGTTGATTTTGGCTACAGGAGGTATTGGGCAGGTTTATTCTCCAACCACCAATGGCTTAGTGGTAACAGCTGACGGACAGGCACTAGCCTATAAGGCAGGGGCAACCTTGATGGACATGGAGATGGTGCAGCACCATCCGACGACGATGCAGGCGAATGGCGTACTAATCACAGAAGGTGCTCGAGGCGAAGGTGCATATTTACTTAACTCCAAAGGCGAAAGATTCATGGAGAAATATGCTCCTAATATGAAAGAGTTGGCTTCGCGAGATGTAGTCTCTCGGGCTGAGACCATGGAGATCCGTGAAGGTAGAGGAGTCGATGGGTGTGTGTTCTTGGATCTAAGGCATCTAGGTCGTGATCTTATAATGACTAAATTAAGCCAGATATATGAACTATCCCGTGATTATGCTAACACTAATATTTTAGAGGCACCTGTCCCGATTCAACCAGGCCACCATTATATTATGGGTGGCATAAAGACTGATGTTGATGGTCGGACCTGGGATGTTTCAGGACAAAATAGATGGCAAGGTGTTGAAGGATTATTCGCAGCAGGTGAATGTGCGAATGTTAGTGTCCATGGCGGTAACCGACTAGGGGGCAATTCGCTCCTTGATACTATAGTATTTGGTAGACGATCAGGACAGGGATCTACTGACTATGCTAAATCAACAGATTGGGTAAACATTGATGAAAATTCAGTTATTAGGGGTGCCGAAGATAAAATTAAAGAAATCTTTGCTCGTCCTTCTGGAGGTCTTAGAACTGCAAACCTAAGGTCAGAGATGGGTAGCGCTATGAACGACGGGATCGCGGTATTCCGCAATGAAGAAGGCATGAAGAAGACATTGGAATCTGTTCGCTCGGTGCGCGATAGGTTTCCAAAAATTTCATTAGACAATAAAGGCAAAATTTTTAACACAGATCTTCTTTCCGTATTAGAATTAGAATTTATGTTAGATGTAGCAGAGGTCATTGGCATAGGCGCGATTGAACGTAAGGAAAGTAGAGGAGCACACGCTAGAGAAGATTATCCTGATCGAAACGATGAAGAATATCTCAAGCATACAGTGGTTAATCTAGATGAAAATGGCGAACCAAAACTAAATTATATCCCAGTTACAATGACGCAATGGGAGCCGCAAGTGAGGACATATTAAATGGATGCGACGTTTAAAGTTCAAAGGTATGATCCCGAGTCCCAAGAAGGGTCTCATTATGAAGAATTTGAAGTAGACCTTCCAGAATATGGAAGTGTTCTAGAGGGACTGTTGGACATAAGGGATCATCAGGATGGATCTCTGTCTTTAAGATGTTCTTGCAGAAGTGCGATATGCGGTTCTTGTTCTATGAAGATAAATGGCGAGTCTCGTTTAGCTTGTAAAGCTATGGTATCGGACATTAAGGAAACTGAAGGAGACATAATAACCGTAGAGCCGATGGGCAATATGCCAGTGATAAAAGATTTGGTTGTTAATATGGATATGTTTTGGGAAAAAGTTGAAAAAATTGAACCATATCTCCAGCCAACTGGCCCTGAACCCGAAAAAGAATATCTTGTTTCAAATGATGAAATGATGAAACTTGCCGTAGCTATGAATTGCATCATGTGTGGAGCATGTGTATCTGACTGCACCGTTTTAGAGGTAGATAAAACATTTTTGGGTCCGGCAGCTTTGGCAAAAGCATTCAGATTTGCGGCTGACCCACGTGATGGTGCCCAAGAAGAAAGACTTGAGTCCTATAACGAGCCTACCGGGGTTTGGGATTGCACTAGATGTTTTATGTGCGTTCAGGCATGTCCCAAGGACGTTGCTCCTATGGAACGTATCATGGATATACGATCCATGGTTGTTGAAAACGAGATAGACAAAAAAGGAAGAGGGCAGAGGCACATACAAGGGTTTATTGATGGAGTGAAACATAGTGGCAGGCTTGATGAGTTTGGACTTGCTAGAAAGACGTTCGGATTTCCTATATGGGCTTTTGAACTAGCTGATTTGGGCATCAGACGAATTCTTCGATTGAGGTTACCTCCTATAATTCATAAAAGTATAAAGTCTGCGAAAAATGTTAAAAAGATTTTTGAAAACTTGGGGGTTTAGGGTATGCGTTATGCTTTTTGGCCAGGTTGCGTGTCTAAGGCAGGAACTCCAGAACTGTTTCCAGCTGCAACCGCGGTCGCTAATAAGATCGGTATGGATTTAGTAGAGCTTGATCAAGCAAATTGCACAGGAGCTGGTGTTTTAGGTGAGCGTAATGAAGAGCTCGTCGATACCCTAAACGCACGTAATTTTGCGATGGCGGAGCAAATGGGATTAGATACTATTTTGACCATTTGTTCTACTTGTCAGGGAGTTATGAGCTCGGTCAATTATAAACTCAGGGAAAAACCCGAATACTTAGCCAAGATTAATGAAAATTTAAAAGAAGAAGGCCTAGAATATAAAGGAACGGTTCGCGTAACCCATATGATGTGGGCTGTGGTTGAAGAACTTGGGTTGGATAAACTTTCTGAGATGGTAGTAAATCCATTAACAGGATTACGGATCGCTCCATTTTATGGCTGTTATATTTTACGACCGCGGTATGTTTTGGGAATGGATGAACATCCGGATAGAACACAATATTTAGAGAAAATTATTGCGGCATTAGGAGCAGAGCCGATCGATTATGAAGGTAAGCTTCGATGCTGTGGATTCCCAATCATGACGATCAATCAAGATAATGGTCTAAAGATGGTTGCAAACCATACGTTAGAAGCTAAGGATAAAGGGGCCCATGCCTTAGTTACGCCGTGCCCTTTGTGTCATTTAAATTTGGATGAATTTCAACCAAGAGCAGCAAGCAAAGCAGGAGAATCAATAGATATGCCGGTACTGCATCTGCCTCAATTAATTGGGTCTGCTTTGGGGTTCAATGTCAAGGAAATGGGATTAAAAAGACATATAATATCCACAGATAATTTTGTTGAAATAGCAGGTATCTCATAGATAAAATTCATCTCAAATAAAAAATCTTTCAGACCAGTTGGCAGAATTTTATTGGGGTTAAAATATGAGCGAGCCTTCAGAAAAAACTGAGCTTAGTTGCTGTACTGACTTCGGCTTGCAGTTTAATGAAAGTTATTTTGAAAATTATTTACGAGAATACCGATCAAAAGGACTTCCAGCGCAATCGAAACTGATTTTCGACTATTTGGTTTCCTATGGGATTAAGGATCATTCGATTCTCGAGGTCGGGAGTGGGGCGGGCGCTCTTCATATGAATTTAGTCAATTCGGGAGCACAGCGGTCTGTTGGGGTTGATGCTTCAGAATGGGCGAATAAAGCGGCTGAAAGACTTAAGAAAGAGATTGATCCATCGCTTAACTCTAAAACCATTATTGGCGAATTCTCTAAGGGTCAGCAAAATTATGGGAACTTTTCATTGGTGATAATGGACCGATCGATATGTTGCTACCCAGATTTAAACAGCTTATTAAGGTCTGCCATTTGCCATTCATCAGATCTGATTGCAATATCTATTCCTCGGAAACTTGTTTGGATACGCATTGGGGCAACTTTGATAAACATGGTGCAGTCATTATTGAGAAAAAAATTCCGAATCTATGTCCACTCTGAAGATCAGGTGGATAAAATTTTTAGCAATAACAGTTTCAGGCGCATTTATGCAGATCAAACAAGGATATGGCAAGTTGTTGTTTACCAAATTACCAAAACTCAATAAGCCGTGTTTAACCTAAAGATTATCCATTGCATCAATTAATTCTTCGACGGCTGCAATTGAATTATCAAACCCTGCCTTTTCTTCGTCTGTAAGCTCAAGCTCGATAATTTTTTCTACTCCCGACTCTCCCAATACAACTGGAACCCCAATGAATACGTTATTAACACCGTATTCACCTTCTAAATACGCTGCTGCTGGAACAACCCGTTTTTTGTCTAGGATTATTGCGTCTGCCATCTGAAGAACTGCTGCAGACGGAGCATAGAAAGCAGAACCTGTTTTCAATAAGCTGACGATTTCACCGCCACCTTGTCGAGTACGTGTAACTATTGCATCAATTTTTTCACTAGACATCCAGTGGTCCAGAGGTAAACCTCCCACAGTTGCATACCTTACGAGCGGGACCATCGTGTCTCCATGACCTCCTAGCACATATGCTTGTACGTCTTCTACCGATACATTTGTTTCTTGTGCTATAAAAGTTCTCATTCTTGCGGTATCAAGGACACCTGCCATTCCTAACACTCGTTCTTTGGGGAATCCCGATTGTTTGTAAGCTTCGTACACCATTGCATCCAGAGGATTGGATACTATGAGGAGTATAGAGTTTGGCGACTTTTGTACTACCTCTTTCACAACACTTTGCATTATTGATTTATTAGTACGAAGTAAGTCATCTCGCGTCATACCGGGTTTTCGAGCTATACCAGCTGTAATTACAACGAGATCCGAATCCTTAGTTTCATCATATGTGTTTGTACCAGTCACATTACTGTCATATCCAAGGATCGGTCCACTCTCTGCCAGATCCAAGGCTTTTCCTTGAGGCATACCTTCTACTACGTCTACTAATACAATATCAGCATAGTCTCTTTCTGCTATTCTTTGTGCAACGGTCGCACCTACGTTTCCACCGCCAACGACTGTGATCTTTTTTCTCATGTTTCCCCCAATGATTCATTATAAAATATTCTTTAAAATTGATACAGTTCTATAATTGAATTAATTCTACGGTTAGATATAATAGCGCAATTACTTACTGGGACCAACTACTACTAAAGCATCTCCTTTAGCGACTCTGTCACCACTATTTCTGGGTAGCTCTAGTATAATGCCGTCTGCGGATGCCGGCAGCATATTTTGCATTTTCATAGCTTCTATGACAACCAAAGTATCGCCTTTTTTAACTTTGTCACCGATTTTAACTTCGTATCTTATAACCAACCCTGGCATTGGAGCTGTTATGAGGTAGCCTCCTTCAGGTGCAGACAAACCAGATTTAGTTACTTCCGTGGATGACATCGCTGGTGGTGGCTGCAAAGGCCGCCCTCCTTGGTTCGGATCTCTAAAGCTTCTAATTCTAGGGCCAGTTGTGTTGGAAGACTCCACTATTATGTCAAATTCCTTTTCACCTACGTAAACTTTGTATGACCTAGAGTTCGCTCCTGGACCAACCGCCGGTTTGTTTACATCCTTTGTATTTGGTTCCTCTTGTTTTTCCGTAGAATAGGATTCTTTTTTAGGAGGGTCATCGATTCCGTGCTTCCAACGAAGGAACTGAAGTCCGGTTACAGGATATAGCGCATAAATTAGAACATCTCCTTCATCCGAGGAAATGTCGATGATATCCTCTTTTGCTTTGGCAAGTTCTGGTTCGAGGATATCAGCCGGTTTTTCTTTGGTAGGAGTTTCACCGCGTTCGTATCCCTTTAAAACCTTTTTTACCACCCGTTTATTCATAGGCAAGGGTGGTTGCCCGTATAGCCCAAATACGTAGTCTTTGATTTGCTGGCTTACCATCTCGTATCTACCGAACAAAACATTTTGAACTGCTTGAATACCTATAATCTGGCTCGAGGGTGTTACTAACGGTGGATATCCAAGGTCTTTTCTAGTTTTCGGTAGTTCCTTTAGTACATCGGGGAGTTTGTCTAAAGCGTCAGCCTCAGCGAGCTGTGAAAGTAGGTTTGAGGTCATTCCTCCGGGAACTTGATGGGTTAGAACACTGGTATCTATTGTACTGAATTTTGATGGAGCCATAAAATCTGAGTAATGTTCTTGTAAGATGGTTTCTAATTTATCGCTGGCATCAATTATTCTATTTAGGTTAAAACCGGTGCTTCTTTCTGTTTTGTCTAAAGTCACAATCAGAGGCTCCAATGGGGGATGCGCAGTTCTGAGTGATAATGGTGCTAAATCTGTATCGACAATATCTATTCCTGCTTCTATTGCTTTTAATTGGGTCATTTGGCCCATACCGGATGTGTAGTGGGCATGTAATTCTATGGGTATAGAAACTGCATCTTTCAAAGCACTAACTAACTCGTATGCATCGTACGGAGATAAAAGAGCTGCCATATCTTTAATACACAAAGAATCGGCACCCATCTTCTCAATAGTTTTAGCTTTTTCGATAAAATAGTCTAAATTGAATACTGGTCCTCCCATCTGCTGTTCGGTTACCGAGTAGCAGATAGTTCCTTGAACATGCTTTCCAGCTTCCTTTATAGCATCAAATGAAGATTCAAAATTCCGATGATCGTTTAACGCATCGAAAACACGAAATATATCTATTCCTGACTTGGCAGAATATCTAATAAACTCTTTAACTACGTCGTCGGGGTAATTCCTGTAACCCACGAGATTTTGCCCTCTTAGTAGCATCATAAAAGGAGTTTTTGGTGCTACCTTTTTTAGGTCCTTTATACGCTCCCATGGATCTTCATTTAAATATCTCGTCATTACGTCAAAGGTAGCTCCACCCCATACTTCGAGAGCGGCGAATCCAACTTTATCAAGCATCCCTATTATTTCTTTTATGTGATTCGTCCGCATCCTTGTTGCCATAATTGATTGATGCCCATCACGAAGGGTCACATCTGTGACTTGGACTTTAGAATCAGAGTTACGAAAAATATCTTTTGGATCCATTAGTACGATCTCCGATAGTTGTTAGTGAGTGCTATGCTTTTTTGGTGGTGGTGTTTGTATTTAGAGTCAGTGGGTATTCTATTGGACATTTGAGACAATCGGCCTCTTAACCTCCATTTGTTAGTTGGCTCGCTCAGATTTCTCAATCTTATCTCTTCTTCATAATCATTTATCACACTTAGAATTGCTGCGCTAAGTTCTTCATCTATCGAATCTATATCCAGATTAGTACTATTCATTTTAGAGAGGTATATTCCCGTGTTTCTTTGAAGGAACTGAATCAGTTTTATTTTCTAACATTGATAGCGCGCTGACTATCATTTTCCTTGTATCTGAGGGGTCAATGACATCCTCTATGTAACCCTTGCTAGCTGTAACATATGGGTTTGCGAATTGTTCTTGATATTCTTGAGTAGCAAGTTTTCTTTCCATTTCTGAATTTTCTGATTCTCTAATTCGATTTCTAAAAATAATATTAGCGGCTCCTTCAGCTCCCATAACAGCCATTTCTGCGCCTGGCCAAGCATAATTTATGTCTCCTCTGAGCATCTGGGAGGACATTACAATTAATGCTCCACCATACGCTTTTCTTGTCACAATTCCTACCTTTGGCACGGTTGCTTCAGTATATGCATACAATAGTTTGGCTCCATGCGTTATGATGCCGTTATGTTCTTGATCTACGCCTGGTAAGTAGCCGGGAACATCAGTTAGGGTAACTAGTGGAATATTAAAGCAATCACAAAATCTAACGAATCGAGCGGCTTTTATGGCAGCTTTGATGTCTAAAGCTCCGGACATGACCATAGGTTGTTGACCTATTATGCCTGTTGTCTTCCCGTTAAATCTGCCAAACCCCACTACAATGTTTTGGGCCCATGATTGGTGGACTTCCAAAAAGCCCCCACCAATATCCACTATCGAATCAATGAAATCTCTCATGTCATAGGGTTGGTTTGGGTCTTCTGGAACTAAGTCCATCAATTCTGGGGTTGGTCTACTAGGATTATCTGCAGTATCTGCAAACGTAGAATCCTCCAAGTTATTCGATGGAAGAAAGCTTAGCAGATCCCTGGCAAGGTCTAAGCTTTCTTCCTCACCATCAGTGCCGAAATGTGCTACTCCACTCATTGTTGTGTGAGCATCGGCACCACCTAATTGCTCGTGTGTTACTTCCTCACCGGTAACGGTTTTTATTACGTCTGGACCGGTTATATACATTTGGCCTACGCCTTTTTCCATTATAATGAAATCAGTTAGAGCAGGGCTGTAAACGGCTGCGCCAGCAGCTGGACCCATTATGATACTAATTTGAGGAATCACTCCAGAGGATAAGACATTCCTTTGAAAGATTTGCCCTACACCCCAGAGGCTGTCAACACCTTCTTGAATCCTAGCCCCGCCTGAATCCAAGATACCTATTATTGGGGACCCAGTTTTTAGTGCTAGGTCTTGGACCTTCATAGTTTTTTTTGAAGCAACCAATGACATGGTTCCCCCTAAAACAGTGAAGTCAAAGGCGTATACAAAAACTGTTCTACCATCAATTTTCCCATACCCTGTTACTACTGAATCACCTGGGACTTTTCTGTCTGCTATTCCAAATTCATTGACATCATGCGTTACAAAAGGATCTAGTTCAATAAAAGTTCCAGGATCTAAAAGGCGGTTGATTCTCTCATGCGCAGTCATTTTGCCCCGTGCATGTTGTCTTTCTATTGCCGCTTCGCCCCCACCTTGAGACGAGGCAGATCGACGTTTGGATAATTCATCAAGTTTATCTTGCATAGTCATAAGTGGCGCTTTAAATTTCTATATTAATCTTGAAATACATTTATCATAGGATGGTAGCAGAGCCGGTTAGAAGGTGACAAGCCTATAATAGGCATGAGTATGTATAAAAATTATTGATAAAGATGCTGGATTCAATATGATTATTGGTCTAACTTAGATGATAATGAATAGTATGATGCGATTTGGAAAAAGAACATACGTTATGGGCATAATTAACATGTCTCCTGAATCATTTTCGGGAGATGGGTTCATAGACCATGAATCTGCGATCAGTATGGCGAAAACATATATTGATCAAGGAGCAGATATTATTGATGTTGGAGGGCAGTCTACGCGGCCCCGATACTCAGCTGAAGTGGAATCCCTGGTGTCTGGTGTAGATAAACCAGGTGATTCGTATGAGATTGTTTCAGAAGAGATAGAGATAGAGCGCGTAGTTGCAGTGGTCGAAGAAGTGAGCAAGCTGGGTGTCCCAGTTTCAATAGATACTTTTAAACCTAATGTCGCAAAGGCTGCGATACTAGCTGGGGCAACCATAATTAACGATGTAACTGGATTGAAATTTGACATTCAAATGGCTCACATAGCGTCTGAATACTCCAGTTACATCGTATTAATGCATAATCAAGCAACGACAAAGTATGAGAATCTGATAGAAAACGTTGCAGATTCTTTAAATGAAAGTGTTTCGAAAGCGATTTCTGCAGGAGTTAGAAGGGATAAAATTATTGTTGACCCAGGTTTTGGTTTTGGTAAGACCGTTACGCATAATTTAGATTTACTTAATAATCTCGATGTTCTCAAATCGAAACTAGGTTATCCGATGCTATTAGGTACCTCGAGGAAATCAACCATAGGCAAAGTCTTAAACTTACCAGAAGGTCAGCGAGTCGAAGGAACAGCTGCTACCATGGCAATTGCTATATCACAAGGGGTAGATATAATTCGCGTTCACGATGTTGAATATATGGTAAGGGTCGCAAAGATGTCAGATGCAATAGTCAGAGACTCTAGCGGAAATGAAATAAATTAATATGTTAATAGCATTTCCAATTTGGCTTCAAATCCCAAGTAAATTACAGCGTCATTAAGAGGTGATATATGAATAATGCGTGGGTAGCGCTTTCATTGGGAACTAATTTGGGGCCCAGAGAGAGAAACTTGAAAATGGCGACTGACGAACTCAAAAATTTGCTAGAGAATGTCCGGTGTTCTCCTGTGTATGAAACTGTTCCAGTTGGGTACGCTGACCAACCTTTGTTTTTGAATGCTGCCCTTGTTGGATATACGAAGTGGTCTGCCGATGAGATATTAGATCGAATTTTGGATATTGAGTTAAAAGGAGGTCGGACGAGAAGTATCGTCAATGGGCCTCGCACTATAGACATAGATTTACTTTTGTATGGGTATGAAATGAGGGGGCTTTTTGTTTCGCAAAGTTCGAGACTAACTGTACCTCATGCACGGTTGCATGAAAGAGCTTTTGTCCTGCAACCTTTGAATGAATTGATACCTGAACAAATCCATCCAGTATTAAATCAAACTATTGGAGAATTGGCTGAAAGAGTTGGATCCAAGGGAGTAGTTCAGGTTAGCGATATTTTAAATGCTAAATAGGGTAAGTTCATTTATTTCCATCCAATAAATGGATCCAACTAGAAAACACCGATTTTCCAACCTGATTGCTTTCATTTAAATATTGGTGAGTTAATTCCAGCAACTTGGTACTTGAAATTCCTGCATCCAATAAATCTTGCTTAAATGTGTTCGCCATTTCTTCTATCTGAGTTAAATCTGCTTCTAAATGAAAAACTAATCCCCACACATTTGTTCTCCAAATAAATCCTTCTACTTTCGTATTTTTCGATGATGCAATTTGGGATGCTTGAGGAGGTAATTCAAATATATCTTTGTGCCAATGCAAAGGTTGGATAGTGATTTTAATATCAGCTTGATTTATGTAATTATTTACGAACAGTTGTGACAGTTCTACTGGCTCCCACCCTATGCGCATTTTTGGTCCGGAACTAACCTTTGAGCCCAAAATTTCCGCCAGAAGTTGGCTGCCCAGGCAGATTCCTAGAATGGGTATATTCTCATCTATTGCTTTCTTTATAAAGTCTTTTTCTTTAGAGAGATATGGAAATTCCTTTTCCTGGTATGCACTTTGGGGGCCTCCAAGTATAATTAATCCAGAAAACATGTTTACGTCTAGTGGTAAATCTTCTCCGTAGAACGGTTTTATGTAAGAATAATCAATACCGTAGTTTAAAAGTTGAACGCCTATGATACCAAGAGATTCTTTATCAGTGTGTTGGATCACCAATACTTTTTTTGATTCTTTCACCCGGCCTCCGAAACATGATCAAATACTTTGGGAAATAAATATATAATGAATGACCATAATAATGGAACCGACCTAATAAGAAATTTCTCTATCATCGCTCATATTGATCATGGAAAATCTACTCTTGCGGATAGGCTTATGGAAAGCACGAGCACTATCGATCAGAGATCGATGCAAGATCAACTCTTGGATCAGTTAGAACTAGAAAGAGAGAGAGGAATTACAATCAAAGCTCAGGCTGTAAAGATGATGTATACAGCTAGGAACGGTTTAACATATCAATTTAACCTTATTGATACTCCAGGACACGTAGATTTTAGCTATGAAGTATCTCGCAGTTTGGCTGCTTGTGAGGGAGCTATTCTGGTGGTTGATGCATCTCAAGGAATCCAAGCTCAAACGTTAGCGAATACTTTTCTTGCAAATGAGTTAGGGCTAAATATAGTTCCGGTGATCAACAAAGTAGATCTTCCAAGTGCGAGACCCGTGGAAGTTACAGAAGAACTAGGTGAAACCCTAGCGATACCTTCGGAAGAAGTATTGTTGGCATCTGCTAAAGAAGGGATTGGCATTGATGATATTTTGGAATCTATAATTGATAAAGTGAATCCCCCTAATCAAAATGAGAGTAGACCACTCAGGGCTTTAGTGTTTGATTCAAAATATGACCAATATAAGGGCGTTATAGCGTACGTGAGAGTATTTGATGGCTCAATTCCGGATTCCACTGATTTGAGATTAATGTCTAATGACAAGTTAATCCAACCCCTTGAAATTGGTGTATTTTCTCCGTGGCTGCTTCCGGTAGACGAAGGTTTATCTTGTGGCGAGGTTGGATATATCGCAACTGGCTTAAAAGATGTAAGGGAATGCAGAGTGGGAGACACAATTACTCTTATGGAGGACGGAGCATCTGATGCTCTACCAGGGTATCGGCCTTTGCAATCAATGATTTTCGCCGGTCTTTTCCCGTCAGAAGGATCAAGATACGATGATTTAAGAGATGCTCTAGAGAAATTGCAGCTTAATGACGCAGCATTATCTTACGAGCCAGAAAACAGTTCTGCACTAGGTTTTGGTTTCCGTTGTGGGTTTCTGGGTCTATTACATATGGATATTGTGAGAGAACGTCTTGAACGAGAATATGATATTGAAATAATTGTAACCGCACCCAGTGTAGGTTATGAGATTGAAAAAACTGATGGAAGCTTTGATATTATTCATAACCCAGCTGATTTCCCAAGTTCTAACTTGATCCAATCTGCGAGAGAGCCTTGGATAAAAGCAACGATTATAACTCCTAATGCTATGGTCGGACCGGTAATGGAACTAATGTCTGAACGTAGGGCAGTTTATAAGACAATGGAATATATACAAACCTCATCAAGTGGGGATCAAAACCAGGCTAGGGTACTGCTTCAATACGAGATGCCATTATCAGAAATGCTGATCGATTTTTTCAACCAGCTTAAATCCCGAACTCAGGGTTACGCTTCTCTTGATTATGAATTTATCGAAAATCGAGAATCTGATTTGGTGAAGTTACAGATATTAGTTAATGAAGAGCCAGTAGATTCATTAAGCCTCATATGCCATAAGGATAACTCTTATTATAGGGGTAAGGCTCTAGTGACACGATTGAAAGAGACGATACCCCGCCAGATGTTTGATATACCGATACAGGCTGCTATAGGTGGGAAAATTATCTCCAGAGAAACGGTACGTGCGATAAGAAAGAATGTTCTTGCAAAATGCTATGGTGGGGACGTTACGAGGAAACGGAAATTGCTAGAAAAGCAAGCAGAAGGTAAAAAGAGGATGCGAAGAGTTGGGCGTGTAGAAGTACCTCAAGAGGCATTTTTATCATTGCTTCAATTAGATGAGGACTGAGCACATGATTACTGACCTAATAGGTATAATTATTTGGTCTGAAAGACCTGCTGAGTTGGCTGATTTCTACTCTAGTAAAATAGGACTAGCCCCCGTTAGTACACATGGAGACTTCACAGCATTTGAGCCTCACCCAGGGTTTAGATTTAGCATTGGAGGCGCTCATCCAGATGTAAAGGGCATAAACAAAGATAGCAAAAGATTTATGCTGAATTTTTTGACAGATGATATATTTGCCGACTACAAAAGACTAACGGAAGAAGGTGTTTCTTTTATCCGTTCTCCAGAAAAAGAATCTTGGGGTGGCTGGGTGGCAACTTTCTTGGATATAGATGGTAATACTTTGCAATTAATGCAGATGGAACCTAGATAGGTTTGAATATAAAGACTTGGGTAATTATTTGTTAGATTACCATGAAAATGGTAACGTTTTAGTAGATTAATTGGGAGGTTGGCAAGCAATGGAATCAGATTATTTAAAGAATAAACCTCGATCTTGGCAAGTTACTGAAGGAGTCGAACGTGCTCCTCACAGATCTATGTTTTATGCCATGGGATTTACCCCTGAAGACCTAAAAAAGCCTTTGATAGGTGTCGCTTCAACTGCTAATGAAGTGACTCCATGTAATTTGGCGTTAGGACGTCTTGCGCAGCATGTAAAAGAAGGCATCAGAGCCGCCGGAGGAACGCCGATAGAATTTACAGCTATAGCAGTATCAGATGCGATTTCTATGGGTCATGAAGGGATGAAAGCATCCCTAGTAAGTAGAGAAGTTATAGCTGATTCCTTTGAGCTAGTCGCGATGGCTGAAGCATTGGATGGAATGGTCACATTAGCTGGCTGTGATAAGAGTTTACCGGGTTCCGTAATGGCTATGGCCCGAACCAATATACCGTCGGTGTTTCTTTATGGCGGAACCATTATGCCCGGTCAGCATCAAGGTAAAGATGTCACTATCGTGGATGTTTTTGAAGCTGTTGGGGCCCATGCGGCAGGTACTATACCATTAACTTTGGTGCAAGAATTAGAGGAATGTGCTTGCCCCGGGGAAGGTTCTTGTGGTGGTATGTTTACGGCAAACACGATGTCTTCAGTCTTTGAATCGATGGGACTATCGCTTCCAGGTAATTCTTCGATACCAGCGATTGATCCAAGGCGCGAAGAACTAGCTTTTCAGAGTGGGGAAGCTGTTGTTCAGCTAGTTAAAGATGATCTAAAACCTAGTGATTTGATAACAAGAGAATCCATAGAGAATGGTATTACTACTGCTATGACTATGGGTGGCTCAACTAATGTTGTACTACATCTTCTTGCTATCGCTCATGAACTAGGGATACCACTGGATATGGAAGATTTTCAGGTTATCAGTGATCGTACCCCTCTAATAGCAGACATGAAACCGGGTGGAGAGTATGTAATGGCTGATTTAGATAAGCTAGGTGGTATCAGTTTTGTACTCGATAGGTTGATTGAGTCTGGCTATGTGGACGGTAATTTGCCGACGGTAACTGGGGATTCAATATCAGGTAATCTTAGCCGAATTGATACCAATATGAACCAGGAAAAGAAAATTATATACGACCTTGGGGATCCAATAGAAAAAACGGGCGGCATTGTGATTTTGTCAGGGAATCTAGCGCGAGAAGGAGCTGTGATTAAAACAGCAGGGACATCGATAAAAAAACATGTTGGCCCAGCTAAGGTATTTGATCGGGAAGAGGATGCTTTTTTGGCCGTTCAAAATCAAGAAATTGTTGCAGGTGATGTTGTTGTGATTCGCTACGAAGGTCCTAAAGGTGGTCCAGGTATGAGAGAAATGCTTGGAGTTACAGCAGCTATAACAGGGCAAGGTTTAGGAGAGAAAGTAGCTTTATTGACTGACGGGCGCTTTTCAGGAGGTACTCATGGAATAGCAGTAGGCCACGTTGCACCGGAAGCTATGGTTGGAGGAACATTAGCAATTATTGAGGATGGAGATGTGATTTCCTTAGATATAAATAACCGTAAAATCGAAGTAGCTCTTACAGAAGGCGAAATACAGAATCGCCTAGATAATTGGGTAGCACCTGACCCCAAACACGCAACTGGAGCTCTGGCTAAATATGCTAAATTGGTCTCGTCAGCTTCTTTAGGAGCTGTAACACAGTGAGCTCAAAACAAAACGAATCGCCTCCTCAAATTAAACATCTCAGGCTTGAACCTGACGGTATACATGTGGTTTGGTCAGACGGGAGAGGAAGTGCATTTCCCTACCGATTCTTACGTGGTAATTGTCCCTGTGCAATTTGCGTATTAGAGGGAACGAATCAAAGAGTAGTATTTGAGAAAGACGTGCCGGAGGATGTAGTCGCTATAGACTGGATGAATATTGGGCGTTATGCTGTTCAATTCTTATGGTCCGATGCTCACGAAACAGGGATTTACCCTTTTAGATATCTTCGAGAATTGGAATCGGTTCTGGGTGGATAATTAATAGCCAATTTAATTGACTACTTGATTGCACCTAGTTTTGTGAAGTCCTCGATTTCTTTTTGTGATAACCCCAGTATTGTTCGAAATACATAATCGTTATCATCACCGATTAAGGGCGTTCTACCATTAGCCCATGATGCAGATATTGATGGTATTCCAGGTAACCCTTGATGTGATAACTTGCCCCATGGAGCCTGGTCGTTATCGACTACATGGGCTCTGGATCTCATTTGTTGGTTGTTCAGCAGGTGTTCGCCTTTTAGCATAACTCCTGCAGGCACTCCTAAAGATTGAAGCAGATGCATCAATGGATGAGGGTAATGAGAAGAAGACCAATTAGCGATATTTGAATCTAGCTCCTTTCTATTAGCTCTCCTATTGCTAATAGAGTTAAATTTTTTATCACTAACCCACTTTGGTTCGCCCAGCGCAGTTTTCAATCCTTGCCACTCTTCTTCGGTTTCCACAGCTATGATTACCCATTCATCTTCTCCAAGACAAGGGTACGCACCATAGGGAGAATACTGCTGACCAAGTATTTCGTTATACCCTTGTGCATCCCATTCTTTTGTATTTACTGTGCTATCTAATATAGAAGGTCCCATAAGTGCGCCTTGAGCCTCCAGTTGTGCTAATTCAATGAATTGTCCTTCTCCTGTTAAGTCGCGGAACTCTATGGCGGCCAGTGAGGATAGTGCGACAAGGGCTGCTCCTAAATAATCTGGTATGACTATTTTACCGTGTGATTCCATAGGTGATTCTTCGTGGCCCCACATATGTATCATTCCGGTGTATGCGAGTAGCTGCGTTCCCCATGTGACCCAGTCCGTAAGTGGTCCATCGAGCCCCATACCTGGTGCAGTTATTTGTATTAATCCAGGGTTAATGGCTCTTGTTTTGTCCCTCCCAAATCCTAACCGATCAATAACTCTAGGAGAAAAATTATCGATGAAAATATCGCTCTGTTTTAGTAGTGCTTCCAATAATAGTTTTCCATCACTATTTCTCAAATCGAATGTCGCGCTCAGCTTATTTCGATTCATATCTGGGTAAAGGACACCTTCTCTAGTTGCGACTAGTAATTCAGATTCAAGTTTTATTACCTCGGCTCCATAAAACCCCATAAACATAGTACCTATTGGACCTGCAAAAAATCTCGAGAGATCGGCTACGCGGATACCCTTTAACATCGGGCTATCTTTTGTTTCTAATTTTTCTTTGGGGGCTGCATTTGTCTTCTTTCTCGATCCTGTACTTAATTCATCTAGGATTTCATCCTGATGTTGTCCTAGAGTTGGAGAAGACCGCCAAACTTTCATCGGGGTTTTTTCCATTTTAAAGGGAAATCCCGGAGCCTCATATTCACCTATAATGGGATGATCGATTTTTTGGACCCATTTCCTCTGTTTTAAGTGATTGCTTTGCATAAAATCCCCAGGTGTGTTCACTGGGGCGCAAGGGAGACCTCGCTTCTGACATTCATTTACAAAATCTTCGGACGTAAATTGGGCGACGAAATCTTGCATGGCCATACTAATTACATCCGCGTTTTCTTCGCGGTAGTCCGGGTTATCCCATTCAACCCCTGATAACAGTGGATCTTCCATCCATTCCCTTGTAATTTTATGCCAATGAGGAAGAATAAAAATTGACATATATATATATTTTCCATCTTTACAGCGAAAAATATTGGAAGCGCCTGCTTGCCCTTTTACCCCATGGCGCTTTAGTACTTCATTTCTTCCGGAGTACCGTGCAATAGCGCTCATAGCCATGTAGGAGATACTTTCTGTTAACGCTTGATCAATTTTTTGGCCTTGTCCTGAGCGCCTGGCATGACGTATGCCAGCAAGTGTCAAATATGATGAGTGTACTCCAGCTAATTGATAGGTTATATGATTCGGAGTTACTACAGGGGGCATCAGATCATCGCCGTGAACTGACATAAACCCGGATAGTGCCTCCACAATCGCGTGGGACCCTTTATAGGCTGCGTAAGGGCCAGTTTCTCCGAATGGTGTTATGGATGTTGTAACTAAGCGTTTATTTCTTCCTAAAAGGATTTCTTGGCCTAAGCCAAGTTCTTCTAGATACCCTGGATTATTTGATTCAATAAGAGCATCTGCAGTTTCTATAAGCTGCAAAAATGTTTCCTTATCTTTAGGCGAGCCCACTATATCGAGGGCAATAGATCTCTTGTTTAGATTTGCATTGATAAAACTTAGGCTTCGCTCAGGGTCTTCTATATTATTGGCAAAAGGTGGCAGTAATCTATTGGGGTCTCCTTTAAGCGGTTCAATTTTAATGATATCTGCGCCTAAATCGCCGAGCCATCGGGTTGCATAGGATGAAGGGATGCCGCCATATTCTAAGATCCGTAAGTGACCCAGCGATGCCCTATCAGGTGTATGTATATTTTCTGGCATTTGTCACCTCCGTCTCATATATGAGTAGCTCTAGTTTGAAAAAAACAGAGCAAATACAATTTAGTTGATTGCGCCTGAGTTGATACCCTCACTTATATCTTTTTCTGTCATTCCTAGTATTTCTCCAAAAACATAATCGTTATGGTCTCCGATCCAAGGAGGTAAACCATCTGCGTGAGCTTCTGACATTCCTGGAATAGCTGGGAGGCCTTGGTGTGATAGGTCTCCCCATGGAGGTTCATGTATATCTACAATGTGCCCTCTCTTCCTTAGATGTATATTGCTGTAAAGATCTTCTCCATTTAACACGGCACCAGCTGGCACTCCGTTATTTTGCAATATACGCATTGCTTGATACCGGGTGTATTCAGAACTCCATGCACCTATTTGCGCATCTAAATCCTTTTGGTTTTCTTTGCGTTTCTCATGGGAAGAATACTTTTCATCATTAATCCAAGTGGGATTTCCAAGTGCATTAACTAAGCCTTCCCATTCCGATTCTTCAGATACAGCTATAACAACCCAATTATCGTCTCCTTTACATGGATATGCGCCATATGGAGCGTAGTGGTCGCCTAATATTTCTCCATAACCCAAAGCATCCCATTCATTTTGGTTAACCGTTGCATCTAATATAGAAGGCCCCATTATGGCTCCTTGCGCTTCTACCTGGGCAAGTTCAATAAATTGACCAATTCCGGTTCGGTCGCGATATTCGATAGCCGCAATTGAGGATAAAGCAACAAGAGAAGCTCCCAAATAATCTGGTACAACCAGTTTCCCGTGAGCATCCATGGAGGATTCTTCGAAAGCCCACATGTGTGTTAGTCCTGTATATGCGACTAGCTGATTCCCCCAAGTTACCCAGTTTGTTAACGGCCCATCTAGCCCCATACCGGGTGCTGTAATTTGTATTATGCCAGGGTTAATCGTTTGAACTCGATCCCAACCAAATCCTAAACGGTCTATGACACGAGGAGAGAAATTGTCGATTAGAACGTCACTTTTTATTAAAAGTTCATCCAATAAAGATTTTCCTTGATCATTCCTTAGGTCGAAAGTCGCGCTTAGCTTATTTCTATTCATATCAGGATATAAAACCTGTTCTCGGTTTGCTACCAATAGCTCGCTTTCAAGTTTTATTACCTCAGCTCCATAAAATCCCAAAAACATGGTGCCTATAGGACCAGCAAAGAAACGCGTAAGATCAGCGACACGGATGCCACTAAGCATAGGGGCTTCTGGAGATACAAGTTCAGTATTCTGGTGAGTTTCTTTTTTTGTTTCAAGGGTTTCTAGTTCTGCAAGTATTTCTTCTTGGTGCTCGCCCAAAGTTGGAGAATGCTTCCATGCCCGCATAGGTGTTTTCTCCATTTTAAATAGGAACCCGGGAGCTTGGTATTCACCAATTACTGGATGGTGAAGAGTTTGTATCCAATTTCTCGATTTGAGTTGTTCGCTGTTCATGAATTCTCCAGGAGTATTCACAGGGGAACATGGTAACCCACGCTCTTGACATTGTGCGACGAAATCTGCAGCATCAAATTGTTCAATAAATGATTGTAAAAGTACATTTATAACGTCGCCATTATCTCCTCTATATTGAGCGTCATCCCATTCTTCTCCTGATAGTACAGGATCCTCCATCCATTCCCTTGTTATTTTGTGCCAGTGGGGAAGTATGTATATCGATATATAGATATATTTCCCATCCTTACACCGAAAAATATTAGAAGCGCCTCCTTGCGGTTTCGCTCCATTTCGCTCCACAATCTCACTTCTATCGGTATATCTTGCTACAGCGCTAGAGCCCATATAGGTAATACTTTCTTGAATCGATTGGTCTATTTGTTGGCCCTTGCCAGACCTTTTACTATGGCGGATTCCTGCAAGTGTTAGATAAGCACCATGGACGCTCGCCACTTGATAAGTAATATGGTTAGGGGTAACTACCGGTGGCATAATGTCATCCCCGTGGGCACTCATGAAACCTGCAAGTGCTTCAACGATCCCGTGAGAACCTCGGTATTTTGAGTACGGACCAATTTGTCCAAAAGGGGTTATGGAAGTGGTTACAAGATTTTCATTGGTATTTAGTAAAACCTCTTGGGAAAGGCCCCAACCATCAAACGTTCCCGGACGGGTTGATTCAACAAGAGCATCCGCGCTAGCTATTAATTTTAGAAACGTTTCTTTATCTTTTTCTGAACTTTCTAGGTCCAGGACTATGGATCGTTTATTTAGATTTGCATTTATAAAAGTTAGGCTCTTTTCTGGATCAGGAACGTTTCCAGAAAAAGGTCCAAGCGTCCTTGCACTGTCACCGCCGGGTTTCTCAATCTTAATAACGTCGGCCCCTAAATCTCCTAGCCATCTAGTTGCGTACGACGCCGGGATATCTCCATATTCTAGTATTCTAAGATGGCTCAAAGCGCCATGATTTGGCTTATCTAGTGGTGTCGTCATTTCTCCCCCAAATGCTACTTGTATCCTGCTATAAAAATATCAATTAGACTTCCACAGAGGTAGTTATTACTACAGGCCTCCTTCTAATTTGTTTATACAGAAAATTTGATACCTGCTCAGATATTTTTGTTTCAATTCTATTTATATCACTTTTATCATCCATAGAATCCAAAATATCCTCTATGATATCGTATGTACTTTTGATCAGACTAACCGATTCTTCCGTATCTATAAAGCCTTTAGAAGTTATTTCGGGGTCACCTACCAAGTCACCTGTTTCAATATCGAGTGCAATAGCAATAGATATTACACCTTGTTTTGATAAGTTAGTTCGCTCTTTTAGAATCTTTGCAGTAACATTGCCGGCCTCTTTTCCATCAATATAGTTCTCACGTAAAGGCAGTTTCTGAAGAATTTCAGCGTCAAGTTTGGAATTAATGTTTAAAACCTCTCCATTCTCCATTACAAATATATCTTTCTCCGACATTCCGACAGACTGAGCCAAACGGGAATGGTGTACTAGGTGTCTATGATCTCCGTGAATAGGGATGAAAATTTTTGGCTTTACAAGGCGAAGCAATAATTTTAATTCTTCTTGACTTGCGTGACCTCTAACGTGAACGTCTTCCACCCTACTGTATAAAACATTTGCACCTAATTTAAAAAGATTATCTATGGTTCGTGCTACAGCTGTTTCATTGCCTGGTATAGGGTTAGACGATAATATCACAGTGTCATCAGGCTGAATTGTCACATTACGGTGCTGATTTGTGGACATCTTTGCCAAAGCGGAAGTTGGTTCACCCTGTGCTCCGGTTGTCATTATGATCGTTAATTCAGGGGGGTAAGATCGTAATTCATCATCGGACAGAATAGTACCTGGAGGCAGGTTTAAGAATCCCATTTCGGTTGCTAATTTAACGTTATCTACCATGCTACGGCCAACTATTCCCATTTTCCTACCATGGTTTACTGCTGAGTTACCCACCTGTTGGATTCGAGATATTAAAGAAGCGAAGCTAGCTACGATCACCCGAGCAGGGGCTTCGCTAATAACCCTGTCTAGACTTTTTCCAACTATTTCTTCGGAGGCTGTATAGCCTGGGGTATCTGCATAGGTTGAATCAGAAAGTAACAGCAAGACTCCTGATTCTCCAACTTCAGATATGCTGTGAAAGTCTGTTGGTTTGCCATGAACTGGGGTGTGATCAAGTTTAAAATCGCCAGTATGAACGATTGTACCTAAAGGTGTTTTGATTATGACTCCAGCAGCGTCTGGAATACTGTGGTTTACGTCGAAGAGGGTTATGTTAAAAGGCCCTAAATCAAATGGATCGCCTGGAATCACCGTATTGATTAGGGATTTCGCAACTGATTTAGTATTTTTGAGTTTTACTGAAACTAGGCCCATAGATAATCCAGTACCATAAACTGGTACTTGAAGATCCGGTAGTACATAAGGCAAAGCTCCGATATGATCTTCGTGACCATGGGTTATGACTATCCCTTTTATCGAATCCTTTCGTTTTTGGAGGTACTCATAGTCTGGGATAATAACATCAACCCCATGCATACTCTCATCTGGGAACATGATCCCACAATCAATGATCAATATAGATTTATCAATTTCAATAGCAAGCATGTTCTTGCCAATCTTTCCAAGTCCGCCGAAAGGTATAATTTTTAAGTTTTCCATATAATTAGTTGCCTTATTAAAATAAATTTATTTGTGAATTGTTCTCGTTTGAGGATGGTATATTAGCTTTCGGTGCCTGGGATGTCGTTTGTACATCCTGGGATTTCTCGTAGCTTTTTAGTAGGATATTCAGGTTTTTAAAATCTTCCTCTAACAACTGTTTGTATCTGATTTGTCTCAAGCCTGCTGCTGGATGATAAATGGGGTACACCGTAAAACCCATCTTGGTGAACGTTTTCCCGTGGCTTTGCCCTATTGTTGTACCTGGTAATATTCTATTTAAAGCGTGCCTGCCAAGAGGTACTAATATTTTCGGTTGGATTATTGCGATTTGAGCGTCTAACCAATGGTCCTGGCAGGTATCCAATTCAGATTGAAGAGGATCCCTGTTATTTGGTGGACGACATTTTACTGTGTTAGTTATATAGACGGAATTCCTATCTAATTCTATTGATGATAGAAGAGCATCTAATAGTTTACCCGACTGGCCAACAAACGGCTCTCCCTGAGTATCCTCTTTTGCTCCTGGGGCTTCTCCAATAAACATGATTTCTGCATCAGCGGGCCCTGTACCCGGAACAACGTTGGTACGATTTGACGATAGAGGACAAGCTTTACAGGAGAGCATTCCGCTCACCATTAAGTCTAACCGAACTTGCCTGGATTCCGTGGTCATATGATGTAACCTAATATCTCAAAAGAATCCTTTGACCTTAAGTCTTAGATCTTTATTCGTCCTCTATGCCCAAACTGTTCAAAAATGAAACTGCGTTCTGGACGGTTAGTATCTTTTCCGCTTCTTCATCAGGAATCTCTATTTCTATTCCCGATGAACTAAATTCCTCTTCGAGTGCCATTACTAGTTCAACCATGTCTAATGAATCCGCGTCCAAATCTTCGGTAAATGATGATTCTAAAGAAACATCACCTTCATCGATACCTAGTTGTTCAACAATGACTTGTTTAACTCTATCAGCAACTGTGGCCACCAAAACCACCTCCATACATATTTTATATCACCTATAGGTTAGAGGTCAGGACATAGTTTCGCAACTGCTGTTCCTAACACACCATTAATAAACCCTCCTGATTTTTCGCTGCCGAAAGACTTAGCTAATCTTACAGCTTCGTTAATCGCGGCTTTTGGTGGAGTAATACCTTGGGTTATTTCGGTTAGGGCAATTCGCAAAACATTCCTGTCTACGATCGGTAACTGATTAACGGGATAATCTGGCGCGTATTCAGCGATTAAATTGTTAATCTCATGGTTTTTTTCGCTGTACGATTCCATCAAGCCTCTTGCGAACTGTTGAATAGTATTCTCTTCTTCTAAGTTTATTAGCCTTGATAAAGCTGTGACCGGATTATGGCGTACGCTGTCCCATTCATACATGGATTGGAGTACTAGACGCCGAGCTTTCCTTTTCGCGGCATGTGATATCACTAATACATCCTTTTCCGTAGGTATTTTAACTGCCACTTAATTTTTCCAGATCTTCCATGGTAGATATGTTAATCGTTTCGGCCTCTCCAAGTATCCGTTTTACCAAGCCGGTCAACACTCTTCCTGGCCCTATTTCGATATAAGTATCTACCCCTTGGGCATCTAAAAACTGGATTGTTCGGAACCATTGGACTGGGCTTCTAATTTGGGAAGCAAGTTCCTCTAATATATCTTGGCTGTCGTTTAAAGGCTTTGCGGTTACATTTGCTACTACAGGGATATTGGGGGTTTCAATCTCAGAATTGTTGAGAGCATCTCTCATTCCAGGAACTGCTGGATCCATGAGTGAAGAGTGGAAAGCAGCACTTACCTTTAGAGCAACCACTCTTCTTGCCCCTGCTTCTTCTGCCATTTCTTGAGCTTTTTCAACTCCCGATTTCGATCCACTAATTACTATTTGATCAGTTGAATTTAAGTTCGCCATATCGACGCCATTCTTGTTACAGATTTCTTCTAATTTTGACTCATCCATTCCCATGACAGCAGCCATTGCACCTTCTGATGCATCTCCAGCAGCTTGCATTAGCCTGCCTCTCTCTCGAACTAACTTCACCGCCTCTCCGAAGGGTAGGGATTGAGCAGCGACTAAAGCGGAGTACTCTCCTAAGCTATGCCCAGCAAGGAATGCCGGTTCAGAATAGCCTTTTTGAGCTAGTATCGAACGGGATGCCTCTAGCATAGCAATACTTGCAGTTAGTATTGCGGGTTGCGTATTTATAGTTTGAGTGAGCGTATCCTCGGGCCCATTGAAGCATAAGTTCGATAAAGAGAATCCGAGGGAGGTATCAGCTTCATCAAATATATTTTTCGCATTTTCGTCTGATTCGTAAGCATCTTTGCCCATCCCAACTGCTTGTGCACCTTGTCCCGGGAATAAATAAGCGATTGACATTATACTGTTGGCTCCTTTATTTATGTTTATTATTCGTTGTCTTGGTTGGTCGACCGTGTTTTTGGTTGGATCACCTGGCGTCCATTGTAAGTTCCACAGGATGGACATGCTTGATGCGGTAACTTCGCATTGTTACATTCTGGACATCTTGCAAGATTCTTGAGTTTAAGCGCCGTATGAGAAAGCCGTTTGGCATTTCTCGTTTTTGTTCTTCGCCTTTTTGGAAGTGCTGGCATTCTTTTTTCCCCTTTTTATATTGTTATTAATTATATTAAACTGGTTTTGTTTTATTTTCCCACAAATCCCTTAAGTTTTCCCAAGCGGGATTTGAAAGTCTAGGCGTACATGAGCATTCATCTTGGTTCAAATTGGCTCCACATTGCTGACATAGACCTTTACAATCATTGCTGCATACGGTGTTAAATGGTGTCTCAATGATTAAGTATTGCTCTATTGCCTGTGAAACATCTATATTACCATCTACTTCTATTCTAAAGTCATCTTTCATAGTTGATTCCGAAGTTGGATGGTTTTCTTTTGAAAAACGTTCACTAAAACTAAATTCCAGCGGTGATTCAAAACTTTCTAGGCATCTACCACAAGTGTGTTTAAGGTTTGTGAAACAATTTGCACGTACGTTAAACCCGTAGTTTGTTTTCATCACAAACAATTTACCTTTTACCACCCGATTGATATCCGATTGCATTTCATAGGTGAAATCGTGTTCAAATTTCTCACCGATTTTACCAGAGGCTATGGACTCTACATTAATTTTCACAACGAGTTAAGTTCTTTCAATAATATGACTGTGATTGATTATAGATGTAGCAATCCTTGGCCGTCAAAGGAGTTCAATACATTGTTAAGCTAATTTTTCGTAGAATTCGTTAAATATCGTTGACGTAAGAAACGATATCCCCCAAACTTGTTCCTGGGCCAAAAATCCCTTTGATACCTAGCTCTTCAAGTTCCTGATAATCTTGCTTAGGTATTATACCTCCAGCGAAAATTGCGACGTTATCTAACCCAGCATTTTGTAGCCCTTCGACGATTGCCGGGAATAGATCTAAATGTGCTCCAGACAGTATGCTTAGTCCTATGGCATCTACATCTTCTTGCAGGGCCGCCTGGACAATCATTTCTGGTGTCTGGCGTATCCCAGTATAGATGACCTCAAAACCTGCGTCCCTTAGTCCCCGTGCTACGACTTTTGCTCCCCTATCGTGGCCATCGAGCCCGGGCTTGGCGATCAGTATTCTTTTTGGTGTGGTGGTAGACACGTAATATTCTCCTAACTAGTTCAAGTATTTCTACTAAATTTCTCCAGCATGGTTCGCGTTTTCATCTGTTAATAATACGAGAGTTCCGACAAAATCCAAAGGGTGTAAGGCCGTTAAAACTGGATCTCCGTTGTCGACAATAACTCGAATATTCTTGTCTTCGGCTCTTTTAGCAATTACTGAGCTATCATCATTCTCTATAACTATGGCGTGCAACCCACTGCCAAAAATCTTTATTGCTTTTGCGACTGGACCCGTTGAATTTAGTTGTTCTGCAAATTCAACTTCACTATTTTTTGTATCGAGCCATCCAGTATCCATTTCATAACTTTCAGATACGGCGGTTCTTTTTATTGGCATTTTAAACAAATCGGACCAGAGTTTTAGGTCTTTTTTCATATTCTCAGTTCTTAGAGTCACATGATGTAGAGAGATATCGATATTAGGATCAAGAGCGGTTTCGGGCTCCTCAATAATACTGAGCCTTGTACCGCCTGTAGAATCAGGGTCCATCAAAATTGATTTCTTACCGTAAATCTCATTTTGGCGAATAGATGATTTGGCCCCTGAGGATTCAATGTGCTTTTGAAGAGAAGCAAGGTTATCTGTTGCCATACATATGTCGTAAAGGCCTTCTCCTCTGGTTGAAAGAAGCACCGCTGCGTCAGATTCCCCCGGCGATGGTGCTATCAGTTGGATGTTAGCATTTTTTGTGGGAATTGAGATCGTTTGTCCGAGATCAATGGTTTTTAAGCTATTTTCTTTAGGAGAAATACCGAGTACTGATTCGATTTTTGAAGCGGCAGCATCAATATCATTTACCAGTATTGAAACGTGTTTAATTTTGTTTATTGACATTATGTACCCCTTTTATCATTGAACATGATTAAAGTTCCAAAAAAGTCTAAAGGATGTATTAATCTTGCTACATTTTCACCCTGTTGATCCGCGATCACCCTTATGCCTTGCTTCTCGATTCTCGATTGTAATGCGCTGGCATCATCCGTTTCTAGTACTAGGCCATAAATACCTTCTCCTTGAGACTCTATACGTTTTATTACCGGTCCGTTTGGCGCCGTTTGCTGTACAAATTCAATTTGTGAGTTACCTGCATCCAACATGGCCGTTTTTAAGGGTGCGTCATCACGTTCAGCTTTTCTATTTAACTTTAAGTTGAAACTATTTACCCAATTGTCTACAGCTGCATCACGGTCTAGAGTTGCGATAAGAAGATGATGAACACTTGTTGTTGTTTCCGTTGGCGTTCGTAAATTAACTTCAGCGATTTCTGTAAGAACACCATTTGCAGATTTAGGGTGAATAAATTCGATTTCTCCCACAAACCCTTCTCTTGGACTACCTCCAATAACTTGCACGTCTTTTGATTGCAATGTTGTTATTTCATTTGCTATATCTTCTACCTCAAAACATATGTGGTGAATTCCTTCACCTCGTCTCTCCAGAAATTTACCCACTACGCTATCAGGTACGGTCGGCTGCATGAGCTCAAACCTGACATTTGCTGTGGGTATCAGAGCAGCAATAAGCTGCTGGTCTTCTATCTCTTCTTGTTTTGCGACTTCGAGTCCTAACACTGTAGAAAACTGGTCTATAGCCTTGGATATGTCTTTTACTGCGATTCCTATGTGATCAATTCTTTTAAACATCTATCGATAACCTGCCTTATTTGTTTTACTGCTCACAACCTAGAAGACTACCATTTCTTTTTGGACACCAAATATCTCTCTTAGAACGTCACTAATTTCGCCCGTTGTAGCCAAGGCCTCTACACACTCAATGATGGCTGGCATAGTGTTGTCTTCACTTCTAGCAACTTTGCTTAAATTAGCTAGTGCTGCTTCTACTTCAGATGAATTTCTTTTAGCCTTGACGCGGTTCAGACGCGCAATCTGGTTCTCGCTTTCTTTCGGATCAATTCGTAATATCTCTATAGGGGGTTCCTCCGTTGATTGGAATGCATTCACTCCGACGACTAATCTGCTTCCCTTTTCTATCTCAAGTTGCATTTGGTATGCCGCTTCATTAATTTCTCTTTGTTGGAATCCTTGTTCTATTGCTATGACTGCCCCTCCAAGTTTATCAATTTGCTCTATGTATTTTTTAGCTTCTTGTTCCAATTGGTTAGTTAAGTTTTCAATTAAATAGGAACCAGCTAAAGGATCAATGGAATTTGTGATGCCAGACTCATGGGCCAATATTTGTTGCGTCCTAAGAGACACAGTAACCGCCTCCTCAGTAGGTAATGCTAGAGCTTCGTCTTTAGAATTTACGTGTAAAGACTGCGTACCGCCTAATACTGCTGAAAGAGCTTGGAGTGTTGATCGGACTACGTTATTGTCCACCTGCTGGGCGGTCAACGTTACTCCTGCTGTTTGTGTATGGAATCTTAACGTTTGAGATCTTGGATTTTTTGAACCAAAGCGCTCAACCATTATTTTTGCCCATAGTCTTCTAGCTGCTCTGAATTTTGCTACTTCCTCAAGTAAGTCACTTTGCGCTACAAAAAAGAATGCGAGTTGAGGCGCAAAATCATCTACCTCAAGGCCTGCAGCTATCGCAGCTTCTACGTACGCGATCGCGTGAGAAAGAGTGAAAGCTATCTCTTGAACAGCTGTGCATCCTGCTTCCCTCATATGGTAACCGCTAATTGATATTGTGTTCCAATTTGGGGTTTCAGAGGCGCAGTAGGCAAATAAATCGGTAATTAATCTCATAGAAGGTTTTGGAGGATATATGTAAGTCCCTCTCGCGACGTATTCCTTTAATAGATCGTTCTGAATAGTCCCGCGTAAATCTTTGGCGGGTACACCTTGTTTTTTTGCCACAGCTATATAGTAAGCTAGCAGGATTGAAGCGGTGGCGTTAATAGTCATTGATGTGGAGACTTTGGACAAATCAATGTCGTTGAAAGCGATCTCCATATCTTCCATATGGGATATTGGTACTCCTACTTTACCTACTTCCCCCAAAGCTATTGGGTGATCTGAATCGTATCCGGTCTGTGTAGGTAGATCGAAAGCCATAGAAAGGCCTGTTTGTCCTTGGTCCAATAAATATCGGTATCTGGTGTTTGTTTCTTCAGCTGATGCAAAACCGGAATATTGTCGCATTGTCCAGAGACGCCCTCTGTACATAGTGGGTTGGACGCCCCTTGTAAAGGGATATTGGGCTGGGTAACCAATATCATCTGAACCACTCGAGTCTGGTAGGTCTTCTGGTCCGTATATTGGTTCAATATCTATATCAGAGGTAGTTGAAAAATTTATGTCTCGCTCTTTCCGCTTTTCAACCGCTGGACTCCATACTTTATCAATCCAATCTTTTTTGCTTTTTGGATTCTCCACATTTTCCCCCATTACATTTGGATACAAAGACTAAAACTCATCCAGAATAGGTTAGGCATAGAAATCATGTCAACATTTATAGATACATTGTCAACAAATTCATGGTCATTTATACCATTTTACTTTTTTGGTCACTCCAGAAGCTTTTTTGTGCGGTGCCCCGCGCATATGAAAGTCCCGTCGCCATCAGCATTATTGCAAGGCCTAAATAAAGTACTTCTTGATAAGCTCCGGTTACGGCTAATGTTGAATCAGTTAAAAAGGACTCATAATGTCCGAGCCGATAGGCATACATGGTCCCTGCTATGGTCGTGCTTATCGAAAATCCCACCTGTCTAGCGGTCGTGGTTAGAGCCGTACCGGAAGCGAGTTTTTCTGAGGGGATCGAACTTAAAACCGCATGCTCGTTTGAAGGGTCAAAAATAGACGCTCCAATACCAGTAATAATCAAACTCATAGCTATAAATTGGAAGCTGCTAGCTGGGTCTAATTGTGACATTAGGAAAAACCCTGTTGTAGTAATAAATAGACCGAACGTTGCCATTCTTCTGGCCCCGATTTTGTCAGTCCATACGCCTGCTGCTGGAGCAATAAATAGCCGAACAACTTGAATAGACGCTAGTAGAACACCCATTTCAGTTGTCGACATGTTTTTGCCGTGAAGTAGAAAGAACGGGATGAGGAAAATGATGAACATATACCCGAGAAAGTGCAAAAAATGTACTAAAAGAGAAACAGCAAGGAAACGATTTTTAAATAACTTGAACTCTAGAACTGGGCTCTGACTTTTGATTTCATTAATAATAAATGTGGTGCCGGATATTAGAAAAGTAACTAGAAGAACGAGCATTAGCTGATTCGTAAGAGGTTCTACGGGTAATCGGTTAATGAATACTAAAAATGAAGTTAAACTTATGAATAAGAGTACTGCACCAATATAGTCGAAATTCTTTTTCTCATGGGATCTATTGAGATCTTTTGGAATTATGATTGCCGCAGTAATCATCGCTAGAATACTTAGCGGTATACGTGTCCAAAAGAGAGCTCTCCACTCAAAATTGTCCAATACTGCTGCCCCAAATATTGGACCCAACGAAAGGCCCACACCAACTGACGCGCCCACAAGTCCAATAACAAGCCCACGTTGTCTATCGGGAAACATTGCGACTGCGATCGCGAATCCGTTTGTTACTGTCATGGACTGCCCTAAAGCTTGAATTATTCTTCCAATGATTAAGTGGGTTACTGAAGTACTAAAAGTTAACACTAGTAGCCCCAAAGCAAATAGAAGGAAACCTGATACATATATTCTTTTTCTTCCAAACGTATCACCGAAATTCCCCCAGGTGAGGGCCAATCCGACCGCAACCAACATAAATGCGGAAATTAACCATAAGATGATGTCTGCTCCCACATCAAAAATATTGGACAAAATTGGTAAGGCAAGATTTAGAGAACTGTTATCGATACCATTTGTTACTATTCCAAAGCCTATGCTTAGCAAGACAAGCCACTTTTTGTTGGGCGAGCGCGATATAGAATGAAGCACAGAATTAACCTCTTTGAATTTTGGAGTGACTATTAATGTCAACATGATACGATTTATGCAAAACTTTTGTATAATCAATGGAACGGTATAAACATTGGGAGGAAAAAATGACGTCTTTTGAGAAAGTTGTTGGACAACCTGTAGGTAGAGAAGATGGACCAGATAAAGTTACTGGCAAAGGAAAATATAGTCTTGATGTCGTTTTGCCAGACACTTTGTGGTGCAAAATTTTGAGATCTCCTTATCCTCATGCTAGTATCAAAAGTATAGATACTTCGAAAGCTCTAAAGCTACCAGGTGTTGTTGCAATATTAACGCCTGATGAAGTCCAAGGTCTTCGTTTTGGTAAAAGATTGATAGACGAACCTGTTCTCGCGTGGGACAAAGCACTATATATTGGTGATAAAATCGCCGCTGTCGCTGCAGAAACTGAAGATATAGCTGAATCAGCTTTAAGTTTGATTGAAGTTGAATATGAGGAATTACCCGCCGCTATGACTATGGATGATTCAATGGAAGAGAGTGCCCCTATTTTGCACCCTGAATTTAATTCATATGAAGGGGTACCTGCTGAACTAGAAAAACCATCGAACATTTTCGCAGAAACAGAGTGGGCGAATGGTGATATGGATACTGGATTTAAGGATGCGGATATTATTGTCGAACGCCACTATACGACCCCTAGAACTCATCAGGCTTATTTAGAGCCCCATAATACTATTGTATGGATTGATGCAGATGGACAGGTCCAAGTTTGGAACGGATCTAAGTCTCCATTTGCCAACAAAAATTCGTTGGCATCTGTTATCGGGGTTGCTCCTGAGAAAATCACTATTAATTTTGCGTATGTAGGCGGTGACTTTGGAGGTAAGGGTGATATAAATGGAGTACCCGTTTGCTACTTTTTAGCAAAAAAAACAGGGCGCCCAGTTAAACTTAATTTTGATTATAGCGAAGAACTGCAGGCGATGAACCCAAGGCATGAGTCGACGATGCGAGTTAAAGCAGGTGTGAAAAAAGATGGGACTTTGACTGCATGGGAAGCCGAGGTTTATTTCAATTCCGGCGCTTACGGTGGATATAAACCCGTTCCTGGTTCTAACCTTCCAGGTATTGCGGAAATTGCTGGTCCATATAATATACCTAACGTAAAAATTAACGCGTTTCAAGTTTATACAAATACGGTGCCTTGTGGATTCCACAGGTCACCAGGCGAAGTTCAAGGCATATTTGCGGGTGAATCACATATGGATATCATTGCAAAAGAATTGGGTATGGATCCAATTGAATTCCGACTAAAAAATGTGATTCATGATGGCGATGCTACCCCAGTTGGGCATGCTTATTTAGATATTAAAGCTGAGGAAGTAATAAGAGAGGCTGTTAAAGCTTCTGGTTGGGATAATCCTAAATCCAAAGGTGTTGGTAGAGGGATAGCGCTTGGACACAGGTCGCAAGTTGGTGGAGAAACACATGTGGCGATCGATATTAACGAAGATGGATCTGTTACTGCCTATAATTCCATTTTTGATTCAGGGATGGGAAATCACACGATGCTTCAGCAAGTGATTGCTGATGAGTTGCAGATATCAATAGATCGAATATCGGTGGTCCCATATAATACTGACGACGTACCATTTGACACCGGAGTTGGAGGAAGTAGAGGCAGCTATGTGATAAGTGAAGCTTCTCTTTTGGCTTCAAACGACCTCAAAGGCAAGTTAAAAAAACTGGCTTCAGAATATAAAGGTTGGGATGAAGAAATCGTGGAATTTTCTGAAGGGTCTTTGGTCAACCGAAGAACGGATGAGAAAATCACCATGGAAGAAATAGCAGGGCGATCAGGGGGCTCAGTCAAGGGTAACGGAGACTTGCAGGATATGGCTCCAAATCAATACACATCATTCGTCGCTCAAGTGGCAGAGGTTGAAATTGATGAAGAAACAGGTAATGCTCAAGTTACTCGAATAACGGCCGTTCATGACACATCTAAAATTATCAATCCTATTGGTTTTCACAGTCAGCTTGAGGGTGGAATGATCGGAGCTTATGGCTTTGCTGTAATGGAAGATTTAGACGTTGATGAAAGCGGGCGAGTTTCTAATGCCTCTTTTGCAGATTTTAAAATCCCTACAGAAAGAGATATCCCAGAATTGACTGTTTCTTTGGTGGAGACAAGCGAGGGTAGGGGTTCATACAAAGTTAAAGGTATCGGCGAGCATTCAAATCTTGCAACTGCTCCAGCGATTGCAAACGCAATAGAAGATGCTGTGGGTATTAGAATCTATGGTCTACCGTTCACGTCCGACAAAATTTGGGGCCAGGTATCTAAGGCCACCTAGTCAAGAGCCGAATTCAGTCACGGAAATTTACGTATTGTAAAGGTATTGGTAATTCAATGGCTTTAATTACGCTTATTGTTTCTTGAAGATCATCCCGTTTTTTACCAGTTACCCTAATTTCGTCTCCTTTAATGCTCATTTGTACTTTAAGCTTTTTCGCCTTGACCTTTTTAATGATATCTTTTGACAATGTTGCATCGACACCTTGCTTTACATTTACCGTTTGCCTGAGAGTATCTCCGCCCGCCTTTACCGGTGGCTCGAAACTTAACGATTTTAGAGCTACTCCCCTCTTACTCATTTGTTGCTTCAATAAATCTTGAAGTGATGATAGTTTTAGGTCATCTTCAGTGATGAGTGTAATAATTGAATCCGATCTGTCTAAAGATGTCCCACTATCTTTAAAATCATATCTTTGACGTACCTCTCTTACTACGTTATTGATGGCGTTGTCTACCTCTGCCATATCGACCTTCGAAACAATGTCAAATGACGGCATATCAAATCCTTTCATTTCTATTAATAAGTTCTAACGATGATACCTCAATATAATTTATGCAATATTTCTTAGTTGGTCGATCCTATATGTGATATTCATAACTTGTTATGAGACAATAAGACCATTATGTCATCTGAAAGGTTAGTAAATCCAGATCTTGAGTCACAAGAGCAGTCAATTGAGGGAGGGCTTAGGCCCAAATCCTTTAAGGATTATGTTGGACAAGAGAGAATAGTTAATAATCTGCGTATAGCAATAACCGCTGCTAAAAAAAGAGAAGAACCATTAGACCATGTGTTATTTAACGGGCCGCCTGGTCTAGGTAAAACCACCCTTTCACTGATACTCGCTGCAGAAATGGGCGTGAACGTCAAAGTGACGGCTGGGCCTTTAATTGGGCGTGCCGGAGACCTCGCTGCAATTCTATCGAACTTGCAGCCACATGATGTATTGTTTGTAGATGAATTTCATAGACTACCTAAAGCTGTAGAAGAGATTTTATATCCGGTTATGGAAGATAACGTGCTGGATATTATGATTGGTAAAGGACCTGGAGCGCACAGCGTAAGGCTAAAATTACCCCCCTTTACTTTAGTCGCTGCAACTACTAGATTTGCTCTTTTAAGTTCCCCTCTTAGAGATCGTTTTGGTTCAACTTATAGATTGGATTATTACTCCAATGAAGAAATTAGTAACATCCTATCGCGCTCCTCCAAGGTATTAGCCATTAAAGTAGAGGGAACGGGCATTGATGAAGTGGCCAGACGCAGTCGGAATACACCAAGGATAGCAAATAGGCTTTTACGTCGGGTCAGAGATTACGCGGAAGTTATAGGCGATGGTATTCTTACCGAAAAAGTTGCTCAAGAAGCTTTAAAAGAATTGGGTGTTGACCAGCTTGGGCTTGATGATACCGATCACATGGTATTGAAAACGCTTGTTGAAACGTTTTATGGAGGACCTGTTGGACTTGAAACTCTAGCATCAGCCATGTCTGAAGAACCAGATACTGTGATGGAAGTTTATGAACCGTACCTTTTACAGATCGGGTTTTTGCAGCGGACAGCTAGAGGTCGTGTGGCGACTAAACGGGCTTTCGAACACCTAGGAATTCCTTGGGATGCTGATGATTCTACACGTAGATCCCAAACAGATGGCAGCCAATCTAGATTAATATAAAGACCTATCAGAGACCTGCCGGATTTTTGTGAGGTTTCAATTAACTTATTAGGAGGTTTTTTCGCATGATGGAACCAGATATAGATCTAAAGGGCAAAACTGTTCTTATATCAGGTGCAAGTAGAGGAATTGGAAGAGGCATAGCTTTGGCGGCGGCTTCAAAAGGTGCCACAGTGATATGCGTGGGGCGCACTTTAGAAAGAGATGGAAATAGAGGAAGTTTGCGAGAGACCGCCGAGCTGATTGAGTCGAGCGGAGGAAGGGCGTTTCCCTTTGCTTGTGATGTTAGCAAACCCGAAGAAATCTATGATTTGTTTACCAATATAGATGAGGACCTAGATGGTATAGATATTTTGGTCAACAACGCAGGAATATATACCGGTAAATCCATAAAAGATATTAGGTTAGAGGATTGGTTACTTGGTCTTGCTGTAAACTTAACTGCTCCAATGCTAATGAGTAAACTTGTCATTCCGATGATGATCAAAAAGGGTGGAGGAGTGATACTGAACATTACTTCGGGTAGCGCTGAAAGATACGACCGTGGTCATGTGGCTTATAGTACATCTAAAGCAGCCCTAAACAGATTCACCCAAAACCTTGCACAAGAGGTCAATGATTTAAACATTGTAGTCAATGCTTTGGGGCCTGGACTCGTTAAAACCGAGATGAATAATTTCTATGAGCATGGTGACGAGATTGAATCTGTGATAGAACCTGCTTTGAAATTAATGACTCTAGATAAGAATGATAATATCAACGGGCAAATCTTGCATAAAGAAGACCTTAGATTAAAGTGAAATTATTTTCTGGTCAATATTTATATTTATTTTCAGTAGAATTCATTTTGTTTGGAATATATTATTTGCTTCTTTCAACTCTGCCTATTCATATAATTCAAATAGATGGAACGTTAGCTACAGTAGGTATAGTAATGGGCATAGCAGCTCCAATTGCCGCTATGCTGATCCCTATATCAGGGTATTTGATTGATAACTGGAACGACAAAAAAATGATAGCTATTGGTCTAGCTTTTAATATAGGCTCTCTGCTATTCATGCCACTGATTAAACTCCCGGTCTTTTTTGTCCTAGTGGATTTAACTCGTCGATTTGGTACTGCGACAACTAGCACTGCTACAAGGTCAAGAATCTTGGAGATAGTGCCCCAAACTAAGAGAGGTGAAGGCTTATCTGTTTTCACAACTTCGCATAATCTTGGTACTGCGCTGATGCCGCCAATTGGATTGTATATTCTCGACAGATATGGATTCACGGGAGTTACAATTTTTTGCATTCTATTGATTCTAATTGGCTTGATAATAGTTAAGTTACTTGATGAACCGTCGAAATTCATTAAGGATGATCGAAGAGATCTTAACAAGACCCTCTCAATCTCAAAGTTCAAACAATCTTTAAGGCTCAAGACATGGATCCCTCCATTAACCTTGCTAATGATGGTGTTGGCTTTTTTTGGTTGCTTAACTTTTATTCCATTAATTTCAGAGGAGAGATCGATTCCGAATTACTACTCGTTTTTTACCGTTTATGGTTTAACGGTGTTTGTCTCAAGGCTCTTCGTTGGTAAATTTTCAGATAGATATGGTCGAGAAATCATAATAATTCCTTGCATACTCATGTGTTCTCTGGCAATGGTGGTTTTAGCTTTTTCATACACCTTGACCACTCTGTGGGTAACGGCAGTAATGTTTGGTGTAGGGTGGGGCTGTGCTTTTCCAACACTACTGGCTTTAGCCTCTGATTATTCTTTTGAAAATGCTGAAGGTCAAACCCAGTCTATAATGTCTGCGTCGTTTTCGATTGGCACTGCGCTAGGGGGGGCGATCATAGGTCTCGTATCAGAAACCTTTACTTTTGAGGTATCGTTTTTGGTATTGGCGGCATTACTAATGTTGACTCTATTGATATTCTCACTAGACTTTAAGAGTCAATATCTCATCAAGACTAAGAGGTGAATATGTTTCATGAGATGCGGATTTACAAGGCAGAACCGGCAAGGCTTCCAGTTCTTATAAAACGGTTTGTTGAAACCAATGCAGTTCTTTTTAAAAAATATGACTTTAGACCGATTGGTTATTGGACCGAAGAGGTGGGAGTTCCTCATAGAGTGATCTATATACTCGCTTGGGATACTTGGGAGCAAAGAGCTAAAGCCTGGGAATCTTTTTATAAGGACCCTTTATGGTTGGAATCCCTTGAACAAATAGGCCCCACTGTTCAAAACATCCAGAGTAGTATATTGACTCCTATGAAACTCAACTAGGGTGGTATTTTAGCCTCTGTATCTAATTGAATCGGAATTAAAATCCTTGTTAATTCGTCTCGAAAGATGTAAGCCTTCTAATATGAATTCAATTGCAGATGCCTGAGCTGATAGTTTTCTACCTATTTTCAATTTTTTGTGTGCTGATTTAAGATCACCAAGATCTTTTACCCAATCAGCTATTTTCTTTGAGGGCATCATATCACCCGTATCTATTGTTAATCCTTCATTAAACCTACCTATTAGGGAATCAAATTCATTTACATTGAAGTAGTGATTAAACGTGTTTAGTACAGCACGTTTTGCTATCTCCTCCACTATTTTTGGTTCCCTTCCATCTTCAATACTTTCCAGTTCTACTTTGCCTATAGTTGAAGCATTCATATAAGCCATATCACTAATTCTCGGTGTAGCTTCCGATTCTCCAGAAATTAGTGACCTTCTAATTGAGTTAGCTATAACGGTTTGGTAATTACCGATCGAAACTCTTACGCTCACTCCTGATCTTTGGTTGATATCTCCACTTTTTCTCGCCAAGTGTGTGAATTCAGCTATTATCTCTTTGATATACATTGGAACGGTTATTGATACCCCAGTTCCTTTCATTTTGGGAACCTCTTGTTCCATTACTTGAATTTCGTGATCTATCGTTTGAGGGTAATGGGTCTTTATTTGTGCTCCAAATCTATCTTTTAGGGGCGTTATAATTCTGCCCCTATTTGTATAGTCTTCTGGGTTTGCGCTTGCAATTAAACATAAATCGAGAGGTAAACTAACTTTGTACCCTTTTATTTGTACATCTCTCTCCTCGAGAATATTAAACATACCTACTTGAATTCTTTCTGAAAGATCGGGAAGTTCGTTAATACAAAAAATGCCCCTATTGGATCTCGGTATCAGACCATAATGAATGGTGTAATCGTCAGAAAGGTAGCGTCCCTCTGCAACTTTTATAGGGTCAACTTCTCCAATTAAATCTGCGACAGTTATGTCTGGCGTAGCTAATTTTTCTCCGTAACGCTCTTCTTTACCGATCCACTTTATTGGTGTTAATCCCTTGTTTTTCTTTACTAAATCTTTGCAGGAAGAGCATGTAGGATTCAGGGGGTCATCGTTAATTTCGCAGCCTTCGATGACGGGTATTTCATCATCTAGCAATTCTACGAGTGAACGAATCAGTCTGCTCTTTGCTTGGCCTCGCTCTCCAAGGAGGACTATGTCTTGTCCAGATAGGACAGCGTTTTGAATTTGCGGTATTACAGTTTCTTCATAGCCAATAATCCCTTTGAACAACTGTTCCTTACTTCGCATCTTGTTAATCAAATTATTCCGCATCTCATCTTTGACACTTACAGATTTGTATTTTTGGGTTCTCAGATCGGAGATGGTTTTCGCTTTGCGCATATTTACTGACCTCTAAATTTACAATTTAATAAGATTGATTGATAACTATTCTCTTAGTAGAGATTAGCAGTGTCAATTTATTTTCTTGCTAGAGCGTCTAATCATGTATAAGATTGCGAGAGCAATAAAGGAGTTAAATTGGCTATTTATATAAAAGAAGAAGAAGTGAAGAACCTTGTTTCGATGGTAGATGCGATAGAGGTTGTTGAAAAGGGGCTCATAAGCCAGAAGTATTCTAATGCTGTAAATGAACCGCGGCATAGATTGCGAACCTCTAAGGATGGAATACATTTGTTGATCGCGGGAGATGATGATCAAAGCACTATTGGTTTTAAAACCGCTTATTATAGCGGTGGTATAGTTCACGTCGTAATCTATGATACTGAAAGTAAGCAAATGTCGGCGATAATAGAAGCTGGTCTACTAGGGTCGCTCAGAACAGGAGCCGCAAGTGCGGTTGCATCTAAATATATGGCCAATCCAAAATCTTCAACTATGGGAGTGTTTGGAGCAGGTTTTCAAGCTTATACACAGGTACAAGCAGTTTGCGAGCAGTTTGATATTGAGAAAGTTTTAGTCACGAGCAGGGATCCAGGTAAGCGCGAAAATTTTATTACGAGAGTCAGTAAATTATTTCCCGATATCGCTATTGAGAACGCAACTTCCTCTGAAGAAGTTGCAGCGTGTGACATAGTTACCACCGCAACCCGCTCGGAAGTTCCTGTATTAAGAGGAGCGTGGATGGAATCAGGTGCGCACGTCAATGCAATTGGATCCAACAGCATACTAAAAGCTGAAATTGATCTAGAAGTGGTGAATAGAAGCGATATTGTTGTTGTAGATGACCGCGCGCAAGCACGGCAAGAATGTGGTGATTTGCTCGCTGCATGGGAAAATGGATTAATTGATCCTAACAATATGATTCAGCTTTGCGATATCGTTGATGAGCCGAATATCAGAGCTGGAAAGACAGTTACTACCTTATTTGAATCGCAAGGAATTGGACTTTGGGATATATCCCTCGCTAAGCTGGTTATGGACAGGGCTTTGATGGAAGAAAAAGGGACTGATTTGCCATTTTGAGCAGCTCAAAATGGAATTTTTTACTAAATAATAAATTGGAGATTTTTAAGATGAAAAATGAAGAGAAGATTACTATATATGGCACAAAATGGTGCCCTGATTGTTCAAGATCAAAAAGGTTATTAGATACTAAAGGTCTTGAGTACGTGTGGATAGATATCGAAGAGAATCCTGATTCCGCCGAAATTGTTAGACATCTCAATAAAGGCTTGCAGGTAGTTCCGACTATTATATTGCCTGGAGGGAAAATACTAGCAGAACCATCGAACAGCGAATTAGTAAACGCTTTGATCTAAAGCTTTAGCAGAAGTAAATCTCTAAAACGGATCGTTATATCTTAATTCTGGATAGGTTAGGGAAGTGCTCTCCACTGTGACTTCTTGATCGTCTGGCTACACCAGTTTTTAGGGCTACATCTGAGACAGCTTTTGCCACGTTAGTGGCAACTTTGTTGTTGAAGATGCTGGGTATTATATATTCGTCGCTCAAATCCCTATTCGGTACAGTGTCCGCTAAAGCTTGCGCCGCTGCAATCTTCATTTCCTCGTTTATTGTTGTTGCCCTGACATCTAAAACGCCCCTAAATAAACCTGGGAAACATAAAGCATTGTTAATTTGATTAGGATAATCAGAGCGACCAGTCGCAACGATCCTGACATATTTATGTGCTTCTTCTGGCGATACTTCAGGGTCGGGATTCGCCAAGGCAAACACTATGGCATCTTGATTCATTTTCTCTAAATCTTCAGACTCTATAACCCCCGGTCCTGATAATCCTAGGAATAGATCAGCGCCATCTAAAGCGTCTCTAGGTGATCCAACGATGTTGCCAGGATTGGTGTTCTCCGCGGCCCACAACTTGGCTTCATTATTCTGAAGATCGTCTCGATCTTTGTGTATTGCCCCTTTTCTATCGAAAATCGTTATATCTTTAAGTCCTGCTGACATTAGCATTTTTGCTGTTGCCACTCCACTGGCCCCTGCTCCAGTCTGGATAGCTTTAATAGAACCGATATCTCTATCAGTTACTTTAAGCGCGTTTATTAGAGCAGCTAATACAACTACGGCCGTTCCATGTTGGTCATCGTGAAATATTGGTATGTCTAGCTCTTCTTTTAATCTATCTTCTATATAGAAACATCTCGGCGCAGAAATATCTTCCAAATTAATTCCACCGAAACCAGGCGCCAAATGTTTAACCGTGTCGACTATCTCATCAGGGTCTTTTGTATCAAGGCAAATGGGCCATGCATCTACTTGGCCCAACTCTTTAAATAGAATTGCTTTACCTTCCATAACTGGCATAGCAGCTTCAGGTCCTATGTCGCCCAAACCCAGAACTGCAGTACCATCTGATACTACCGCCACTGTATTTGCTTTTGAAGTTAGAGACCAGACAGACTCTTTGTTTTTGGCAATGTAGGACGAAACTCTACCGACCCCAGGAGTATATACTTGCGCGAGATCCCTATGATTTTTTACTGGGGTTCTACTTCTGAGGGCTATCTTCCCCCCTAGATGGACCGCGAAATTCGGGTCCGATACTGCTACGACACGCACTCCCTTTAGTTTTCGAAGTCGCTTGGTCAAAACGATCGCATGTTCTTCATTAAAGGCGTTTAAGGTGATATCTCTGGTAATTCTGCCTTTATGGGTTCGCACTAACTCAACTGATGTTATATCTCCGTCTGCATCCGCGATGTTAGTCGTAATATTTGCGAGTTTTCGCCTTCCATTATCATAAGAAAGCCTAATAGAAACGGTGTATCCTGCTCCTGGATATTCCGACGCCATAGTTAATCCCCCCTTTTTATAAGAATTTAGTATACGCTCTCAAGCGTGTTCGAAATAGGGGTCTAGCCTCCAATTTGGTAAAAAAACGCGGAAAAGTTCGATTATAATTGTGATAAAGGATCAAAATTCCAATATCTCTAAGTTATCAATTGTTTTATTTACTAAATCTTTAGAGTCGATACCCGTTTCGTATAACTCTGCTTTTCGAGGGGTCGATTTTGTAGCGGGATTTGCTGGCACGAATAAGGAACAGCAGTCCTCATCTGGCTGGATTGAAACATCATAAGTACCAATAAGTTTTGCTTGATCAATTATTTCTGATTTATTGGTGGCGATTAGCGGTCTAAAAATTGGCATATTTGTTACAGAACCTATGGTAGCTATATTCTCAATTGTTTGGCTTGCGACCTGTCCCACGCTCTCGCCCGTAACGAGTGCAGATGCTCCATCGATCTTGGCTATCGCTTCTGCAACTCTGACCATGAATCTCCTGTAGGCTATTACCCTATAAGATGCCTGTACCTTAGCTATTATTTCCATTTGGATATCAACGAAAGGGACCAAATAGAGTAGTGATTTTTTCTGATTAACACTTAGGGATTTTGCTAATTTTATGGCCTTTTCCCTAGAAGATGCGTCGACCATCGGAAAACTATGGAAATGGATGAATGAATTTGAGCATCCTCGTTTAAACATGTTGAACGCTGCCACCGGCGAATCAATACCTCCTGACAATAGAGTTGCAACGTGAGCAGAGACACCAACGGGAAGTCCACCGGGCCCTTTGTAATCTTTTAGCGAGACATATGCGGTTTTTTCCCTTATGTCGACGGTAATAGTTAAATCCGGGGAAGATAAATCTACTTTGCCTCCTGTCAGTTTCTCTACATAAGCTCCAATTCGTTCATTTAATTCCATGGAAGTGAGGGGATAGCTTTTATTGCTACGGTTACTGTTTAACTTAAACGTATTGAACGGAAGAGTATTTTCTTCAAGAACCTTTTTTACGGTTTTGATAAGCGAATCGATTTCAATCTCACTTGTTTCGACTAACTTGAACTTAGCTATGCCAAATATGGTCGACAATTTTTCAATAATTTCAGTGTTCGGAACGGTATCAGAGTATTTAATCCTTATGCCGGAGTCGTCCCGGGACACCTTAGCTTTTAACCCATAAAGTTTCCGGTTGATATTTTCCACCAATGTATTAATAAACCAGGATCTATTATGGCCTTTGAGAGCTATCTCGTGGTAACGGACAATAGCGGTTTTCAAATTAATATCCAGCCTTGTTGTACTCAAACTAAATTATTGCATTTTATAGAATTCTCCTATAACCAGACAGAAATCACAAACCTATCCTTGACAGATGTGACTATTAAAGCGTAGCCTCGGCGTTGATTGGTTAACGAATACAGTTAACGAATATTGGATATGGGAGGATAAAATGAGCGAAAAAGATCCAGTCACGGGTTATGACTTTACGGATGACGAAGTTACACAGATAGATGAAGGTAATGCTCGGGTCGGTACAAAGTATCGTCATGAGGGTAAATGGTTTTATTTTCGTAGTTTGTCAGAGCGTCAAAAATTTATTGGTAATCCTGATGCTTACATAGGTGGAGAAGGATAACTAATAACAGCTATCACTTGGAAGCAAATTATTGGATACAGAGCCTTGGCGTACAACCTGTATCTGACCGATTAAGTGGGTTAGGCGCATATGATTCATAAGTCTCGCAAGAGGTCTCGATCGGTTGATGTCAAACCTCGAAAAGAGAGAACTTTACTTTTTGGGGTAGACATAAAGTCGCGTTTCCCTGGCGTATGGAGGACAAAAGAATCACTTAAAGAATTGAAGGCATTAGTAAATAGTGCAGGGGCCACGGTCGTCGAAGTTCAGAGCCAACGGGTTGGTAAGAGGAAGCCTACTTACATGGGCATAGGTAAAATAGAGGAATTAAAATATCTCGTAAATGACAAAAAAATAGACACAATTGTTTTAGATGATGAACTTTCTCCCGCTCAACAGAGGAATCTAGAGAATCTACTTGAGATTAAAGTGGTGGATAGAACCGCCCTTATCTTGGATATTTTTGCACAGCGCGCACAGACCAGGGAAGGTCGATTGCAGGTCGAACTTGCTCAGTTGGATTATTTATTGCCAAGACTTGTAGGACAGTGGAGTCACCTAGAGAGGCTTGGTGGTGGTATAGGTACCAGGGGACCAGGTGAAAGCCAACTGGAAACGGATAGGCGGCTATTACGGAAACGTGTTGATAAGATCCGACAAGAACTAGAGAACGTTCGTCGCAGACGTGGCCAAGCTAGGCAAAATAGATTTGAACAAGGTATTCCTGTTGTTTCGCTAGTCGGCTATACGAATTCAGGGAAAAGTACTCTCATGAATGCTTTGACTAGAGCCCACGTGGTAGCTGAAGATAAGCTATTCGCGACCCTGGATCCTGTGACACGGAAAATGCCACTTATAAGCGGTAGAATGTCCCTTATATCTGATACGGTGGGTTTCATCAATAAGCTACCAACTTCGCTGGTTGCAGCGTTTCGAGCAACTCTAGAGGAGCTTCGTGATGCTGATATACTTCTTCACGTTATAGATATCAGCAATACAAATGCTCTTGCGCAATATGAATCTGTTGTTGAGCTACTGAAGGATCTAGATTTAATGAATACCCCAACTATTCACGTTCTGAATAAAGTCGATGTTATGGTGCCATCTGAAGTAAGTAGCTACGAGGTAAAAATAACTGAAGCCGCTAGTACGTACTACGAATCGCCCGAATCGGTATCAATATCTGCTGTGTCCCGGTTTAACTTGGAAGAACTCTTGCAGCTAATTGATATTAAGGTTACCGACAAATCTTTAATTTAAAGACCTTGGTTTTCTGGGTTACTCTAAACCTTTATGTACCGCATCTATATGCTCTTCTGGTATCGAACCTAAATGTGACATTTGAACTGATTCCGCCGTTCCTTTTATCTGATTGTGTACATCAGAGACAGCTTGATTCGGGATAACTACGATTCCAGTGGAATCAGCTACTATCAAATCACCCGGGTTTATTGTTACACCATGCAATTCAATGGGTACCATAATAGCTTTCGTAATTAGCTGGATTGTTGGTAGCGGCGTATGGCCCGGGACCCATACCGGATATCCGTGTTTCAGTATCACATTCCTGTCCCTGCAAGGCCATTTTGATACCGTTCCAGCAAGTTGTAACTCCGAAGCTATACCAGTTGTCGTTCCACCCCAAGATCCTGTGTGTTCATATCCTTCACCACTAATAGCAACAAAGTCGCCTGGCTCTGATATTAAGAATATGTCGGTGAATTCGTACGGCCAGAGATCTGAATGCCCAGGAGCATTCAATATTGTCAAAGCAGGTCCTATAGCAACCTTTCTGTCTACCACAGGTCGCAATATTGTTGCCGGGATACCAAAGTTATCGAAACCTAAGTGGTTAAGAGCGTCAGCACAATCTGCTGCCGGACTCTCTAAAGATCTAATGTCGCGTATGACCTCCCTCGGAGGACGGTTGATAATCATAGTACCTATTTTATCCTCGGTCATATTTGTAAAACGATCTTTCATCGCGTCGTAAACTTTTTTGGATTGCTCATCCATATGCCTCTCCTTATAAATTGAAGTAACTTTGGCATTTCACCAGAAAATATCTTATCGTAAATAGATGTTTGAGTGAAGGATTTGGGCATAAAGAGAGTAGGCGGGGTTGCATTCAGCACTTCGCACAATAGATATTATGTAAAGCTACATATATAAGACACGAGATATAGTAACATTTAATACTGGAAACTCAATATGGAGATTGCGGCGGAGAAATGAATAGTTTATATAGATTGATTAAGACAAAAATAAGATATATGGCTGTTCCTTTTTTGTTGTTTATACTGCTCGTTAACTCCATTATTTTTTTTGGTGTTTGTGGTTCTGTTGAGATAATCAGATATACGGGTGCCTCAGCAGAAGGACGCCAGGAATTCACCTATGTTCACGTTGATGATGACTCCGATAGGATATCCATCAATCGTTTTCTTGAAGTAAAAAAAGCTCTAGATGAGCAATATGTTTATGCCGATAGACTGAAAGATGATCAATTGGAAAACCAAGCTATTATTGGCTTGGTGTCGAGCCTGAATGATCGCTACACTCGCTATTTGGAATCTGGTTATGATGACCAGATATCTAGACTTGACGGTACGCTCGTAGGAATCGGGATTAGTGTATTAATGGCCCGAAATAATGTAACTGTTATTACACAGGTGTTTCCTGACGGCCCAGCTGACCGTGCAGGGTTACAAAAAGGCGATGTTATTGTTTCAGTTGATGGAATCGATGTAACGCAGTTGCTGTTATCAGAGATAGCTAATTTGATAAGAGGGGTGCCAGAATCGACCGTAAATATTGAGGTAAACCGGCCTAGTTTAAATGCTCGTTTTAGCTACGAAATTATTAGAGAACTTGTTGAAATGCCAAGCGTGTATGTAGAGGAGCCCGACCCTGGTGTCTATTTGATATCAATCCCACGATTCACCGACAGGACCTATCATGAATTGACCCAAATTCTTGCCCCTATTGTCGATAAGCATACTTCAGATTCTCCATCCGCTTTAATATTGGATTTACGTAATAATTCGGGTGGGTATGTCGATACAGCTATTGAAGTCGCCAGCGTGTTTATTGGACCATCCGTCGTGTTCTATCAAGAAGATAAAACTCAAAATCGCGAACCGGTGACGGCAGAAAAAGATTCGATAATACCTATTAGCATGAATATGGTAGTTTTAGTGAATTCGAGGACTGCCTCTGCTGGAGAGATAGTAGCAGGTGCTCTTCAAGATAGTGGTAGATATCCCTTAATTGGATCTAGTACTTATGGAAAGGGTGCTATAACTACGTTGAAACCGATAGCGAGTGGTAGCGCTTTATATTTGACCTCAGCGCTATGGTATACTCCCAAATCACGATCAGTGGAAGAAACTGGATTGACTCCAGATATAGATATTGGAGATAAGCTAGAACCTGGAAAGGTACCTATTGCAACAGATATCCTAAAAATATCTATCGACTACCTCGATTCCATGGATAAGCCCGTAATCAATAAATAGCAGCTAAACCCTATAAATTCTGCTCATCGATTGTATAATTTATATTGAGAAAGGGAATATAGTTTAACTATGACTTTAAAACGGTTGTTGATCTTATTGGTTTTTATTGGGTTTGTTTTATTTAATCCTATTCACTTGGGTTGGACACTACCTTATGTAGCACAATTAGATAATCCTTTAGGTGAATATGTGAAAGGAAACGAGCAGAGAGTTCTTATTTTCAGTACGGTCTATTTCACGGGGGTTATGATGCCAATATATTACTGGATTTGGACTAGGCGCCGAAAAACATCAACAAAAAAAGATGATAAGAATACTGTTCCTGAGGCTTATCGCGGTCCAGGAGGTGGAAAAAAGCGACCAAGGAAAAAGAGTAAATCTAGGATTCGAAATCGATAGAATAAAGGTGGTTTGGAGAAAATCTGATTATGGCCTCGATGTTTAACTCCGTACCTGTACTCACTCTACAGGCAAGAATTATTGGTTTATACAGTAGAGAAGGTTATGAAATAGGTGAAGATGTCTCATCTATAGATGCTAGTAATAGCATCATAATTACTGATAGGAATAGAAACCTTTTCATGCTTATATTTTTTTGGTCTAAGGATGGGGCTTTTGGTCTACAAGAAATTAACGGACTTCGTAATAACATGGATTTGCTGAAGATGAAAAACTCCTATTTATATACTGATTACGTAATTGACGAACAGTTAAAGAGTTCAGCCGAAGAGATGGGCATAAGTATTGTGGATTATCCGGATATGGAAGCGAGGGGTATTACTAGAGTTCAGCAAATGTACGCCCCGCCGGTTAATGACGATAAGCCGCTGCCGTTTGAGCGTTATATACCATGGTTTGTAGGTATATCTTTGTTCATTATTATATTTGCTGTGGTGGTTCTTGTTTCAGTAGGAATTTCTTTTGTTCCGGTAACCAACTGATCTACGTATTTTGGGTATCTATCCAAACGGTTACAGGTCCATTGTTTACGGAAGTCACCTGCATATCCTCCCCAAAAACGCCGGTTTTAACATCTATTCCTAATGACGTTAGTTCTTCTGACAATTGGTCAAACAATTGTTTAGCTATTTTTTTGTCTGCCGCTTTGGAGAAGGAGAGTTTTGATCCCTTTGATGTCCGAGCTAATAAGGTGAACTCGCTGATCAATAAAAGGGGTTGCCTTAATTCGAGTATAGAATGACTGAATTCTTGTTTGCTAGTTGGCATTAGCTTAAGATTGGCAACTTTCTTTGCACTGTACGCTATGTCTGAAGCCGTATCATTACGATCAATACCCACTAAAACCAGGAGACCGGTCGCGATTTCATTAATTAATCTGTTTTTTACCCTTACATTTGCTTCTGTAACCCTTTGAATAACCAGTCGCATTTATTGAATCATTTCTAACGCTAGAACTCGTGAGGGTGTTTATGGCCGCCTTCGGATTTCCCGGTATCTGAAGAGGGTTCATCCTGAGTATTTTCAACTATTGGTTCTTCACCCGGGCTTGATGAGGCGGATTTACCACCATAATCATTCACATAGAACCCACTGCCCTTAAATACAATGGCTGGGGTACTGAATCTTCTATCTGCTGCGTCGCCGCACTCTGGGCACGATGCTTCATGCTTATCATTAAATGACTGTCTAACCGTGAATCTGTGATCACACTTGGTACATTGGTAATCGTAAAATGGCATAATCTGGTCTCAGCTTTTTATTAAATTATTGTTATTGTTCAGTGACAGTTGGGTCAGTTCCCATATCTGCTACATTTTGTTCTTGAGGTATTCCTCGATCTTCTTCACTAGCTTTATCGTACCAGTAACTCCCAAAGCCTTTGCGGGTTTTCTCGGTAGTGTAAAAGCCATCTGCTTTGTAAACTATTTGTGGTGCATGTATTACACGAGTGCTATCTGCACCACATTTGGTACATTCAGAGATTGTATTGGCGTCAAAACCTTGTCTAAGTGTGAATCTGTTTTCACATTTAGAACACTTGTAATCGTATATTGGCAAGTTTTTCTCCTTGGTCCAATAATTAATCTTTGTTTTAATACTCTGGTCACACTGGTGAATAGTTTAGATATGCAAATCCACTCGGTCAAGATCGAAAGGGATTTTACTTACATAAGTCGATAGAACATTCCATGTAAATAGAGAAATCGGTGGCTGATGAAATTCTCCGTGCTATAATGATCGGAAATTAATTATAAGAATGATTGAGGAAGGCGTAACTTTTATATGGTGGAAGAGACTGAGGAAACCCCGGTAGAAAAATTGGACGTAGAGTCTAATCGAGTGGCTGAAACGGATTCAACAGAACCCGAAAATGCGATCGTAACAGATTCAAAAGAGTCCGAAGAGGCGACTCAAACAGATTCAACAGAGCCTGAAAAAGTTACTATGAAACTTTTGCTTGAAGCTGGGGTGCATTTTGGGCATCAAACAAAGCGATGGCATCCCAAAATGAAGCCTTTTGTATTTACTGAGCGTAATGGTATTCACATTATAGATTTGCAAAAAACTCTTAAACGCCTAGAACTTGCAGCAGAATTTATTGAGACTATTAGTAAAGAGGGCAAAAACGTATTATTTGTGGGCACTAAAAAACAAGCTCAAGACACTATAAAGGCGGAAGCCGAACGGTCAGAAATGCCGTACGTTACTCACCGATGGCTCGGTGGTACTCTCACCAATTTTGCTACGATCCGTCAACGAATTTCGTATTTGCTTCTTCAAGAGGACAGGAAAGAAAAAGGTGAATTTGCCTATTTACCTAAAAAAGAGTCAGGAAAAATTGAAGACCAAATTGCAAAATTAAATAGGCAATTAGGCGGGATTAAAGATATGAACGAGTTACCAGGTGCTATGTATGTGATAGATGCGGCTCGTGAAGGAATTGCTATAGCAGAGGCGCGCAAACTTGGAATTCCAGTTGTTGCAATAGCTGATACAGATTGCAATGTTGATTTGATAGATTACCCAATTCCGGGCAACGATGATGCCATTCGAGCTATTAAACTTATGACTGAAACTATTTCACAGTCTGTCATACAAGGAAGAAGGCAGGCAGAAGAAGAGAGATTGCGATTGGCATCTTTAGTTGGAGCAGAAATGCCAGAACAGGATATTACTGAATCTGAGCTACAATCGGAAACAGCTGATCAAGAAAGTAACTAATCAAATATTCAGAGCACTATCATAATCAAGGAGATAAATAACAGTGGTTGTCACAACGGAAATAATTAGAGATTTACGGGCTAAAACTGGAGCAGGAGTAATGGATTGTAAAAGAGCTCTAGAAGAGTCTGAAGGAGATATGGATAGAGCTACATCTCTTTTAAAAGAGTGGGGAATCTCCGCAGTCCAAAAAAAATCTTCCCGTGATGCTAATCAAGGGGTTGTCGAAACCTACATCCATGCCGGCGGGCGTATAGGAGTTATATTGGAATTGAACTGTGAGACTGATTTCGTCGCGAGGACTCCTGAGTTTCTCACTTTGGCTCATGATCTCGCTCTTCAGATAGCTAGTATGGATCCTCAATCGGTAGATGACGAAAAAACAGATGTTGGTTATAAAGACTCTGACGGAGAAACTAGGTTGATGCATCAAGATTTTATAAAAGATCCCAATCAAACCGTTAGTGACTTGATAACTGAGGCAGTATCTAGGATCGGCGAAAATATTGTGGTCAGACGGTTCACTAGGTACGAATTAGGGAAATCATAACGGAAGTAGACCGGGGTGGATATCTCAACTTACAAAAGAGTTCTCCTGAAAATAAGTGGCGAATCCTTGATGGGATCTCGAGCTTTTGGTATTGACGTAGATATTGTCTCAAGCATTTCAAATCAAGTTAAGTCCATCCGAGATAGAGATGTAGAAGTTGCTATCGTAGTAGGTGGCGGTAATATGTGGAGAGGGGCGACAGCAGAAGAAGCGGGTATGGATAGAGCTACGGCAGACTATGCTGGGATGTTAGCCACAGTAATAAATGGTTTAGCACTGCAGGATGGTCTGGAGCAGGCCGGTGTGACTACAAGAATTCAGACTGCAATTACAATTCAAGCTGTCGCGGAGCCTTATATTAGGCGTAGGGCGATCAGGCATATGGAGAAAGGTCGTGTTGTGATATTTGTGGCTGGCACCGGTAATCCTTATGTCACTACGGATACTGCTGCTGCTCTAAGGTCAATAGAAGTAGGAGCCGATATTTTACTTATGGCAAAGAACCAAGTTGACGGAGTCTATGATGCTGATCCAAATGCCGTAAAAGAAGCTAAGAAATATGAAAAACTAACTTATATGGAAGCTTTAAATCAGAGGTTGGGTATAATGGATAGCACTGCCTTATCCTTATGTATGGAGAACGATTTGCCTATCATTGTATTTGATCTTTTTGCTATAGGGAGTTTAAATAACATTCTTGATGGGTCCTCCGAGGGCACATATATAGGCTGATAAGTCTATGAATTTATGTGAAAGGTATTATTATGACGATGACGGAATTATTGATTGATGATGCTGATCAAAGGATGAGGAAGACGCGTACTGTTCTTGAAAAAGAGTTGAGTTCAATTAGAACTGGTAGAGCAAATTCTGCTCTTGTGGAAGGCCTTACCGTTGACTACTACGGCACCCCTACCCCAATTATACAAGTTGCTACAGTCAACGTTCCTGAGGCACGTTTAATAACGATTCAGCCGTGGGATAAAGGAATCGTACAAGCTATAGAAAAAACTATTTTACAATCCGATTTAGGTATATCCCCTGCAGTGGATGGAGATCTTATTCGGCTTCCCATCCCAAATTTAACCTCTGAACGTAGGAAAGAAATCGCGAAAATTGTTAGATCTAAAACAGAATCTGAGAAGGTTTCGTTAAGGAATGTTCGGCGAGATGTGTTGGATCAAATGAAGAAATTGGTTAAGGATAAAGAAGTTTCTGAGGACGAAGCAAAGCGGGCTAGTGACGCGATCCAAAAATTAACTGATAAATACTCCGGTGATATAGATAGTATGGGTGCTGCCAAAGAAGCAGAAGTCATGGAAGTATAGATTTTTTGTTGCCAGGTTTGAGATTAAAATTAAATGTGCCTTGGGGATTAAGAGACGTAGCTAATGGCCAATTCTGAAATACCAGAACATGTAGCAGTTATTATGGACGGTAATGGCCGATGGGCCTCTAATAATGGATTGCCCCGCATACAGGGACATAAAGCTGGGCTAGAGAACATAGATCGAGTCATAATTGCTTTTAGAGATGCTGGAGTTAAGTACGCCACTTTTTATACATTCTCTACCGAAAATTGGTCGCGTCCAGAAAAAGAAGTAGAAGGTCTTATAGAATTACTCTATGACTCGTTGACACGAAACATTGATTTTTTGATCAAAGAAGGTATAAGGCTAACCCATTTGGGGAGGACGGAAAACCTTCCCCAGCATGTTGTTGATTTAATAAACGAGACGATCGAATCCACTAAGAAAAACAGTAGGATTACTGTTTCTATAGCTTTTGACTACGGTGGAAGGCATGAAATATTGCGAGCTGTTAAAATGTTGATTCAACAAGGGTTATCCGCCACAGATATTACAGAAAAAATATTTGGATCTAATTTATATACAAAAGAATTGCCTGATCCCGATTTGATAATTAGGACTGGTGGCGAAATGAGATTAAGCAATTTCTTAATATGGCAATCAGCGTATTCTGAGTTTTATACTAGCCCAGTTTTGTGGCCGGATTTCGGGCCTCCCGAAGTGAAATTGGCGATCTCAGAATATAAAGCCAGAGATAGAAGATTTGGTGGAATATAATACATTCGACCTGCGAGGTATAATGAAACTCCTAGAATCCAATTTTTCTCGACGTCTTATCGTAACCGTCTTTGGTATTCCCTTGATATTGGCAATCATTATCGCCGGATCGTTGCCTCTTTATTTATTCATCAATCTAATAGTTTTAATTTCATTATTTGAGATTAAAAAACTTCTAAATAATAGTAATGTCCAATTATCTCCCTACTTATTTGTCCCCTTAACTATAGGAATAATCTATTTAATAACAAATGGAGAAGGATATGTTAGGAATTCCATTTTCATTACTTCTATTATTTTTATAGGAATTGCTGCTGCTGTTTTAACTAATAAACTTTCCCCCTCTCAACAGAGCAAACTAGAGAACAGACTTCAAATTAAATTAATTGACGTATACCATCCCATCAAAAATTTTCTAATTACCTTTTCAGCCATATTGATAATCTCAGTCCCCTTATCTTACGGAATTTTGTTGAAACAATTGCCTTTGGGTACAGAATTGCTTCTGACAACAATATTCGGCATTTTCGCGTTTGATACCGGAGCTTACGTCTTTGGCACAATTTTAGGTAAAAATAAAATGGCCCCTTTAATAAGTCCGGGGAAAACATGGGAAGGCGCAATTTTTGGCACGGTCACTAGTCTAGCTACTGTATTTGCATTTAATAGCATTTTGGGGGTTGGCCTTAATCCATTAATTACCATCATACTGGGGACCATTATTGTATTGCTTGGTCAAAGTGGAGACCTTTTGGAATCCTACTTCAAGCGTAAGATGAAATCAAAGGATTCAGGTAGACTTCTGCCAGGCCACGGCGGGGTTTTAGATCGAATTGATTCAATTGTTATTGTTCTTCCAGCTGTTTATTATTGGTTACTATTGTGGGTATGAAAAAGAATATTGCGGTTCTCGGTTCAACTGGATCGATAGGAACTCAAACTTTGGCCATAGTTAGAGATAACCCTGACCTTTTTTCTATAACTGCTCTAACGGCAGGTAATATGTCAGAGCTTTTTGCTGCTCAGGTGGATGAATTTTTTCCTAACAAGGTTAGTCTACAAAACGGTAACATTAGTACTTCAAACCATAATTTTGAAATTGAAATAGTTGATACCGATACAATTGTTTCTGATTCTGACGTAGATATCATTGTTATCGCTATCCCGGGGTTAGCCGCTCTAAAACCGACTCTAAAAGCTTTGGAGCAGGATAAAACTGTAGCACTTGCTAGCAAGGAAGTTTTAGTTGTCGCAGGCGAAATTATTGAACCTAGCATCAGATTCCCTTTTACAAAAGTACTTCCTTTAGATAGTGAGCATAGTGCGATCTGGCAAAGTCTTCGTGGTGAGGTGGGATTAGAGAATCACTTAAGTAAATTGATCCTAACGGCTTCCGGGGGGCCGTTCAGAGGAATGGATGCTTCCTCGGTTCGTGATGTAACTCCTCAAAGAGCCTTGGAACACCCGACATGGAGGATGGGATCCAAAGTCACTATAGACTCTGCTACGCTCATGAATAAAGCATTTGAGGTTATTGAAGCACATTGGCTTTTTGATGTTAGCTATACCGATATTGAAGTACTAGTGCATCCTCAGAGTATCGTACACTCGATAGTAGAATTTACGGATGGGACACTTAAAACACAGTTATCTATGCCGGATATGCGATTACCTATTCAATACGCTCTGGGTTACCCAGACCGGCTCCCCAGGCCTTCGAGTTTCCCTTCTCGAGAAATCTATGAAATGCCTACATTTACATTTGAAGCTTTAGACGAAGATACATTTCCGTGCTTCAGGATTGGATTGGAGGCTGGGATGCGTAAAGGAACATACCCAGCTGTTCTCAATGCTGCTGATGAGGAAGCTGTAAAATTTTTCTTGCAAGGTAAGGTGCCATTCTATGGTATTTCAGACTTGATAGAAGAGACTCTTGGTAAACATAACTCTGTACCTAACCCTGATCTCGAAGATATATTGGAGTCAGATGCTTGGGCCAGAAATCAAACAAGAGAAATAGTGATGAAGAGATACTGATTAATGTCAATTGTGCTAAACATATTTATATTTCTGATAGTTTTAACTGTTTTGGTACTCGTCCATGAGCTTGGTCACTATTGGTCTGCTCGGAGATTGGGTATAACTGTAGAAGAGTTCGGTTTAGGTTTCCCTCCTAGATTTAGATCGATCAAACATAAAGGGACAATCTACTCACTGAATTATTTGCCTCTCGGTGGGTTCGTTCGGCTAAAAGGCGAATCCGACCCTACAATCTCAGATGGATTTGCCTCAAAAGGTGTTTTGAAAAGATTCCTTGTGATATTTGCGGGGCCAGCTATGAATTTTGTTTTAGCAATTATTCTTTTTTCGGTTTTAGCTACTGCGACAGACCGTATTGATTCGGCAGATATTGTAATAGGGGCTGTGTCTAAAGATTCTCCTGCAGAGTTAGCTGGTATAAAGAAAGGTGATATTTTAACTTCCATAGGCGGGGTAAATTTGGACGATCCCAAAGATTTTTCGAAAGCATTTAATTTAGAGCCAGATGAAATAACAAAAATTTTCGTGAGTAGAAATTTTGAAACGAAAGAGTTTTCGCTAGTACCAAGATCGAACCCACCTGTTGGTGAAGGACCGATGGGTATAGAGGTAAGTTTGATAAATGTGATTTACGAAGAAGTTGCAATATGGCAATCTCCGTACTACGGGATTGTTCTAGCTTGGGATAATACATTTTTGATATATACAGAAATTGGTAAATGGATTTCTGGATCAAAGACACCTGAAATAACGGGTCCAGTAGGGATTGCACAAATCACTGGTGAAGCTGCACAAGCAGGTCTGTTGCCATTGGTTTATTTGGTTGCCATGTTGAGTTTGAATTTAGGGATATTAAATTTATTGCCCATACCGGCATTAGATGGAGGAAGGATACCGTTTTTGTTTTTGGAACTAATTAGAAATGGAAAACGGATACCTCCTAGCAGAGAAAGAATCGTACATGCGATGGGGTTTGCGTTTTTAATAAGCTTAATAATCTTCGTAACATTGGGTGTGGACATACCTAGATTATTAAACTGAATCATTAGATACTGGAAATGTGTTTGCATTTACTAGTAGAATATGGCTTATAGATTATGTTCGAACGAAGATTAACTAACCAGATTGCAATAGGAGATACCGTCATCGGCGGTGACGCTCCAATATCTGTTCAATCAATGACAAAGACTGATACTAGGGACATAAAAAGCACAATCCGACAAATTAAAGAACTAGAAGATGCCGGCTGTGAAATTATTCGTTGTGCTGTGCCTGACTTAGAAGCGGCAGATGCACTAGCGGAGATCAAGAAGAACATTAGTATACCTCTTGTTGCGGACATTCATTTTCACCATAATCTTGCATTGAAATCAATAGAAAATGGGGTTGATGCGTTGCGGTTAAACCCAGGAAATATTAGGGATTCGGATAAAGTTCGTGAGGTAGTGAAAGCAGCAAAAACACGATCTATTCCTATAAGGATAGGTGTTAATTTTGGCAGTTTGCCACCTATAGGAGGAATTGGTAAAACTGGTGATTTCCATAGACTTGCTGATGGGGTAAACAAGCTTGCAAAAGATAGTAAGGAAACGGATGCTGAATACAATGTTGTAGACCACATGGTTAATACGGCGTTGTGGGAAGTTGCAATACTAGAAGACATGGATTTTGATCAAATAAAAATATCTGTTAAAGGTTTTGATGTTCCTATGACTGTGGATGCATACACGAGATTATCTGATAAGGTTGATTACCCCTTGCATTTGGGTATAACCGAAGCAGGGACTCCTCTAAACGGCTCTATAAGGAGTGCCGTAGGACTTGGAACTTTGCTGGCAATGGGAATCGGGGATACCATAAGGGTATCGCTCGCAGGTGATCCTGTATTAGAAGTTGAAGCCGGTTATGAGATACTTAAATCCCTTAATCTGCGTAATAAAGGTGTAACACTGGTTGCCTGCCCTTCTTGCGGACGGGCTGATGTAGACATCGTGAAGTATGCCAACATGGTTGACGAAGCATTGAAAAAATTTGATAAACCCATAAAGGTAGCGGTAATGGGATGCGAGGTTAATGGGCCAGGCGAAGCTAAAGACGCTGATATTGGTATAGCCGCCGGAGTTGGCAGAGGAATCATATTCAGGAAAGGGCAAAAAGTTAAGGTAGTTCCTGAATCCGAATTCCTCCCTGCTTTGATTGAAGAGATGGAGAAGATTGACCTGGAATCAAAATGAACGATTCAAGTGTCAGTAAAAAATTATGAGGATCTCCCAGTTATTCGGAAAAACACTACGAGAAGATCCTGCCGATGCAGATACGAGCAGTCATAGGCTTCTAATCAAAGCGGGGTTTATAAACCAACTGGTTTCAGGAGTTTATAGCTATTTACCTTTGGCTTTGCGTTCATTAAAAAAGATTGAAACTATAATAAGAGAAGAAATGAATTTGGCCGGCGCCCAAGAAATTTTATTGCCCACATTACAGCCTGAAGAAATTTGGAAACGAAGTGGTAGATCAGTAGCTTTTGGAGAAACACTTTTTAAGTTGAAAGATAGAAGAGATCGTGATTTGGTGTTGGGCCCTACCCATGAAGAAGTGATAACCGAGCTGGTTAAAGGCCACATAAGAAGTTACCGAGATCTCCCCGTAAATCTTTACCAAATTCAAACAAAACTTCGTGATGAGGCTCGACCACGAGCCGGCTTGATAAGAGTGAGAGAGTTTGCAATGAAAGATGCGTACTCTTTCCACTCAACCCAAGAAGATCTTGATAAAACGTATGATGGAATGGTTAGCGCATATCAAAGTATTTTTAGCCGATGCGGATTGGATGTCAGAGCTGTTGATGCCGATAGTGGCGCCATTGGAGGAAAGGACTCCCAGGAATTTATATTGCTGACTGACACTGGAGAAGATGAAATTGTTTTGTGTGGTAGCTGTGACTATGCAGCTAACATGGAAAAAGCTCAATCTAATATCGAACGCGTTATAGACGATACAAAAGGTGGGCTGAAAGAAGTTTATACTCCGGGCATAAAAACGATAGATGCTTTAAGTAAAGAGTTCCATGTGCCCCAAACAAAAATATTAAAAAGTGTTGCTTATGTTGCTGATGGTGCCTTGGTATTAGTTATGATCAGAGGTGATTTGGACGTTAATGAAACTAAACTGGTCAATTATCTGGGAGCACAAAACATACATATCGCAACCGATGTTGAGTTACGTGAGGAAGGCCTAATTCCTGGTTTCATATCTCCTTTAGGACTGGAAGGTGTGAGAGTTGTCGGAGATCACTCTGTGGTATCAGAAGTAGATGTTATCGTCGGAGCCAATAGAGAAGATTACCATTACACCGGTGCTCGCCACGGATTTGATTTCACAATAGCTGAATCCATTGATTTGAATAGGGTTCAAGAGGGACATGAATGCGTAGAATGTGGAGGTAAATTAACCATAAACAAGGGTGTTGAAGTCGGTCATGTGTTTAAATTGGGGACGAAATTCAGTGAAACCTTTGGAGCTACTTTTTTGGATAGTGACGGAACGGAAAAGCCGATGGTCATGGGGTGCTATGGAATAGGAGTTGGTCGAATTCTAGGGGCAGCGGTTGAAAGTAACCATGACGATAAAGGGATTGTTTTCCCTAAAGCTATATCTCCAGCTCAAGTAATAATAGTTGCATTAAATACCGATGATGCAACAGTTGATGCGGCTGCAAATCTGCTTTATGAAACCCTTATCGGACAAGGGATTGAAGTTATCATAGATGATCGAGATGAATCACCGGGTGTTAAATTTGCTGACGCTGATTTAATAGGCATCCCGTTCAGAGCCACTATAAGCGCTCGATCTATAAAGAATGGTAATACAGTGGAAATAAAAAACCGAATGGATGGGAACGACCAATTAATTCATCTTCCTCTTGATGATGTGGGGAAAATAATAGAGGCGGTCACGTAGAGATAATACTATGGCTAATCAAAATGAAGGAGATAAAGAGCAAAAACTTTCTTCATGGGGATTAGTGCAGCCGGCTGTATTGATACTTATCATGGAGGAACCTCGGCACGGTTATGCGTTGTTGGAAGAATTGAAGACTAGAGGTTTCCTGCCGAATTCTGCCGATGGAGGCAATGTATATAGGGGATTAAGGAAAATGGAGGCTGAGGGAAAAGTAATTTCTCGGTGGGTTCATTTTGATGGTAAAGGCCCTCGACGCCGCATTTATCAGATCACACAAAAAGGTAAAGATTCTCTTTATGAGGAAGCTCTTGGTTTGGCTGAACGTGCTAAATTCATTGAACTTTTTTTATCACAGTTCAGAAGAATTTTTTCGAACGAATTATAATCGCTAGCCTCTCTATAAGTTTGGATTTATATTTATGGTACAAAAAAGTAAACTAATTTTCCCTGAAATATCTTGGGGTATTAAAGAGGCTTTATTTGCTGTTTTGGTTAGTATTGCGGGCCCGATTGTCGCTTCGATAGGGATTGGATATGCCCTAAGTAGTATCTCCAGTATCTCTGATGGCTACCCACTGATGGAACTTTACGTATTACTGATGAGTTTTATGGCGCAAATAATTATGCTGAGTTCAGTTTGGTTTTTAGCTTTTCACAACAAGAAGTTGAGTCTTAATAAATTAGGGATAAAGAAACCAGATGCTCACCTATTTTTACGATTTGTGCCCGCTGCGGTGTTATTAACTCTTCTTGTTCCTGTTTTATATTCTATAGGAATATCTTTGCTTAATATGAACTATTTACAGCCGGCAAGTTTACCGGAATCGATAGTTTCAAATCGAGTGTCGGTATTGATTTTCGCGACTATGGCAGTATTTGTTGCCCCGTTTGTTGAAGAAGTATTTTTTCGTGGATTTATTTACCCAGCTATAGCCAATAAGTATGGGGTTATCGTGTCTGCTGTTTTAACTTCGATCCTGTTTGGTTTGGCACATATTGTTGCGGCAAATGCAATCATCGCATTTTTTATTGGTTTGATACTGGTTTATGTGTATCATCAGACTACTAATCTGCTGGCACCAATTTTGGTCCACTCAGCCTTTAACCAGATTAGTGTGATTATAATAATGGTAAGTTTATGAATCGTGTAAAAGATCTGTTCAAGTCTACTAAGGAAAATGGCCGTGCTGCTTTATCTATGTATGTCACTGCTGGCTACCCGAATTTAGATGCCAGCTATTCGATTATTAAATCAGCCATTGACGCCGGAGTAGATATAGTAGAACTTGGTGTTCCTTACAGTGATCCTCTAGCTGATGGAACCACTATTCAAAATGCCTCTACCGCTGCTTTGTCCAATGGGGTTACGCTCCAAGATTGTATTGATTTAGCAGTCTCATTGAGAGCAGCTTCTCCAAACACTCCAATAGTGTTAATGGGTTACTATAATCCCTTTTTACAGTACGGTATTGAAAATTTGTCAAAGGAATGCGGGTTAGCTGGTATTGACGGTTTGATCGTGCCAGACCTACCTCCGGAAGAATCTGGTGTTTTGCAGGACGCTCTAAATCTTCATGGACTTGATCTTATTTATTTATTAGCTCCTACCAGTGATGCTGCTAGAGTTGAACAAGTGATAAGACGTACTACGTCGTTTATTTATTGTGTCAGCGTTACTGGTGTTACAGGAGCGCGCTCAACTATAGAAGCGGATGGTCTTGAACTTGTAAGTCAAGTTAAAGAGGAAACTGAATTTCCCGTCGCTCTGGGCTTTGGTATATCTACGCCTGCACATGTTAGAGAAGCTTCTGGTGTAGCAGATGCAGTGATTGTCGGAAGTGCTTTCGTAGATAAGATTAACAATGATCTTGAAGGAGATCTGCCAAAGGTTATAGCAACTTATGTAGATGAATTAAGAGAAGCGTTGTAGTAATAGTATTAGTATATGATTTTAATTTTGTGAGGGTGTAAATTTATGACACAGTTGAGAGGGATCAGAGGAGCTACAACTATCGAGAATGATGTCCGAGAAGAAATTCTGGACTCTACAGAAGATTTATTGAAGCAACTAATAAGTGATAATGACTTATCAGTCGATGATGTTGCGAGCGCGATTTTTACTGTGACTCCTGATATAAAAGCAGCTTTTCCAGCTGAAGCTGCACGAGTTCGATTAGGGTGGACTGATGGCGCATTTATATCAGCTATGGAAAGCCCGGTGCCAGGAGCACCTGTCAAATGTATCAGAATATTATTGTTGGTGAATACAACAAAATCTAAAACTGAAATCCATCATGTTTATTTGAAAAGAGCTTCGGAACTTAGAAAACGTGGACTGAATGAATAGTAATTTTCGGGAGATAATTGATCAGTGTCGTTAACAGCGCTACAAGAAATTCAGAGTGCCAAAGTTTCTCAAGGCACTGTACTTACTATAGGTACTTTTGATGGTGTCCACAGAGGACATCAGGCTATTATTTCTGCGGTTATTGATAGGGCTAAAAAAGACGCATATCTTGCCGGATGTATAACGTTTAAGGCGAGCCCTAGAGAAACCTTAAGACCTCAACAGTCTTTTCGTTATCTAATGTCTTTAGAGGAACGTATAGATATCCTAAGGAACTCTGGTCTAGATTTAGTTTTACCGTTAACTTTCGACTTAGACTTGGCCTCTGTTGAGGCAGGTGAATTTGTTAAGTATTTGGTTGACTACTTAAATCTTAAACATTTGATTGTTGGGCCAGATTTTGCTCTTGGGTACAAACGCATGGGTACGATTGAGGTGCTTAGAGAGATTGGCCAAAGTAAAGGTTTTACGGTGGAATCAATTGATTCTACTGATATGTCTAGCGATCGGGTTAGTAGTACCCGTTTAAGACGCTTGTTAAGCGAAGAAGGCAATGTGGAGCTGGCTGAGCGGCTTCTAGGTCGCCCTCATTCCATTGAATCTTCAGTGATAAAAGGTCACGAACGCGGGCGCACAATTGGTTATAGAACTGCAAACATAGCGGTTCCCATTAATAGAATTATCCCTTTGGATGGTGTTTATGTAACATCAACCACCTTAGGATCTAATAAATATCCATCTGTAACCAATGTGGGAGATAACCCTACATTTGATGATAAAGCTTTATCAGTTGAAACGTACATTTTGGATTTTGATCGAATGATCTATGATGAGACTATTAGAGTCGAGTTTTTGCGTAGGATTCGAGGAGAGATAAAATTCGAAACTGTTAGTAAACTTACCGAGCAGATCGCCTTAGATGTTCAGGATGCTAGAGAATATTTCGCTAAATAATGATGGTCCATATTTCTCTATTTCTAGTAGCCTGAAGTCATGCAGCTGACATATAATTAAAACAATATTATTGGTTTAGCAACCTTGAATAGTAATTATTTATCGATTAGGAGTTGAAATTAGTGAATTTACGGACACCGGGACCTACTCCCATTCCAGATAATATTATGGAAACCATGATGAACCCCATGGTTGATCATCGCGGACCGGAATTTGCGGGGATGTTACCGACAATAACGGATAATCTCAAAACATTATTTCTAACCGATAATGATGTTTTAATTCTTACTGCATCCGGATCAGGTGGTCTTGAAGCAGCAGTTGTTAACGTTTTATCACCTGGAGAAAAAATTTTAGTAGTATCAATCGGTTCTTTCGGAAATAGATTTGGTAAGATCGCTGAGATATATGGGGCCGAAGTGATATGGCTTAAGAAAGACTGGGGACTTCCGGCATTGCCGAGCGAAGTTGCTATGATGCTAGACGAAAACCCAGATATTTCCGCTGTTTTAGTAACCCATAACGAAACTTCTACAGGTGTTACTAATCCGCTCAAAGACATTGCTAAAGAAGTCAAAAGTAGAGACAAATTGCTCGTTGTTGATGCTGTTAGTAGCCTTGGATCTCTACCATGCAAAATAGATGAATGGGGATTAGATGTTGTGGTGACAGGGTCACAGAAAGGTTGGATGGTGCCACCCGGTTTAACTATGGTTAGCATGAGCGAGACTGCCTGGGCTGCCAATTCAAAAGCGAAGATGCCGAGAGCATATTTTGATTTAGCTGCTGCAAGAGATTATGCAACTAGGGGTCAAACTCCATGGACTCCCGCACTTTCATTATTTAACGCCCTCAATAAATCTTTAGAATTAATGGTAGAAGAAGGTCTGGACGGGATTCATGCCAGACATAAGAGGATTGCAGAGAAAGTACGGAATGAAGTAAAAGCGTTAGGGTTTTCCCTATTTCCTAAAGATGAACTTTATTGTTCAAATACCGTGACCGCTGTAAACGCTTTAGATGAGATGGATATAGCCGAATTTAGGGCGCAAACCAGATCAGCGGGGGTCGTTTTCGCTGGAGGACAGGGAAAACTTTCTGGCTCAATCTTTCGTATAGGTCATCTTGGATATATACCAGATTCTGAAATAGATGAAGCCCTTCACGTGTTAAAAAAAGTATTAAAATAGTAGAGCGAATAGTGAACCAAGAGGTAATGGATGCGAGTATTAGTAGCGGATAGAATCGCTCAATCAGGTATCGATTTGTTGAAGTCCCACTCAGTTGATGTAGATGAAAAGATAGGACTTGGGCAAGAAGATTTAATTGAAATTATAGCTGACTATGACGGCCTTGTTGTTAGAAGCGATACGAAAGTGACTAAAGAAATATTGACTGCAGGGGTAAATTTGCAGGTAGTAGGTCGTGCTGGCGTTGGTGTCGATAACATCGACATAAAAGTAGCGACGGAAAAAGGTATCATTATCGTTAACGCACCTTCTTCCAATACGATAGCAGCTGCAGAGCATACTATTGCTTTGATTTTATCTTTGGTGCGGCATGTACCTCAAGCCCATGCTTCTATGATATCTGGAAGGTGGGATCGCAAAGATTTTATGGGAACTGAACTTCGTGGTAAAACCTTGGGCTTGGTTGGGTTGGGCCGAATTGGAAGCGAAGTTGCACGAAAGGCAGCCCCATTTGATGTGAAATTAATCGCCTATGATCCCTTTGTTGCGGTAGATCATGCGACTAATGCCGGAGTTGATTTGGTTGATTTCGAATATTTAATTGAAAACTCGGACATTATCTCGCTGCATACTCCTTTAGCAAAAGACTCTATATATTTAATTGGTAAAGAACAAATATCCAAAATGAAAGATACAGCTCTTTTAATCAATTGCGCGCGTGGGGGTCTAGTGGACGAAACTGCCCTGCTAGATGCGCTTCATGAAGGTCGGCTAGCAGGCGCAGCATTAGATGTTTACTCAGAAGAGCCACTTAATAAATCTGAAAATTATAATCATCCTAGATTAGTTTTGACCCCGCACTTGGGTGCTTCGACCTCTGAAGCTCAAGATGGCGTTGCAAATGAAGTTGTTGAACAGATGCTCGATGTTATGGAAGGAAGAACCCCATCATACGCCGTTAATGCCCCGCTTGCTCCAGCTGAAACTGTTAAAGAGATTGCCCCATTTATCCCTGTTTGTTTATCTGCCGGCCAACTGATTTCTCAATTATTAGATGGTCAGCCGGAGTCGTTAGAGATATTTTTCCATGGTGATATTGCCAAATACGATACCGGAGTATTAAGGGCAAGTGTCATAAGTGGGTTTATGGAGAGAAGCTCGGAAGAGCGGGTCAGTATCGTAAACGCAACGCTCGTTGCCCAGAGGCGAGGTATAAAGGTGACAGAACGAAAAAACGAGGATGTAGAAGAATTTTATGGTAATTTGATAACAATTGAAGCTAAATCTACTGAAGGATCTTCACTTATATCAGGGGCACTTATTAATGGGCAGGTTCATATCGTGAAATTGGGTTCACATTTAGTCGACATCGTTCCATCAGGTAAACCATGGATTATGATTAATCATACCGATAGACCTGGCATGATCGGCCATATAGGGACCGTTACAGGTGAAAATGATATAAATATTGCTTCGATGCAAGTTAGTAGAGAGAATGCTCGTGGCCCGGCTTTAACCGTATTAGGACTAGATCAAGAGGTCGATCCAGAGCAGCTCGAATCAATTATTAATATTGACGATGTTAATCGTGTTCGAGTTGCCCATATATAGTAGGTAGATTATATGAGTTAATTTATACGTAGTGTAAGTTGATTTTGAAAGGTTTTTGTAATCTTGTCCTCAGATCGAGAAAATATCCAAAAAACTTCGGAGAAATTGCGTGATTTGATCCGAATTCACGACTTTCTTTACTATGTTGAAGATAACCCTAAGATTTCTGATGCCGAATATGATGGAATTATGAATCAGCTAAGAAAAATTGAATCTGATTTTCCTTGGTCTATTACTGAAGATTCGCCAACACAGAGAGTAGGTGGAAAAAGATCAGAACGGTTTGCTTCTTTCACACATCTTATTCCCTTACTGAGCCTGTCTAACGTATTCAATAACCAGGAACTCGTAAATTGGCATAACCGTATTGAAAAATTGGCGGGGATAACTCCGATAACTTATTACTGCGAACTTAAATATGATGGTGTAGCAGTTTCTTTGACATATGAAAACGGAATTTTTGTTAAAGGAGCTACAAGGGGCGATGGAGTCCAAGGAGAAGACATAACTACTAATTTAAGAACTATAAAAAGTATACCGCTTAAACTTGTGGGAGACTCTTTTCCAGAAAGTTTTGATGTACGAGGAGAGGTTATTTTCCCTAAGGACAAATTTGAAATATTGAACAAGGACAGGGTTGCCCGTGGAGAGGATCCGTACGCAAATCCTAGAAATACCGCCGCTGGTAGTTTGAGGCAAATGGATCCTTCAGTAGTGGCATCAAGGCCTCTAGATATTTTTGTGTATGGAATTGGGGCATTTCAAGGTCAAATTCCTAGTACCCAAGAAAAAATCCTGGAATGGTTAACGGATGTCGGTTTCAAAGTTAATCCCAACAACAAACTAGCCAAAGATTTGGACCAAGTTGAAAATTATTTCGATGAGTGGGTAGATCGTCATCAGGAACTTAATTATGATTGTGACGGTATAGTTGTTAAGGTAAATGATATAGACCTTAGAGATGCCATAGGTTCTTTAGGGCGCGAGCCACGATGGGCGACAGCATATAAATTTCCTTCTAAAACAGCAGTTACAAGATTGGTCGGGATAGGGGTTAACGTGGGTCGCACGGGAGTTTTAACACCATATGCAAAGTTGGAGCCTGTAAATCTGACAGGTGTGACAATAAAATCGGCCACCTTACATAATCAAGACTACATCACAGACAATGATATACGAGTTGGTGATCTAGTATCGATAACAAGAGCAGGTGACGTTATACCGAGAGTCGTCGAACCATTGGTGGACGCGCGAACTGGCAATGAGACAGGGTTTAATATGCCTAATGAGTGCCCGTCTTGTAATTACCCAATTGTGAGGGAAGATAATGAGTCTGCGCACAGATGCCTAAACTTAAACTGTCCATCAAGGGGAAACCATTTGTTGCGCCATTTTGTATCCAGGGGAGCGATGGATATAGACGGTGTTGGTGAGAATCTTATATCACAGTTTATAAAAGAAGGCCTTGTGGAAAACATTGCTGATATTTACGATTTGACCAACGAAAAACTTCTATCCCTAGATCGGATGCAGGAAAAATCTGCGACTAATCTCTTAGAATCAATTGCTCGATCTAAAGACCGCCCGTTTGAAGCTGTCATATATTCGTTGGGTATTCGCCATGTTGGATTGGAAACAGCTAGGTTGTTGGCCAATAATTTTTCTAACGTAGATGTTCTTTTGGCGGCCACCCGGGAAACACTTCTAGAAGTTCCGGGTGTAGGGGAAGTTGTTGGTAAAGCAATATTAGATTGGTTTGAAGATGAAAATAATCTTGAAATCTTGAACAGGTTACGAGGCTCTGGATTAACCTTTAATAAAACCGAATCCAGCCCAACCGAACCCAGCATGCAAGGTACCAGATTTGCTATAACAGGTTCATTGCAGTCTATGAATAGAGCACAATTAGAATCGATGATACGCGAATTAGGGGGAACTATCGCTAATAATATAAGTGGTTCCGTTGACTATTTAATCCTAGGGAGTAGCCCGGGTAGTAAACTAACTAAAGCAGAAGAGCTTTCTATAAAAGTGCTGACTGAAGCAGAATTTATGGACATGTTAAGCAAGCCGTGAGGGCATGAGATATTTGTGGGACTAGGGACAACAGTTAGGAGTAAAATATTTTTATTATCGGCCTGAGAAATCCTGGGAATAAGTACCTGAGATCGAGGCATAACGCAGGCGCCATGGTTATCGATATGTTAAGTAGTCGACATAATATAATCATTGATAAGAAGAAGAAATCAAGTATTGTTGGCCACGGGGCTATCGGTGATGTGCCGATTGACTTAGTCCTTCCAACTACATACATGAATGAGAGTGGGAAATCGGTTTTAGAATTTGCTACAAGGGGATCTCAAGACATCAATAAATTATTGATAGTATATGATGATAAAGATTTACCATTAGGGAAAATCCGACTTAGACCTAATGGGAGCGCCGGAGGGCATAATGGAGTTCGATCAATAATCAATTCTCTAGGAACTGAAGAGTTTCCGAGGTTGAGGGTTGGAATAGGCGATCCGCAAACTCGTGAACACGATGATGTTATTGATTATGTATTGGGTAGGTTCAGTAATGCGGAAAAGGAAGTTCTTGATGATGTATTGGCAACAGCAGCCGATTGCATAGAAGCATACATAAATTTAGGAATCGAAGAAGCGATGAATAAATTCAATTAACTATTTCGTTAAGAGGTATTTAGAATCTTATGAGTACTATTGTAGATATAAAGGCGCGAGAAATATTAGATTCACGAGGGAATCCGACTGTTCAGGCGGAAGTTTTGCTTTCAGATGGTTCAATTGGGGTAGGCACAGTGCCCTCTGGGGCAAGTACAGGAAAGCATGAAGCTGTAGAACTCAGAGATTCACATTTAAAGCGATATCGTGGTATGGGGGTAACCCAGGCTGTTAATAATATTCGAACAAGTATTAAACAGAATATTTTAGGTATGGATGCTAGTGACCAGGGTCTTATTGATAAATCAATGATAGAACTCGATGGTACCGATAACAAAAAACGACTTGGGGCAAATGCAATATTGGGTGTATCACTTGCTGTTGCGAGGGCTGAGGCGGTATCCCAGAAACTTCCTCTATTTAAGTATCTCAGTCAGGGCCAAGGCAACACTTTACCCGTACCATTTTTCAATATATTAAATGGAGGCGCTCATGCTGCTGAATCCACAGATTATCAAGAGTTTATGGTGGCTCCGGTGGGAGCAGCATCCTTTTCTGAGGCTCTTAGAATGGGGAGCGAAATATACCATTCGTTACGTAGTTTACTTACTGAGAGCAATTTGTCGACAAACGTTGGAGATGAAGGAGGTTTCGCCCCAAGATTAGGGTCAAATCAGGCGGCCTTAGAGATGATTCTTAAGGCAATAGATTTGATAGGGCTAAACCCTGAAATTGATTGTAAGCTGGCTATTGATGTAGCTGCGACAGAACTGTGGAATCCGAGATCTTCTTCCTATTTATTACGAAGAGAGAATGTAGAGTTCTCATCAGATGAAATGGTAGATAATCTGGTAAACATTGCATCGAATTTTCCATTGCTTAGTATTGAAGATGCTTTAGCAGAAGATGATTGGGAAGGGTGGACAAAATTAACGGAAAAAATTGGGTCTAAAGTCCAACTTGTTGGAGATGATTTATTTGTTACTACAAAATCTAGACTGCAAAAAGGTATCGATAATCGGGTAGCAAATTCGATCTTGATAAAATTTAATCAAATAGGCACATTAACTGAAACACTAGATGTGATACAAATTGCTAAAAATAATCAATATTCAACAATGGTTAGCCATAGATCTGGTGAAACTGAAGACACAACCATCGCGGATTTAGCTGTTGCTGTTGACGCAGGTCAGATAAAGTCTGGTGCTCCTGCCAGGGGTGAAAGAACGGCCAAGTATAACAGATTACTTGTTATTGAAGAGATGCTAGGGTCCAGTGCGAAATATGCAGGAAATGATATCACTATGGGGGTTAAGTGAATATGGAACCGTCAAGTGATACAAGTGTTCTAGAATTAAGGATATACCAAATCAAAGATTCTATGATTCCAGAATGGGTTAAAGCTTTTAATACAGAGGTTAGAGTTATCAACGAACAGAGTGGGGCTGTTGTCCAAGGAGCCGCATTCAATATGGATAAAAAAGATGAATTTATTTGGCTTAGATTTTTCCCAGATCGACAATCTAGAGAAATAATTCGGTCAAATATATATGGTGGGGCCGATTGGCTCAATATAGAGGATAGGATTAGGAGTATGTTAGTTACTCGTTCAGAGCAATTGCTATATCCTCTGGGTTCGTGGGCTAGTGATGATAATTTGTTTCAAGCGGATAACATCAATCAAATTAACGAAATCCGTATTTATGATATAGCTGAAGGACGAATGAACGACTGGCTGAAGGTTTTCCAAGAGAGTATTCTTAAATTACATATTGAAAATGGTGTTTTTGTAAGTGGGTTGTTTAGATCTACAGATGATACCAATCAATTTATTTGGATTCGTTCTTTTGATAATGAAGAACACCGGGAAGTAGCTACTCAGAGAATCTATCAAGGTCCTGAATGGGCGAGGATTAGGGAAAAGGTGAGTTCTTGTCTGGAAGATTATTCGAATGTGAGGAATTTAAAGTTATTACAGTGGTTTGATGGTTAGAAATGTTAATAATTGCTAAGACATCTTCATTTTCGATCGAAAATTTTGTTAGAATCAATATTAATAAGATAAGGGGAATTTGAGTAATGACATTTACTGTGGGAATCAACGGATTTGGGAGAATTGGTAGACAAGTATTCAAGGCTATTCTAGATAGATACCCTGAAGAGCTTGAAGTAGTTGCGGTTAATGATCTGACTAGCCCAGAGACGAACGCTCACCTACTAAAATTTGATAGTACGTATGGAAGATTTCCTGGGGAAGTAGAATCCGATAGCGAAGGATTAATAGTTAATGGGAAAAAAGTTAAAGTAGTGTCGGAGCGAGATCCTGCAAAAATCCCTTGGGGCGATATGGGAGTAGATATTGTTGTCGAATCCACAGGAATATTCACTGATGCAAGCAAAGCAGCAGGCCATCTCAAGGGAGGTGCGAAGAAAGTCATTATATCTGCGCCTGCTTCAGGAGAAGATCAGACCATAGTTTTGGGTGTTAATGACGATACTTATGATCCAGTCAACCATAATGTTATTTCAAACGCTTCTTGCACTACTAATTGTATAGCTCCAGTAGCAAAAGTGATAAATGATCGATTTGAAATTAAAAAGGGATTGATGTCCACGATCCACGCTTATACCAACGACCAAAATATTTTAGATCAAGTACACGGTGATTTAAGAAGGGCACGTACAGCAGCCGCCAACATTGTACCTACTTCAACAGGGGCAGCAAGAGCAGTTGGTCTTGCTCTCCCGGAACTCAAGGGAAGAATTCACGGAATGGCCTATCGCGTTCCAACGACTACGGTATCCATTGTTGATTTCACTGCTGAGATTGGTGGGAGTACTTCTGTTGAAGAAATTAACCAAGCATTTTTAGATGCAGCATCAAATCAGCTGAATGGTATATTGGACTATAGTGAAGAACCTCTAGTGAGCTCTGATTATAGGGGAGACCCCCATAGCGCAATCTTGGATTCTTTGTCCACGATGGTGATAGAAGATAACATGATTAAAGTAGTTGCATGGTATGACAACGAGTGGGGCTACAGCTGCCGCGTTGCGGATTTAGTGGTTTTCGTTGGAGAAAAAGGTATCTAGTTTTCAAGATATTAGCTTATACAATAAGAGGATAAAAGGTTATCCGGTAGCACTATGAATGTTCTAGAAATATTAAGCATAACTCGGGATGTAGTTCTAATACTTATCGGGGTTTTTGCTTTATTGATATTAATTTTGGTCGTCAGAGTACTTCTTAAATTAAATAAAGTATTGGATGGATCTGTAGGATCAATTAAAAGAAGCTCAAAAAATTTGGAAGCGATACTAAAACTGGTTCTAGATGCACTAGTTAGGCCACTGATACCAACCTTCACTTTCTACTCAGGAGTAAAAGCATTTTACCGAGCAGTAAATCGATATTGGAACAGGAAACCTTGAATATCATTGATTCAACGCTGTTGAGGTGTTCAATCGCCTTATAGTCCGTCATAATAGAGGCATTGGTATTAAGTTTGGAGATTATACATGTCTAGTGAAGATGATAGTGGAAGTTCCCTACCCTTCCTTGTTGGTTTTATAGCAGGAACCATATTTGGGGGTATTCTGGGCGTATTATTTGCTCCTCAGTCGGGCGAAAATGTCCGTGCGGAATTATTAGAAAAAAGCTCGAAGTTGAGGACCAATGCAAGAGATTTAGGGCATACCAGCCAGGAAGCTCTGCGAGATGCTATAACGGAAGGCCGCGATGCTGCTGTCAGAGCTCGCCAAGAGATGGAAGAATGGGTAGAGCAAGCTCGGTCGACCAATGGCGATGGTTCAGATAAATAAGTTCAGTAGGATGTCCCGGTAAGTAATCCTCGTAACTGTTCTTCATCTTCAGGTCTTATAACTGCAATTATTTCGTCTCCAGATCGTAAGATAACTTCATCCGACGGAGTACGGACAGTTCTGTCATTATCAATTATTAATAAAATACTGCTCATCTCTGGAAGTTTAATATCTTCTACCTTTTTCCCTATTACCGTGGAGTCACTTGTGATCTCTACATGGCATAGCTCTTGGCCAGTTCCTTTCAAACTTAATACAGGTATCAGTGGGTGAGTGGGCATTTCTTGAGCGATTTGTGACATGATAACTTCAGTGGTGTTTACGGTTGCATCTACACCAAGAATCCTGAAAAGTTCTCTATTTTGTGGGTTATTAATTTGAGCGATTGTCTTAGACACATTGAATTCATGTTTTGCCACCTGGCACGCTATTAAGTTGTCTTCGTCGTCCCCGGTAGTTGCTATGAAAGCATCAGCGCGTTGTGCACCGATCTCTTGGAGCACCTTGACTTCGCAACCATCTCCAAGAAACGAGGCACTACCTAGTTCTTCGGATATTACTCCGTGCCGATTTGCATTACGTTCGATGCAAAGTACCTCGTCTCCGTTTCTCAAGAGCGACTGAGTTAAAGCGAAACCTATTTTGCCGCCTCCCACAACAATAATATACAACTAACCTTCCCTCCCAATTAATTCAAATTTCATCGTATACCTATTTCTCTGAAATAATATCATGCATCATATTTGACACTATTCCTGTGGAACTGAATGTTTCAATACCCAACTTTTCGAATATTGAAGCACGGTTATGGTCATAGACACGTGATATCACTCTTGGTATACCATATATATGTTTCGCTATTTGAACAGCGGTTAGGTTACGATTATCTCCCTGAGTAAGAGCTATAAATATATTTGCATTATTGGCACCAGCTCTTTCTAAGGCACTTTGATCAGTACCGCTACCAACCAAAGCTGTCCCTTTAAAATTCTCTGGTAGCCTTCTAAATGAATTTGAATCAAGGTCCATTATTGTGACTGAATGATTTTCATTATCCAGTCTAGACGCTAAGGAAGAACCGACTCTACCGCAGCCCATTATAATAATGTTCATTGTTGTGTGCTTTCCGTAGATTCTCTAAGAATCCACACTGACTTAGGAGAGTTTCTGAGAAGATTATTTACAGCTTGGTCTAAATCAAACTCACCATGGTTTTTTGTGTACTGTATACCCATTATTATTAAGTCTACGTTTCGTTCTATTGATTCATTTATTAGTGTGTCCCCTCTTGATCTGGTAAGTAGCAGCTCTGTTTCGATTGAGCGATTATTAATTTTCGCGTAATGGGTGAGATCCGAAAGGATTTTTTCGCCTTTTTGAAGATCTTTTTCGGGAAGAGAATCTAGGGGCAACGACATGGGTATCTCGGCGACATAGACCGCAAAAACTTCCCTGGGGGCCGAGTTTGTTACTTTTAGAGCTAGCTCCAGTGCCTCTCTATCAATCGGGAATCCTGCTACTGGTACAAGTACTCTGGATATAGACCTTTCTATATCAGAACTTCCGTTGCCGATGGTTTTTTTAATACTATTTATGAAACTATTCATTAAATTAGTGCAATATTAACACGTATTTGGTTTGCTTGGTGTCTAAGGGTACCCTCAAGTTAGCCTTCAGCCCCTAGAGTCCGACCACCCATTAGATGCATATGAAGATGATTCACGGTCATATTCGCATCTTTACCCTTATTTATAGCTAATCGATAGCCGGTTTCATTGACTCCTTCGCTAATCGCAATTTCTGTGCTTGCAGCAAACATATGTGAAAGTGTTTGCTCGTCTTCTAGCCTAACTCTAGAAACATCCACAATATGGTTTTTAGGAATTATTAATATATGCACAGGGGCTCGTGGATTAATATCTCTTAGCGCGAAAACGTACTCGTCATCAAATAAAAAGCTGTTGGGGTCGGTTGAATCTTTCAAATCGCAAAATATGCAGGATTCGTTGGCCATTTCCCAACTCCATTCTTAGTCTACAAGTTTGTATGTAACTTCAACTTCTTCGACAACTTTATCTTTAATCAATTTGTCTAGGTGGGTCTTTATGTTTCTCTCGGCAGGTTTCCGTAGGTCTTTCTTCAAATTTTTTGGGTAAACAGTTTTACGAATGGACTCCACACTATCAATCCCTTGTTCAAGAGTTTTCAGTACTTGTTGTTCACGCATGTTACGGTGGTCGATATAAGATTTAGCTAAAACGCGTCCCTTTGGAGATGGGACTACCGGGCCGTGGGCGGGGCATATGGTTTCC
>DKAM01000013.1:0-7071 GCA_002450835.1 Dehalococcoidia bacterium UBA6926
GATCCTTGCTTGGATGTTTTCATACGCTAAATTAGCCTCTGTAGAAGACAAGATATCTGGCAGCGTATCTGAATATGCATCCACTAGCCCAGATATAGAAATTAATTGAAAATCTGCTCCAAGATTTTCAGAGAGAGCTTTCGAATCGTCCACACTATGCTGAGAAGAAATTTCAGATGGCATATTAACAAGCGTCACATTGGATGCACCTACTGATTCCGCCGCGACTACAGCAGTCAGCGCCGAATCAATCCCGCCAGATAGGCCGATTACAACTTTACCAAAACCATTTTTCCGCAAGTAATCTCGGGTTCCCAATACTAAGCACTCAAAAATTTCCTGGTGATCTGGAAGCGGAGTATATTGGGCTGCCTCAGCAATTTGGGAGCGGGATGAAGAATCATTGCTTAATCCTATTTGAATCTTTTGAAGTTCATCCTGTATATCTCCAGGTATGATGTTTTTCGATTCCAATTCTTTATGGGCTACTTCAATATCCGCTAATAAAAGTTGGTCCTGAAACTGCTCAGCTTCGTGGGTAAGATTACCTTCTCTATCAAGAATCATACTATTACCATCAAATACTAGTTCGTCTTGCCCTCCATTTAAATTCACATAGCAGACAACAACATCATTCTCTTTCGCTCTTTGCTGAAGCATTGCGAGCCTAGTCTCCCTCTTACCTCGATGATATGGAGAAGCATTAATATTGATGATTACATCCGCACCATTAATCGATTGCATTTGGGTAGGACCATCATCAAACCAAATATCCTCACATATGTTCACTGCAATACCTATTTCTCCCAAGCTATAAGTTGCAGTAGGAGAACCAGTAGAGAAATACCGACGTTCATCAAAAACGCCGTAGTTCGGCAACAATTTTTTTCTATAAATATCAACAATCTTCCCATCGCTGATGACTGCAGCCGAATTATATAGTTCACCTTCATTAGGATCTTTTTCTGGGTAACCAATTATAGTAACAATGCCCAAGGACGCTTTTGCTATCTGTTCTATAGCTTCTTTTGCCGCGTCAATAAAGTCAGGATTATATAAGAGATCTTCAGGAGGATATCCAGTTATCGCGAGCTCAGGGAACGCTATTATGTCAGCACCGGATTGCTGCGCTCGCTTTAATTCGCTCTGTATCAAATCTTTATTCCCTTTTATATCACCAACGGTAGGGTTAATTTGAGAGAGAGCGACCCTGATCTCTGGCATTAGAATATTCTCCGTAATTACTGAATTAAATCCTCGCTACTATTAGTATACCAATCAGGGGAAGATTCGTTTAAAATTCGATCCTGAATTACTTACTGGCTCGATATATAATTGGGAAATACTAATTTGAGGTACTGCCAATGTCGCATAAATCGCTGATAATTTTGATCTCATTATCAATTCTGGTGGCAATACTAGGAAGCACAGCATGTGCCACAATCAATATCGGAAATGATAATGAGGAAAAAGCAAACACCCTAGTGGAGCCTCCTGATCAGCTGGCACCAGTAGGGCGGCTAGAAGGTGATGGCGCTACAGCGTTTATTACAATTTGGAATGACAAGCTTGCCGCAAAACTTATAATCGATTGGAAAAACAACAAGCCTTACACATGTACTATAACAACCGACGACGGTTGTAAATTAGGGGTGGTAGCACAAATAGAAAATATGAGTGGGGATCCACAAGCATATACTCGATGGGCTGCCTCAGACCCATCAATATATTTATGGCTAATTAGCCCCAATAATCAAAGATTTCCTCTGCATTCTAATTCTAATCAGCAAAATATGTTCCCTGTCGTCGTGGTTGAAGATCTTGGGCCACAGGAGATCCTAGTGGAAGAAAAGATGATTAATGACAGCAGCCCACACTCACACCAATCGAAACTACCTGGTATCTATGAACTCAGAATGGAATTTTTCCCGGGTAAAGAAACGGCTATTCCAGATAAGCCCGAAATAGTATTGTCTACAACTATTGAGCTAATCAAGTAATATTTTCCCAGGGTTTAGTATGCCATTAGGATCGAGAGCTTCTTTTAGAGATCTTGCTATATGCAAACCACCGTCGCCTAATTGGTTCGCATAAGGTCGATTCAGCCTGACACCGATTCCGTAACTATGCTCAACAGCCCCTCCCATGTCCACGGCTATCGTCATAACCGCCTCTGCAGCCTCTCTCAAGTTTTCCTGCGAAACTTCAGTTTGGCCAGACGGTATTCCAAGAGAAAACATTTCAGGGCGGCCTAATATAGAACAGTTCTCTACATGGATTCCAGCTATATCAAAGATGTTTATTGCTTGTTGTCGGAGTTCTAGTACACGCGAAGGAGGTACGGCTGTATTGATCTTTAGTCCCGCATCACTTTGGGAAAAACTCCGATCTTCATTCGGACTATGACGATTAAGCCAAAATTGTTGTGCTTCTGTTGGCCCAAGATCACGAGCTCCCAACTGAGACACTAAATCCCAAACTTTAGCTTCTTCCTCATCAACTGCCAGAGAGGACCCTTCCAAACTCAAATGAAGAACCGCTTTACTCATTGAATCCACCACAATTTTGTTGTCTTCTGAATCTTGGGCAGCTTCAACAAAATTCACCATGGCTGGATTTATTCCTTCTGCAAACAATCGCTGTATCCCCAAAAAACCATGTTGAAAGCTAGGAAACTCCAAGGCATAATGCCTCCTCTCCTCAGCTTCCGGGAAAAGAACTATTTGAGCCTGAGTAATGACGCCATATATTCCTTCGGTTCCAACAAAAATATTCGATAAATTAAGGCCAGAGGAATAAGAATCTTTGATTGAAGATCCTGTGACTATGTCACCATTAGCCATGACTACTTCTAAGCCGTGAATTTGATCGCCCATCGAACCATATTTTGCGGACAGGTACCCCCTTCCATTTGTCGCAATTGCTCCGCCAAATGTCGTTCCCACCATCTCCGGATCATGGCCTACAAAAACTTTTCCTGTTTGAGCGACACTATCTAAAGTTTCAATTGTGACGCCAGCTTGCACCGTCGCAATACTGTTTTCAAGGCTTACAGAAACTATATTATTCATCTGAGACATATCTAGTAAAATACTTGGTTTGCTAGCACTTAATCCTCCAGATAAACTAGTTCCTCCCCCAAAAGAAACAACCGGAACCCCATTATCATTCGCGAATTTTAGAATTTGGGAAACATGATCGGTAGTTGGTGGTCGTACTACAGCAATTGGTAAAACAGGTTCAGATTCGCCCGTAGTATACCCACTTGTTGGTCGCAGATAAGTAGTTAGAATTGCCCGGTCTGACATTACACGTTCCCGACTAACTATCTGATTTAACTCCGAAATAATTTCTTTCACAACCAATACCTGCCCTCTAGTTTTAGTGATCCTACCATTACTTTGCCAATACAACCAAAATAACTCCAGTTACAACTATAATGGATCCGGAAATTACCTTAAATGTGAGCTTCTCTAATTCTCTAAGAAATATTGCTGCCAGTACTAAAGTAATTAAAGGGGTAATCCCTATTATTGGAGATACTAACACTACTGGCGTCCGCTCTAAGGCCAAAAAACTTAGCACCAAGCCATTAGAAGCCAGCATTCCAGCAACGAATATCAACAATAAATGCTGCCTAGAAACATCATAATTTCTCTTGAAATTTTTCGCCGTGCCAAGCAGTAAAATAAATGCTCCACTTGCGAGAGCAATGAAAGAACCCGCAAACACAGAAACGTCTCCTCCTAGTAAATTTTTTACGAAAACCTGAACAGCAGAGTAGAAGAAGGAGGAAGCTATGATGCTAATAAATCCAAGCTTTGATTGGCTAATAAAATTCGTACTACTTGACTGGTGTGGGGCAAGCGCAGTATCAAAGTCATCTGAAACAATAATTGTGGTACCTATAACAACTGCTAATATGCCGCTAGCCAAAGATAGTGTTACTATCTCTCCCAAAAATAAAACTGCTAGGAAAGATCCAATTATTGGGGATCCACCCCCAAGCGCTGTTGCACGCGCTACACCGATCAGGGCAACACCTCGATAAAACAAATGCCTGGATCCGAGAAACTGTACGACACCGACGAAAGCGAATGCGAGCAATACGCTACTTTCCATTCGTCCGATTGCGCCTGGATCAAATATTAAATTAACTACTAAAACGTAAAGTAATCCACCAACTAGAGAAACGGCCGTAGCTGGCAATATACGCATTTCCGCTATTCCGAATCTCAGCACGATATTTGCAGCTGCCCACGAAATGCATGCACCCAACGCGAATAAAATACCTACAAGAACTGTATTCATACTAGTTAATTCGATCTATTAAACATTACTTTGCTAATACAACCAGAGTTACTCCGGCAACCACAACAAGTGAACCTAAAACCACCTTTAATGTAAGTTTCTCCCTTTCTCTCAAAAACATTGCTGCTAATACCAAAGTAATGAGGGGAGTTATACCTATTATCGGAGACACAAGAACAACAGGAGCCCTTTCCAAGGAAAGAAAACTTAACATTGCTCCATTAGAGGCAAGTACTCCGGCGATAAAAATCCATAGTAAATCATTTTTGGGGACATTATAATTTGCTTTAAAATTCTTCGTCGTCGCAACTAATAGTACTAAAGATCCGCTGCCAAGCGTGATCAAAGACCCTGCTATGGACGAAACTTCTCCTGAAAGCAACCCTCTCGCTAAAACCTGAGCAATAGAGTACACAAGGGAAGACGCCATGATGGTAATAAATCCGAGTTTTGATTGGCTAATAAACTTATGAAGATTTGACTGATGTGGAGCAAGTGTAGTATCAAAATTATCTGAAACAATGACCGCCACCCCTGTAACCACGGCCAATATCCCGATGGCCAATGGGAGGGTTACTACTTCTCCTAAAAAGACGACCGCAAGTATCGATGCGATTATTGGAGTTGCACCACCTAGGGCGGTAGCACGGCCTACTCCTATCAAGGCAACTCCCCGATAATATAACGCTCTACCACCAAGAAACTGTAAAACACCAATGAACGCAAATCCTAGGAATATTCCCATCTCTACTCTGGTTATGGCACCTGGATCAAATATTAGATTAACAATAAATACATATAGTAATCCCGAGAAAAGAGAAATTGCTGTGGCAGGCAAAATACGCATTCCTGCAATGCCAAATCTCAGCGCTATTGAGCCAGCGGCCCACGAGATGGATGCCGCTAAAGCAAACAAGATGCCTACAAGAACTGTACTCATATTAATGCATTAGCTCTTCAACGCATCTTGACCCATAAAATTCAACATGGATCCAAAAATAAACTTCCCGTCTTCACTCCCTAAAGGCGCTTCACAACAGCGCTCAGGATGCGGCATCATACCAAGAACATTATGTTTGCTATTCATGACACCAGCTATATTGCTTAGAGAACCGTTGGGGTTACTAGAAGTTGTTGCTGCACCTAATTCATCAACATACCTAAACGCTATCTGCCCATTATCTTCCATTTTGGCAAGCGTTTCGGGGTCAGCATAATAATTACCATCCCCATGAGATATCGGAATCCTTAAAACTTGCCCATCATCGCAAGATTCCGTGAATCTAGTCTGGTCGTTCTCCACCCTTAAATTAGTCCATTGACAACGATATTGAAGGTGAGAATTCCTTAACAACACTCCAGGTAAAATGCCCGCTTCACATAAAACTTGAAATCCATTACAAATACCAATGACCGTTTTGCCATCTCGTACCATCTGTTCGATACCATTCATAACTGGAGAGAATCGCGCTATTGCCCCTGGTCTCAGATAATCTCCGTACGAAAATCCTCCTGGTAAAACAGCTACATCGTAAGACGATAAGTCAGCGTCTTTATGCCAAACATAATCGACAGACACTTCAAATACCTGGTCAAGGACATGATGACAATCAGCATCACTCCAAGTTCCTGGGAAAACAATAACTGCACAACGTACCACGTGCGCATTATATGTTAGGTAGGTTAAATTTAAAACCTGGTGGTGTTTAAATTAAAGCAGTTCGTCAACAATTCCAGCTACAGATTTACCGTCCGCTCGGCCTTTCAGGATTTTCATAGCTTGGCCCATTACTTTCCCTCTATCATTAGCTCCTGTCGCACCTAAATCGCCGATAATTTTAGTAATCTCTTCAACAATATCTTCACGGCTTAATTGACTAGGCATATAACCTAAAACTACCTGTAAACCCGCATCTTCACGTGAAGCGATATCTGATCTATCTACTTTATTCGCTTCGTCTATTGCTTCTCTTCTCTGCCTAACCTCTTTCGACAAAACAGCCAATATATCTTCTTCTGATAATTCTTCCTCAGCTCCTTTCGCTATTTGAGCATTTTGCAATGCGCTTCTGATCATCCTAATAGCAGCCAATTTAGTTTCATCTTTGGCTTTCATAGCAGTGCGCTGATCTTCCAATAATTGATCCATTATATCGGTCATTAATCTATACTCCTGAAATAAGAATTGATAGAAATAATTATGTTGGACTAACCAAGAAAATCTTTTAGTTTTCTGCTGCGGGTCGGGTGCCTTAGTTTTCTCAAAGCTTTCGCTTCAATCTGTCGAATTCTTTCCCGAGTAACACTGAATTCTCTTCCAACTTCCTCGAGAGTTCTACTTCTCCCATCTTCTAATCCAAAGCGTAGTTGGAGAACCCGCCTTTCCCTAATGCTAAGGGTATCTAGCACGTCACCTATTTGCTCTCTAAGTAACTGGTAAGATGCAGCATCAGCGGGCGCCAGAGCCGCCTGATCTTCGATGAAATCTCCTAGGCTGGAGTCTTCTTCTTCTCCTATAGGTGTTTCAAGACTAACTGGTTCCTGAGAGATTTTCAGGATTTCACGAACACGTTCGGGAGTAATTTCCATTTCATCAGCAATCTCTTGGGTAGTAGGTTCACGACCATACTCTTGAACTAACCTTCTGTTCTCTCGTAACAATTTATTGATTGTTTCTACCATATGAACAGGGATTCTTATCGTCCGAGCTTGGTCCGCAATGCTGCGTGTTATAGCTTGCCTAATCCACCAAGTAGCATA
>DKAM01000013.1:7383-20090 GCA_002450835.1 Dehalococcoidia bacterium UBA6926
CAAGTAGCATAAGTAGAAAATTTGAACCCTTTTCTGTAGTCAAATTTCTCAACTGCTCTAATAAGCCCGATATTCCCTTCCTGAATAAGATCTAATAAGCTCATTCCACGCCCAATATATTTTTTCGCAACACTTACTACGAGGCGTAAGTTAGCTTCCGTTAGCGCTCTCTGCGCTTTCTCACCTTCGATGCGAATATCATCTAAATAATCTTTACACTTTTTATCAACTTCTTGAACCATAGATGTGAAGTCATTCTTTTTCAGCAATTGGCTAATATTTTCAACAAATAGTTCCTCACCAAATTTGCTCACAAAAGGAGTCGGCAATAGCCACCGCTCCCAAGCAAAAGCTATGATTTCTTTTTCTATGATTTCTGCATCTTTTTTTAACGTAGAAGACAGATCTTCAACTAATTTCTCATTCATCGCAGTATCAATGAGTTCCTGAATATCAGGATCTTCCTTAAGTTCTAACAAGGACATCTTTTCTTCTTTACCCGCATATTCCACAAGACTATCAGCAAGCTCCGAACGAGCTGATAATCTCTGCAACAGAGTACGAATAAGTGTCTCTGAAGAAACAGGACGCCCATCCCCAGAAAGATCGACTTCCAATTGACCTAACTCTTTGCTTCCTTCAGCTTTTCGCGCTAAAATTTTTTCATCTTTTGCATTAAGAAGTGATACTCTTCCAATCTCTCTCAGGTACATTCTAACTGGGTCATCCATAGATTCAGTATCTTCTTCAAGTTCCCGTTGAGCTTCCTCTTCTAGAGCGGCAGCTTCTCGCCACTGCGCTTCGGAGGTAGGCCAGTCCGGCTGGTCCGTCCTGTCAATAGGAGGAAGATTACCAAGTAAATCTAGAGCATTTTTCGGGCTTAAATTAATATCATTACCGCCCTCGTTTTCATCACCATCATCCGAGTTAATGCCACGAACTTTAGTATCCCAGGTCATCGATCCTCCTTAGAAATAGGTATTATTCTCAATATATAAATCTTGGATTACTCTATTATACGCTATGCACCGCCAAGAGGCCTTCCCCAACGGCTACGTTCTAGTTTTCTTAATTCTTCTATCCTATGCACAAACTGGCTCCTAATATCTTCAGGTGGAACTAAGTTTGCTACGCCATCCTCGTCCAATGAGGAAGAAATTGCAAGCGCAGCCTCTTCTTCTTGCGATTTAATCTGTCTTTCGAGGAGTCTTTTTACCATATCACCTAGCGCCCGGCCAAGAGTGTTTTCATCAAGCTCTATTACCAATTTAGAACGCAGTTGTTCCGCTAATCCACTTACTATAGCTTCTGCCTCTTCTACAGGTTGCCCTGAAGTCAATATTTTCCAGAGTTCAGCATTCTCAGGATTAATGAAACATTCGCTGGGTAATGCCGGTATCCCTAATTTTTCCCATAAAGCCCAAGCTTTTTCCCCATAAACTAATACGATTCCTAGCAAATGGTCCTCTGTTGGATCGCCTTCGAAAAAATTAGCACCCTTATTACTTTCTTGTGTAGTTCTCTTTGGACTCGCCCGCCTACCTTTAGTCGGAGGGCGTCCAGCTGCTATCTCTAACGTCCTCTCTGTTTCCCCCAGAGCTCGCGCCAACTTAGAAAAGGCAGCTTCTTGTTCAAAGGGGTTATCTAAGCGACCAATTAATGGGAATATTCGCTCTACAATGGCTAGTTTCCCTTCTGAATCAAGCGATTCCTGTTGGCCTACCTCCCAAGAAATAAGATAGTCAAGCAAAGGTTCAGCATCGGAAACAATAGATCTCCAAGTTTCTGGATTCTCTTTTATAACTTCATCCGGATCTTTGCTCATACCAAGATGAGCTATTCTCAAATTAGGTAGTTCTCTCTTAACATTCACTGGCTGGGAAATGCCCCTCAAACGAATAATCTCAGAATTAAATAAATCCCAAGCATTCTCCAGGCTTCTCCTAGTAGCCTCCGCTCCCGCCGTATCTGAATCCAAAGCCAATATATATTTTTTTGTATACTTTTCCGCTAAATTTAACTGCTTACGGGCCAAAGAAGTTCCCATGATAGCTGCGACATTTGTGAATCCACTTTGATGTGCTTGAAGAACATCCATGTATCCCTCGACAAGCACTAAAGGTTCACCGGATTCTAAAGAGTTTTTAGCGCGATCCATACCGTACAACGATGCACTCTTATCAAAGATTTTATTTTGTGGGGAATTCATATATTTGGGTTCCGAACCATCTAAAGACCTAGCACCGAATCCAATGGTGTGGCCATCTATATCGTTAATGGGGAACATCAATCGGTCTCTAAAGCGATCGTAGCTCCCTTCCTGACCCTCACCCCTATTAACAATTAAACCTGCATCGTTAATGTCTTTCTCTTTATTACCTAGCCCCAAAAGATGTTTTTTCAATATTTCCCAACCTTTTGGAGCAATACCAATTTTAAAAGCAGCGATGGTTTCTTCGGAAATCCCTCGTTCAGCCAAATAGTTTCGAGCCTCCTCACCAGCAGGAGAGTACATCAATATCCTATGAAAATAATCATTAGCCGCCTCTAGTAGTGAATGAAGCACCTCAATTTTTTGTTTTTCAGCTTCGTCAGATTTATCAGATCTATAACCAAGAGATACGCCGGTTTCTTTTGCAAGCTTACGGAGAGCATCGCTAAAACTGCTATTATCGATTTTCTGGAGAAAAGAAAAGATATCACCACCAGATGCGCACGCACCAAAGCATCTCCACGTACCTCGTTCAGGAAAAACGAAGAAAGATGGCGTGTTTTCTTGATGGAACGGGCAATTGGCTTTGAAATTTTTCCCAGATTTAGTCAGCTGCACATGTGATGAAACCAAGTCAACAATATCTACACGACTCTTAACATCTTCCACAGCCGTCATGCTATACCTCTCTTACCAATCTTAAATCGGATGGGCTAATATTTTCGGCCATAGAAAAAGCGTAATGATCGGTCATCCCAGATAAATAATCGGCTGCTCGCCTCTCTATTGGATCATTTTTATCTGCATATCCTGAAGGTATAAGTTTGGGTGCACTATTAAACTTATCCCATAAAAACTCTAAAGCTTCCCAAGCTATCAAACCAGCCTTACCTCTTCCCGCTTCTAAATAAACATTTTCAAACAAGTATTCCCTTAGTTCCACTACTGCATCATTAATTGCTTTACTCATCTGAATAACACCCGGTTTATTGTGTTCATCAAGGCCAGTTATTTTGGAGTTCTCGATTACATCTTGTATTATCACATTTATTCGTTCTGAGTGTCTTTCGCCAATTAATCTGGTTACAGAAGTTGGTATATCGCTCTCCGATATAACGCCAGCACGTATAGCATCCATGAGATCGTGGTTAACATACGCTATAGCATCGCTCAATCTACATACTTGCCCTTCCAAAGACAAAGGAATATCAGAGTCTTTTATTGGAGCAAGACTACCACGCCCCTTAGAATGATGTAATATTCCTTGCCTAACTTCCCATGTTAAATTTAGTCCAGCCCCATCTTTTTCCAACTTATCAACCACCCGAAGACTCTGCTCAGCATGCGTATAACCTTCTTCGAGTTTCTGATCCAAGAATTCTTCCCCCAAGTGACCAAAAGGAGTGTGACCCAGATCATGCGCCAACGAGATCGCTTCAGTAAGGTCCTCGTTGAGAGCAAGAGCACGGCTTATACTCCGAGCTATTTGGGATACTTCGATAGTGTGCGTCAATCGCGTCACAAAATGGTCTCCTATTGGGCTAATAAATACTTGTGTTTTATGCTTCAATCGGCGGAAGGCTTTAGAATGAACCACGCGGTCCCTATCTCGCATATACTCTGTGCGCATAAATGATAGCGGCTCAAATATTTCCCGCCCTTTAGTTTCTTTGCTTCTTCGAGCATTTTCGGAAAGGGAACTATCCTCTAAATTTTCTATGCGCTTACGTATTTCATCGTTCGGCATTTTATCTACCTTCTTGGTGTTAACTCCCTGTTATTACCAAATAATATGCCACCCACAAACGTTATGTAACAGACTACCACGCCATAGATATATATTAAATATGAAAATACGTAATAAACTGGTTAATTAAATTAGTTGAATCCTATCTTCTTCGAAACAAATCTTTTCTTCTTGAGCGGACTCTGTCAAGAAAAATCGTTCCCCTCAAATGATCGACTTCATGTTGAAACGCAATTGCCTCAAAATCTTGAGTTTCAATTGCTATATGAGTCCCATCTGGTTGATAGCCTTCAACAGTGATTTTCCCGTATCTAATTACGTTACCAGTAAAATCTGGTACACTCAGGCATCCTTCGCGCACACGATGAGGTTCTGATTGTTCGGTAATTTCAGGATTAAGAAGAATTACCTTTCCTCTGCCATCCCGATTCTTTTCATTCTTATCTTGATTCACATCTACAACAATTAAATTGACAGAATATCCAATCTGAGGCGCTGCAAGCGCTACTCCTGGAGATGCTTGTAGCGTGTCATTCATGTCTTCAATGATTTGATCCAAAGAGGGATCTCCGATTAAAACATCTGCATTATCGGGTTTTAGTAAAGTAGGATGAGGGTAAACTAAAATTGATCTTACTGCCACGCGGTCTCCATTAGCATGTTATAGAGTCATCACCCGTAAAAATGATCTCGCATTCGATATCATTACCAATATTTTTCAAGGAATCTGTAACTTGCTCTACATCTACTTCTGCGGGGACAATCAAATCGATAGTCATAAGAAAAATAGATTTTTCGCCCGGTATTAATCGCGTTGCGAGATCACTAATATTGATATTGTTCTCAGACAATACTCTAGTCACAGCAGAAATAATTCCAGGATGATCACTTCCATGAAGATTCAAGCTATATGAATCTCCTTCTATGGTCTTATGAAGCGCTCCTTGAGGAAAAGGATCAACATGGATCTTCAAATCCTCTACTGTTGTGATTCCTACCAAACCGGTCCTAAACTCTCTCTCGGTGTTAACAGGAACATTCACAACCAGAATCATAGCAAATGAAGTCCCAAGAACACTCATCGAAGATTGCTCAATGTTACAGCCTGCTTTAGCCAAGGCATCAGTGACTGAAGCCACGATTCCCGGACGATCTTGCCCCAAAACAGTCAACAGATAATTCTCTACTTGATCGCTCATAATATTAATCCCAACATAAAATTATAATCACATTATAATCTAAACGGATATCAATAGGCTGCATGACTTGCATATAACCAAAGTTTTACTGTCCTAAAAAGGCCTAAAGTGGTAGCCTATTGGCGTAGGGAAAATAGTACAAAAATTAGTTAGTAAAAGGGAGGATTTTATGACTTCATCATCAGATTCAGAACTTGATTGGTCTGGCGCGGAAAGCTTTGTGGGGAAAAATATTCTCATAGAGCCAAAAGTCGGAGTGGAAGTCGTGGAAGCGAGTTCAATTAGACGACAATTGGAAGTATTAGAGATGGATTGTCCGCTTCACTTTGATGACAAGGTAGCAAAAGAACACGGATACGACGGAATTTTTGCTCCACCGCATATGATTCAGACATTTCAGACAGCATCTTTGTGGGAACCAGGTATGGATAGCATATGGACCACTGATGATCCTCACTTCACAGTCTCAGGTACTGGAAGAGCAGGGAAAATCAACGAAGTGCCATCTCCTGGTACAGCGGGATTCATCACTGACTTATCGGTAGAATTCCTAAAGCCACTTTATATAGGTGACAGGGTCAGCCAGGTTTCCCAAACACTTATGACTGTGAACCCAAGAAAGACACGTGTAGGAGATGGATGCTTCCTAACATATGAATATTTCTTCGAAAATCAAAATGGAGAGCGAGTTGGTCGACAGGTTATGACCGCTTATAGCTATATTCCGTACCCACAAGAAGAGACGGGTGCCGGTGGTGGCGGTGGAAACCAAGAAGAATCTACCGAGCGAGTAATTGCGCCTCAAACCAATGCAAAAATTGACTGGAGCAAGCAACGCTATTTTGAAGATGTTAATGAAGGAGATGAATTACAAGATATTCACTACCCATTAACAATACAGAGAATGGTAATAGCAGCTGGTGCAAATCGTGACTTCAATGCGATCCACCATAGTACAGTCGCAGCTAACCGGGGTGGCGCTGCAGATATGTACGCCATGAATTATTTCCATAACGGTATGTGGGAAAGATCCGTAAGGGAATACATCGGGTTAGACGGTACTATTAAGCAGACTGGTCCATTTAGGATGAAAGTCTTTAGCACAGTTGGCGATACGGTTGTAGTCAAAGGCAAGGTAAATCGAAAATACCAAGAAGGTGGCGAGAACCTTGTTGAGTTAGAGATGCAATCGGTTTTGGCTAATAAAGGAAATGTTTCTGTAGGCCCAGGGCCAGTAACAGTAACGCTTCCTTCACGAGGATAACTAATAATCAGTGATGCAGCAGGATCTGCTGCATCACTGGTAATTCTCAGATGAAAATTATTCCAAAGATCTAAGCTGCGGGAACAGAATCACTTCGCGAATTGTTGATTGCCCTGTTAATACCATAACTAGTCGGTCAATCCCTAGACCCAAGCCCCCAGTTGGCGGCATACCATGTTCAACCGCTACTAAGAAGTCTTCGTCTAAACGATCAAATTCTTCTTTCGCAAATTCTTCTCTGCTCTTTTCCTGAAAAAGAAATCTCTCTCTTTGTTCAATAGGATCATTAAGTTCAGTAAAAGCATTCGCAATTTCCATTCCCCCAATAAATCCCTCGAATCGTTCTACTAAGTTTCCATCACCTTGCTTAAATTTCGCCAAAGGAGTCATTTCGACTGGATAATCCAACAGGAATGTTGGTTGAATCAGTCTCGGTTCAACAACATCTCCGATAATCTTGTCAGCCATTTGAGCCCAAGAAGTACCCTCTGCTGGATTTAACCCTTGATCAATCATTGATTTTCTTAAGCCTGCCGCAGTCTTATTCTCACTTGAAAATAAATCAATCCCTGCCCACTCTTTTACAACTTCAACCAGTGAAATTCTCTTCCATGGGGGCTTGAAATCAATTTTTTCTCCACGAAATTCAACAACTGTCGTGCCAAGTAATTTTTGAGCAATAGACGACAGTAATTCTTCTACCATCACCATAGTAGATTCGTAATCTCCATATGCTTCGTATGATTCCATTGTAGTAAATTCAGGATTATGGCTTGCATCCAGACCTTCGTTCCGAAAAACACGCCCAATTTCAAAAACTTTATCGTAGCCCCCAACTAATAATCGCTTTAGATGAAGCTCTGTCGCAATTCTTAAAAACAAGGTTCTATCAAGGGCATTATGTGTAGTAACAAAGGGAGTAGCCATTGCGCCAGCAGCGACCGGAAGCATTACGGGGGTCTCAACTTCCATGAACCCTCGTTCTTCCATCAATGATCTGAGAGTAAATATAAATTTGCTCCTGAATTGAAATATATCTCTAACTTCTTCGTTCGAAATAAGATCTAAATATCGTTGACGATATCGCTGTTCTACGTCTTTCAAACCGTGCCATTTCTCGGGCATAGGCCTCAGCGATTTCGTTAGTACAGTTAATTCTTGGGTTCTAAGCGTAATCTCTTCTGTTTTGGTTCGATACATCTCACCTTTAACACCAATGAAATCCCCCAAATCAAGATCTTTGAGCACACCATATTTTTCAGTGCCCATTGAGTCTCTTTCAAAACTAACTTGAATTTGTCCTTGCCCATCTCGAATCACAGCAAATGTTAAACGGCCCATAGATCGTAAAGACACCAAGCGCCCAGCTAGTGTTATTTCAGAAGCGTCTTGATTTTCTGCCGGTTCCTCTAATATAGCGCGAGCTTCCACGGTAGTATGCGAACGCACAAAGCTATTAGGATATGGGTCAATACCTTTATCCCGAAGCCTATTTAATTTTTCTATTCTCTGCTCAAACAGTTCGTCTTTAGCCACTTCATTCCCAATTCTAATCTAATATATGCCCGCAATGATATTTAGAATTAAACGTATTGCACGCGTTAACACTATATCAACTAAAGAATAATTGGATTCCGATTATTCAACAATATCATTATATTCACTATTGAACGGCAAATCTGATAAAAAGCCTTCTTTATCTTGCTTATCATTCTCCACAGGAAATATTTTTTGTGGATTCAAAATATTATTGGGGTCAAACAATTTTTTCACTGATCGCATCAAGTCTAAAACGTTAGTGCCTACCGCATCTTCTAAAAATTGCCTCTTTAACGTTCCTATCCCGTGTTCTCCCGATAACGTTCCGCCCATGTTGATACCAAGTTCAAAAATCTCCTTTGAAGCCTTCTCTACTCTTTGAATCTCATTTGGATTTTTTAGATCAAAAAGGAAATTGGGGTGTAAATTCCCATCTCCCGCATGACCAAATAACGCTATTGTTAAACCGTTAGCCTCAGCTATTCCTCGGACTTCCTGTACGAGGGCAGGAATCTTCGACCGGGGCACGACAATATCTTCCACAAGTTTATTAGGTGCACTTTTAGCCAACGCATCAGAAACGGATCGGCGAGCGTTCCATATCGTATGACGTTCCTTCTCGGTATTCGCAATAACAACTTCTGATGCGCCTTTTTGTTGCATAAGAGTTGCTATAGTTCCAAGATCCTGGTCAACCTGAGTTTGATCCGTACCATCACATTCTATAATGATCATCGCGTTATGTTCCTCAGATAAATTAAACTCAAGGTCATTTGAAACAATCTCAAGGCTGACTCGGTCCATAAGCTCAATAGTGTTAGGATTAAACCCCTTTTCAAATATGCCTGTTACGGCCTCAGACGTTGTTTCTACTGATCTAAACATGGCTCTTAGAGTATTTGTGTACGGAGGCAGTGGGATCAGGCGTAGGACGCTGTTAGTAATCACTCCCAATGTTCCTTCTGAGCCAATTATCAAGTGCATCAGCTGATACCCAGTAGAATTCTTGTGGTACTGGCCACCAAAATTCAGAATCTGTCCATCAGCGAGTACAACAGTTAAACCTCGCACGTAGTCTCGAGTAACTCCATATTTTACGCCTCTCGCCCCTCCTGCATTAGTAGCGAGATTTCCTCCGATTGTGGAAAATTCTAGGCTTGCAGGGTCAGGAGGGTAAAATAAACCCTCGGCTTCAACCGCCGCCTGCAACGTAGATGTCATAACACCAGGTTCAGCAATAACAACAGAATCTTTTTTTACTACGGTAAATTTATCCATTTCAGATACATCAAGAACTATGCCTCGAACTATCGGCACAACTGCACCCGTCAAACTACTACCAGCGCCCCTTGTGACAACAGGAATCGCATTTTCGTTTGCTGAACGTAAAATCGATTGCACCTCAGTCTCAGAGTGGGCCTTAATAACAGCTTCAGGTAAACTCATCTGAGAAGTTCTATCATAGGAGTACTTTTCCAAAACAGTTTTACTGGTCTGAATGGCACCCTTATGAAGTTGCCCAGAAAGAACTTGCATCACTTCATTAAATTCCAAATTTATGACTCCTTCTGAGTGGCTATTCCTGTTCACTTAGTATAACGATAAAATTAATATATTCAGATAATATAATTTATGAGTACACGAAAGACATCAGATAGCAAAATGGGCCACAGGAAAATACTTTACCTGATCGCGATGCTATCGCTGATCGTCTTTATTTTATCTTCATGCCAAGTTAATCAAGAATCCGCAAACGAAGAGTTAACAATTTTTGCTGCAGCTTCGCTAAGAGAAACGTTCAACGATCTAAAGTTGGCCTTTGAATCTGAAAATCCCGGCACAGATATACAAATCAACTATGCCGCAAGTTCCACTTTGCAGGCGCAAATAAAACAAGGGGCAGAAGCAGATCTTTTCGCGTCAGCAGATTATTTCCAGATATGGAAATTATCAACCGATGTTGGAGTCAGTAAACCAATCCCGTTTGCACAAAACGATTTAGCTTTGGTCGTTTCACAAAAAACTGCTGGCATAGACAATTTTGACGATATCTTGGCTCCTGGGATTAAAATTGTGACCGCTTTGCCCGAGGTGCCCATTGGATCCTACTCGGTACTAGCCATTAAAGAAATAGAGATGGCCGGTTATTATGGAAACGAATTCCCCGACAATTTCGCTCGAAATATTGTGTCTATGGAGACAAACGTACGTAGCATGTTATCGAGAGTTGTATTAGGGGAAGTAGATGCAGCCATAGTATACTCAACCGATATATCGAAAGAACTAGAAAATAGCGTAAAAAGAATAAGCTTTCCAATAAAAATAGATACAAAACCAACATATTTTATAGCTACGCTAGTGCCGGGTGATGAGAAAGAAGCTTCTACAAAATTCCTGGAGCTCTTATCATCAGAAGAGGGAGCGGCAATATTATTAGATAATGGATTTAGACCTATAAAGCAGGACAATTAATTTGAACTTCTTTTCCAAAGAAACAAACAAGGGAAACTGGATGCGAGTTACAAGCTGGACAACTATCGTATATATGGTGTTCATTGGACTACCAATCTTCGCATTGGTATTGAGAGGTTTAGGATCTCAGCAGCTAATCAATAATATTTTCAGTGATCTCACACTCCAAGCTCTACGATTATCTTTCATAACAAGCAGCATCAGTATCTTGGCTATTGTATTATTTGCTACCCCAACTGCGTACTATTTATCGAGGAAGGCTGGAAACCTTAAACGCATGATCGAAATACTCATAGATCTACCCATTGTCCTTCCTCCTGTAGTTGCTGGAGTAGCCATGCTAATGGCATTCGGCAGAAATGGTTTATTGAGTAATCTCTTTGGAAATACTGAATACTCTGTATCGTTCACTACATTAGCGGTTATTCTCGCCCAAATATTCGTTGCAGCACCTTTCTACACAAAATCGGCCTCCAATGGGTTCGCGCAAGTTCCGAGAGAACTAGAAGATATATCACAAACACTAGGAATGACTCCCATTAAAACTTTCTGGAAAATAACTTTGCCAATCGCGTCTCCAACGATTCTGGGAGGCCTAGCATTATCGTGGGCACGAGCATTATCTGAATTTGGTGCAACTTTAATGTTTGCCGGAAATTTTATTGGCAAAACTCAAACGATGCCACTAGCAATTCTTTCCGCTATGGAAACTGATTTCGATGCTGCGATAGCACTATCGATACTATTATTAATTGCTTCAACTGTGATCCTTGTAATCCTTACAATGCTTGGCCAAAGATCCAACTCCGTGGAGGTACGAGAATGAATGCTTCAGGTTGGGTTGAATCAAAAATAGGGGATTTCCTACTCACAAATAGTTGGGACATAAAATCGGGCGAAATATCAATACTATTTGGAGGATCTGGCGCAGGAAAATCTCTTACACTGAAAACAATAGCGGGCATAAATACACCGCAAAAAGGACATATCGAGATAGGTGGCGTTCCCGTATTCGATTCTAAACGTGAGATTAATATTCCTCCTCATAAAAGAAAGATAGGCTATATGCCTCAAGACTATGGTCTTTTCCCAAACCTCAATGCCAGAAAGAATATTGAATATGGGATTAGTGAGGAAAGCCAATCGTATATCTATGATAAAACAAACACACTTATCGATCGCTTACAATTAACTTCTGTCGCCGAAAGAAATATTGATGCCCTTTCAGGAGGGGAGCGTCAGCGAGTTGCGTTGGCGAGAGCTCTTGCAACATCACCAAAAATGCTTCTCCTTGACGAGCCCTTTGCAGCTTTAGATTTAGACTTAAAACGATCTGCTAGGCAAGAAATAAGGGCTATATTAATAAGCGAAAACATACCCGTATTGTTGGTAACCCACGATATTGAGGAAGCCCTTACTTTAGGGGATCATGTGCAAGTGATTCAAGATGGGGCACTTATCGATGCAGGGACCCCAGTCGCCACTTTAACACAGCCTAATTCTATTGAAATAGCTCAATTGACTGGAGTCGAAAATATCTTAGAGTTAGAAGTAGCAGAGTTGCTACCAAAAGAAGGAATTATTATCGCCCGATTCGGAAATACGCTAATTCTAGAAGTACCATATAAAAAAGTTGAAGCAGGAACCACTGTGTCTGTAGGCATAAAAGCCAGTGACATTATATTTGCAACTAAGAAGCCTCAAACAAGCGCTCTTTCAGCCAGAAATATACTACCTGGTACAGTAAAAACCATAGAGAAAACTGCTGTCGGCTACGAAGTTCTGATAGAGTCAAAAGATGGGCTGTTACTCAATGGCCACATAACAAGGCGCTCCCTCGAGCAACTAAATGTGCAAGTCGGAGATACCTTATGGTCAATATTCAAAACTTCTGCACTGTTTATCCTGGATAACTGATCTTAGAATTAACTCCATTTAAAGAGATTCAGTATGGTGAATATCGCCCACCAATTCATTCCTTCTACGTCTTAATAAAAGAACTTTCCACCAAAAAACTAATGTCCCTACGAATAAAATTATTAGTGGAATTGTTGTGAGTATCATCCCTAAATGAATCGAAGCATATAAGGTGACTGCTTCGGCGTCCCTTAATATTACAAACAATAGGATCCCTACAACTATTTTCATAAGAACCAGTATAAATATTAAAGCTGTAGCTGCTCGATAGTCATACATATCAAATACTCAAACTCCAAAAGCCCCCAGCGGGTTATCCCCGCCAGGGGCTTCTTATTCACTCAACACGTAGTACCA
>DKAM01000006.1:0-20175 GCA_002450835.1 Dehalococcoidia bacterium UBA6926
TTCTGCAGGCAAAGCTGAAAATACATACCGTGGTCTCGTTCGGATCAACCCCGGGGCAGAAAACGCTTCCAATTTCACTCAATGTGATTCTTTGTTAATCGGCGATGAATGTGGTGCTCATACCACCCCTTATGTTGAAGTAAAAAATAAAAGTGCGTTTTTAGAGCACGAGGCTTATACGTCTAAAGTCAGTGAAGACCAACTTTTTTATTGCAACTCAAGAGGTATATCTGTTGAAAAAGCGCATTCAATGATAATAAACGGCTTTTGTGAGCAAGTATTTAGGAACCTGCCGTTTGAATTTTCTGTTGAAGCAACACGTCTTTTGGAGATGAATTTAGAAGGAGCCGTTGGCTAATTCATGTTAACTACCCTTCATAAAACTATCGATCAGTTGCGTACGGTGATTAATTATGACTAATAAAATTAAAGAACATGATTACCAAAAAGCATATGATCGTCTTGTGAGCGAGGAACTTTTCCAAGATCAATCAGATACTACATCCAAAGTACGATCGACAGGGCTCAAAGATTTTCTGAGTTTAGGTTTTCCTGCAAAAAGGAAAGGTAACGAGGAGTGGAAGTACACAGATATTAGACCCATAATGAACGACCACTTCGAATCGCCTTATGAGGCTAAGCAAGTTCCGAATTCAAAAGAAGATAGACGTATTAAAGATGCTATTGAATCGGTGCTTGTTGATAAGGAAAATCCTACAACATCGCTAATCTTTGTAGATGGTATATACAAACCGGATCTTTCAAATATCCCTGCAGAGCAATCCTCTGTTGAAATCAGTAATTTGGTGGATGCAAGAAACAAATCATATAGTTCAGTTATTGATGAGTATATCAGTACGAGATCTACCACCGATGTGAGTGGATTTACTGCAATGAACACGGCTTTTCTTGATCAAGGAGCATTTATACATATACTGCCAAAACACAAATCAGATCAGCTGATACAAGTCATATTTGTGTCCACTGATTTAGTTAACCAGAGCTTTTCTATTCCAAGGGTGCTGATCGTTGCTGGTAGCGACAGCGTATCTAATGTAATTGAAAGTTATGCATCAATTGGAAATACCAAGCATTTCTCTAATTCGGTGACTGAGATTATTGTCGGACAAGGATCAATTTTAAATTACACGAAAACTCAGAATTACAATGAAAGTACCTATCACGTTTCTACCACTGATGTCGAAGTTCAAGCGAATGCACGATTTAGCTCGATGAACCTTGATATAGGATCACGATTAGCAAGAAATAATTTAAATATAAAGATGGTTGGAGAAGGTGGCCTTGCTCGAATCAATGGAGCCTATGTAGTGAGCAGATCCCAACACATAGATAATCAGGTGGTCATCGATCATGTCGTTGGGAATAATGATAGTAACGAAATATATAAGGGGATACTTGATGGTCATTCAAGGTCTGTATTTCATGGGAGTATCATTGTTCGTGAAAAAGCTGCCGGTGTAAATGCTAATCAAGTAGATAAGAATTTGCTTCTTTCTAATACGGCTGAAGCAGATACTAAGCCTGCTTTTTGGGTTTATTGTGATGATGTCAGATGTGGTCACGGAGCAGCGTGTGGTCAAATCGACGAAGATGCTATTTTCTACTTGATGAGTCGAGGCGTTACAGAAGAACAGGCTAAACGAATATTAATCAGAGCATTTGTTGCTGAAGTTATTGATACTGTTGAAAATGATACTCTCAAGGAATATCTCCAATACGTGGTTGAAAACAAACTAGATAATCTTTAGATATAGATAGGGTAAGTTTTACAATATGAAAAACGATCCTTTAAACATCGCCATTATTGGGTCTACAGGTTCACTTGGAAGGACCATATTAGATGTCATCGATTCTTTAAAAGAGGAAATCAATATTGTAGCGTTGGGGACGGGATCCAACGTTGAAAGATTAAAAGAACAAGTTTCAAAATATCGCCCTAATATGGTCTCAATAGCGCATGGTGAGTGGGACTCTTCTGATTCTGATGTTCAATTGGTTTCGGCTTCAGAACTTGTAACAGCTGATGAAGTAGACATGGTGTTCATTGCGCACGTCGGTAAATCTAGTTTGAGAGCGACTTGGGATGCGGTAAAAGCCGGAAAAAAAATTGCTCTAGGAAATATCGACCTATTATTTGTGATGGGATCTTTACTTAAAAAAACTGCTGAGGAAACAGGAGCAACAATTTTCCCATTAGATGATGAACCGGCAGGAGTTTTACAAACCCTATGGGGGGAAGATCGAGAGACAATTGACCAGGTGACTATAACTTCTACATGGGGCACAATCAATGCTCGGCGTCTTAGGAGCCATGGACTAAGTGCTCTAGTACGCCCTTCTAGAAAAGTTGGTCAGCGGAGAAGTATCGATTCATCCACGCTTATAACAAAAGCAACTCAGCTGAGTGCTATTCACCATCTTTATGATGTACCTGTGGAGAATATAAGGGTGGTATATCATCCTGAAAGCGTTGTAAGGGCATTAACCGAATTCCAGGATGGATCTGTTAAAGCAGTCCTTTCTAATCCTGATATGAGAGTTCCTGTTCAATTGGCCCTTGCGTACCCAGATCGATGGTCAAACCCTCAGGTTACCCGAGTCAATTTATTAGAACTTGGTAAGGTTTCATTTGAGTCTTTAGAAGAAGAACTATTTGCAAGCTATAAGCTGGCTTTAGAAGCTATAAAATTAGGAGATACCTATCCCGCTGTTGTAGCTGCAGCCAATGATGCTGCTGTTGATCTTTTTCTGTCGCAGCAAATAGGTTTTACTGAAATCCCTGGGATCATTGAGATGACATTAGGTAATCATAGATCAAGTGCTGTCGAAACTATTGACGACGTATTTGTTGCAGACGAATGGGCGAGAACTTTTGTAGGTTCACAGGTGCAATATTAGACTGGTCTCTTCGATAAATACTTGTACCACACGGTTTTATCATGCTAGGATATCCAACCGTATGTTCTATTTTGACTTGCATTGTCATTCCATAGCTTCAGACGACTCACGGGCTTCCGTTGAGCAATATTTGAAATGGATAAAGAGCCTTCGAAAAAAAGGCTCTAAAATTGATGGTATTGTTTTGACTGAACACCGTCAGTTTGATTTTTCTAACGATTACCGTCAACTTTCTGAAGATTATGAGATTTCTGTACTGAAAGGTGCGGAACTGGATACTAGGCATGGGCATTTTTTGATTTACGGTGTTTCCAAGCAATTGACGGATAAAATTGACTTTAGTGATGTAGATATCGACCCATTTCTCCTCATGGAAGTTGCGAATCAGACTGGGGCGATTGCTGTTCCAGCTCACCCTGGTCGATCTGGAATTGGTTTGTCACAATGGATGGATCGAGGCATCGAGTTCCCAATGGTTGGTATTGTCGAGCGATTAAATGGTGGTAATAGACCTGAAGAAGCATTCATCGCGGAAGAGCTGACCACAAAAATGAATTATAAAGGTACTGGAGGTAGTGATGCCCACTTTGTTAGCGCTATAGCAAAATGTATGACAGCATTTGAAAATGAAATTTTGGATGAATCTACTTTAGTTGAAGAATTATTAGCTGGCAGGTTTCATGCTGTTAATTTAGAAGACGCTATAATAGATTAAGAATTAAAGGAGTTAGCAAATATGCCAGAAACAGGGGATCTAACATATAACAAGGAGATGCTGAACGTTGAGCAACCCAATGGATCTATAACAATAACCAAAGATCATATTCAGACATATTGTGATGCAACGGGGCACCCAATATCCCAGGATGAATCTGGAAGAATTGAAGTACCAGTAAATATGTTAAACGTGTTTTTCAATAGATCAGTTCAAGTTGGATCTGACGTAAAATTAGAAGGTGCATCTGTTGGTCTGAACGCTGGGCGATCAATTGAAGTCTTTGATCAAGTATTTGAGGGAGATACTCTTGATCGTAGTGCAATATTTAAAGAGGTGTACACGAAGACTGGTAGGTCTGGGACTATGGCTTTTGAAGTATGGGAAATTCTATTTAAAAATGATAATGGTGAATTGGTAGCGAGAGCAACTGATTCAATGGTTTATAGGGCTCCTGGAAAGCCCGGGAAGTAAATTTGTTATGGATGATATATCTATAGATGTTGGCGACGAGCTTGATTTAATGGATTGGGTTCCAGACAAAGATATGGTTGCGAGTCTAATGTCGTTGTCAGGGTGGCTATCCAATTTTGGTGATGAAAAAGATGATAATGAAGAATCAAACGATTCTCCAATGTCAGGACCTAATAGGTTTACAGATATTAAATCCGCGCAAGACGAAGGATTTAGAGGTCTCATCGTGCCAGGTAATTACGGGATGATGGCCATGGAATCCGCAGTAAAGCAATGGATTCCTAGCTCAAATATAAAAAAACTAGATTGTGTTTTCAGGCAACCGTTAATGCAAGGTGATCAGGTTCAAGTTGGAGGTGTTGTCACAGATAGAGTGGAAGAATTGGATAAAGTTATTCTTGAGCTTGATCTATATATTATGAGAGATGATGGACAGAGACCTCAAGGAGGTACAGCAATAGTAGAAATTGGTTCTATATAGAAAAAACAATAATAGGGGGAAAAATGTCAGTATATTCAGTCAATGGTAAAACACCTCAAATACATCCAACCGCTTTTATCGCGCCATCTGCCTCAATAATTGGAGATGTTGTTATTGAAGCTAATGTTAGTATTTGGTTCAATGCCACGCTCCGTGGGGATAGTGGAAAGATAACAATTAAAGAAAATTCAAATGTGCAAGATGGTGCAGTAATTCACGAAGAGACAACTATCGGTAAAGATTGTGTTATCGCTCACCAAACTCTAGTTCATAGGGTAGTTACCGGTGATAATGTTCTAATAGCCAATGGAGCCAAAGTGGTAGGTGCGGCTGGAGCCGAGGTTAATATTGGTGATGGCGCTATAATTGGCGCCGGCGCGTTGGTAACTGCTGGAACAAACGTGGAAGCAAACTCAGTAATGATGGGCTTCCCTGCTAAACCAGTTCGAGAAGTAGATGACCGTTTGAGGCAAGTTCAACAAGGACCATTAAAGGCATATTTAAGTAGCAGGGAAATTTACAAAGGGGATACCTTTCAAGAAATTTAGTGACTAGTCAGTTGCCCTGAGGAGATCGTTATCGAAACTAGAGTGGCTAATAGATTAGATTCTGTTCAGCTCATGCGATTTTTTGCGGGAGTTTTGGTGGTACTTGCTCACGCCGAGAGTCGAATTGCCAGAACTTTTCCAAGAGTTAATGAAGTTCTAGAGCCAATAGACCCAAAGCTCTTGCCAAATTGGGGTGATGTAGTTCAAGTAGGGGTCCATATTTTCTTTTTGATTAGTGGATTCATTATGCTGTACTCATCTTCTAATCAATTTGCTAAGCCAAAAGCATCTGTAACGTTTTTTATTAAACGGCTTATACGGATTGTGCCAATATATTGGATTCTTACCACGCTGTCTGTAGTCATATTAGCGGCCAGACCTGATCTTTTTACATATCGACAAACTTTAGACGCGGCCTGGATTGTAGCTTCATATATGTTTATCCCTTGGACTAGCGTTGATTTAGTAGAGTCACCGGTCATTGGTTTAGGCTGGACACTGAATTTCGAAATGTATTTTTATGTTATTTTTGCTGTTTCGTTAATCATGGGTAGAGGGAAAGCGTTGCCGTTCATAGCTTTGGTTTTCTTAGGTTCAGTATTTTTATCGTTTATATACGCTCCCGGAATCCCATTTTTTATACAAATAACTAATCCAATATTATTGGAATTCTTGTTAGGTGTTTTTGTTGCGCATTATTATTTGAAAAATCCTTCTGTGAATACGTATCTTGGAAGATTTCTGGGCGTTTTTGGACTCTCTATCTTGCTAACAGTAATAATACTTTTCAGGCCAGAAGCCGAATTATTTAGATTTTTACTTTGGGGTCCTGCTAGCGCTCTTATATTGTTTTCATCACTTTATGTTTTTAGCGATGAAATACTGAAAAAAGTCAGCATTCTAATTGCACTAGGTAATGCATCTTATTCTATATATCTTATCCAAGTATTTACCTTACCGGCGATTTCGCTAGGTTTCAGGTACATAGAGCAAGCCGCTGAATTGGAATTTGGATTTGTAACGATGCTGGTTACATCCACGTTCCTTACTTTGGTAGTTGGGTACATCTTTTTTGTTTTGATTGAGCGCCCCATAACACAACAATTAAGAAATTTGATTCAATAATCTACTGACTTTCTTGCGCAAGAAACTCGCTTACAGCGACGATGGCGGAATATAGGTATGCGACATACTCATGAAGCGGTAGCTCAAGTGGTTTTATTTCTTCACGTCGGTCAGCATATTCTTGAGCTCCTATTGTTTCAAAAGTTGCTCTAACAACCATCTCGTATAGCTCAGCGTCTGGACATACAACTACTGGTCCTCTTTCCGGTGATTCCATTTCTCTTGGCTCGATTTCAATCGCTTCTAAAGGGGAATCAGGGAATATGTGAGGGAACGAATAAATTTGATCTATAGCCGCGGATAGAAGCATCCTGAGTTCTCCGACATCTCGTTCTAAGATTGAATCCGATTTAACTCGGAGAGTAAAGGGATCCATACCAGAGTTTTGTTCCATGATTAACTTACCTTTGCCTATATAAACAATAAATTGACTATATTATAGCTGAAAATACCCGGCACATACTTTTTTTGACCCTCGACTAAGAGTAATGCTATACTCCGGCGGTTCGAAGCATTTTAGGGCAACGTAGCTCAGTGGTTAGAGCGGGCGCTTCATAAGCGCTAGGTCGTAGGTTCAAATCCTATCGTTGCCACCAAACCCAAGGGTGGTTAGCTCAGTTGGTTAGAGCGCTTGTTTCTGCGAGGAGTTTGGGATGAGCATAGCCTGTTTGTTCCACAGGTAGGATTTCCAACGGAACATCTCAAATGCTTGTTATTTAAATCTGGTGTTTCAAAATATATTAGAGGCCCTAGATCTTATTGTGCGACTAAGGGCCTCTAACTATTTAATTTTCCAATGCTAAGGAGTCGACTAAAGTTTCCCTAATTTTTGACCGAGTGTAATCGACCAAACGGTGAAAACTATAAATCCAATACCTACGACTGGTGCAAGTGTTAGCTGCATCGAGGTATCGTTTGCAACAACGATATTTACAACTAATAGTACTAAGGAAACAGCTGCTGCCACCAAGGCAAAATTTCTATTAAAATTTGCATTTGTGGAGACACCTATTCCGATGAGCAGGAAAGCCAATCCTGAAAGGATTCCTCCGGTGAGGTTCAGACCGAACCCTGCAGCGTATAAGGCTCCGGCCGCTGCGCCTGTATTGCCACCAGCTATGGCTGCTTGAAAGCTGCCTCCTACCATCCATGCAACTATTCCAAATACAAGGAATACTCTTCCTAGTCCTGCTATGCTACCGCCTTGTCCAGTTCGGAGTTGCTCGACTAATGTATTTATACCGTGAAGCAAAATTATTAGTCCAATAGGTGCAAGGGTGCTCGTGATAGCAGCGATTCCTCCATTAGACAATAGAGCTCCAATCCCTGCTTGAGGGTCGGCGAAATCTACCTGGCCACCTATTAAACCTTGGCCTGGTGATAGTAGATAGGCTAGTACCGCTAATAGCGGACCAAAAGTCAATGCTAGTCCTCCTAATTTGTTTGATGTCATAGTTCCCATGATAACCTCCTTTGGGTTTTTACATCAGCTTGAACTATGGGTTCATCCTAACAAAAATAAAATTTCGTTCAACTTGTTAAAGTCATTCTATATAGAGCGCCTTCGTAAGAGATTACGTAGAGTTCATTTTTGCTGTCTTTTGCAAAGCTAGAAATTGGGAGGCCTGAATCGATCAAAAGAGTGTTCACAGATTTGCCTTTTGAATCATGTTTAAGTGCCCATATTCTGCCACTGCAGAAGTCAGCGTATATATATAAACCTCTAAGATATTCTATTTGTGATCCCCTATAAATATATCCCCCGGTAACGGAGCAATTACCAGAATCATGAGGATAGGTAAAAATAGGCTGTACGAATTCCTCTTTTGGGCAGTCTTCATTTTGGATGATTTCCCAAAAATTATTATAGCAACTGCTTCCTTCCATCTCATTCCAGCCATAATTTCCGCCCCTTACTATTAAATTTATTTCTTCATACTTGTTTTGACCTACGTCAGCGGCCCATAACGTACCTAACTCGCTATCGAAACTAAATTTCCAGGGATTTCTTAATCCATAAGCCCATATTTCACCTCTAAATCCCTCAACACTGTTCGCAAAAGGGTTATCTAGCGGAACTGTGTAGCTAGTATCTGCATTTTCCGGATGCACGTTAACTCTTAATATGGAGCCGAGCAATGTTGAAGGGTTTTGGCCGTTGTTTAAAGGGTCACCGGCCGATCCGCCATCTCCCAAACCTATATATAAGAACCCATCTAAACCAAATTGTAAGTGACCGCCATTATGATTTGAATAAGGTTGTTCAACTTCGAGCAGAATTTTTTCACTTCCAGGTATGGCTTTAAGAAGGTTATCTGCTTCAGCAGTAAATCTTGATATTACACTTCTTCGCGGATTGCTGGCAGAATAATATACGTAGAAAAAACGATTATCCATAAATTGGTTATCGAAAGTAAACCCGAGTAAACCTTCTTCGTTACCTGCCGAATTTACTTTCTTAGATATGTCTAAGAACTCAGTTTCTCGAACCGTTGTAGTAGCAGTATCGATAATAATGATTTCCCCAGTTTTAACGGCTAAGAATAATTTATCTGGTATCCCTGGAGCGGGTTCCATATAAACAATATTCGTTCTCGATAACTCTGGAAAAACTCGTTCTAAATAAATGCCTTCTTCGAGAGAGGTAAAGGTTGTAGAGGATGAAGTGGTCGAGCAACTGGTTATTAGTAACGCAAAACAAATTATAAATGTACGATAGAGTAACATGATGTGCATGGCCTTTGTTCCAATAGTATTACTATTGTAAAATACTGTTTTGGATCAATAATTCCAATATGCTTGCAATAATTTAGTTTACCCAGTAGTCTAAACGAGTTAGATCGTACAGAAAACAGTTATTGTCTAGAAAGCAGAAGATGACTAAACCTAGTACAAATATTATAAAGGTTGTACGCCAGGGCCGAATAGAGAATTTGGTGGAGGCTTGCTGCTGTATGATGTTGCCGCGGGAATAATATTCTTTAAATTTGGATTTAGCCCCGCCTTGAATTTACAAGGCGGGTTTTTTTTTGCAAAAAATATTTTTTAAGGAGAGTGGAATGTCAGATGAATTAACCGTTGAATTACTGGATGTCAGAGGTGAAATATGCCCGTATCCAATGATTCGCACAAATAAAGAACTTGATGGAAGAGATCCTGCGCCTCAAACGCTTGATGTTCTTACGGATCATCCCCCTGCCCTGTCAACTATTCCGCCTGAAGCGATGAAACGTGGATATGGTTGTGAAATAGAAGAAGTTGCAGCTGGGGAATGGAAAATTCACTTATTTAAGTAAACAGAAATACAAATAGAGGGAGTTCATAGGAAATGAAGGTTTTTTCGAGTCAAGGTTTAAAAATTAGCTTTGGTGGGTTGGCAATTTTAGGATTGCTAATTACTGGAGCATGTGCAGGGAACGAGGTAGCTTCCGATGCTTCTCTTGAGGATAGAGGATATGCTTCGACTGCTCGACTTGTTTCCACAGATTGGGTTAATGAAAATTTGGATAATGAAAATGTTGTCATCATTGATATTCGTAATGGTGAAGACTATGCCGCAGGGCATCTTCCCGGGGCAATTAACTACGATAAATCCGAACTACAAGTAGAAAGAGATGGTGTTAAAGGAGTGATTCCTTCTGAGGGAGATATAGCGGCGAAATTGAGTGCGTTGGGTGTATCCTCTACAGATACTATCATCATATATGATCATATCAAGAATTTATGGTCAACAAGGTTCCTATGGACGCTTGATGTATATGGTCACGAAGATGCACGAATGATGGATGGGGCTATAGCTCTTTGGGAATCTGAAGGTAAAGAAATTACTACCGATGTTCCTAATATATCGGCAAGTTCATATGAATTTACTGGTGAGCCCAACCCTGGTCTTGTAGCTTCCTTGGACGATACTCTTGCAACTATTGGAGATCCAACTAAATTGGTAGTAGATACCAGAAGCGCTGATGAATATGCGGGCCGTGATGTCAGAGCAGAAAGAGGCGGTCACATACCTGAGTCAGTGCATGTTGAATGGACACAAAACCATGCTGAAGACGGCACATTCTTAAGTGCTTCAGAGCTACGTGAAATTTACACGGCAGCAGCGGTAGGAGTTGATCAAGAGATATATACCTTGTGCCAAACCGCTGTTAGAGCGACTGACAGCTGGTTTGTTTTGAGTGATCTCTTGGGTTATGACAACGTCGTTGTTTATGACGGATCGTGGACTGAGTGGGGTAACAGAGAGGACACTCCAATTGATTCTTAAATAAAATTTGCTAGCCACACTAGGGTTACTCACTATTGAGTAGCTGGAACGCCCTCTATGTTATGCTAGGGGGCGTACCTTTGTGGTAAAGGTAACTAGAAACCAAGATTTAGAGGGTTTATGCAAAATATTATTGATACGAATCGATTTAAAATCACTAATTATTCGTTTTGGGTGTGGGCGACCATTATAGCTATTGCAGGATTAGTATTGATACTTTCAATAACAGATCAACCGGTGCCAGCTATATATTGGATTGTTGGAATAGTATTTGGCATAACGGTTCAACGCAGTAGGTTTTGTTTTACGTCTGCATTTAGGGACTTTTTCTTGCTAGGCCAAACCCGGATGATAAAAGGTATATTGGTTGGGCTTGCTGTATCTTCTATTGGATTTGTTATGGTGATGAGCACCGTAGCTCCCAACCCAGGGTTTGGCTCATTTCCGAGTGATGCTCATGTCCTGCCTGTCGGGTTATCAACTCTAATAGCGGGAACTTTGTTTGGAATAGGGATGGTTCTAGCTGGAGGTTGCGTTTCAGGTTCCTTGTATCGAATGGGTGAAGGTTATATTGCTTCATGGGTAGCCATATTGGGAGTCATGATAGGTCTATTTTTGCTGAATAATACGTGGAATTGGTGGTGGGACAATTTAATCTCTCAAGAAATGGCAGTGTGGATCCCAGCAGAGCTATCGTATTCTGGCGCTTTAGGTATAACGGCAATAGGACTTTTAGTGGTCTTATTTGTTGCATTATCAAGGGAACGACGGGTAACTGCAGGCTTTGTGATGCCAGAAATAAAAAAGCTAGACACTCATGAAACCCCAGCTACTACTACCGGTGAAATTATAGGCTATTTGAAGAATATTTTTAGAGAAGAATGGAGTCCTATAGTAGGTGGAATAATATTGGCTATGGTCAATATTATTTTATTCATAAGGTTCCATCCTTTGGGAGTTGTTGGGGAAATATCAAGATGGGCAACGTCATTCGTGAACCTTTTTGGAATTCCTCCTGTTGATCTAAAGGGTATCGACGGCTTAGGTGCCTGCGCTGCGGTAGTTGTAGAGGGTGGTTCGTGGTTTACGGAAACATTCTTTCTAAACGTGGGTATTGTCGCAGGTGCAGCTGCTTCAGCAATATTCGCGCGCGAGTTCAAATTACGTGTACCGAGGTCACCTGTTAGATATATCCAATCGATAATTGGAGGAACCATCATGGGTTATGGTGCAGGGCTAGGTTTAGGATGTACTTTAGGCGCCTTTTTCTCTGCCGTTCCTTCACTCGCGTTAAATGGTTGGGTCTATGCGCTGGGGTTGGCGATAGGATCATATATAAGTGTTCAATGGATTAAGAGGTTCCCTTAAATGGAGTCCGAAGGAAAAGAAATTGACATAAATGATCGACCAGTTCCAGAACAGATTGAATTCGTTGATCAGGCGATTAAAAAAGCGACCCAAGGTATTTCATCGAACATAATTACAAATGCGCGCATTGTTGCTACATATTCTCTACCTAATGCGTTGAAAAAAGGTGTTAGGTGCAGGGTTATACCCAATCAAGAGGGATCTGTATTCTCCATCAATATAATGCCTAGGAATTAAAACTCTAGGCTCAAACAGTGCGAGGTAAATTTACCTCGAACGCATCTTAGCTAGTAATCTAAGGATTTCAAGATATAACCAGACAAGCGTTGTAAGTAAGCCAAATGCAGCATACCATTCCATGTATTTGGGTACGCCTTTCTCAGCCCCTTCTTCAATAAAATCAAAATCAAGTACTAAGTTTAACGATGCAATGACGATGACCAGAAGACTGAAACCTATGCTCATTAACGAAGAGTTTGTTATATCTAAAACTGCAATTCTTAATCCAAAAAACCCACCGATAAATTGGACAAAATATAAAAGAAATATGCCACCTGTTGCAGCTGCAACCCCTAGTTTAAAGTTCTCAGTGACCTTAATCAGTCTTGATTTATAGGCAAACAATAGTGCAGCTAGTATAGCCACCGTTAAACTTACGGCTTGAAAAACTATACCTTCAAACATCTCGTTGAAAAAATAGGAGATTCCACCTAATACAACTCCTTGTGCTGCTGCATAAGCAGGGACGGTATAGAAGGATAAATGTTTTTTGAAAACCGTTACCAAACCCAGAATTAGGGAGATGATAAGTGCAGGTATCAAAAATATAGTAGAAGCCGCATTGAACGAAACAGCCCCAAAAATTAGCAGAATCAGTAGCGATACCCCCACTCGATTGACTGCTCCTTCGATAGACATAACCGGCCCGGAAGTGGCATCAAATCCAGCAAAAGTTTTTGGCCCCAAAGCCGGATTTCCAGATCTGAACATCATATGCTGGTTCGGTCCTTTTCTAAACATAAGTTAAATCTCCTTTTAAACATATATTACCATCAATTTCCCAAAATTATTTTCTCCAAAGTTGCATTCGCGTACTAAAATTAAGACAATAAAACCAGCTATTATTCTACTGCATATATTCTTACGGGGTGTTAATTTGCTTTCAGATATGGGAATTTTGCCAAACTCCGTTCCTGCTACGGAGGTACTTAATTTAACGGTTCGTTTGTCTGGGAAGGTAATCTTGGATAGCGTTTCTTTTTCAGCAGAGCATGGTGCCCTAATCACTGTAGTAGGGCCTAATGGATCGGGTAAAACAACATTACTACGTGCTATTGGCGGCCTATTAGATGACCATGAAGGATCTGTTTGTATAGACGGGCAAGAAATTAGGTCGATGAATCCAGGGTCGATCGGGAGGAAAATTGCGTTTGTTCCTCAAAATCCTCCTGAAACTCACAATTTTACAGCTTACGATATCGTATCCATGGGTAGATATCCACATACTGGTAGATTTCAAATGGGATCTTCCAGTGATGTTGAAATCATAGAGAATGCGATGTTTCTTACAGATGTCTCAGACTTGCGAAACCATAAGGTTTCGGAATTATCAGGTGGCGAGCGCCAAAGAGTATTTATAGCGCGGGCTCTCGCCCAAAATACGCCGATTATAATTATGGATGAACCCACTGCAAATTTGGACATTCAATACCAGCTAAAAATCTTAAAACTAATGAGAGAATATTCACGAAAAGGAGTTTCTATTGTGACTGCGATCCATGATCTTTCTCTTGCTTCCCGCTACGCGGATACTATGGTGCTACTAAATCAAGGAAAAATTATATCTGTAGGATTACCTCAAGATGTTTTGAATTCTCAGAACATAGAACAATCTTACGGTGTATCAGCTCTCGTTTATCAGGACCCTCTTACCGGCAAGACCACTTTGAGTACCAGTGACGAATATAGAAACACCGTTGATTTCCAATCTGAGTCGACGGTTCATGTTATCTGTGGCGGAGGCACGGGAGGCCGCCTAATTCATTCTTTGAAAGATGCAGGATTAAGAGTTACTGCAGGCCCTCTTGGTTCAGGTGATACCGATCGTATGGTAGCTGATATTCTAGGAGTTAATTATATACCCACTATGGCATTTGCCCCAATTGGTACAGATATATTTAATGCTCATACTGAAATGTTGAAACATGCTGATTTGGTCATTCTGTGTGATATGCCTGTAAGCCCCAATAACCTAAAAAATCTGGAAGCTGCTAAATTGGCTGACAAACTTATTATATTTGGTGAATCTGAACTTGGCCCGCGTGATTTGACTGACGGTATTGCCTCCGTAATCTATAGCGAACTGAAACCGAACTATAGAAATGCGAACGTCGAAAGTGTTGTCGCGAAAGTTCAAAATATTGTTAAAGCTGCAAAATAGAAGATGTTTTTGCTACATTAACGATTTTGCCTTCTAATTCGAGCTAAGAAATCGTACAATTTTCTGGTAACATACTGCCGAGGTGGCGGAACGGCAGACGCGCTGTGTTCAGGACGCAGTGCCCTTTGGGCGTGGGAGTTCAAATCTCCCCCTCGGCACCGAAATAATTGTGCGCTTGTAGCTCAGCTGGATAGAGCGCAGCTTTGCGGAAGCTGAGGTCGTGGGTTCGAATCCCGCCAAGCGCGCCACTGGTCATGGTATAACGGGCGGCTAGCTCAGTTGGTTAGAGCGTCTGCTTTACACGCAGAAAGTCGGGGGTTCGAGTCCCTCGCCGCCCACCACTTTACAGAAGAATTTGATAACATATTAAATAGAAAGTATCTGAACGGGTTGAGACACGTTTAGGGAACGATTTAGGATTGAGCAAGTTTTGTCTCTGATGGAATAGGGGAATGATATGCATGATGTTGAACCTAAAGTTTTCTTGATTGGTGAAACTAAATTACTACCTGAGGGACTAAATGCTTACCTTGAGCACGTAGGAGCGCCAGATTGGTCTACCGACGCGAATACAGATTCAGAAGCATTGTCTGAATTTATGGGAAGATTATGTTACAGAAGCTTTGAACCAGGATTGAACCCAAATGTTACAAGGGTTCGACCTGATAATAAATCACATTTACAGAACATTATAAGGACTGGGCATGGTTCTGTTTTGGAGCACAGCGTCTTAAATTTTGTATTCTCAGATGTAAGTAGAGTTTTCACACATGAATTGGTTAGACATCGAGCAGGTACAGCAGTGTCCCAAGAGAGCCTTAGGTTTGTTAGATTAGACGATCTAGGTATGTGGGCTCCCACTTCTGTAAAAGAAGACGATGAAATGATGGAAGTATTTGTAAAAACCTTTTCACAACTCGAAGAATTACAGAGACTTATGGCTGAACATTATGAGTTGGATGAAGAAGGTAAGGCTTTTTCAAAGAAGAAAGAGATAACTAGCGCTATGAGAAGAATAGCTCCAATTGGAGTTGCAACGAGTGTTGGATGGAGTGCTAATGTTAGGACTTTGCGGCACGTTATCGAAGCAAGAACAGAGCCGTCGGCGGAAGAAGAGATAAGATTAGTTTTCGGTAAAGTGGGCGAAATCCTCATGGAAAAATACCAAGTTCTTTTCGGAGATTACGAAGTTGAGATGGTAAACGGTCTTCCTTGGTTTAAATCTGAATTTGAGAAAATTTAGTAACAGAATGACGCAGAATCAAGATAATACTCGAAGCATCTACATTGATAGAAATGGCGTGAATTTGCATGCTCTGGATTGGGGTGGAAGCGGGCCACCTATATTTTTGATCCATGGCTCAAGAAGAACTGCGCAAAGTTGGAATGCTGTTTCAAGAAGGATCAGAAGTCAGTTTAGGGTGGTGGCATTAGATATGCTGGGGCATGGAAAAAGCGACGCTCCTAAAACAGGGTACATGACCAAGGATAAGGCTTCAGACACAGAGTTTATGATCAAACAAATTATTGGTGATCAAAACCATTACCTTATGGCTCATTCCCTGGGGGCCGCGTCAACTGGTCTTTATGCTGCAAAAAATTCTGAACGGGTACTAGGAATGATATTGATAGAGCCTGTTATGCAGGGACCTGAACACTATGTTCGAGTAGGAATTTTAGATGACCAACTCAATGAAATCCAAGGCAGGGGCCGAAGAAATACATGGAATAACCTAGAGGAACTAAAAAAGCGACTAATGACAAATTCTATGACTAAAGTTTGGACGAAAGAAGCTCTTAAAGATGTATTGGAATTAGAGACTTTAATCCATAAAGATGGAAAAGCAGAAGCAATGTGGCATTTGAATTCATACAATATCGATGAAATGCAGAAGGACGAATTTTCGTTGATAGAAGAGGCATCACATATTGATGTTCCAGTTTCTATCATGGTTGCGGGCGGTAATTCGATATTAGAAAGTCACTTGATTCCATTTTCAGAGGCATTGCTAGATGCGAATTTAACTGTTTATGAGAATCTGGGTCATGCCATTTACATGGAAGATCCAGATTTGGTGGCCAAAGAAACTATTAAGATGATTAATAAAGAATAAGGCTAGCTGAGATTATTCCGATCGTAGTTTCCGCTAGAGCCACCAGTCTTTTTTATGAGTCTAATTTCATCAATCACCATGGTTTTATCTAAAGCTTTGCACATATCGTATATGGTCAAGGCCGCGATGCTTACTGCTGTCAGTGCCTCCATCTCAACTCCAGTTTTTTCAGTAGTTCTAACGGTTGATTCTATTTCAATATAATTTTCATCACGATTTACGTTTAACTGTGTATCAATAAACGATAAATTGATTGGATGGCAGAGAGGTATTAATGAAGACGTGTTTTTGGCAGACATAATCCCAGCGATTTTGGCCGTCGAGAGTACATCACCTTTTGGATTATTTGATTCTATTATTGCATCCATAACCTTTTGGTTAACCGATATCTTGCCTCTTGCAATGGCTTCTCTCGCGCTAGTTTCTTTGCCACTAACGTCTACCATTTTGGCTCCTGTTTTTGGGTCCATGTGACTTAATTTGTCATCCATAGCTCTACTCCGATACTGTTAGCCACCGATTTGGTACATCTCAACTTTGGATTTATTCGATGGAGACTGTTCGTTTGTTTGTGCTGTCCTCTCTTCAGAGTATTGGTCAGAGCGGTGCTCCCACACGCTAGTAATAGCATTTTCTATGTCTTTATCGGTTGTAGAAGTATCCCTGACTAATGGCATCAGATCCATCCCATCCGAAGCAAATAGGCAAGTGAACAGTTTTCCATCTGTTGATACTCTTGCTCTCGTACACGATGCGCAAAATGGTTCTGACACTGACGATATAAAACCAAGTTCGCCAGTACCATCGTTATACTGGTATCGATCAGCTGTTTCACTATTTTTTGTTTTCTGTTTAGGTGATATTGGATATTTTTCGTTAATAGATTCTACTATGCTTTTTGATGGTACAACTTCATCCATTTGCCAACCGTTTAGGGTTCCAACATCCATATATTCTATTAATCTTAGTATCTGATTAGACCCTTTGAAGTGTTCGATCAAATCCATAAGAGTATGGTCGTTGACCCCTCTTTTCACAACGGTATTTATTTTAATTGGAGTTAGTTCTTCTTTCTCCGCAACATCAATTGCTTCTAGAATCTTGTCTACCCCAAAACCTCTTCCGTTCATCTCACCAAAAACATCGTCATCTAAACTATCTAAACTTATGGTTACCCGGTTAAGGCCAGCTTCCTTTAAGCTATGAGCCATTTGAGGAAGTAAATACCCATTTGTTGTTAGGGATAGATCCTCTAATCCATCAATATTTGACATCATCTGGATTAGTTCAGGCAAATTTGATCGCAGTAGAGGTTCGCCACCAGTTATACGGATCTTGGTAACCCCAAGGCCCACAAAAACATGTGCGAGCCTAGTGATTTCCTCAAAACTGAGTATTTCACTCTGTGGCAAAAATTGATATCGTTCGCCAAATATCTCTGCAGGCATGCAATAAGGGCATCTAAAATTGCATCGGTCGGTTACTGAGATCCGAACATCTTGCAATAGTCTACCAAAAAGATCACGTAATCCTGTTTTCTGTGTTGCCAATTTATATTTCCTTTAAATTATTGATCTTTATGTTAACTTATTTAGTTTATGTATTGATACCCATAGTATCTATAAATCTAATTGCCTGTTTCATTGCTTTGCTTCTATGGCTAACGTCATTTTTTTCTGATTCTGTTAATTCAGCCATGGTTTTATCGAGTTTCGGTATAAAGAATACTGGATCATATCCAAACCCATTATTGCCCTTCCGCTGTGTAGATATCGTTCCTTCGCATCTCCCAGAAAAAAAATGCTCTTCACCGTGATCATCTATGATAGCAATTACGCATTCAAAGTAAGCAGTTCTTTTTGATTCTTCTACTCCGTCCAGTTCATTGAGTAATTTATCTACTAGATCATCGTCGGATCCATTGGGGCCTGCGTATCTTGCGCTGTGTATTCCAGGTCTTCCATTAAGATGCGCGACAAATAGCCCGGAATCGTCAGACAAAGATGGCAGCCCTGAGATCCGGTTAAATTCCTTCGCTTTTAACGAAGCGTTCTCTTTGAGTGAGGATCCGTTTTCTTCGACTTCTATATCGATATTCTCTAACGAAGGACTGGTAACCTGGACATGTGATTCATTCAAAAGCGCGCGCAGTTCTACAAGTTTCCCAGCATTATTAGTCGCGATTAGAAGTTTAAGTTGTTGGTTATCTACGGTGCACCTCCCAGAATTAATCTGAAATTTCGAATTGCGCCTCGAGTCCCTCAACAATGTTTCTAAAGCCACTGTATTCCAATTCGGTGTACGGCAACATAGCCGGCCCTGACCAACCTTGGTCTCTCATATGCATTGCTTTTTCCTGGGCTTTCATTCTTGTTAAGTCCCAAGCAGGGTTATCAAAAAAGTCAACGTGATGATCGGAGAATTTTCCTTCGGCGTTTACGGAAAAACCTAAACACTCAACTATTGGTAAGCAGTAAATTCCAGTAACCGGTGTGTTTATCGGAACTGGCATTAACGGCATAACATGGGAACCGCGAGCATCTCCGCCGATATAATGTGCTTTAGCAAAAGGAGACACTAGCTCTTCAGGAGCTGGGAAAATCCCCTGGTTTCGTACTATTGCTATCGGATCATCTTTACCAGTATATGTGCCAGCTATGTTGTGGAGCCTCTGGGCTGAAATCGCAACAGAGTCCTGGTCTTCATAGGTACGGGATGATATTCGCTCTATTCCAAATCGTTCATTGTCTCTTAAGAGCACTGTCAGTTTGTAGTAATCTTCTGGCGCATTCAGCTCTATGATGCTGTCGCCATCTGTATTGTTCATATCAATAATTCGAAACTTAAATCCCTTGATCATTTTAGGAAGCATTAGTCCTCCACAATACATGGGGTCTGCAAACCCCAGAAATATTGGTAGGTTATATGCGCCCGGACCACATTTATCCGCTGCGAATACGTTAAAAGATTCAGCGGGTCTTGTGTCGTTACCTTTTTGAGGATCGTGCTCGAATTCAATTTCTGCTACCCCAGGTCCAGCACCTCTGACGTTACCAGATGGGGCGTCGACTAATAGATCTTGCCCTGCCCCATAAAGCCCGAATTGTTGAGCGATTGCCGTAGCGTCAAGAAAACTATCCCAAGCAAACTGATGGATTTCTTCATTGTCTTTTCCTTTTGTGTGGGTCATTACAATCGCAATATCGTCTCCTACGTGAAACACGAACCCATCTATAATAAGTCCACTGGATATAGCTTCAGCCACATTGCTTTTCACTTTATCCAGCATTTCTATCGTAGGCTCAGTGTGTCCTCCAATAGAACCAACATCGGCTTTTATCCCAGAGATTGTTAATCGCATGTTATAAGATCCTCCCCAATAATTTAACTAACCCATGAATGATACCTCTGATGCGCCATGCCGACAATCCTTAATATTAATTAACGCATTATCAAATTACTGTCATTTGGGTAACGGTCACAATATGTTAAATCGTAAAAAAATATTGCAAAAAGCGAAAATACAATACTTAGGCGTTGGTTGGACGTAAGATCAAGGGTATATAAGCCAACTTTATGGTGTGCACCTTGACATAACTATAGTTGCAACCTAATCTAAGGCTTCTAACATAAAACAATTTGGGGGGATTATGGCTGACTTACTTTATGAGAAAAACGAAGAAGAACATTACGCGGTTTTCACGATGAATCGTCCTCAGGC
>DKAM01000006.1:20403-119749 GCA_002450835.1 Dehalococcoidia bacterium UBA6926
ATAAAACAATTTGGGGGGATTATGGCTGACTTACTTTATGAGAAAAACGAAGAAGAACATTACGCGGTTTTCACGATGAATCGTCCTCAGGCATTAAATGCAATGGGCGGTAGTATGAACGAGGAACTCAATGTAGCGTTGCATGATTTCAATAATGATCGAGAAATGTGGGCTGGAATTGTTACCGGAAACGGTCGAGCTTTTTCTGCCGGAGCAGATCTCCGAGAGATGAGTGGAAGAAACACTCAAATTGCCGAAGTTAACGAAAAATTTAGTAAAGGCGAAATTGATTCAGACGAGAGAGCAAAAGAACTGTATCGAATTACAGGGGGTAACCAAGGTGGCCCAATTGGATCGTTGTTCTCTTTCTCTAGATCTCCTAAGCCGATTATAGCGGCCATAAATGGTTTGGCAGTCGGTGGTGGAACTGAACGAGCGATCGATGCTGATATCAGGATTATATCGACGGAAGCCTACATGGGCCTTTTCGAAGTTAAAAGAGGGATCATGCCTGGCTCCGGGATGCACGTATTGCCACGTTTAGTCGCTTTTGGTGAAGCGATGTACGTTGGATTAACCGGTGATAGGATTACTCCAGAAGTTGCTCTTCGAATGGGATTGGTCCACGAAGTAGTCGAGCCAGATGATCTTCTGCCTCGGGCGATCGAGATCGCGAAGATGATTTGCGAAAATGCACCTATAGCCGTCCAGGGAGTTAAAGCTGTGGCTAACTACTGGAGAAATCTGCAAATGGGTGAGCATTATCAGCTTAGTGATTGGGTGAATAAGCAAGTTGGTGGATCGGAAGATTCTAAAGAAGGTCCTCTTGCTTTCGCTGAAAAGCGGGCACCAAACTGGCAAAACAGGTAGGTTTTGTACGAAACGCACAATACGAGAGGGCCTTCCCAAGTATAGGGGGCCCTCTTGGCATGTCAATAACTCATTAATATGAAGCTGTGCACGTGTGGATTTTCTGCACCTTTGTTAGAATTCCATTAATGGTTTAAATAAGTGCATAGTGGTTCGGTTTTTTGATAGAAATTTTGAGGAAAATGCTAGATGGCGAATACAACCGTTCATAAATGTAAAGAGTGTGCTAGAGAATACCCGCTCTCTCCAATGAATGTATGTGATTTTTGCTTCGGCCCTGTCGAAGTTCAGTACGACTATGATGCAATAGAGAAAGCTGTGACACGAGAATCTATTCAAGCTGGCCCGCATTCGATGTGGCGGTATGCAGAATTCTTACCTGTTGATGGATCGAATCCCGTGGATCTCAATGCTGGATTTACCCCTTTAGTTAAAGCCGATCGACTCGGTAAACTTCTGGGTTTGAATAATCTCTATTTGAAAAACGACAGTGTTAACCCTACTTTTTCTTTTAAAGATAGAGTGGTTGCTGTAGCTTCCACCGCGGCAAGAGATTTTGGTTTTGACACCATAGCTTGTGCCTCTACGGGTAATCTAGCAGGATCAGTCGCGGCCCATGCGGCCAAAGCTGGTATGAAGGGATTTGTTTTCATTCCTGCCGACCTAGAGATTGGTAAAGTCATAGGAGCTGCGATTTATGGACCAACAATGGTTGCCGTTAAAGGGAACTATGATGATGTGAATCGCCTTTGTTCTGAGATAGCCGATCAGTACAGATGGGCATTTGTAAATATTAATGTGAGGCCGTTTTATTCTGAAGGATCTAAGACGCTTGGTTATGAAGTTGCAGAGCAACTAGGGTGGCGTACTCCTGACCATGCGGTTATTCCATCTGCTTCTGGGTCTATGTTTACAAAAATTTGGAAAGGGTATAATGAATTTCATAGGGTTGGGTTAATCGATAAACCTAAAACTAGAATGCATATGGCTCAACCAGTTGGTTCATCACCTATTGTTACGGCCTATGACGAGGGAACTAAAGAAATTCGACCAATCCGCCCAGAGACTATTGCTAAATCTTTGGCCATCGGTAACCCAGCAGACGGATATTATGGATTAAATGTTATAGAAGAAACTGGAGGGACAGCTCACGCCGTTCCGGATGAGGTTATTATTGAGTCGATGCAAATGTTGGCTGAAACCGAAGGAATATTTACTGAGACCGCAGGAGGCGTGACAATAGGAGTTCTAAGAGCTTTGGCTCAAGAAGGAACGATTAAACCTGATGAACTTACTGTAGCGTATATAACAGGAAATGGGCTGAAAACACAGGAAGTAGTCGAGTCTGTAGTAAACCCTGTCACTATAGAACCTGATTTTTCCGCTTTCGAGGAGGCACTTAAGGGCTTATGATACTGGGCAGATGTAATTAGGAGGGCACGATGGCTAATGTTAAAGTAAGATTTACCTTTAAACCCGATTTAATTAAAGATCCACTAATATGGTCTCTAGGGAGAGAATTTGAAATTACTACCAATATAAGGCGCGCGAATGTGGTAGAAGACCAGGGTTGGGTAATATTAGAACTTGATGGTGATAAAAAAGAGATCGATCGCGGTATTGCATGGATTAAAGAGCAAGGTGTTCGCGTAGATGCCGTTGAAGGCGATGTAATTGAAGGTTAATATGTAATACAGTCAAAATAATAAATTTTATTGCGTGAAAACTTTTGACTGTTTATAGTTTCTTAATGACCAAAATAACCTAAGGGGGCGATAGTATATGCCAGTCGAATTGAAGATACCGACACCATTACGAAAAGTTACAGATGGAATCGACGTATTCCAAGCAGACAGCGATGTTTTATCAGGTGCGTTGGCTCTATTGAACGAACGTTTTCCTGGAATAGAAGAACGATTGTTTAATGATGCTGGGGAATTACACCGATTTGTAAATATTTATGTTAATGGGGAAGATGTTCGTTTTCTGAATGGATTGGATACTAAACTTTCGTCGGGTGATGAAGTGAGTATTGTTCCAGCAGTCGCTGGAGGTAGATAGGATCTATATTCCCGAGATCTATATAGTGCGTTACTCGAAATCTTGTTGTTTTTGATCTTGATTTATAGCCCAAAGGCGCTTTTGCTCAGTTCTGACTGATTCGTCAACCGATTGATAAGAATCCATAAAATTATTTCTGAAGTCTATATAAGTGCCTGAGGAAATAGATCCTCGTAAATCCTCCATTAGTCTATATATAAAACTAAGATTATGTATGGTTCCCAACCTATAAGCTAATAGCTCATTGGCTCTAAAAAGATGGTTAAGATATCCCAAGCTATAGTTTTTACAAGTGTAACAAGCGCACGTGTTGGAGATTGCTTCGTTAGAGACACGATATTTGGAATTGGTTACATTAATTCTGCCAAACTGCGTGTAGAGACTACCTTTTCTGGCGACTCGTGTTGGCAAAACACAATCGAAAGTGTCTATGCCTTTCCCTACCCCTTCGACCAAATCTTCGGGTGACCCAACTCCTAAAAGGTGCTTAGGCAGATTAGGGGACGTCAAATCTGTAGAAACATCTACCATATCCCATAAAACAGACTTTGGTTCTCCCAAGCTAAGCCCACCGATTGCAATGCCTTGAATACCTCTAACTGAATCTATAAAATTTGCAGATTCCGTTCGCAAGTCCTTATATGTTCCGCCTTGAATAATTCCATATAATAACGAGGCTCCACTGTGTGCTGTAATCGATCTAATCAACCAATCGTGCGTTCGCTGCATACCTATTTTGAGATCCAGTTTTTCTGCTCCGTAGGTGATTGGTTGATCGAATGCCATAATAATGTCCGCACCCATTTCTTCTTGGATTCTAATAGACGTTTCAGGGGATAAATGCTTTAAGGATCCATCAACGTGTGATCTAAAAGTTACTGCTTCATCTGAAACCTGTACATTTCTTGCTAGAGAAGCTATTTGAAAGCCCCCTGAGTCCGTAGCGATCGCTCCTTCCCAATTAATGAATTTATGAAGCCCCCCTAAACTTTTGATTGAGTCGATACCGGGCCTTAGGCTTAAATGATATGCATTAGATATGAATGCTTTGTATCCAATATCAGTTATGTCGCTCGATGACAAAGATTTGACCGTGCCCTGGGTAGCCACTGGAAAAAAGGCAGGCGTGGGTATTTCACCATGGGAAGTTATTATCACACCAGTACGAGCAGATACATTATGGTGTTCGCTCTTATCAATTTTGAAATAAGGAATGTTAGTAATTTCTGTCATTCTTATGCGCCAATAATTTAGATCTTATCCTCTAAAAACAACTATAACTAATACAATATTGGTAGGAAAGCCAATATGCTAAATAAACCTGTTAGAAGAGTGTAACTGGCGGTTTTGAAGCGTCTTCGTTGGATCGAGTTTGTTAATTGAGAATTGTTTAGCTGTAGCGTGCCCCAAAAATTGTAGAGAGCTAGTAAAATTCCTATCACCAATGAGACTATAGATAAATTTATGGTGATAGCTATAAACAATGCGATTAGCACTAAAGCAATAAATAGAAACACTGGCATCACTGATTTTCGATTCGAGCGCAAAGGAAAAATTTGGATACCTGCCTGTAAGTAATCTGATTGGTAAAATAACATTATTGCCCAAACGTGATGTATAACCCAGAGCATAACAAACAAGCTTACTAATATTATGGTAATGGTGAAATTGGGATTGATCGCAACCCAACCTATTATCACGGGCGATGCACTGGATGCGCCGCCCAAAAAATGGGTGAGTTCAGTTTTCCTAAAAATAACGGAGCACAGGGTTCCAATTATTCCTGCCGTGAATGCGTAATAGTTGAAAGAAAGTGCGATAGACAAACCGATAACAACTAAGGTTAATGACCAAATTAATCCAAGGTAGTGGGGCGATATTCGTTTACTAGGAAGGCTGCGATGCTTTGTTCGCTCCATTCTTTTGTCAAGTTCACGGTCAAGATAATTTGTTAATCCGTTTGCTCCGCCAGCGCCGAGGAGTATTCCGGAAGTAATAAACAATATATCTAAGGGGTTAAAAGGTTGTTTCAGTGAGTGGTATGCTGCCAATGCTGCGCAGAAACCCATGAAAGTCAAAAGCAGAGTCACTCTTGGCTTTGTTATCTCAAGGTATGAACTAATAAAGAACAAATTTATAACCAATCTAAAAGAACTGTATTTTAGGTCTCACGGTAAAATTGATATGAGTATCGGCATTCCAAGAGAATTTCTTGAATTTTTTATTTGCCCCCTGATTGCCATATAGTGCGGTATCCTTTCCCTTTTATTACAGCTGCAATCTCATCCCTTTCAGTCTGTTCAAGCGTTTTTATCGCGTCTCTCAAATCGCTGACAGGCTTGGATCGACCTGTCTTTTTCAACCGTTGTTTTATTGAATCATAGAGGCCGAGCCTAACCAAACTTGACGCATATTTTGGCCAAGGTATAAACACTATTTTCTCTGGCTTTGCGAGGTTTGGCCTCAGCTTTTTAATAGTTTCCATGCGTTCTGCAGGACTGTTCACCATCGGCATTACTGTGACAATTGGGTCATATTCTTCACCATATCTTAGATCAAGAAGGAGAGTCTTCCTCAAAAGTGGAAAAAACAAGGTAACTACTTCAGCATCGTTAAGATTCTTAGTAATTTCATCTATATCGATGCTGAAATCGTTATCCATTAAATTAGCAAGCTACCTTTGTTAGTCCAACTGTTTGAGTTCATCCAAGAAAGCAGGAATTACTGCTTGATAATCTCCGACAACCCCAAACTGCGACTCTTTAAATATGTTGGCCTCAGGGTCTTTATTAATCGCGATAATATTTTTTGAGCCCGAGCATCCAGCCATATGCTGGCTTGCGCCCGAGAGTGCTATTGCAAAATAAACATCTGGGCTCACAACTTTACCAGTTATCCCAATCATCAGTTCTTGGCCACAAAACTCGGAATCAGAAGCTGCCCTTGTTGAAGCTACTGCAGATTCTCCGATCAATCCTGTGAACTCATAGAGACCGTCGAAACCTTCCTTACTTCCCATTCCTCTGCCACCACAAATAATCACTTTAGCGTCTTCGAGTTTTATACCTTCAGATATTGCTTCGGTGTGGCTGACAAACCTAGAACGTAAATCTCCGGAGGCGACGTTTACTGATACAGTTTCAGTTTCCCCGCTTCTCGATGAATCAGGTTCCGCTCCATCAAAAGATTTGGGATGAACAGTAGCGATATTTGGGAATTTTGGAAATCCAGTTTTTTGTCGGAACAATCCTCCGCTCAGTGATCGGGTTGCCTCTAATTTCCCGTCCACAATATCCAAACTTGTGGTGTCTGTGGCAATACCAGTCTCTAGTTTGACTGCAACGCTGGGACCTAGCTCTCTTCCATTAGGGGTATGGCCCAGTAGGATTATCCTCGGATTAACTTGTTCTGCTACCTGGGCTACCGCTACAGTGTATGTCTCATTCAGGTAGTTTTCAAAAACAGAGTCATCAACAACGTAAACCTTATCTGCACCCAAAGCGATCGCATCGTCAGATCTATTTGAAACGCCATTTCCAATCAACGCGACCGATACAGGTTCATTTAAATCTTTTGCCAGACCGGCAGCTGCGGTTAGCAGCTCTGCAGTCGCAGGCTTAAATTCTCCTTCTGATGTTGACTCAGCTATAACTAATATTCCATTTTCATTAGACATTTAACAATTCTCCCATCAAATTTACTAAATATATCGCTATATTAATCTTTCTTCTCTCAATTTTTGTGCTAATAGCCGTCCGGAATCAGCTGCGTCATCGCCTTCTATCATTTCGACGTTGCTTTCACTTTCCGGGGCAAATACGTCGACCACTGACGTAAAATCGTCGCTATCTTCCAACGCGGTTAAATCTGATTTACTCCAGATGGTTGGTTGCACTTTCCTCGCAGCCATAATCCCTCTCATTGTCGCGTATCTTGCTTCGCCTATCTCGCTGCTGACGGTTACAACTGCCGGCAACTGTGCGGCTACGGTATCAATTCCATCTTCTACGGCTCGATCGATTTCAATCCAATCATCCTTTAATCTAACGCCAACCGCGCTAGTTAGGACAGGAATTCCCAGAATAGCGGCAAGACCGGTACCTACTATACCCTGATCAAGGTCAGCAGATTGCCTCCCACACATTATGAGATCAAATTCGCCCATGTTCTTTATCGCAGCCGCTAGAGTGTGCGCTATAGCCATTGCATCTCCGTTAGCAAGATCTTGATCTTGCACCAGGAAAAGTTCGTCGGCGCCCATTGCTATAGGTCGCTTAATAACGTCTAGAACATGGTCTTCACCAAGGCTGAGCACGCTTACTGTGGTTCCTTCTACTTCATCTTTGATACGTAAAGCTGCTTCAGCTGCATAAGTATCATAGTCACTTACCGCCTGGGGAACACTTGCAGCAACAACAACCTTTTTAGCGTTGCTGTCAACGCTAAACGAGCTTTGAGGTGCCTCCGGGTCAGGTACTTGTTTCGCAGTAACAATTATCCGCATAGTATCTCCTATTAATAAACTATTGCTAATCATCATCAACAGAGTTGTTGATTTATTGATCCATCATCCGAATTACCGGTGATAGTTTAGTGGTTATTACAATTTTGTGTCAAGAAAATAGTGGTAATCCGCCATGTTATGGCAGTTGAGAGGATTTTCATCTAGAATTGTGGAGAATTCATGCTATACTCGCGACAATAATGCCATCACGAGAGGTGCGTACATGGACCCAGTTTCGGCCGCTGTCCCTCAAAAAGAATTTATGATGTTAATCGGAAACGGCAAATGGTTGCTTTTCCTCCTCGCAGGACATGCGACGGTATACATTTTTTATCGGCTCTATCAACGAGCGCAGCTATGGAATTTGGGCTCTCCAATTGATAGACTTGGTACGCCTTTCTATAAAGCAGCAATTATAAGGGGACTAGCTTTTGCCCGATTACTTGTGACTCAAGGATATGGACACGAAAAATTTATGCGTGACCGATATGCTGGAATAATGCACATGCTGATTTTTTGGGGAGCTTCTCTCCTCTTTCTAGGAACAGCCGTAGGAACTATCGAAGAAGAATTTCTGTTCCCTCTTGCGAAAAGAGATTTTCTAACTTGGCCAATTGGTAATTGGTATTTATATTCATCGTTCGTGTGGGATTTTGGTGGGTTTATGGCCCTAACGGGATTGCTAATGGCAGTTTTCCGCCGCTGGATTATAAAGAAACCCCACTCCAAAGGGATATTAGACGATAAAATCATACTTACCGTTGCTATTTTAATGATTATCCAAGGGTTTTCCCTAGAGGGCCTTAGGATGATCGTTGATGTTCCCCACCTTGGTAGTGAATACCTTAATCAGATAGGCGATGGCCCTAACTGGGCTATATGGTCTCCAGGAGGGTTCTTCTTTGCATTTGTATTTTACGAGATATTCTCAGTTTCTTCTGCATCCGCAGAAACGCTTTATCAAATCGCTTGGTGGTTCCATTCAGGTACAGTACTTGTTACCTTACTCTATGCAGCTATAACGATATCAAAATTTACTCATACTTGGATTTCTCCGGCAAACTGGTTTTTCAGAAATTTAGAGGCAAGAGGAAAACTAGAACCTATCCCTAATATGGAGGAAAGGGAAACATTTGGCGCGGCCTCTTTGACCGATTTTACCTGGAAGCAACTTTTAGACGGGGATGCGTGCACAAAATGTGCGCGGTGTACTGATAACTGCCCTGCTAACCTCACAGGTAAAACTTTGTCGCCAATGATGGTGATCCAAAATGTAAAAGGGTATATGAACGAGGTTGGTCCTGAATTGATTGCCTCCGGTGGCGACGAGACCAAAGTGCCAGAGCATTTGATCAAATCTCCTGCGGGTGATGTAGTTGATGAGACAGACCTTTGGTCTTGTGTGACCTGTGGAGCATGTATGGAGGCATGCCCAGTATTTATAGAACATGTTCCTTCAATAGTAGATATGAGACGTTCTTTAGTAATGAATGAAGGAAAACTTCCAGATACTGCTGAGGCTGCTCTCCGGAGTCTTGAAACTAGAGGACATCCTTGGAGTGGCATGAGTAGGTCCAGAGTTGAATGGACAGAAGGTCTGGAAATACCCTTTATGTCAGAAGTAGAGAATCCAGAAGAAATTGAAGTACTGTATTGGGTTGGGTGTGCAGCTTCTTTGGAAGATCGCAGCATGAGAATAGCAAAGGCAACCGGAAAAGTATTGATTAACGCGGGAATTAAATTTGCGATACTTGGGGAAGAAGAGTCTTGCACCGGTGACCCAGCCCGCCGTATTGGTATGGAATATTTGTACCAGGTTCAGGCAGAACAGAATATAGAAACCCTTAATCGGTATAATGTAAAAACAATAATAACGACGTGTCCACATTGTTTTAATACGATCAAAAATGAGTACCCTCAATTTGGTGGAAATTTTGAAGTCATGCATCATACAGAGTATCTAAATAAACTAGTTAAAGAGAAAAGGTTGCAGCTTTCTACTGGACCAGAAGCTCCATCATTTGGAACCATCACTTACCACGATCCTTGCTACTTAGGGAGACATAACGGAATTTATGATATTCCTAGAGACCTTGCATCGGGCATACCTGGTGTTGATGCCATGAACGAAATGGAGATGCACAAGAATAGAGCATTTTGCTGTGGTGCTGGGGGCGGCCATATGTGGATGGAAGATGGACCAGGAGATGAAAAAATTAACCATCGACGTACCCAACATGCGATAGATGCAGAAGCTGATGTCATAGCTACTGCGTGCCCTTTTTGCGCTCAAATGTTTGAAGACGGCGTAAAAGTTAAGGGTCAAGAGGATAATATGAGGGTCCTGGATTTATCTGAAATGATCGTTCAGAATATAGAGATTGAGAAATAATAGATGAAAAAAATCTCTGACATATTACTGTTTAATCAGCCTCGACAAGATGGTGAAAACGAACTTGATGAGCTACTAAGGCCCTTCCGGCAACTTTTCGGAGGCATGGGGAGAGACAATGGTGGGGGTACTCGAGTGCCTAGGCCTGGGTTTGGTAAATTCTATTTGGCAATAATAGCGTTGGCCGTCGCGTTCTGGGTTGGTTCGGGTGTTTATATCGTTAACCCTGGCGAAGTAGCCATCGTAAGAACATTTGGATCGTGGAATGGGGATCAAATAGACGAAGGATTACATTGGCGAATACCATGGCCTGTTGAACAAGTAGATATTGTAAGTATTACTAGGGTTCGCAGCATGGAGATTGGATTTCGCAGTTTTGCTGATTCGGCTGGTAACCCAGGGACCAGCGCTGTTGCCAATGAAGCGAGGATGATTACCGGTGATGAAAATTTGGTTGATGTCCAAATGGTTGTTCAGTATCAAGTAAGAAACGCTGGTAATTTTCTATTTAATGTGAAAGACCCTCAAGGAACTCCAGATGGAAATACTTTGCGAGACGCCACAGCGTCAGCTTTGAGACAAGTTGTAGGGCAAAGACCTATAGATGACGTGCTGACTCTAGGTAAAGAAGTGGTCCAGGTAGAGACACAGCTATTACTCCAGAATTTGCTTGATGTCTATGGTACAGGTATAAGGGTTGTTAACGTTCAATTGCAGGACGTGCAGCCACCCGAAGAAGTTCAAGGAGCCTTTAAAGATGTTATTAGCGCCAGAGAAGATAAAGAGCGATACCTTAACGAAGGAGAAGCATACCAAGAAGATATAGTTCCAAGGGCAAGAGGATCCGCCCAGAGAACTATTCAGAACGCGGAAGCGTTCAAAGTAGAACGGATTGCAGAAGCAAGCGGTGAAGCTGTTCGTTTCTTAGCCAGATTAGATAAATATGAACTGTACCCTGAAGAGACCAGAAGCCGACTCTACATAGAAACAATGCAGGAAGTTATGCCTGAGCTAAAAGTTATAATTATTGACGAAGAAATTGGTGGTAATATCCAACCGTTTTTACCTCTACAGGAATTGGTAGGGGGGTCTGGCAAATGAGGACGTTCATGGTTTTTATTGTCCTACTCGGGGCGTTAGGTGTATTTGGAGTTAACCAATTTCTTTACACTATCGACCAGACAGAGCAAGCAATCATAACTAGATTGGGTGAATATCAAAGAACTGAGGTTAGCCCGGGGTTGCACATGAAAACTCCATTTTTAGAGAAAGTTCATAGGCTAGAAAAGAGGCTTCTAAGGTTTGACGCTCAGCCCGCAGAATTTTTAACAGGCGAGAAGAAAGCTTTAGTCATTGATTCCTTTGCCAGATACCGAATCATCGCTCCAAGAACTTTTTTCGAAGTGGTTAGAACTGAACCGGAGGCAGCAGCTCGCTTAGAGGCGATTATATCTTCCGAAATTCGTGAAGAAGTGGCAACTCATAATCAGATAGAAGTTATTCGGGATCGAAGAGAAGCTTTGATGAGAGATGTGACTGCAAGAAGTGATATAAAAGCTCGTGAATTTGGTATTCAGGTAGTAGACGTTAGAATAGTAGGAGCTGATTTCCCGACCGAGGTTGCAGCCAGCGTGTATCAGAGAATGCAGAGTGAAAGGACTAGAATCGCGAATCGGTTTAGAGCTGAAGGTGTTGAGCAAAAAGATACTATTGAGGCTTCAGCAAACTTAGAGGCCAGAACCATAGCGGCTGATGCCGCTGAGCAGGCAGCGAAAATACGCGGAGAAGGTGAAGCGGAGGCAATACGAATTCTAGGTGAATCTATTTCACAAGACACAGAGTTCTATGCGTTTGTTCGAAGCCTTGAAGCGCTAAATGAATTCCGAGACTCTGACACTACACTGGTTTTGCCTGACACCACAGAGATCTTCAAGTATATTAAGAGTAACTCAGGGGAATAACCTGATTGAAAAATGTGTCTGGCTTTATACTTTGCTTTTTTCTGCTAGATTGAAACCCGTTTGATAGGCGCTTGCTATAGCCTGTTTATTTTGATAGACGTCGTTTAAGTGGCTTACGTTCGATACTAGTAGCCTCTCTGCTTCTTTGAAATCAATTGTGGCTAGCCATGACCTAGTAGACTGTATAGCGCCATCGAATTCATTTTCATTGTCAGTATCTGCTGTGGATATTATGTATCCTGCCCCTGTGGGTTTGCTTCGTATTTGTTCCTTTAACAAATATTTTGATACCCAAATAGCTTGGGTTCTATCAAATAACTGTTTGGTCTGTGCGGGGACTGACCTGAACGCAATTGGGAACGCGATAAATATTAAATCTGAAGCACGGATAGCACTGTAGATGGACTGCATGTCGTCTTGTACGGTGCATATACCTGTGAGGAGACAATCTTCTGATTGTGGGCATATGCAAGATGATATCGAACTAGTGACCAGTGAGATTTTGCTGACTTGTGCCCCGGCGCTGTATGCACCGCGCAATGCATTATCCAACAATATTTCACTGTTGCCATTTAGTCGAGTACCACCAGCAATGCCTAAAACAGAAATAGTCATACGTCATTATAGATTGAATCCAGAAGAAAAGATAAGATAAATACGAACTATATATATGATAAACTCTACACAAAAGAGGTGGATGATATTGACGATTTCAGAGCAATCCTTTCCCGAAAATCTTAAACAAGCTTCCGACAGAAACCAATCGTTGCTTTGTGTTGGGTTAGATCCTGACTCAAGGTATCTAGGAGATAGGGATCTGTTTGATTTTTGCAAAGAAATTGTAGATGCAACAGTTGATCTTGTTTCTTGTTATAAACTTAATTTGGCTTTCTATGAGTATCACGGGTCTGAAGGTTATAGGGTAGTTGAAAAGCTAGTAGAATTTATTGATGGAAGAGTCCCGGTCATCGGAGACGCAAAAAGAAATGATATAGGAAATTCGTCTTCATTCTATGCAAAGGGAGTTTTTGAAACTTTTGGATTTGATGCTATCGTTGTTAACCCATATTTGGGTCGTGATAGCTTAGAACCGTTCTTTGAATATACTAATAAAGGTATTTTTGTATTGTGTAAAACCTCTAATCCTGGTGGTGGTGAGTTCCAAAACCTAAATGTATTGGTGGATGGAAAGCAAATGCCCCTGTACCAAGTAGTTGCTTTAAAAGCAAAATCTTGGAATGAGTCTAAAAATTTAGGATTAGTGGTTGGTGCTACCTACCCTGAAGAAGCCCGCGAAATTCGAGACATATGTCCCGAAATGCCAATTCTCATGCCTGGTATTGGAGCACAAGGCGGAGAATTGGAATCCAGTGTTAAAGCGAGTTTGAATGCCGAAAAAGGAGGCTTGATCGTGAACGTCTCCAGAGGAGTCATTTATAGTTCTGAGGGGGATGATTTTGCTGAGTCGGCAAGAGTTTCTGCAGATCAAATGAGGCGCCAGATAGAACTCGCACGATTTAAGTAGGTAGACCTAATTAAGTTCCTATAATTGACAGCATTAGGGTTACGCTGATTAAGCTCAACAAGGTGCTGGTTATAACTATACTGCTAGAGAGTTCTGGATCTCCACCATATTCTGTTGCCAATATTATGGTAAACACGGCGGTCGGCATGCCTGAAACAATTATTAAAATTTTTGAATCTAGAGGAGAGATACCTAGGGCTGTCGCGATTGTATAGGCTATCAAGCTTGAAATAACGAGCCTAATAGTAGAGGCCACTACGATGGGCTTTATATGTTGGAATCTTGAGTTCGATGCTATTTGTATGCCTAATATTATAAGCATTGCTGGTATGGCAGCGTCGCCTAGGACGTCTGTAGCATTTAACATCCAGAGTGGTATTTCTAGAGAGTATGCTCCTACCAAAAACCCCGATATTGCAGCATAAGTGGTTGGAACTTTGAACACTGTAAGGAAAGCTGCTAGATTGCTCCTGTTACCCCTTGAAGCTAAAAATATCCCTACAGTCCAGCCAAGGATTGCTTGAATAACGAAAAATATTATGGCCGTTGCTAACCCTTTCTCTCCAAAGGCAAAGTAAGCAACCGGTAAACCATAATTGCCGGCGTTCATAAAAATTCCGGCTATAACTAATGCTCTTTTCTCGGTTCCTTTTAGTCCAAACATAAGTGCACTAAGATTGCTCACAAGAAACAGTGCTATCAATAATAAAACGCTGAAAATCAGTATTGTTCCGACGTTACTTAGTGGCATTTCGGTTGTAGCAAGCCCATGAAAAACTAGAGCAGGACTGAATAGGTATAGGATTGATTGACTTAAAGATGAAGTCTGGAGAGGTTTGAACTTATGCATTAGAGCCCCAGCACCGGCTATCAATAGAACAGGAAGGACGACGTTGCTAAATACCTCTAATATGTTCAATCCGTAGCTCCCTAAATCGTATAACTGGCAAGTTTTAAATAATCCAACATGACCTTATATAAAAATCCGTCTTAATTCCCTAAGCGATGTTATTGAAGTGATGGTTTCGTCCTCAATTCTAGCTCTTTGCTCCCTGTCGATAAATATAGGAACCATCCCGGCATTAATTGCTCCAAGAACGTCTCCTTCATAGTCGTCCCCAATATGTACAGCTTGTTCTGGATTCGCGTCGATCAGTTCTAAAGCATATTTAAACAGCGCTCTATCTGGTTTAGCTGCTCCAGCCATACCCGAAGTTGCAACACAATCAATATATGAGGATATTCCTAATTCATCAACGATAGCACTCAAATCTTGATTCATATTGGAAATCAATCCAATGGACAAGTCCAGTGATTTAAGATGTTTAAGAGTTTCATTGACGTCATCAAATAGGATAAATTTTTGATCAAGTGTCGATAGTTTTTGAAAAATTAATCCAGCACGTTCTTTGGTAACACTTACGCCTGCGGTGGTTAGCAGTAATTGTTCATAATCTGCCCAAAAAGATGCGAGCTCTTCCGAGTCTCTCTTAGCTAAAGGGTAGCGTGTGTTTTCTCTACCCATAAAAGAGTCGGCGATACCGTACGCGGACCGAATAGATCGGGCATCAATTTTGATCCCTAAAGCCTCTGCAGCTTTTGCTTGTAACTGTTCTCGTGGGGGGTAAAATTCGGCAAGTGTATTGAAAAAATCAAAATATACCCATTTGATATTTGAGAATAGTTTTCCATCATGTTTCATCTAAATCTAAATCCAATGTTGTCGTAAGCGATTATATGTTGTTTCTAGATTTTCGGGTTGTACTTTAGTTTCTCCAGTTACTGGCATAAAATTAGTGTCGCCTTCCCATCTTGGAACGACATGTATATGTATATGATTTGGCACTCCTGCTCCAGCTGCTTTGCCAAGATTCATCCCTACGTTAAAACCATTGGGGTTATATTCACCGATCAGTTTTTCTATGGATAGATCAATTAAGTCGGTTGATTCGGTTCTTGATTCTTTTGATAAATTAAGCAAATTGGCTTCATGCTCGTAAGGTACAACTAATAGGTGCCCGGTTGAATAGGGGTATTTATTTAATATGATGAAATTGTGTTCTCCTTTATGTATAACCAAACTTTCAGCGTTTTCAGCCAATTTTTGGCTTTCACAAAGAAAACAGGAGATATTCGTACTGTTAGGGGAGTCTTCAGGCTGTTTTGCTGAAGCAACATAAGTGGCTCTCCAGGGTGACCATAATTGTTTTAGTTTTGATTTCAATCTATTTACCTTCCATCTAAATTTATCCCCAATATACTTTAATTTTCAATATTATCTTGATTATGGAAATCTACAAGAGAGGTAATTTCAAAAGAGGGTCCGGTTCCTCTAAGTTGTTCTTTAAAATCTAAGACGTCATGCGTTGGCAATTTACAAGCATAGTTCTCGCAAACGTACGCCGTTGGAAGGCCATTAATCGCGACTTTTCCGTCCATTAGTGGGAGGTAATCCCATTCCTCTAAGTTTCTGGGATCGGTGACTAGCACAACTTTGTTTGGAATAAATAGGGAGTGAGTTAGTTGAATCAGATCTAGGGTTGCCTTGTCCATGAGGTCGCCAATGATAACTATTTCTTTGGGCTGGCTGGAATAATAGTCCACACAATTGAGCCAATGTGCGAGTGCTGTTGGGTAATTGGTCAGATGTTCTGCGACGCCCAGAAGAGCTTTTTCTGCGATATCTCGATATTCCATATCACCAACAATTGTGCTTAATCTCAATAAAGCCTCCACCGCAGATGAATTTCCACAAGGGATCGCGTTATCCAGGATTGTTCGAGGTCTAATTATTAGAGACTCCGCTGAAATTGGTGTGTCATAGAACATGTCGACTGAGTTATCCCAGTAATCGGCGATCATCGAATTTGTTAGGGACACAGCTGTATCTAGCCATCGCTTGTTATAGTCACTCTCAAACATACTTATAAAAGCATTAATTATAAATGCGTAGTCTTCTAGAAAACCTTCCTCACCAGCTTTCCCATCAGAATAGGTGTGCGCCAATCTACCTCCGTCACGACTCACTCTTTCAGCAATCAAGGTTGCTAGTTGCCGTGCTCTATCCAAAAAGAGATCGTTGTTAAGGGCTGCGCTTGCTTCAGCAAAAGCTCTGAGTGCTAATCCATTCCAACTTGCGATAGTTTTAGTGTCAATGCTCGGTTTTAATCGCAAATTTCTTTGATCAATCAAAATCTTAATGACCGATGTCAATTTGTTGTCAATATCTCTTCGGGAACGTTTTAACGGACTATAAGAAAGGCCATCTTTTATTAGAATTGTTGATCGCTGATCTTCCATGGAGTTATTGGGTGTCCCTATTTTGAAGTAGGTATTAAAAGTTTGCGCAAGTTCATCTTTTAGATGCACCATAATTTCTTCTTGAGACCAAAGGTAGTAATCCCCTTCTATATTGTTGCTATCAGCATCGATTGAAGAATAGAAGGTGCCATCGGGTGCTGACAGATTATCAATAATAAACTCCAGCGTTAGCTCAGAAATATCTGCGTAATTTGAATTTCCTGTAGCTTTATAGGCATTTAAGTATACGTTTGCGATCAAAGCATTATCGTAAAGCATTTTTTCAAAATGCGGGGTAATCCATTTAGAATCAGTACTATAGCGATGGAAACCTCCTTCGAGCTGATCATGGATACCACCGGACGCCATCATGTCTAATGTATGAGTTACCATCTGTAGCGCAGCAGCGGAATCATTATTTTCAGCATATCGTAAAAGAAATTCAAGAACAGGTATTTGCGGGAACTTTGGCATCGTCCCAAACCCTCCGTTCATTGAATCATAGGAGGTTGCAATCTTTTCATATGAATTTTGCAGCAAGTTTCTATCAAGATTGTTTGTAGTATTGCTTTGAAATGCAGCACTATTTTGTAAATGTTCAACAATACGTTCACTTGCTTCGTTAATTTGATCTCTTCGATTATTGAAAGCATCGAGAACTGATTCAATAACTTTTGGGAAACCTGGCATACCCGGCCTGTCTTCTGGCGGATAGTACGTTCCACCGAAAAAAGGAACTCCGTTAGGGGTGAGGAAAACTGTTAGTGGCCACCCACCCTGTCCAGAAATTGCTTGGACTGCATCCATGTAAATTGAATCAATATCAGGGCGCTCTTCTCTATCTACTTTGATAGATATGAAATTATCATTCAGGAGCTTTGCTATGTTGTCATCGGAAAAGGATTCTTCCGCCATCACATGGCACCAATGGCAAGCAGAATACCCGATACTAAGAAATATGGGTTTGTCTTGGGATTCAGCGATGTTAAGAGCTTCTTGACCCCAAGGGAACCAGTCAACAGGGTTATTTTTGTGTTGAAGTAGGTATGGGCTACTTTCGCTCATTAGTCTGTTTGCCATGCAATCGATCCTATTATTTTAATAATGCCCATTTTCACTCTCACCTTGATTCCAACTCCAAAATCTAGGATTGAGATTTGAAAACACTTTGATACCTTTCATGGTATCACTTGCCAGTCTTGAGGGGTCTGCGTTTTTCACTCGTTTCCTGAATAACCAATAGGTGAAACTATGATTCTCTTCAATTGACGCACTTTCAATGTCGTCATCATTAAGCTCAAGAAATTCCTCGTATAGAGTTGTTCTTGGCCCTCCATAGAGAGTTGCGAAAGCGTCTTCTTCCAGAGAAATTTCTTTGGGTGGTAAATTTTGCTTGGCTTTCGCTACTTCTTCTAAAACCGCTTGTTGAAGGGCTTCTTCTACAATGATGCCATATAGAAAATTCAGGTGAGCTCGATATTTTTGCGGGCCGATTAAATCTCTAAAACTATTCGAGTCCATTGGAATCGGGGGTTCGCCATTGAATAGTAGAGAATGTTTTTCCCCCTCTGGAATCAAGTCCCCTGCTTCCTCGAGTAGCCGCTCCGCTAAAAGAAGCCAATCAAACGCTTCGTTCCCTATAAGATACCGATATCTTCTTCCGTTCCATACCTCGTTTGGTGCCACCCAACGCGATATGGTTTTCAGCAAAGATGTAAACCAATTGTCACCCCGTGTTAGTGAGTCTAAAAAATAATCTGATGGGTTCCTGTCGGTAGTCATCCTTCGTTATGCCGTTTTACCGTGGCATCTTTTGAATTTTAATCCGCTTCCGCAATAACAGGGATCATTTCGACCTATTTTCCCTGACGGCTTATCCATCAAATTTACATGTTTATGTGATGATTGGGCAGTGAGCGTGGGTTGGTCGGCCATAGTAGGCGTGGGTGAATTTGATGAAATGGGAGTAGCTTGAATAGATATATTAAATATTGAATTTGCGATTTGATGCCGTACTTGATCCATAAAGTCTTGGAACATGCGGTGCCCTTCTTGCCTGTACATTACAAGAGGATCTCTTTGTCCATATGCCTGGAGACCGATACCGGAACGCATTTGTTCCATCGAGGTAAGATGTTGGACCCATAGATCGTCGACGGTTTTCAGTAATACAAGCCTTTCAATTTGGCGCATATTTTCAGAGTCTACGGCCTGTTCTCGTTTTTCATATGTACTGTCAACGTATAAGTCAATCTCAGCTAGTAGTTCTTCCCTTGAATTGAACTCCAATGATAATTCATCAATATTATTTGCTTGTCCAACAAGATTACTAAGCGACTGTTTTAAATCATCAACATTCCATTCGAATTTTTCCTTATTACCTATGGTAGCGTCAAAAACATCACTAATTTCATCCATGACCATCGATTTTATTGCAGGTTTTAGATTTTCAGAACCTAAAGCTTTACTTCGCTCGCCGTACACTATTTCGCGTTGCCGATTGACTACGTCATCATATTGAACTAAATGTTTTCTTATCTCAAAATTATGACCTTCTACTCTAGTTTGAGCATTTTCGAATGCTTTGTTTACCATCTTGTTTTGGATGGCTTGGTCTTCGGTCAATCCTGCCCATTCCATCAGCGATTTTACTCGTTCGCCTCCAAATCGCTTGATAATGTCATCCTCCAAGGAAACGTAGAACTGTGAAATCCCAGGGTCTCCTTGGCGGCCACTCCTGCCCCTTAGTTGGTTATCAATTCTTCTTGCTTCGTGTCGTTCTGTTCCAATAATATGCAATCCGCCAAGTTCAAGGACCTTCCGATTTTCTGTTTCCCAATCTTCTGGGGCACGATCATCCTTAGTTCCTCCTAAAATTATGTCTGTGCCTCGCCCTGCCATATTTGTGGCTACGGTCACAGCCCCTACTCTTCCCGCTTGCGCTACTATATGAGCTTCTTTCTCATGTTGTTTTGCGTTGAGGACATTGTGGTCTATCTTATTTTTTGTAAGAATCCGACTAATCTTCTCAGATGATTCTATAGATGCAGTGCCAACTAGGACTGGCTGCCCTTTCGAATTCAAAGTTTTAATATTGCTGGCGATCGCGTTAAATTTAGCTTGCTCGGTTACATAAACCATATCTTGATGGTCTTCTCTGAGCGTCGGTTGGTTTGGAGGTATTGTTACTGGGTCCAGGCCATATATTTTTAGAAATTCTTCAGCTTCTGTCATAGCTGTCCCGGTCATACCAGATAACTTGGAGTACATCCGGAAATAGTTTTGTAGGGTAATCGTTGCTAAGGTCATCGATTCTTTTTGTAAGGGAACTCGCTCTTTCGCCTCTAGTGCCTGATGCAGTCCGTCAGAGTATCTCCTTCCAGGCATTAGGCGTCCGGTGAACTCATCGACGATGACAATTTCGTTTTGGTCCGTGACTACATACTCTTTGTTTTTTGTGAAAATAAATTGCGCTTTGAGTGCGTTCTCAATGAAATGTACTAATGAAAAATTTTCCGGAGAATATAAATTACTAATTGAAAGTTGTTTCTCGATTTTGGATATTCCCAATTCAGATAGTCGAACAGAGCGGCTCTTTTCATCTATCGTAAAATCTTCCATGGCATTCAATTTTGGTGCTATCCGGGCAAAAATCCCATAATTCTCTGAAGGTTCCTGAGCGGGACTGCTTATTATCAGCGGAGTTCTAGCCTCATCTATTAATATATAATCAACTTCGTCCACAATAGCATAGGAGAGTTCATTCTGGACCTTTTGAGCCTCGGTCAATGCCATGTTATCCCTCAGGTAATCGAACCCAAATTCAGAGTTGGTTCCATAAGTGATGTCAGCATCATAAGCTTCTGACCGTTCGACTTTCTTATATCGGGTATCTTCATCAGGAGCGAATAGGAAAGCAGAACCATTTTGTAAGAAACCTACGGACATACCAAGGTTGAAATAAACGGGGCCCATCCATAAAGCATCTCGTTTTGCCAAATAATCATTCACGGTTACTATATGAGTTCCGGATCCTTGCAACGCGTTTAAGTAAGCTGGAAGAGTAGCAACAAGAGTTTTACCTTCACCCGTTCGCATCTCTGCAATTTTTCCTTCATTTAAAACTAGACCGCCAATCAATTGGACGTCAAAATGCCTCATCCCCACATTTCTTTTGGCTGATTCACGAACTGCAGCAAACGCTAAAGGTATTAGGTTTTTAATGTTTGTTCCTGCATGAATTTTCGAGCGTAGCTTCTCTGTAGTCGCAAGAAGATCCTCATTAGTTAAGTCTACATAATCGGTTTCTAGGGCGTTAATTTCAGAAACCAACGATTTATAGCTGCCAACAGATTGGCTATTTAGTTTGCGCTTTAGGTTGGAAATGAACTTTACCACGGTTAGACTCTTTCAAACTTATTTATAGCTTTATGACTAGATTATACCGCACAAGCTATTTACCTTGTGAAAAAATTTCCCCTACAGATCGCCCTTCGTGAATTCTTAGTATTGCTTCCCCCAAGAGGGGAGCAATTGATATTGATTTTACAGAAAGAAAATTGCGCTTCTCTTCGGATACGGGCAGACTATCTGTGATAATCATCTGACTTATAGGTGAATCTGGGATTCTTTCTAAAGATAGGCGTGATAAAACTCCATGTACAGCTGCAGCTGTGATATCGGTCGCACCGTGTGCTATTAGCGACTTAGCGGCACTAGCTAATGACCCACCGGTATCGATCTCATCATCTACTAGTATTGCATGTTTATCTTTGACCGATCCAATTACACTCATGCTTTCGGCATTATCCGAATTCCCTACCCGCCGTTTCTCTATAATTGCAAGTGGTGTACCTAATTGCTCCGCTAAATCCCGAGCTCTTTTAGTGCCACCTACGTCCGGTGCTACAACAACTGCATTATCGATTTGGGTGCTAAGATACTCGCCTATAAGTGGAAGTGCTGTAAGCTCATCAACAGGAATGTTAAAGAACCCTTGGATTTGTCCTGCGTGTAAATCTGTAGTGAGCACTCTGTCCGCGCCTGAAACGGTTATCAGATCTGCGATAAGTCTTGCGGTGATGGGCACACGGGGCTGATCTTTTTTGTCGGTTCTTCCATAAGCGTAATACGGGATTACAGCTGTTATCCGTCCTGCAGAGGCTCTCTTGGCTGCATCAATCATTATGAGTAGTTCCATAATACTGTCGTTTACAGGGGACGCGAAAGGCTGAACTAAAAATACATCTCGGTGGCGGATGTTTTCATGGAATCTAGCAAAAATATTGTCGTTGCTAAATCTAAATACCTCGTTTTCGCCAACGGGGAGCTTAAGGTATGCGCAAATATTTCTTGCAAGTTCTTCATGGGCGTTACCGGAGAAAACCTTAAGTTCGTTGTTGCCGTTCATGTATTCCTCGGGTGTCTGTTGACTTGATTCACTTACAATAAAATGGCGTAACAATATTATAGCATGGCTTTCTTGGAAGTCCTTAGGTATTTTGGAAATTATTTGGTGTAGATGATTCTTGATACCTGTAGTATTATGCTACCCGGCCGTTCAATCTAGAGTTCGAGGTGATATATGGGAGCTACTGCTGTAATCGGTGGGCAATGGGGAGACGAAGGAAAAGGGAAAATTATAGATTTACTGGCTGAATCCTCTGATTTCGTTGTTCGATATTCCGGAGGTAATAATGCCGGTCATACGGTCATTAATCATCTAGGTGAATTTTGGTTACATGTAGTACCCGCAGGTATTTTTAACGAAAACACACAATGTGTCATAGGGAATGGCGTAGCGCTTGACCCGAATATTCTTATATCTGAATTAGACCAACTAGAAAAGGCCAATATTGACGTAAGTCGCCTGATTATTAGTGATCGCGCACACATTGTGTTTCCCTTTCATAGGTTACTGGACTCTTTAGAAGAATCTAGGTTACAAGATAAAGCGATCGGCACCACAAAGAGAGGGATAGGGCCTACTTTCGTGGACAAAACTGCTCGCCGTGGGGTTCGCATGGGCGATTTGTTAGATCGAGATAATTTTCGGGAAAAAGTTACTGAAATAGTAGAATATGTAAACATTTTACTAGAGAAAATTTATGGACATGAAGGCGTAGACCTTCAAGAGTTATTCGATCTAGGAGATGAATGGACATCGAGGTTAAGTCATTCCATAGCGCAGACTGAAATGCTTATAAATTCTGCTTTGAATGACAATAAAGAAGTGCTTTTAGAAGGCGCTCAGGGTACACTTCTTGATCTTGATTTTGGAACATACCCGTATGTAACCTCTTCTCATCCAGGGGTAAGCGGAGCGTATCAAGGTGCGGGGATTGGCCCTGTGGGAATTGATAGAATCGTAGGTGTGTTTAAGGCTTATTGCACCCGTGTAGGCGCAGGCCCATTTCCTACAGAATTACTTGATGATGCGGGAGAGAAGATTAGATCTATTGGTGGAGAATACGGGACCACTACTAACCGGCCTAGACGAATCGGTTGGTTTGATGTCCCTATGGCACGACTGTCAAACGTTGTAAACGGTTATACATCGATAATCTTGACTCGATTGGATGTTTTAGACTCTATGGATCAAATTGATATATGCACAGGCTATAAACTCGACGGAGAAACTATAGACTATCCCCCGAGTGGAACACACGCTTTAGATCACTGTGAACCTATTTATGAAACTATTGAAGGATGGAATGAACCTACAAGTTCGGTTAGACATTTCCAGGATTTACCCCTTAATGCGAAATTATATGTTGAACGCCTGCAGGCGTTAATGGGCGTACCTGTTAGTCTTTTGTCGGTTGGTCCTCGTCGAGATGAGAATATTATAGTCCGCCCCGCGTTATAACCAGACTAATTTACCAGGTTATATAACTTTAGCACTGCGTCAGCGTTGGATTTGGTAGAAGAGTCTGCCTCACCTAATGGAGGTCTTGGGTTACCAACTGAAAAACCTACTCTATTCAGCATGTACTTTAGCGGTATCGGGCTTGTAGAATAGAATATCGCATCAATTAAAGGCATCAAGTCTCTGTGGATCTTCGCAGATTGGACCAAGTCTTTTTCGGTGAATAGCTGAATCATTCTGCTTATCTTTTTGCCAACAAGATGAGATGCTACACTAACTACTCCATATCCTCCTATTGATAAAATGGGTAATGTATCCGCATCATTTCCAGACCATACAAAGAATCCATCTTCTGATGTTCTAATTATTTCTGCGATCTGCCCTAGATCAGCACTTGCCTCTTTAACCCCTACAATGTTCTTCACTGTACTCAGTTGTGATGTTGTGGATGCTGTCATATTTAATGCAGTTCTTGAGGGGACGTTGTATAAGATACCTGGGATAGACACGGCTTTAGCAATTAACTCGAAATGATTAACTAAGTTAGATTGTGTTGGCTTATTGTAATACGGTACTGTCATCAATATGCCATCTACTCCGATATCCTCAGCCCTCATTGAAAGCTCAATACTTTCTTGCGTATTGTAGGTCGTTGTACCTGCGATCACTTTGGCGGAATCGCCTATTGATTTAATTATCGTGGTATATAAATTCAACTTCTCGTCTTCACTCAGGCTGGGGCCTTCACCAGTTGTTCCTGTAACAACAATCGCGGTCGTTCCTGTTTCTACTAAATGTTTTGACATTCTAGTTGCCTGCTCGTGGTCTACATTTCCCTGTGAATCAAAAGGGGTGACCATCGCAGTTATAAGCCTTCCAAATGGGCTTTCGGTATTCTGATTGCTCATAGAGAACTCCTTTACCTAGTATGTTCGTCCTGGAGGCCGGCTACCAAAAATTGCGGTACCCAATCTGACAATTGTTGCTCCCTCTTGAATGGCAATATGGTAATCCAAAGTCATGCCCATTGAAAGTTTGTCTAGCGGATGTTCTGGTAGTTCCATCTTTATTTCATGTAAAATTTCCGCTGCTTGCCGGAAATATGGACGTGCTTCTTCGGGAGTATCACCTATTGGTGCAACCGTCATGATACCCATTAATTCAATATTATTGAGGGTCCCTATCTCGTCTATATCAGCAATGAATTGCTTATGGCGTTCAGTGCTATTTCCGCCAAGTCGAAAACCATTTCGTTTTGGGTCGTCTGTAAAATCTATCTCAAGGAGCGCAGGCATAATAATGTTATTTTCACCTGCACGGCGGTTTACTGTTTTCGCCAGACGAAGACTATCGATCGTGTCGATACTGTCAAATACGTTTAAGGCTTCTTTAACTTTATTCGATTGCAAGTGACCTATCATATGCCAGGTAGGCCGAGAGATCGTATTCTCTAGGGAATTTGCGACAGATTCGATTTTGGGTGTTGCCTCTTGCACCCAATTCTCTCCAAAATCCGTTAGACCACAGCTTATCGAATCAATTATCCGAATCGGGTCTACCCCTTTTGTAGCGGCATGAAGCTGAATTTCGGTAGAGTCTCTACCAACGCTATTCGCAGCTTCGTACATATTTTTTCTTATTGTGTCTATATTGGATCGAAGTTGATCTGTACTCATGCTATACCTTCCAACTAAATTACCCGCGTAGCCCACTTACCAGTTCAGCTATTTGGACGGTGTTTGTCGCGGCTCCCTTTCTTATGTTATCAGCAACTACCCACATTGCTAATCCGTTAGTAAATGCTAAATCTTGCCTTATTCGCCCAACAAATACATCATCTTTGCCTTCCGCATTTATAGCCAAAGGGTATTCCATATTATTGGGGTTATCAATCACCGTTAACCCTTGCCCAGCACTCATCACATGTTTCGCCTCTTGTACTGATATAGGTTTGTCTAAATTTATGTGGATAGCTTCACTGTGGCCATAAGCTACTGGGACTCTTACACAGGTGGCAGATATTAGCATATTCTGGTCATCGAATATTTTTCTTGTCTCGTTGACTAGCTTCCATTCTTCTTTTGTAAAATCGAGGTCTTCAAATACATCTATCTGAGGAATTACATTAAAAGCGATTTGGTGAGGGAACTCATCAATTGAAATGTCGCGCTCATGAGTTACGTCTTCTGATTGTTGTTTCATTTCCTCCAAAGCACTTGCACCCGCACCAGAAGTGGCCTGGTATGAGGCAACAATGAGTTGGTTTATTGAAGCTATTGATCTAAGAGGATTTAAGGCGACCACCAGTTGAATCGTGGAGCAGTTAGGGTTGGCAATGATCCCCTTGTTCCAATTGGCGTCTAATGGGTTTACTTCCGGAACAACTAATGGCACCGAACTGTCCATACGCCAAGCTGATGAATTATCAATCACAGTCACACCGTTGGATGCCAACGTTTGAGCGACCTCTTTACTTAATTGAGCGCCAGCAGAAAATAGGGCGATATCACCTCTTTGAAACTGATTAATATTGAATTCTGCGACCGATATTTTGTCGCCTTTAAAATCGATTTCCGTCCCGGCAGATTTTGATGATGCCAACAACTTTATTCGCTCAACAGGAAAATTTCTTTCATCCAAAACCTTTAGAAACGTTCTGCCGACCAGACCTGTAGCCCCGACGATAACTAAACTCTCCCCTGGCATATAACTATCCTAACTTTGAATCATAAATCTAAGATTGATCCAAGTCCAAAAGTAAAATCTTTATTATTTGATATATACTCTATAGCTAAAAGAAGGCCCGGCATATAGGATTCTCTGTTTAACGTTGTATGGGATAAATTTAGCATTTCGCCTTTTCCTCCCAGAACCACTTCTTGTCTAGCCATTAATCCTGGCAATCTAAGAGAATGAAGGCCGATCCCAGATAAATTTGCGCCCCGTGAGCCTTTTAAATTGAATTTCTCTGTCTTGTTCGATTCAAATGCTGACCCTTTTGCTTCTATCATATCTTTTGCGGTTGCAATAGCACTGCCAGATGGGGCATCCAACTTTTCGGCATGGTGCATTTCAATAATATCAGCGGTATCAAAGTGGCGCCCAACTATAGAAGCAATATGCTGCAGAACTATAGCGCCCAAGCTAAAATTTGGGCCGATAAATATTCCAATGCTTTGTTCAGCGGATAGCGCCTTTAAAGCGACTATGTCATCGTCGTTCAATCCACTTGTCCCCGTAATGAAATCTACTCCGTTCTGGGCACACAATACAGCGGATTCCATGGCCGATTCTCGCACACTAAAATCAATACATAGATCAGGAGAAGTGGAACCCAATAAATCTGAAAATGATTTAGATACCACAATTTTTTGATTTAGGTTATTTTGCTCAATAAATTGATCGGTAATAGACGGAGAATTTGCTCCTACAACTGTGAATAATTCTGCGTTTTCACCCAGGGTTACGAGAGTTTGCAGGCCCATTTTACCTGTTGCGCCATTTACAACAATATTTATTTTTTCAACCATGAGCTTATAGATCCTTGCTTAATTCTCGAATTTACCTCTCTTGGCGTCTAGAAGAGCCTTCAGGTCTACGCCTGCCAGGCCTCTTTCGGGAATCCGACCTTGGTCGATTGGAATCTTCTGATCTAGGTCGCCTATTGGGTCTCGCTCTTCTAGTACTGGTGTCTTCAGCGCCATCAGTCCCTATAGTCGCGCCTTCTTCACTCCCGTTTAGCAACGCTTTCCTTGATAACCTTACCCTTCCGGTCTGGTCTATCTCTGTTACTAAAACTTCTACTTCATCTCCCACTTTTACTACATCTTCCACGTTAGGTACATGGTAATCGGCGAGTTCTGAGATATGAACCATTCCATCTTTACCTGGTGCTAACTCGACGAAAGCACCAAAATCAGTCGTTCTAACCACTTTACCTGTATATTTTTCACCGACTTCAATATCTTTAGTTAAACGATTGATAAGCTCGATTGCTTTATCTGCCGAAGATTTGTCGGTGGCGCCTACGAATACTGTCCCGTCATTATCTACATCGACGGTAGCTCCAGACTCTTCGACTATACTCCTGATTGTTTTACCGCCAGGGCCGATGAGGGCACCTATTTTCTCTGTGTCGATTGTTAGTTTCGTTATACGTGGCGCGTGTTCATTAAGTTCTTCTCTGGTGTCAGGAATAGTCGCAAGCATGTTATCTAGAATTTCGAGGCGGGCAGCTTTTGCCTGTTCTAACGCTTGTTCCAATATTTCATCTGTAATCCCGGTTAGTTTGATGTCCATTTGGAGAGCAGTTATCCCGTCTCTTGTACCTGCTACTTTGAAATCCATGTCGCCAAGAGAGTCTTCGATGCCCTGGATATCAGTTAATACAACAAAGTCCTTTTCATCTGTTACTAGGCCCATTGCAATACCAGCTACAGGCGCTTTAATTGGTACGCCTGCATCCATTAAAGAAAGGGTGCTAGCACAAACGCTTCCCATAGAAGAACTACCATTAGACCCTAATACATCTGAAACTAGTCTTATCGTGTAAGGAAATTCTGACTCGTCCGGTATTACTGGAATTAATGCCCTTTCTGCGAGAGCACCATGTCCGATTTCACGTCTTCCTGGGTTGCCTACCCTTCTAACTTCGCCGACAGAATAAGGAGGGAAATTATAATGGTGGAGGTATCGTTTTGTTTCGTCTGGGCTTAGACTATCAATCCTCTGCGCATCCGATAATGAACCTAAAGTAGCTACGTTTAGAATCTGAGTTTGGCCGCGATTAAATAGCGAGGATCCATGTGCTCTTGGTAAAACACCAACTTTACTACTTAGTTCCCTAATTTCTGCGCTGGATCTGCCATCAGGCCTGTTACCAGCAAGTATGTTTTTTCTGACGGCGTCTTTGAATAGCTTATCGAAGGTTGACTCGATCTTGGATTCATCATGATTCTGTTCGAAATTCGATACTGAATCAGACAATAACTGATCGGTTAATTCGGTTCTCTCTTCTTTTCCTAAACCACCGATCGCTTCTCCAAGCCGCTCACCCAAAAAGGATTCAAGTTCGCTTGAGAAAGAATCATCCGATTCGTCTTCTTCAAAAACCGTTTTCTCTTTTGAAGTTAGATCTGCAAGCTCTTTTTGCATTTGAATGATCTCGTGATTAACTTCTTGTGCTTTCTTTAAGGCGTCTAATACTATTTTCTCATCTACTTCTTCAGCTCCGCCTTCAACCATGACTATCGCATTTTCGGAACCAGCAACCACAAGATCCAGATCTGTTTCAGATAAATTTTCATAAGTTAAATTGGTCACTAATTCGCCATCCATATATCCGACACGCGTTGCACTAACCGGTCCATCAAATGGTACATTTGAAATAGTTAATGCTGCCGATGCCCCTACTAAAGCAATTGTGTCATGTGGATTGACTCTATCTGCAGAAAGTACCGTGAGTAAAACTTGTATTTCATTCCTGATTTTTTTGGGAATTAAAGGTCGTATTGTTCTATCAGTTACTCTGCTACCTAGCACGGCTTCAGTAGTTGGTCGGCCTTCTCTTCTAAAAAAGCTGCCAGGAATTTTACCTATTGCGTAGTGCCGCTCTTCTATGTCGACACTGAGTGGTAAAAAATCTACGCCTTCTCTTGCCGAATTCGACATTGTGGCGGTTGCCAGTACTATTGTTTCTCCATATTGAACTTTGACGCTACCGCCCGCCTGCGTTGCAAGCTCACCGGTTTCTAAAATTAAATCTTTTCCGTCTATTGTTCTTTGAACTCTATGAATCATTCTCGCCTCTCCACGCTATTTGCGCTGGTGGAAAGGATATTAAAGCCTGGTTATGCACGCAAACCTAGTGAAGACACCACTTCTTTGTACCGAGCAGAATCTTTCCTGCGTAGGTAACGCAGTAATCTCCTTCTCCGTCCAACGAGCATTAGTAATCCTCGGCGAGTAGCGTGATCGTGGCGGTGTGTTTGTAGATGGTCTGTTAACTCACTTATTCGATGTGTCAATACAGCAACTTGAACGTCAGTGGAACCACTATCTGTAGCGTGATGTTGATATTCTTTTATAATGTCTGTTTTTGATTTAAGATCCACCGTTTTCCGCCTTTGGCCGTTGCCTTTCCATATATATAAATATTTTTTCTTGTACCCTGAGTATAACAAAGGCCTTCGTTCTCGTATATAACGTTTGAGGACTTTCGATAGAACTATTAAAAGTCTAGGTAACCCATTGGTACTAATGAAGATAGGTCTGCGGATACTTATAAGCCGGGTTCTGTACCCTTTTCGGACAACTTGTCGTCCTAAATAGGGGGGTGATCATCCATCTACGTTAATTGTTACCAGATTAACTTAAGCGGCCTACCCGAGGATGGAAAGGACATTCCTGAAAGTAGTTAATACTCTCTATCCTCCTATTTGGCCTTGCTTCGAGCGGGGTTTGGCCACTTTAGTGTCACCACTATAAGTCGTGCGCTCTTACCGCACGTTTTCACCCTTACCTGTGTCTTGACGACCATCGGCGGTTCTGTTTCTGTGCCACTTTCCGTAAACGCTATTGCGCCTCCTGGGAGTTACCCAGCGCCCTGCCCTTAGAAGCCCGGACTTTCCTCCCGTGTGCCAAAGACGGCACACCAGCGATCACCAAGTATCCAGACCTATCTTCCAAAATAGAATAAAACTGTATTCATATTACTGCAACTATATTTACTAAGAAGCGAAGAACCTTCTAATTAGTGGTAAATAAGCATTAGGATCAATATCTTTGTGCTGACGGCTATGGCCAAGCTCATCTATAAGGATCCAGCTTAGTTTCCCATCCACAATTTTTTTGTCCCTCTGTATACTATTAAAAACGTCCTCTATATCTAATCCTTGCGGTGGAGTTGTAGGTAATCCAAATTTTGCGATTATTTGATCGTGTGTATCTTTAGCTGAGCTATCAAGTATCCCCAATTGAACTCCCAAATTAGATGCGAAAACCATCCCTAAAGCTACAGATTCACCATGAGTCAGTAGCTTATATTTGCCAGCCGTTTCAATGGCATGCCCTAATGTATGACCGTAATTCAGTCGTGCCCTAAGCCCAGTCGCCTCTTTTTCATCAATCGTAATTACATCGGCTTTTATTTTAGCGGTCCGATAAATGATGTCTAAAAGCACGCCGTTGGGCATAGTTGAACTATCTACCGAAGGCAATTGGTTTAACGACTGAAGAAGATCATTGTCGAGTGCTAATGCAGTTTTTATCACTTCCGCCCATCCGGAAACCATTTCCTTTGGAGGCAATGAGGCTAAACAAGTTATGTCAGACAATACTAAACTAGGTTGGTGGAAAGCTCCGACAAGATTTTTCCCAGCAGGAAGATCTACAGCGACCTTACCACCTATCGAAGAATCAACCATTGCAAGTAGTGTTGTGGGCACATGGACAATTTTCAATCCGCGAGCGTACGTGGCGGCTACGAATCCAGCTAGGTCTCCGGTAACTCCACCGCCAACCGCTACAATAGTATCTTTTCTCTCCGCTCTAACTTCTGATAACCATGAGTATATCTGTTCTGCTGAATCTAAATTTTTATTTTCTTCACCACCAGAATATACATAGAGATCTGAATCTAAGTCGGCTTTATCTAACGACGATATGATCGGATCTTGTAGAGCTTCCCTTATATTAGAATCAAATATTACATGGCATTTTGTTTTGCCCAGTTTAGATGAGATAAAATCCCCTATATCTTCGAGGATATTCACTCCGAAAAAGACATCATAATCGGACGATTCTGTCTGTACGCTAATTATTTTTGGGTTGTTTTGATTTTGTCTGTCGGCGTCTGGTGGCGCGCTCGAAACTCGGTCTTCAACCATGTCCAAACCTTCTATGATTGTCTTAGCAACTTCTTTTGGTTCAAGGTGATCGGTTTTTACAACCCAATCAGAATTACTGTAATGGCGACGACGGCTAGATTGGATTTCGGACAAGGCCCGAAGTGGGTCTCCTGTCTTCAATAGTGGCCTAACTTCATTCTCGTTGTTTGATTCCATTCGGTTTAGAAGAATGTTAGGGGATGTTTCCAAATGGATTATAGTACCGGTACTAGCCATAATTTTTCTGTTTTGAGGATCAATTACTATTCCTCCACCAGTTGATATGATTTGGCCAGGAGTCGATGAAATTTTACTTAGTGTGCGTTTTTCTAGCTCTCTAAAGTATGCTTCTCCATATTCGGAAAATATCGACTCAACGCTCTGGCTTTGTTCCTTAACTATTTCATCATCAATATCTATAACGGGCCGATCTAGTAGTTGTCCTAGTAACAGGCCTACCGACGTCTTTCCTGAATACGATAGTCCGACAAGGTACACGTTTTTATGGGTCATATTCGTATAATCTCCAGGATTCCGCTAACGTTACCCGCGTGGTCCGGCAGATTCCAGATAATTAGCTAAATTAGTTGTAGTCTCATTAATGTGATCGCCTCCAAATTTTTCGAGTATAGCGTCCGCTATAACCATCATTACCATTGATTCTCCAATGACCGCGCAAGTTGGAACAAATGTTATGTCACTTCTTTCATAGTGTGCTTTTTCTACTTTTTCTCCCGTTCTCAAGTCAACGGTTTCTAATGCATTCATTATAGTAGCAATTGGTTTAACCATTGCTCTAACGATTAAGGGTTCGCCAGTAGTCATACCGCCTTCAAGGCCTCCAGAATTATTTGATCTCCTTGGCCACGGCTTATTGAATTTAGTTTTTCCATCATTTGACCATTCTTGTATCGGCCTGATCACATCATGAACAGCAGAACCTCTCATCCTGGCCTGCTTAAACCCAGCTCCGAATTCAACTCCTTTTACGGCATTGATACTCATAACGCTACCCGCAAGCCTAGAAGATAGCTTTTTGTCCCACTGTGTGTGGCTGCCCAGCCCTATTGGAAGGTTGTAGGCGATAATTTCAAAAACGCCTCCTAAGCTGTCACCTTCCTCTTTAGCGCTATCTATCTCCTGAATCATTTTAGTTTCTGCTTCTGAATCCGCGCATCGTAACTGTGATGATTCAACGGCCGACCAATCGATCTCATTAATATCTGCATGGGATTCCACATCACCTAACGCACTGACGTGGCTGAAAATTTCAATATCAAATTGTTTTAAGAAGGTTCTTGCTAGTGCTCCAGCTGCTACACGGGCTGCACTTTCCCTTGCGCTAGAACGCTCCAGGATATTCCGAGCGTCGTCTTGGGAGTATTTAACTATCCCCGGAGTATCCGCATGTCCGGGCCTTAATTTAGTTATTTTTTCATAGGGTACATCTGAAGGTTCAATCGACATTTCATCGGTCCATAGAACACCATCAGGCCCTTTTCCAGTGCTAAAATCCCTATTTTCAATAAACATTGATACTGGGCCGCCAATGGTCAACCCGTGTCTAACTCCCGAGGTTATTTTGGCATAATCGGTTTCAATTTGTTGCCGGCGTCCTCTTCCATATCCTTTTTGCCTTCTAGCGAGGTCCTGCCGAATATATGTTTCGGATACTTCTAACCCTGCCGGCAGCCCTTCGACATGGGCAGTTAGCCCTGGTCCGTGCGATTCACCAGCGGAAAAGAATCGAAATTCACCCATCTGACGTTTTCTCCGTTCTACTTTTAGATAGTGCTATTCTACTAATTATATAGTTTTTCCTGTACAGCTTCTCTCATTATTTCTATAGGCGCCTCATTTCCTGTCCAGATTTTAAATGATGCAGCACCCTGTTGTATTAGCATCTCTAATCCATTAAAAACCAGATTAGAGTATTTCTTAGCGTTCGATATCAATGGAGTCTCTCTTGGATTGTAAACTAAATCATGAACAACTGTATTTGGCCCGATATATTTTAAAATGGGAGGGAAATATTTTTCGTTAGTCGTTCCCTTCATACCCATAGGAGTACAGTTCACGACTAAATCAAAAGTACCTTCTCCTAAGTGTTCGTCAATATCATCTAACGCTATAACGTCGATAATTTGATCATATTCAGTCCCTATCTCCCGCTTTAACGCCATTGCTCGATCAATAGATCGATTTGCTATGACTACCCTAGAAGGAGCCTCTTTAAGTACCCCTGTGAGAACTGCTCTAGCAGATCCACCAGCACCTACAACTAGAACATGTTTACTACCTAGAGAATAAGGAGCCTCATTAGATAAAGACTTCATAAAGCCTAAGGAGTCGGTGTTGTATCCAGTTAATTTACCGTTTTGATTAGCAATCGTATTTACTGCTCCTATTAAAACCGCCTCTCCATCAATATCATCCAATAACGGTATTACATCGGTTTTATATGGAATTGTCACGTTTGCACCGAGGAATTCTGGTGATCGTAGAGAATTCACTCTATTCTCAAGAGCGGAAGGTTCGGTAGGAAGTAATTCATATGAAACTTCTATTTCCATGTGGTCGAATGCTGCTTGCTGGAAAACAGGAGAAAGTGAATGCCCCAGCGGATTTCCTATTATACCTGTATATTGCACTCAGACCTCCAAAATTTGAAAATTTATCTTGATCCTCGATTTTTATAAGCGATATATGACTCTAATATGACTGCGGCAGAAACAGCATCTTCACTATGGTTAGTGCTAGTGGATGGGTCATTTTCTTGCAGGATCCGCTTCGCAGATACCGTTGACATTCTTTCATCCCAACCTTTAACCGGTATGGTTAAATGTTTTTGCAGCTCACGTCTGATGTTTTCTGCCCATTTCGCCATGGATCCGCGACTTCCATCCATTAGCGTAGGAATTCCAACAACTAAAATTTCAGGTTTGTATTCCTCTACACATTTTTCGATTTCAGATGTAAGAGTGCTTTCATTTTTTATATTAATTGTGGTTACAGGGCTGACAATAGTCTGCGTTGGGTCACTTATTGCTACGCCCGTTCTAGCTTTACCAAGGTCTAAGCCCATAATCCTAGCCAATTTTACTCCTATACTATGTTCAAATATTCAGTAATTTGTTTCTACCAATTAGCATCGCGTCTTCAAGAAGATCTTTGTCTCTACCACCGGCAGTAGCCATTTCAGGTTTCCCTCCACCTCCACCGTTAACCCCAGCAGCGACTTCTTTGACCAATCTTGCAGCATGGAACGGGTCACCTTTTCCTACTAAATTTGGGCTTACTGAGCAAACAAAATAGGGCTTATCGTTGACTATTGCACCAATGATAATTACGGCATCGTGCATGGTTTCATTTAGAGTATCAACCAACTCGAGAATCAGATCCTGGGAATCCACTTCACCAACTGACTCAACTATGCAAGAAATGTTATTACCCGATGTAACAAATATAGAGTCTTTGAGTTGGGGTATTAATGAGAAAAGAAGTTTTTTGTTCAAATCTTTGATCGCTTTACGATTATCAGATAAATCTCGTATTTGTGAATGTATTCTAGTTTCTACCTCATCAATTGAAACATTCATAGTCGTTGCTACGTTGCTCAATAAATCTAGTCGTTTTGAAATTAGTTCTTGTGCAGACTCTCCGGCGACAGCCTCGATCCTGTGAATTCCTGAACCAATTGTCCCTTCACTCGTAACGTATGAATAACCTATTTGCCCTGTTGATTCTACATGTGTTCCACCACATAGTTCATAACTATGTATGCGGCCATCTGCGAGTGGATCACCTAAGATGGAAACTGTGCGAACGACTTCTTCGTACCGATCACCAAAAAACGCGAGTGCTCCGTCGTCTAGCGCATCATTAATTGATTTCGTCTCAGTCTGAACCACTATGTTATGCATAATTCTTGCGTTTACCGTATCAGTAACTACATTGAGTGTGTGGGAATCGATAGGTTCGTTATGGGCGAAATCGAATCGCAGGTGATCGGGGGCGACAAGCGAGCCTGCTTGCCTTACGTGTTGGCCAAGAACATGCCTTAACCCACTGTGTAACAAGTGAGTGGCCGTATGGTGTCGGGTAGTTCGTTGCCTGTGAGCACCATCAATTATCAGCTTAACTTTATCGCCGATTGATATCTTTCCTTCTTCAACGATACCTATGTGGATGATGAAATCCGGGGATTCTGTTACTGGGCGTAATACGTTAGTAATTCGCGCGACTCCTTCTGGTCCGCTAATAGTACCCACGTCAGAGAGCTGCCCGCCACCTTCTGGGTAAAACGGAGTTTGGTTTGTAACTATCTCTACTTGTTGGTTAGCACTCGCTTCGGTTGTAATCCCTCCACCTACTATTAAACCAGTTACCTGCGATTCACATGTGTATTCTTTGTATCCAACAAACTCGGATGTCAGGGTCGCCAAATCTTTATATCCTTCTGACAACCTTGATGTTTGGCTGAACCCCTGTGATTCTCTCCCGCGTTCTTGTTGAGCCTGCAAGGATTTTTCAAACCCTTCTTTGTCTATTGCCAATTCATTGGCTGCCGCAATATCTTCAGCTATTTCAATAGGCAAGCCATACGTATCATATAATCGGAATATCTGATCTCCTGATAGCTCAGACTCTCCAGCTTCTTTTGCGTCCCTAACTATCTTATTCATTAATGCAGTTGCCATTTTAAGGGTTCGATTAAATTGTTCTTCTTCTTTGACAAGGGTATTGGTGATATGTTCCCTTGCTTCAATCAAACTAGGGTATGCGGATTGCATATTTCCATAAACTGCATCGGCTAGGCTTTCGATAAATTTAGTTTGTAAACCTATGTTTCTAGCAGCTCTGATCGCCCGTCTTATTATTCGTCGTAGCACGTAACTTTGGTTTTCATTACCTGGCACAACTCCATCGCCTATTAGAAATACCGCAGCTCTTGTATGTTCTACCATAGTCCTAATATATTTATCAGTTTCTTCATTGTCGCCGTAGGACGCGCCCGTTAAGAGGGATGCTTTTTCGATAAGGGGCTCAAAAATATCGGTTTCGTATACATTATCAACATTCTGTAAAATTGCTGACAAACGTTCGAGCCCCATACCGGTATCAATATTGGGTTTTGTTAGTTTTGAGCGAGAGCCGTCCGTGTCTTGAAAGTATTCCATGAAAACAAGGTTCCACAACTCAACAAAACGACCGCAATCACAGTTCGGGCCACAAGATTCAGAATGAAACTGTGCTCCTGGGGTGAGGTCATAATGGATCTCAGAGCAAGGACCGCACGGTCCAGAATCGCCTGCAGGGCCCCAATAGTTATCTTTTTCATCGAATCTAAATATACGCTCGGGCTGTACACCGATTTGTTGCCATATTGCCGCCGCCTCGTCGTCTTCGAGATATATGGATACCCATAGACGTTCGGGGTCTATAGCGATTTCTTCGGTAATGAACTTCCAGGCGTATTCAATAGCGCCTTGTTTAAAGTAATCGCCCACGCTGAAATTTCCGAGCATCTCAAAGAAAGTCAGGTGGGTGGTATCCCCGACTTCATCGATGTCGGTAGTACGTAAACACTTTTGCACAGACGTCATTCTCGGGTTAGAGGGAGGTAAGTCTCCAAGAAAGTATGGTTTCATCTGTACCATACCAGCGGTGGTGAACAAAAGCGTTGGATCATTTTCTGGCAACAACGAAGAGGATTCTACTACTTGGTGGTCGAATCTTTCGAAATAACTTACAAATAGATCCCTGATTTTGTTGGCGGTGTATTTAGTCTCTTTATTATCCATAGTCAATTGTTAATTTACATATTAGCTTCTTCATATATTGTTTATCAGAAATACATAATAAACAAGTATTCTCTAGAATAGTTTACTTTCTTATAATCAAATCGAACATGTAAAATATGCTTGTTCATATAGTAATCGCCTTACAGTCGTACCCAACCGTAATCTTAATAGAGCGATGCATTTGGCCTAGATCTTTTGTAAGGTGGAGGCCAGTGATTCTATACCCAAAATGCCAATAGTGAGTAAATAGCCTCTACGGCTTCAAAAAAAGTGAATTGATCCAGGTATTTTGCGCCGTGGATGATCCATTCTTGACCGAGTTTTGCTAATAAACAGGCGGGTAAAGCTATATAGACTGCAGAAATGTGCCCTTCTTTCGAGGGGAAGAAACGCTTTCGCCCAGCCACAAATATAAACCAGAACTCAAAAACGTTTGGGAAATAAAACAAAAACATACGGTCACCAGTAAATTCAAAAGCTATTAGACCAATCATTCGAAAAATAAATAAACCAATCGCGATATTTCTATCGAGATTGGTCCAACGAAAGGATACATACAGGAAAGCAAACATATACACAAGATCTAAAAATTTATCGAAGGCTTGGTAATCCTGTACACCGCCAAGATTAATTACACTCATCCAAAAAAGGTCGGAAAAATCCACTACTATCGCGATGATAGCTCCTATAAAAGCCCATTTAAGGACTGGCAGTGAGCCCAGGACCCGTATTAAGGCAATTATTAATTGCTCTGGTGTCATACGTAAACCCATTTCATATTTATGGAGTCCTCTACAAGGGATCTATAGACGAGTATGGCATCCATGATAAATCAAATAGCGACGAACATACATATTTTGGGTGAGAACTTCGTGGTAAAGAAATACGTAGCAATCCAAGTAATTTAGTTAAATGATAGCTATTAATTTACCGGCTAAATACCCTATACTCGATTATTATGAACTATAAAGAATCCGTTAGATGGTTATTCGGCCTAATTAACTATGAAACAACGAATGTTTCATCAAACGAAACAGATGGGACACCACCTCTTGCACGAAGATTTGATTTATCGAGGGTGCACAAAATATTAGAATCACTAGGGTCACCTCATCATACTGGTTTGATTGTTCACATTGCTGGCACCAAAGGAAAAGGGACTACCGCCGCATTGCTCTATTCGGTACTAACCGCCAATGGATATAACACGGGTCTGTTTACCTCTCCCCACTTACATTCAATCCGAGAACGAATCAGCATAAATGGTGAAAAACTGACTCAGGCAGAATTTGCTGACCTGGCAGTATCAGTACGAGGCATTGTACAACCTCACAACGATAACCATCCCAATGATAAAATCACCACTTTTGAAGCTTTAACTTGCATGGCATTTTTAGCATTTAAGAGAAGCGCCGTCGATATTCAAATCATTGAGACGGGCTTAGGAGGGCGCTTAGACTCAACCAACGTAGTGGATTCGTCAATAGTTGGGATAACTTCAATCAGCGAAGACCATATGGAAATATTGGGAAATACCTTGGTTGAAATTGCCAAAGAGAAATTTGGGATCATTAAACAATCGGTGGACGTCGTAAGTGCCCCCCAAGACGCTACTATCGTACCCTTGTTAAAACTCATTTGTGATGAAAAAAAAGCGTCACTGACTTTAGTCGGGAAAAATCTAAGCGTGGCGAAAAGCGCGGGCTCTATGCTTGGGCAAGAATTTAGGGTTTGGGGAGATATTCAGGGGAGACCTGTCGACCATGATTTGAGAACCAACCTTTTAGCGGAATACCAACTAGAAAATGCGGCTGTGGCGGTCGGAATATTAGAGAAAATAAGGGACCGGGGTTACCCCGTTGCATACGATAAAATACTGCTCGGATTCAACAATGTAGATTGGCCCGGCAGGTTTGAAATTATTAAAGAAACCCCTTTGGTGATAGCTGACGGCGCGCACAATCCATACTCCGCTATGCGATTAGTCGAAACAATTGCTACCGATTTTCCTAACCGTCCGGTGCAAATGGTAGTAGGCCTTTCTAAAGATAAGGATGCGAGCGCTGTTGCAAGAGAATTGTCCCAGATTGCTAAGGGGGTAGTTGTTTCCAAGTCAAATCATGCTAGATCTATGGAAACAGAAGTAATTGAAGACGCATTTTGGGAGACTGGAATACCAGTTAGAACGGAACCGACAGTAAACGACGCTATTGATAGAGCAATAATCCAAACACCTAAAGATGGGATAGTCGTAATAACAGGCTCTCTTTTTGTTGTGGCCGAAGCAAGAGAATACCTTCTGGGTATAGAACCAGAAAGTAACATGGAAAATTGATGACTTAATATACTATTTAATCTACAATAGGGTGTGTGAATTGGAGGGTTATATGGATTGGCGTGAACGTGATAAAAATCAACGGGTAGTTATTACAGGAATGGGAGCAATAACCCCAATGGGTTTGGACGTTGACCAATACTGGAACTCGCTGATTTCTGGGACCAGCGGGATCGATTTTGTTACAACGTTCGATGCCAGTGAGTTCCCTTGTGTTGTAGCCGGTGAAATCACTGATTTCGACCCCAAAAATTATATCGATGGTAAACAAGCACGCAGAATGTCAAGATTCACCCAACTGGCGGTCGCTGCGACGCAAGAAGCAATCCGTCAATCTGAAATAATTATCGAAAATGAAGACAAAGAAAGTATCGGCGTTATTTTGGGGAACGGTATTGGGGGCTATCCTGATACAGAAGAACAAGTCAGAGTACTTGCAGGTAGAGGCTGGAGCAAAATAAGTCCTCTATATATGTCTAAGATGCTTCCAAATATGGCAGCGGCCAATGTCGCAATGCAGTTTGGATTAGAAGGATATAATAATACTGCTGTAACAGCATGTGCTGCAGGAACCCAAGCTATGGGAGATGCGGTTAACGTTATTCGTGCTGGAAAAGCACACACAATGATCACCGGTGCGTGCGAAGGAGCGATTTCGCCCCTTGGATTGGCTGCTTTTAGTGCGATGAGGGCTTTATCTCAACGTAAAGAAAACCCCACCACGGCATCAAGGCCCTTTGATGCTGATAGGGATGGATTTGTGCCAGCAGAAGCAGCTGGTATTTTCGTTATTGAAAGTTTGGAGCATGCTCTTGGACGTGGGGCGAAGATACTAGCGGAGATTGTTGGAACCGCATCTACATCCGACGCTCACGATTTTGTAGCACCAAAAGAAGATGGCTCTGGAGCAGCGAGAACTATGCGGCTCGCTCTGAAAGATGCTGGCGTTGAACCTGAAATGATCGACTACATCAATGCGCATGGTACATCGACTCCTTTAGGGGATTTAGCAGAGACTACTGCCATAAAGAGCGTATTTGGTCAGCAAACCAAGATTCCAGTTTCTTCTACGAAATCAATGAGTGGTCACCCCTTAGGAGCCTCAGGTGCTATAGAGGCTATAGCCTGCGTACAATCAGTTCAAACAAATGTGATTCACCCAACGATAAACCTAGAAAACCCTGATCCCGAATGCGATTTGGATTATGTACCAAACCAAGCAAGAGAGGCTCAAGTAAAAATTGCGCTTTCAAACAGCTTTGGGTTTGGGGGGCAAAATGCTTGCATATTAATCGCTGAGTACGAGTCATAGAAGATACATAGAGATATTCATTGCAAGACTTTGATTACATAAAGGCAAGGTCGATAGCTGACGCTTCCAAAGCTCTTTCCGATAAATCAATAAACACCTTAATTCTGGCTGGTGGTACCGACTTAGTGGACCAAATGCGAAGAGGGGTAAAGATTCCAGATGTATTGGTGGATATCAAATCAATACCCGAACTCCAATTGATACAGTTCGAAGATGACACTCTTGTCTTAGGAGGAGGGGCTCCTTTATCAACTATTTACCAACGTAAGTCCATATTATCTGAATTTCCCGGTCTAGAAACCTCGCTTAGGTTAATAGGATCCATTCAAATTCAAAATAGGGCTACTATAGCTGGAAACATCGGTAACGCGGCACCTTCTGCAGACTTAGTTCCAATATTGGTAGCATTAGAAAGCAAAGCAACAGTAGCCAGCGGACAAACCAAGCGCCTAATCGAGATCGAAAAACTCATTACGAACCCAGGTGTCATTGATATTCAGGGTGGAGAGTTGATCGAAAACGTGAAAATCCCAGTTAAGACCGGCAGATTCACTAATTCTTATATTAGATTCACCCCAAGAGCGGAAATGGACATTGCCGTAGTGGGAATCGGGGTTAGCATGGGCTTAAATTCAGACTCTACTGTGTCTCACTGTAAAATTGCTTTAGGAGCTGTTACACCGAAACCTGTAAGAGCGATAGAAGCTGAGAATTATATTCTTGGAAAACAACTTAATTCGAACAGCGTAAAAGAAGCTTCAACCCTTATAAATAGGTCGGCCGAGCCGATAACGGATATACGAGCTTCTGCTGAATATAGACTTGATCTTCTGCCAGTCATAGGTGAGAGAGCAATAAAACAATGTGCAGTTAATTTTGGAATTTCATTATAGGACATGCAATTATGAGCAATAAAACATACACGATCCCTCTTACCGTTAATGGAGAATCTAAGTCAGTTACTATAGAAGCACGTACAACTCTCCTAAGTGTATTGCGTGACCATCTGGAACTTACTGGAACTAAGGAAGGTTGTAGCAACGGGAATTGTGGAGCCTGCACGGTTAACATGGATGGCTACACTGTGGATTCCTGCTGTGTTTTAGGGGTTGAAGCAGAGAACTCTCGCATAGAAACTATAGAAAACTTTGGGACTGACCCTGATAAATTGCACCCAATCCAAGAATCTTTTATAAGGAACGGTGGTTTGCAGTGTGGGATATGCACACCTGGATTGATAATCTCTACTCAACACTTATTGCGGAATATTTCTGAACCAACTGAACAAGAAATACGACTTTGGCTAGCAGGCAATTTATGCAGGTGCACTGGTTACGATAAGATTATCTTATCAGTGCAAGATATTATAGGCCTTGACCCGGGCTAATTAATCCTCGTTTATCATATTCCTGAGAACCGTCTGAAGGATCCCACCGTTACGGTAATATTCCGTTTCAACCGTGGTATCAATTCTAGCAGTAGTAACTATAGTTGTATCTGACCCATCAGCATAAGTTATGTGAACTCTAATTTGCCGTGATGGTTCTATTTGGTCAGGCAATGTTTCTATATCAAAAATTTCGTTTCCTTGAAGATTCAATTTTTGTGCCGATTGTTGGTCATTAAATTGGAGCGGCAACACACCCATCCCAACAAGATTTGACCTATGTATTCTTTCGTAAGATTCTGCGATAACGGCACTAATCCCTAATAGGAAAGGGCCTTTTGCTGCCCAGTCTCGGCTTGATCCAGAGCCATATTCTTTACCACCGATGACTACCAAATCGACTCCTTCTTTTCGGTATTGCATAGCGGCATCAAAAATAGTCATTTGCTCATTTTCGGGTAATTTGAGAGTATGTCCTCCTTCAACTCCGTCAAGCATCAAATTCTTCAGCCGAATATTTGCAAAGGTTCCACGCATCATAACTTCGTGGCCGCCCCTTCGGGAGCCGTACGAGTTAAATTCTTTAGTGTCAGTCCCATTTGCCCGTAAATATTCAGCGGCTGGACTGTTTGACGCAATGTTTCCTGCTGGTGAGATATGATCCGTCGTAACTGAATCTCCTAGAATGGCAAGCGATCGAGCACCAGTAATTTGTCTAACTTCAGGTAAATCAGTTTGAAAATCCTTGAAGAAAGGCGGTTCTTGGATATAATTTGATTCCGCATCCCATTCATACAGTTCGCCATCTGAACTCTCCAAAGATTGCCATTGCTGATCGCCTTCGAAAATTTTACTGTACTCATTTTCGAACATATCTGGCCCAATATTATTTGAGATCGCTTGTTGGATTTCTTGCTGCTCAGGCCACACATCTTTTAGGAATACAGGTTCGTCATTACCATTACGTCCAAGAGGTTCAGTATCAAAGTCAATATCGATTCGACCAGCAAGTGCATAAGCAACAACAAGGATAGGAGAAGCAAGATAATTGGCTTTTACATCTGGGTTTACCCTGCCTTCAAAATTACGGTTACCTGATAACACTGCTGTTGCGACGAGTTCGCCTCTGTCGATCCCATGACTAATATGTTCAGGCAACGGTCCGGAGTTACCAATACAAGTTGTACATCCGAAACCCACAGTATGAAACCCTTGATCTTCCAAATATGGCATTAACCCCGCTTCGTTCAAATAACCAGTAACTACCTTGGACCCAGGGGCCATTGATGTTTTTACCCAAGGCTTAACATGGATCCCTAATTCAGAGGCTTTTTTAGCTAATATTCCGGCGCCTACCATAACTGAAGGATTCGAGGTGTTAGTGCAGGAAGTAATTGCAGCTATGACGATCGATCCATGCCTTAGGTCATAATTACCAAACTCTTTATCAATTCGTACCGAAGTATCTAGTTCCCCCTCTGGAATTTCAAATCCTCTATCAGATGCTGGAGCAATTAATACTTCGTTAAAATTTTGTTTTACCTCATTAAGTGGAACCCTGTCTTGGGGCCTTTTAGGTCCGGAAATACTCGGAATAATTTCTCCCATGTCTAATGATAAAGTATCTGAAAATATGGGGGATGGTGACTGTGGAGATCTAAACAGACCTTGGGCTCTGCTATATTGTTCGACCAGTTCAACGTTAAACGCACTCCTTCCAGTCAGTCTCAAATATTTCAAAGTTTCCTCATCAGTGGGGAAAAACCCCATTGTTGCACCGTATTCAGGAGCCATATTGGCTATAGTTGCTCTATCTGCTACAGGTAAATCGGATAAGCCTTCACCAAAAAATTCAACAAACTTGCCGACCACTCCGTGATTTCGTAATCTTTCAGTAATAGTTAATACCAAATCTGTCGCAGTTGTGCCTTCTCTTAATTTCCCTTTTAACTCAAACCCGACAACTTCTGGCGCTAACATATAGTATGGTTGACCTAGCATTACTGCTTCTGCTTCGATTCCACCAACTCCCCAGCCAAGAACTCCTAACCCATTAACCATCGTCGTATGCGAATCCGTACCAACAAGGGTATCTGGAAATGCATAGATTTCTCCTTCGATCTCTTTATCAACTATAACCTGAGCTAGATACTCCAAGTTAACCTGATGGACTATACCCATCCCAGGAGGAACAACCCTGAACCCATCAATTGAATTTTGTGCCCATTTTAGTAGCGAATATCGCTCACGATTCCGTAAATATTCGAGTTCGACGTTTTTTTCAAAGGCAAAGTTTGTTCCAAAATAATCGACTTGAACTGAATGATCTATTATTAAATCAACTGGAACGACCGGGTTAATCTTAGAAGGATCTTTCCCTGCCCTGTTCATCGCACTACGTAAAGCAGCGAGATCGACTACAGCAGGAACTCCCGTAAAATCTTGAAGTACTACTCTGGACAACTTTAATGGAACATTAATATTCTCAGGGATTGGTTGCCATTTACTTAGCGATACTATATCCGCCTCTGAAATGATTTCGCCGTCGAGATTTCTCAGCAGGCTTTCTAACATGACCTTTATTGAATAAGGAAGCCTTGAAATATCGCCGAGCTTGGAAGAGCGTATTTTATTAATATTGAAGTATGATATTCGTTTTCCTTGGATTTCAAGTGTGTCTTTAGCACTCATGAGATCTTTATACGACATAGTTACCCTCCAATTTAGGCGCCTTTGATCAGATCATTAAGGTCCAAAAATTCATCTGTTTCGGATTATAGTACCATCATTAGTAGTGATCCATTAAGGTCAATTTTGATCATTAAATTTGAATCTTTGAACCATCATTAGGAACCACTATTTCCCCATCATAAAAGAAATCACTTAGCTCGGAAAGGAGCGTGTGTTCAGTTTCAGTCGGCAACAAATGACTCAAAATCAATTTTTTTACTCCAGAGGATTGAGCGATTTTAGCAGCTTCAGTTACTCGGGTATGGCTAGAAGGGAAAACCTGTTTAATCCTGGCCGCTCGATCCAGACTTCCAAGATCGGCATGAAGATTAAGAGCTTCTAACGAATGGGCTTCATGAATTAAAACATCCGAACCTTTCGTAAAAGGGACCAGAATTCCAGGTACGTACGGAGTATCCCCGGAATAGACTACCGATTGTGTTCCGTTAGATATTTTGTAAGATCGTGCTTGTATTGTCGACGAATGAGGTACAGAAACAGAGACCACCGAGTATCCACTGACATCAAACTGCATTCCAGGATTAACTTCTTCGCATTTTACAATGTTCTTAGGGTCAGTTTCTCGATTTTCAAACTGAAAATTACTCCATTTAACAGCTGTGCCCACATAATCTTTAATTCCAGGTGGTCCGTAAATTATTGGGGGCTGTTTATCGGCAGCTTCATATTGGGTAAGAAGCTCTCCGATTCCTTGAACATGGTCGAAATGAAGATGGCTAATAAATATAGCTTCAATATCGTCAAAAGGTATTTCATTGTCTGAGATTCTTAAAGCAACTCCCGGTCCGCAATCAAATAAGGTGTAACCTGATTTTGCTCCAATCAACCAACCGGATCCAGCCCGTGAACCAGAAAATCTTCCAACTCCGCTTCCACACACAATTATTTCCATTATTCAAGTACCTTTCCGGATGTTTGGTCCAAACTACACAGCAGATGTTCACGGTGATCATTTTACTTTCATATTGACATTTGGTTAATTTCCTATTCAATATGTATATCAGAGTTCTTGAAAAAACCCAATGATAGGCGGCACCAATGGTAAATTTCCCACAACCAGGATATATCAAGCTACCAAAGAATTTCCCTGTCACTTGGCAAAAAGACGAACACAAAGATTTACTTTGGATTTGGGATGATATTCACTCCCCTCTGCCTGCAACCACACTTCAACAATCAATAAATCGCCAAACTGGTAGAGGTATTGGCCTCGCAGCTCGTGAATTGCGTGTTCCCCCCGGAGGGCCCAGACGAGATTTTAACGGATATGCATACATCGCATACTTAAAAACTGAGCCCGACATTGCTTCCATAGAGGCTCATAAAGAGAAACTTCGGGGAATCACCCCAGCATTTTTGAAGGACTGGAATAATAAATATCTACCGGAAATAATAGAAAACAACTTAAAAATTAGAGAGTTTATATCTGAAGCCGAAGACGAACCATTGATAGAGCATCTTGAAAAAACTATGGATGTGATGCAACGGCATTACTACATACATTTTTTAGTCATATTTACCCTATTTGGAGCCACAGAACGCTTCTCCAGTTTATATGAAACCATATCCGGCTCTTCAGACCAGTTAAAGCCATACGAATTGCTACAGGGTTCCCAAAATAAAAGTTTAGAAGCAAGCGAAGAACTATACAACATTGCCAAAATGATTAAATCGAACCAAACCCTTAGTAATATATTCAACCAAACAAATATACGACCTATGAGACGAGCTCTACGAGATCATCCTATGGGTAATGAAATCGATCAAGAGATTAGTTCATATCTAGAAACTTACGGTTATAGATCAATTTCGGAAGATATCAGTAGTAAATTATGGATAGAAGACCCAGCCTATCCGCTTATGACTTTGAAGTCTTACGTTTTAGGCCCGGAAAGGGATTTTCAAGCCGAACTTCTTGAAAAGAAAGTTTCAGCATCCCGTCAATTCAGTGATCTAGTGGATCTTGCTAAAAGCCAGAAACGAATTGATCTGGAAGATCTAGATGATTCATTACAACAAGCTAGAAAACTTTGGCCACTTAGGGAGGACCATGCATACTATATTGATCAGCAATCTAATGCTTTTGCTCGTCTATTGATTCTCAAGTTTGCAAATAACTTAGTAAAAAATAATGTGATTCTTAATCCTAACGATATATTCCATCTAGAATTGGATGAAATCAAACAAGCGGTTGCGGATCCATCTGTCGGGTTAACTTCCACCATAGAACAAAGGAAACTGGATTTTAATAACTTTCGTAGAGAGGTTCCCCCACGATTTCTAGGGACAATGTACACTGATCCTCCGATTATAGAAGGAGAATTGAGTAAATTCTTCAACCCTATAGCTAATACCATATCTGACCCAATGCAAGAAAGAAGTCGGTTGAGGGGCACGGCAGGTTCACCAGGAATCCATACGGGGCCGGCTAGAGTAATATTGACACCTGAATCCTTTGACTCTGTAGAACCAGGGGATGTCTTAGTAACAAGGACAACTAACCCAAGTTGGGCCCCCTTGTTTGGAACCATAGGAGCTCTGGTGGCGGATTCGGGCGGTGTTTTATCACATGGTGCCATAGTAGCGCGTGAACTAAGTTTACCAGCAGTAATGGGCACGAAGGTGGGAACAAGTGCAATAAAAACAGGTGATATCATCACAGTCGACGGGAATACTGGGACAGTAACCATCGGCTAAAACACCTTCGGTGGGCCCGGCAGGGTTCGAACCTGCGACCAATCGGTTATGAGCCGAGTGCTCTACCACTGAGCTACGGGCCCGAATCAAAGTTTCTCAGTCGAAAGAATACCATATGTAGTGAGGTAGTACACGCTTGTTGACTACAACTTAAGGTTACATGTTATCCTGTTAATTGATATTTTTAACTTAGCTACTTAATTGATTACCACTGTATTCACCAGTTCTAAAAGAGGTTGTTTTTGAATCTGAATCTTCATCAGGGATGGTCTATTGCATTCGTCCTATTCCTGTGTTTCACCATCACTGTGGGGGTGCTCCAATATTCCTTTGGTGTTTTTGTAACCCCCCTGGAGACCGCCTTCGGATGGACACGAACAGAAATAAACGGATCTGTAGCTCTTTTTAGTTTCACGGGTATCGCCGGCCTAGTAGCAGGGCCTTTATTAGATAAATATGGATCGAAACCTGTTATGGTATTTTCAGTTATTTTGCTGGGTATAAGCTTTGTATTCCGCCCCTTTATTACCGAGCTATGGCATTATTATTTCCTGAGTTTGGTAAGTTACGCCGGTATGCCAGGGGTCGTAATGCTGCCTGTGGGAAAACTAATCGGAATGTGGTTCCCCGATACAAGAGGCCGCGCGATGGGATTTACAACCGCGGGAGCTAACTTCGGAGGATTCATTTTTTCAAACATCACTGATCCTCTGATCGAGTGGTCGAATTGGCAAAATACATTCTTAATCTACGGAATTATGTTTTTATGTTTGATCCCGTTGATACTAATTGCAATAAAAGACTCTCCTTCAGTGGATATATCAGAGATTGAGGGAGAATCCAATGATCAGAACTCTGGGCTCTCAGCCAAAGAAGCTGTCAAAACCAAAACGTTCTTTTATTTGATTATCGCTTTGTTATTTGCGAGTGTAGCTTATCAATCTGTGCTTACCCAAGTTGTCCCTCACCTAGAGAATATTGGTATTAGTAGAACAACCGCAGGTGCTGCTCTGGGTGTCATAGCAATCTTCGGTATGGTCGGCAAAGTATTTCTGGGATACTTAACGGAATTTATACCTTCCCGGTACGTTTTTGTGGGTGCACTTATAGCCCAAATATTGGCGATGATGATAATGATATTCGCTGGCACCGGCTGGCTACTATGGAGCTTTGTCCCAATTTACGGAATCGCATTCGGAGGAATGGGGTCATTGATTCCTCTGATTGTTCAAGATTCGTTTGGCCTGAAAAATTTCGCTAGTATATTTGGTTTGGTCAATTTCTTTATTCTCCCAGCGGCTCTACTAGGCCCCCCGTTAGTTGGTGTATCGTTTGATGCGACGGGAAGTTATTCAACTGCATTCATATGGATATCAGGAGGGTTCTTGGTAGGATGCTGGGCCTTTATAATGGCGAAACCCGCAGGTAACTTTTTCTCTCAATAAACCAGACTACCCAAGAAGCATGGGCAATATAAAAGCGAAAATACTACCGCTCATCACTAATAGCATTAATAGACTAAGTTTGCCCAAGACCAAATTGTATTTATACCCTGTTAATAAAATAAGAACCATAATGGCAGTTACTATACCCATGTACCCAATATCAAATAAATTACTATTACCGATAAAACCAAGATCCAGCGGTTTAATATAGTAGATAATACTGATTAAAATAGAAACCAGAATAGATCCAAATAAACTCAGTATAATTGCTCTCAAAAAGTTGCCTCGTATAGATTGATATACCCGATACATATGACCAGTTTCAGATTGAACTATTTCATATATTCGCCGGATATTCAGACCAATATACGCTAGAATATTGAACCAAAGTAATATACCCAAAGAGATTACGGTTAAAGATTCAAAAATCATACTATTCGACGTGCAAATCTATCGGTGTGCTGATAAGAGGAACAACGTATACCTCAAAACTATTTAGATCAATGGTTTTTGATGCATCGACAGCTTCTTCATGGTCATCGAAAATTGAATAGAAAGATGGTCCTGTTCCAGAAAACTGGGCGTGGTTAATTCTTTCCTTAAATTTTACATACACTCTCTCTATATTACTAATTTCAGAGTTTTTTAGAATGTACGGATCAAAGCAATTAATTGATTCAACCGAAGAATATATTTCAGCCCAACAAGAACTATTTTGCATAACATTAGTAAAGGATTTTGTAATTGAACCGTCAGTAAAATCGCTAGGAGTAATAAGAGAGAACATCTTTTTCGTTTTTTCTTCCATTGCCCTTTGTTTGCTAATAATGATCAATGCAAAGCCAGTAGGAGGGCGATTAAGCGACTGAATCTTTTCACCTTTCCCGGTAACTAATGCTGCTCCGCTATTTTGAATAAAATAACCGACGTCCGAACCTACAGCCATTCCAATTTGCATTAGAGATTCTTTACCCAGGTCGAGATTCCATAATTTATTTAACGCTAATATGGTCGCAGCTGCATTACTGCTTCCTCCACCTAAACCTGAAGATAGAGGTATATTTTTCTGTAAAATAATGTCAGCCCCATAGCTTTTGCTGTATGAATTTTTCATCAGTTGGGCGGAATCGTTGATAAGTGCAAATTGGTCATTGTCTACGGCCCCATCGACGTAAACATTGATACCCTGATCTATTCTTTCGGTAAATTCAAGTTCGTCAAAGAGGCCCACACTTTGAATTGCAGTGCATATATCATGATAATTATCATTCCTGGCTGAAATTATTTCTAAGCACAGATTGATCTTAGCGTATGCTCTAACCTTAACAATCATAATTGTCCCCATAGTTTTTTGTCAGGGTGTGCCATTCTAATACCGTTAAGGTCTCAGGCCGACGTTTCGGGTCAATGCCCGCGGAGAGTAATAGTTCAGTTATTAATTTGGAGGGCAATCCAAGTTGATTGGGAAGAGAGTTAATTAATTGTTTCCGTTTCGCGGAAAACCCTGCTCGAGCAAACCTGAACAATCTTTCAATTTCATCCATTGGGACCAACGGGTTTTCATGGGTGACAAGTCTCACAATAGAAGAGTCAACTTTAGGGGGCGGGCTGAAATGTTCCGGCTCTATATTTTCCAGAACTTCGACAGCAGCATATATACCTACTGCGATAGACAATAGATTTTGTTTCCCTTTGAGCGCAGCTAGGTTATACGCGACTTCTTTTTGCAACGTGACAATCATATATTCGGGTTTGCATGAAGATTCGAGGAAATGCCTAACTATTTTAGTCCCTGAATTATAGGGTAAATTAGCTACGACAATGTATGGTCGGTTTTCTGTTAGCTCATCAATTTCCATCTGCAAGATATCACCTTTAATAATTTTTACGGCCGACACAGAGCGATATTTATTTTCTAGGTAGGTCACCATTTCATTATCAATTTCAATACAAGTTAAAGCATCGGATTTAGGAATTAAATGATCAGTCAATAAACCAGTACCGGGACCTACTTCGACGACCTGCGTACTTCTATCGATATCAACGTAACTGACAATATTCCCGAGAATTTCTTCAGAGATCATTAAATGTTGACCGAATTTCTTTTTCAGATTGGGAGAATGCGAAGAGTTCATATTCATCTTTCCAGAAAAGCTAGTTAAACGAGGCCATGCAACCTAATTCGAACACCTATTATATACTCTCCTGTATTCGCCAACTCGGATCAGGCTACCCAGCGGCACCCACAGATATCACCTTATCGTTGCTTCCTTCCGGATCTGGCGAGGTTCGGAGGTCTGTGCTGCGCTAGACCAAATCTTCAACGCGGACCAATACAGCGTCCTACATAATATGAACCCTCAGTAGATTTTCGGCCTCGCTAAAGCGGATTGCGAGTTCAAGACACCGCTAACTCCCCACCTAGCATGGCCTCGGTATTAGTATCCCTTGATATAACCATTAGGTCAATCCGCAAGCATTTCTAAAGATCAGTATGTATAATATGGACATAATCAGATGAGAGGAGGTGATGGGCTTATGCAACCAAGCAAACAGCCTAATCTTATTTCAACTAGCGAGGTAAGTAAGGGCTAACCGAGCGCCGGGTGTTAGTTTTTTCGACGCTCGGGAAAATGCGAGCCACCGTAATGGTGGCTCGCTCTTTTTATAACTCCCAGATATTATGGAAAAGCAAATGCCTAAATCATTTTCAAATAATGCCCGCTTAGACACTGCAGTTATACCCGCTGGAGGGCTGGGCACACGTCTCCTTCCGCTCACAGAATCAACCCCAAAAGAACTAGTTAAGGTGCACAACCAAGCTATGATTCAGTATGCCTTAAATGAGTTGGTAGTAGCGGGTATAACAAAATTGATTGTCATATCCTCCCCTCGGAAAAAACAGCTTGATGAATTCTTAAATATAAACAATTATGATATGGAGCCCTCCCATGATTTGTCATCGACACCTGAGCTCCTCAGTAGATTCGATATCCGGGTAACTCATCAAAATGTGCAACTGGGGCTAGGCGATGCGGTCTTATATGCTGAACCATATGTTGAGTCGGATTTTTTCTTATTGCTACTCCCAGACGAAATACTTATTGGTGATCCAAACCCCTCAGAGACATTGCTAGAAAATTGGAACCAAAAAGAGGCTTGTTATGTCTCGGTACAAAAAGTACCCTCTTCACAAATCGCCAATTATGGGGTCGTGGGGTTAGAAGCACAGAACAACGTTTCTGAACAGGGTCCTTGGAAAGTTAATCAATTTGTAGAAAAACCCCAATCTGATAATGCACCATCAGATATGACTCTAACTGGTAGGTATGTATTGTCAAAAGATATATTTTCCACAATCCGAGCTACAGAAGCGGGGAAAAATGGCGAAATACAACTCACCGATGCTCTGCAAAACCGACTCGGGGAGTCCGATGATTTTTTTGCCATCCCTTTCCCTGGGAAGAGATTTGATGCTGGTAGCCATGACGGAATAGCAAAGCTCTCTTCATATTTATCTCACCTAGATTCTTAAATTCCAACCCGTAATATTTTTTGTACCTTGATCGAACTGAGATATGCCTTTATACTATTTTCAAACTAGGTTTAAAAAAATGAGTACCACCAAAACACGCCGAGCAAGACGTAGAAATATAAAAGCCGAACCGAACTATATTGTTTCCCGAATCAAACGGCTTCTATATAGCCTACTTATTATTGGGTCCATAATGGGGATAGCCGGCACATATTATTGGAGAGAAACCATTATCCAACTGTCTCGCGCAGTATGGGAAACAGCTGGCATACAATTATTGCTTTTTTCTATATGGCTAATCACCATAATATCGTCTATCAAATTCTTGAGCCTTAATAGAGTTTATCGAAGATGGCGGGTTATCATATCGAGTTTTATCCTTTTAACGGCTATTTCATTAATTCCGTCCGTAGCCTCTACGGCGCCTGGCCTGAGTACTCTAGATACAAATTTAGGCAAATTACTAACCGGAGATACAGTAATACAAGGATCCGCACGAATCGCTATTTTAGTTTGTATCGCATTGATAATCGTGTACCCCAAAATAGCATTGAAGTCATCCATAATTGCTGTTAAAAAAGCAAAGATAATAGTCCTGGCAACGGCTCGAATCACACTGGCTGTGGCGTTACAAATAGTTCGCAGTTGCGTCTCAATTATGAGGCGTAACATTGGAATGACTGGTATCTCAAAGCCAGCCGAACAGAATGACAAAGAACTAAATGTCGTGATCGCACAAGAGCCTAATTATTCAGATAGTGAATTTCCAACTCCGCCTACATTACCCGACTCTTCTAAGGACGTACCGACTACTAAAATTACTCCTTCTTCTAGATCTACTGAAGAAATCCTCAGTTCAATAGACCCCTTCACGGGTGTTCCGCTTGTATCATGGAAACTACCCCCCTTAAAACTACTCAATACTGAACAAGAAAAAGAAATTGATAATAGCGCGCACAAACAAATCGCACAGTCTATTGAATCGACTCTTGCTGATTATGGCGTTGAAGGATCCGTAACAGAAGTACGCCCAGGACCAACGGTAACTTTATACGGTGTAAGACCAGGATGGAATCGTAAGTTCAAAGAGACTAAATCAAAAAATGCTCTGGGAAAAACAATCTCTTCTAAAGAGGAAATTGGTAAAACGAGAGTTAAGGTTGATAGAATTGCTGCTCTTGATAAAGACTTAGCTTTACAGCTAAAAGCGTCTAATGTGAGGATAGATGCGCCGATCCCTGGAACTGACCTTGTTGGCATAGAAGTACCAAACCAAAGCCCGACAACAGTTTTTTTAAGAAATCAGCTTTCCAGCAAAACTTTCACTCAGGCTGTACAAACAAACGGGCTTCCTTTTGCTCTAGGCAAAGGGAGCGGGGGCGATGTCCGTATAGGAGATTTAACTAAGATGCCGCACTTGCTGGTTGCAGGGGCTACAGGCAGTGGAAAAAGTGTATTCGTAAACAGCTTTATAACAAGCCTATTAACAGCTAAAACACCTCAGGAAATACGGTTTATTATGATAGACCCCAAGAGGGTTGAGCTAACAGTTTACAACGGAATACCCCATTTAATTACACCGGTTATTGTCGATACTCATCAAGCAGTTAATGCTCTCCGATGGTTGCTAGAGCAAATGGATACGCGTCTCGAGCAATTAGCTTCCGCCTCAGCACGGGATATTCGCTCCTTTAACGAAAAACAAGCGAGCCAAGATAAAATGCCTTACTTAGTTCTTATAATCGATGAGTTAGCTGATTTAATGCTTACAGCTGGTAAATCAATAGAACAGCGCCTAGTTAGGCTAGCGCAAATGGGTAGAGCAACCGGAATACACCTTCTCGTAGCTACACAGAGGCCTTCTGTTGACGTGGTAACTGGTTTAATTAAGGCAAATTTTCCAGCCAGAATAAGTTTCAACGTTACCTCTCTAATTGATTCACGGACGATTTTAGATACTGGAGGTGCTGAAAAATTGCTCGGGAAAGGCGATATGCTATATTTGCCGCAAGACGCAGCAAAGCCGACCAGAATACAAGGTTCGTTCCTATCTGAAATTGAAGCAGAAGATGTAGTTCAATATTGGAAAACCCAATCAAAGGGCTATGTTCCTCCGACCCTTCCAGATTCAGGAGAAGCCGACGAAATAATATCCCAAGATGGGTGGACACCTAACAACGGTCCTGGAGCAGGATCAGGTGAAATAACTCAAAAGGCAAGAGAATTAGCAGAAATTTATGGTGGTAAGATATCCACTTCTCTGCTCCAAAGAAGGTTGGGGATAGGGTACCCAAGAGCTGCCAGGCTCAAAGACCAATTAGTAGAAGAGGGCCTTGCTTCCGCTAATATTCCGAACGCCCCTGCTGAGACAAGAGGTCGAGGGACTAGACGTTCTTAGATTTAGCCTGATTTATCCATGGCATCTTTTATATTTTTTTCCGCTACCGCAAGGGCAGCTTTCATTACGACCAATTTTTCTGTAATTAACTACGGCTTCCACTTGTTTGTCCACCCTACGTTTCTCAGTGCATTCCGCACATGTGCAAGCAGAGGGGTGCGCATTGTACCAATTTGGCCGTTCTGTACCAACCATTAGTAATCCTCAATCTATGAACAATTAATCGGTAACTACCCCATCATTGTGTAAGGTGCTCTCTGAAACACTGTTTAAAGTATTTTCCGCTATTTCTTTGTAGGTTTCCGCAGCGTTTTTATGCTTTAGTGTGGCTAGGTCTTTACCGTAATCGCTAAACATTTTATCTAGTTGTATCCGTCCTAAAAACGGAACATTTAAATCTGAAGCTAAGTGCTCACCGCCACCTTCACCAAAGATGGGCCCCGCCATGTTCTCTACTATCCCTAAAATATCGATGTTCATCTTTTTTATCATATTGACCGATCTTTTTGCGTCCATAACCGCCAAGTCTTGGGGCGTTGTAACAACAACAAACCCATGGAGTTGCAACGTCTGCATAATCGTTAAAGGGGCATCTGACGTGCCAGGGGGTAAATCTACGACCAAATAATCTAGCTCTCCCCATTCGGTCATTTCTAAAAATTGATTCAATGCGTTCGTAATCATCGGGCCACGCCAAATAATCGCCTCGGTTTCATTTTCTTGAACCGATGCCATTGATATGGTTTTAACACCTGCTCTTTCCGGGGGATGTAACACTCCATCGACAAAGGTCGGTTTCTCTTGGATGCCGAGAAGTTTATCAGCATTGGGGCAATCGATATCCGCATCTAGCAAGCCAACCTTATATCCTAGATTCGACAAGGAGACCGCTAAATTTACAGCGACCGTCGTTTTACCAACCCCTCCTTTACCACTATAAACAGCAATACGATTCGATATCCTATTAAGATTTGCGCTAATCTTCTTTCTTCTATCCCACGTTTTCATCATGCCCGTAAGTTTAGATTTAGCTTCGTCATTCATAGTTCTGTCATCTCCTCATACTCTTGCATCGCCATATATTACTTTGCACAACATAATTTAGTCGAGCACCTGTCGGATTTCAATTATTTGGTCCCGGATTGCAGCGGCTTTCTCAAATTCAAGATTACCTGCGGCATTTTTCATTTTGCTATTAAGTTCTGAAACCAAAGTTCGAAGTTCTTCCATTGGTAAATCACCTAATTCAAGAGTATCCCCAGATACCTGAAAAATTGTATTCCTAACACTTTCATTTATATCATGTATTTCTTTTTGGATTCCCTGCGGAACTATATCGTTCTTTCGATTAAATTCGTCTTGAATTTCTCTACGCCGATAAGTTTCATCAATAGCAAGTTTCATTGAATCCGTAACTTTGTCTGCATACATTATAACGTGTCCATTAGCGTGGCGTGCCGACCTCCCAATAGTCTGAATTAGGGATGTAGATGATCTAAGATAACCTTCTTTATCCGCATCGAGAATTGCTACTAAACTAACTTCTGGTAAATCAAGGCCCTCTCTAAGTAAATTGATCCCCACCACGACATCATAAACCCCTAATCTCAGGTCCCTTAATATATCGGTTCTATCCAATGTGTCGACTTCAGAGTGTAAATAATGAGTTTTTATACCCATCTCTTGCAAATATTCGGAAAGTCGTTCGGCCATTTTCTTGGTAAGGGTAGTTACGAGGCTACGCTCACCACGTTCATTACGAATTCGGATTTCATCGAGCAAATCATCTATTTGGCCATCGGTTTTCTTCACCTCGATTGTTGGATCCAATAAACCTGTTGGTCTAATCACTTGTTCGACCATGTTGCTACTATTATCACCTTCATAATCCGCCGGAGTTGCCGACACGTAAATTACTTGATTGACTAATTGTTCAAATTCTCCAAAATTTAGCGGTCTATTATCTAGGGCAGACGGTAGGCGAAACCCAAAATCAACCAAGTTTTGTTTACGTGATTTATCACCATAATACATGCCTCTTAGCTGTGGGATCGTCATGTGGGACTCATCGATCATTACCAAAGCATCTTGTGGGAAATAGTCAATGAGGGTCCACGGTCTACTACCAGGCTCTCTCCGCTGCAAATGCCTAGAGTAATTTTCAACACCAGAGCAGTACCCTATCTCACGCATCATTTCCACATCAAATTTTGTTCGCTCTTCAATTCTCTGTGCCTCAATGAATTTTGCCTGCTGTTTAAACCAATCACGACGCTCTTCCATCTCGATCTGAATATCTGATAACGCAGCTCGCATATTATCAGGTTGGGTCACCCAATGTTTAGCAGGATATATCGCGACTTTATTCCTAACATCTAATGATTTTCCTGTTGTAATATCAACATTGGTTATTCGATCTATTTTGTTCCCAAAAAATTCGATGCGTACTGCATTTTGTTCATAAATTGGCTGAATCTCTATTGTGTCTCCCCGTACCCTAAACCTACCTCGGGTAAAGTCGTAGTCGTTCCTTTCATATTGCATCTCTATCAATCTGCTGATAACCGCTCGTGGCGACGCTTCTAATTGGTCTTCCAGAAACAACACAAAACTTGCATACTCTTCAGGCGCGCCTAAACCGTATATGCACGATACTGACGATACTATAATTACATCTCGTCGCTCCCATAGAGATTTTGTGGCAGAGTGCCGAAGACGATCAATTTCATCATTGATCTGAGCGTCCTTTTCAATGTAGGTATCGGTTCTAGCGATATACGCTTCTGGTTGATAATAGTCGTAGTATGATACGAAATATTCAACAGCATTATTAGGAAAAAAGTCTCTGAATTCCATTGCGAGTTGCGCTGCTAACGTTTTGTTATGGGCTATCACTAGAGTAGGCTTTTGAACACTCTCGATGATATTTGCCATCGTAAAAGTTTTTCCACTACCCGTAACTCCTTTTAGAGTTTGCGAGGAATAATTTTTCCCTATTCCTTGGACAATACTATCTACCGCTTTCGGCTGATCTCCTGTCATTGAAAAAGGAGCCTTTAGTTCAAATTGATTGCTGTTAAATTCGCTTCCCCAAAGGTTCTGGCTGGATAAAATACTCACTCTAGAACCACCCAAATTCATGAAAATGCTGTTTTATATACATGATTATAGCTTGCTACTAATTTCTTAGCCGAGTTACAGTCCATCGGATCATAATCAGAGGTATTAAAATAGCTGTTATAACCGCGAACCTACTGGAATCAACTATAATTTCGTTTACTACCCGTGCTGCTACGAATGCCGTAGCTATTAATACAATCTCACCGATATAATCCCTATTACCAGGTCTAGGCAAGAATCCTGCGTTCCAATACCTGATTTCAGTAATCCCTGCGCCAAGGCTTCCCAATATAGCAACGGTTATCATCGAGAATATAAATACATCGGACCCTTGGAACAAAAAACCAACTACATTCATGGAAACCAAGATGCTTGGTAATGCTACAAGGACCCACCACCTATTAGACGTGTGTGGTCCTACCCTTCCTCCTGTATACATAACGTATGCGCAGTAAACACTAATTATGGATAGAACAACGAAAACGGAGTAGAGCATGTCCGAAGCTTACCTCCTCGATGTAGAAACCCTTACTCAATTGTCATTTTTTAATGAAATGATCTGAAGAGCGTTTCTAATCCTTTCTTCAAGTTGCATATCAACGTCTATTTCCATGGTACTCACAGCATCTCTAATTTCAATAGCTGAGTAACCTAATCCTCGAAGAGCGATGCTCAGATCCGCGTCTGTTGTTGTCATATTGATTTCACTATTTGAAGCCGAAGACAGTTCTGGTAGTTTACCTTTCAAATCTACTATGATTCGTGATGCTGTTCTTTTTCCAATACCTGGTATCTCCTGTAGAGCTCGTACATCTTCTGATTCAATCGCTGAATATAATGATTGCGTATTGATTGAAGACAAGACCGACAAAGCTAACCGAGGGCCTACCCCAGAGACTTCGTTCAACGATCTGAATAACGCTCGAGCCTCAATATCTTTAAAACCAAAAAGGGTAATATTTTCATCTTTTACATGTACATGAGTATATAAGGTAACGTTACTCCCTATACCACCTAACTCGATTGCAGTCGGTTTAGGAGTAACTATTTCCAGTCCAACTGCACCAATATTCACCCGTATTGAGTCTTCGCCGCGCGACTCCAAAATTCCGTGCACAGTATCAATCATAGGTTCATCTAGGTAAGCCCAAACCTCTTTGCGCAATTATATTCGCGCCAAGGGCTATTCCTCCACCACCGCCAGATTCGTTTTGAGATAGCATATAGTTCGTACCATACATACCATCACCAGGCGCTCTTCTCTCACCTTTTAGTAAAGCTGCATACGGGCCAAGAATTTTTGCAAATGTGTTCCACATCCAGTATTTAGATGTATGAAGAACTCTCCAACCAGACATGGCTCCCTCATACTGGGGAATCTCACCTGCAGCTTGCATTGCTGCAACTCTATAGGCGAGCATTCTATCTACCTCTAAAACAACACGTAAATCAGCAAGTTGACTTTTTGTTACAGGGTTTTCTAGAACGTTGACTCCGTTCATTTTAAGTTTGCGAGCCATTTCAATGAACCGATCGAAAGATCCTATATGCCTTGCAGCGCCATCAACGCTTGTACGTTCGAAATTCAAAACGGTCATAGCCGCGTACCACCCCCTATTGACTTCACCAATTACATATTTTTTTGGAACGCGCACTTCATCCATAAACACTTCGTTCCAACGTCGCGTTCCAAAAAAGTCATACAGTGGTCGGAGAGTAATTCCAGGCATCATATTGCCGTCATCATCTTTAAATTTCATGGCAAAATACGTTATGCCTCTATGTTTGGGTGCATCTGGGTCACTTCTCGCCAAAATATGATACCAATTAGAAAAATGGGATCCGGAACTCCAGATTTTTTGCCCTGTTATAACGAAATCGTCTCCGTCTTCAACCGCTCTCGTCTGGAGACTAGCTAAATCCGTTCCAGCGTTGGGTTCACTATAGCCTTGCGCCCAGTCAATGTCGTTTGATGCCATTTTTGGTAGAAATTGTTCTTTCAACCAATCCGTACCGTGAAGCATAATAGCCCCAGTAACGTTTGTAGGAGGATGACCTATAGGCGCATTCGCATAAGCTAGTTCTTCCATATAAACGAATTGTTTACCGAAAGATGCATCTTCCCCTCCCCACTCTTCAGGCCAATGCATCGTGTACCAACCTTTTTCTACCAATTTTTGGATAAATTGGTTATCTATATCTCTTGCTTCAGGAGTAGCGAAATCATATGACCGTACATTAATGGAGTGCGAGTCATATCCTTTTGTGTCCCAATTATCGGTTAAAAATTGACGAACTTCTTGCCTAAAACCTTCGTCCTGTGATGAAAGATTGAAATCCATCGCGTCCTCCTCGCACTCAACGGTTGGTTCGATATGAGAACTTTATCAGATTAACCTTTTAGGGATCAAGAATTTAAGCACACTAGATCAAATAGAGATGACATAACGCGACAGCTATTGCGTCAGTCGCATCAAGCTCTAACCCGCCAATTTGCTCCGGAAATTGCATCTCAAGCATCCGTTTAACTTGTTCCTTAGTTGCTGCACCATGGCCAACAACAGTCGATCGAACTAATTTGGGCGCATACTCTGAAACGGGAATTTTATGTTTTGCAGCACTAACCAGCACAATCCCTCTAGATTCACCAATGGCAAACGCTGATTTCACGTTTTTCCCCACAAAAGGTTGCTCTATTCCAATCGTGTCGGGTTTCGTTATGCGGATTAATTCATCCAACCTATCCAAAAAGTTTGCTAGTCTGACTCCAATAGGCTCTTTAGCATCAAAGTTATAGGTTCCAGCTTGAAAAATGGTTACCGCATTAGTATCCGTGTTTTTATCTACCAAGGCATATCCAGCCACCCTAGTACCCGGATCAATACCTAATATTCTCATCGTTAAATAGTTTTCTAAGGTGTTCCCACACTATCTGGGAACACTCCATTCGTGTAGACATGCTGTACGTCATCAAGATCATCTAATTTTTCGAGTAACTTTATATTTTGGTTCGCAATATCCTCATCAAGGTCGATAGTAGTAGTTGGAAGCATCGAAATTTCCGAGCTTACAATTTTAGCGCCCATTGTAGTCAAACCTTCTCTGACGGTTTCAAGAGTCTCTAGCTCCGTATATATCTCTAAAGATCCATCAGAGGGATCGCTGAAATCTAAAGCACCTAAATCGATTGATTCTAGGCTAATCGTTTCAAGATCGGTAGAGGCTCCCGATATAACTATCATTCCTCTTCTATCAAATAACCAATTAACGCTGCCCACTTCGCCTATATTGCCGCCTTGTCTAGAAAACGTCGACCTGACATCATTTGATGTTCTATTTCGATTATCAGTTAAGGCGTGTACTAGAACGGCTGCTCCACCGGGACCATATCCTTCGTACCATATTTCTTCGAAATCGGTGCTGTCCGTCGATACTTTCTTTATAGCTCTGTCAATATTGTCGTTGGGCATTCCTCCATCTTTTGCTTTTTGAACCGCTAAACGTAACCGGGGATTAAATTCAATATTCTCCCCACCTTCTTTAGCGGCTACGGCTATCTCTTTAGATAAGCGGGTAAATAGCTGCGCTCTTTTCGCATCATTCGCGCCTTTTTTCCTTTGGATGGTCGACCAATGAGAGTGTCCTGACATGATAATCTCCTATAGGTGTCCAAAGTATTCTACATTACAAAAATTAGATTTCTTCAATCATATGTACAAAAATTAGTTTATTCCCTGCGTCTATTTTAACCATTTCCGGGGTATTAGGAACCAACAACTCTGTATTTTCTGTTGTAGTCACGACAAATACGTCATTTGCTCCGGTTTCAATAATTTCACTGACGTACCCGATGCGAGCTTTTTCAAATGACCAAACTTCAAAGCCAATCAATTGAAATCTATAATGTCCGCCATCCGGTAATCGTTTAAGTTGATTTTCAGGTATACCAAGCAATGTTCCTGACGGTATTCCCATCGCTTCAGTACGATCATTAATTGAACTTAAACCGAGTATGAAACGTCTTGGATTAATTTTTCTAGAACGTATTATTTCTACTTTTTCAGCTCCGAGGTATATTTCATTGCCAATGTCGAAACGATCATCATAATCTGTTAAGGAATCTACTTTAAATTCGCCTTTTATCCCGAATACGCCAGCGATAACCCCTATGGAAACAAGCGTGTCAGTTATCATTGCACTAGAATTTCAAAACTCACGACATACGGTTCATGGGATCTCCAGCGTAACCCTTGTCCCATTTTTCACGCCTGCAACTCTTAGCAGGGTTCTAATAGATTCTGCTACGTGCCCACGCCTACCTATGACTTTTCCTTTATCAGAATCAGCCACGTTCAAACGGATAACGATTTTCCCGTCTTCAGTTTCTTCTTCAGAGACATCAACTTCATCGGGATCATCAACTATTCTCTTTGCAATAAATTCAACTAGCTCTTTCATAAAAACCTCACCCTATATCTAATCAAGGATCCCTTCTCGCTTTAGCAGTTTTTCCACTGTATCGCTTGGAGAAGCCCCTTTAGAAAGCCAATCTTTAGTTCTATCATGGTCAATAACCAAAGTTATTGGTTGCGTCCTTGGGTTGTAATGGCCAAGAATATCTACAAACGCTCCGTCTCTTGGAGCGCGTTGGTCCGCTACGACCACTCGATAGTGTGGTTGATGCTTAGACCCTTTTCTAGTTAATCGTATTCGAAGCATTTAAAATTACCTTTTGTTAAAATATTGATATTCGTTTACCTGCTGAAACCCATTATACCGATAACATCTACAATCAGGAAACCCACCTATAAGTTTATTTTGAGTGTTATTATTACACATATACTAACAATTGAGTGCAAACATCAATACTTTAAGTGCAAATCAATCAGATATTGGGAGGGTATTGTTGCCAGCAGGAGGAAGTGAATCGTCCATGAGCGGACCCATAAAACAATTTAACAAAAGACTATTAATAGGCATATTCGTAATCATTATCTCGACAATATATTTGATAACTTTATCCCTGGATGCAGCAAGCGCTATATATATGACACCATCAGAATTGGTTTCATATACCACCAAACCTGAAGAACGGCTTCGCCTCGGTGGCATGGTTCAGGCGGGTTCTATACTCCAGCAAAGTGATAATAAACTTGAAATAGAATTTACTGTCCAGGAAAACGATTCCCGTGTCCGTGTAGAGTATATGGGAGCAACCCCAGATATTTTTGGCGATAACGCTATAGTTTTTGTAGAAGGCTACTATATTAACGGCATATTTTCGGCAGATACTCTTCTTACTAGACACCCAGATACTATGGAACCATTATCACAAGAGATAATCGATTCCGATTCAAATGATTCATATTAAAAACAAGGTAAATAAATGAGCTCGTTTACTGATTTAGGATACATATTCCTAGGGCTATCACTAGTGATAGCTGTGTATGCATGTATTGCTTCATTAATGAGTGTTAGGAGTCAAAATAACTCCCTCAGAACACGATCCTTAATTTCTATGTACTTAATCGCCTTACTAATGGTTTCAGCTGCTTCCGTATTAGTGTATTCGTTTATTAATCATGATTTTGGCCTACGGTATGTAACAATGCACTCCAACAGATCTATGCCACTCTATTACACCATCGCAGCCTTCTACTCGGGGCAAGAAGGTTCTCTTTTATACTGGTCCACTACTCTTTCCGTATTGACGGCAATATCTTTGTTCATTTATAGAAATGCCAGTTATAAGATTGTCGGATACTCTACCACTATCCTGGCTGCTGTGTTTATATTTTTCGTATATGTTCTAGTTTTTCACGCTAACCCATTTGAACGGCTACCCATGGATATGCCAGACGGGCAAGGCCTAAACCCTTTACTTAGAGATCCAGGAATGCTCATTCACCCTCCCCTCCTTTTAGCTGGTTACATGAGTTGGACTATACCATTCGCCTTTGGAATAGCAGGTCTGCTATCTAATGATATTGGTATCAGGTGGATTCAACTGATACGCAAACCTACTTTGGTTGCTTGGGGACTACAAACAGGGGGGCTAGTTTTAGGAGGCTGGTGGGCATATCACGTATTGGGATGGGGCGGATACTGGGGATGGGATCCTGTGGAAAATGTAGCATTCTTGCCTTGGTTAACTGGAACAGCATTTTTACATTCAATAATGGTTGTTGAAAGGCGTAAGAAATTACAACTTTGGTCTATTAGTCTTCTTATTGCTACTTTCTCTCTATCAATATTTGGCACTTTCATTGTGAGAAGTGGAATATTAAGCTCAGTACATAATTTTGCTGAATCAGACGTTGGGCACTATTTCCTAGCATTTTTTGCTACGTCCCTCGCCGCGAGTATTAGTCTGGTAATGATTAAATCTAAATCTTTAACAGACGTAACCACCTTTGAATCTGCAACCGCGAGAGAATCTGGTTTTCTGATTAATAATATCATTTTCGTTTCCATAGCATTCGCAACATTTTGGGGAACAATATATCCGATGATTTCTGAAGCTTTAGGTAATCAAAGAATTACTGTAGGCGCGCCTTTTTATGAAAAAGTAAACGGCCCTCTTTTTCTGATTCTCTTATTCTTAATGGGGATAGGGCCACTCCTAAACTGGAGCAATACAAAACGGGAAATCCTTCTGCAAAAATTACAACTTCCTATTTCAGTATTTACTATTTGCCTGTTGATCGGCATTGGTTTCAGTGGCGATATAGTGTTATCTCTCGGTTTTTCCGCCTGCTCATTTGTATTGGCAACCATTCTATATGAATACCTCACCGGAGCTAAAACTCGTACTCGTAATTCTTCGGAAAACTATTTTTATGCCGTCTATTCATTACTGAAAGTTGATCGGAGAAAATACGGTGGGTATTTAGTACATTTATCTGTGGTGATCTTAGCTATAGGCATTATTGGTTCCTCCGGGCTCCAAACACATAAGGAAATTAACATGCCAATTAATTCACAAACAACGATTGGAGAATATACGTTGGAATACACGGGCAGTGCGACTATAGAGAAAGCGGACCATACGATCTTAGCAAGCCAAATTGTCGTTTCCCGAGAGAACAGAGAGACAACCAGAGAGATGCTTCCACAAACAATATATTACGATAATTTTGAGACCCAACCTACAAGCAGGGTCGCCATAATTCCGTTTATAAAAGAAGATCTTTATATCTTCCAATCGGGAGTCGATGCAAATTCTGCAACCTTCGCTATTTTTATAAATCCCCTTGTTAATTTAGTGTGGGTGGGTAGTTCTTTGATGATTCTCGCTTTAACGATTATATTCTGGCCTGTTAGTGATAAGCGTAAGTACAAAACCCATTCGAAATCTAGTTAATGGTGAGAAATGCATAAATCTGATATTTACACAGCATTATTCGGAAAATTTATACTCAGTATGAGCCTAATTGTACTTCTCATTAGTTCACTCATGGTTACGTCTACACTAAGCGCGGCGGCGCTAGAACCTGATCCATTACAACCTAAAATGATCGCGTTAACAAATGAAGCACGTTCCATCGCATTAAAACTACAATGTCCTGTCTGCGATGGACAATCAATCGTAGAGTCACAAGCTGCAGTTTCTGTGCAAATGAAACAGAAGGTCCAGGAATTGGTTAATCAAGGGAAAAGCGAACAGGAGATACTTGATTTTTTTGAAGAGCGATACGGGATGATGGTCCTAAGGGAACCGCCATATTCAGGGTTTGGCCTGGGTGCTTGGCTGATCCCTCCGATAGTAATTAGCTCAATAGTTATTTGGTTTAGTTTCATGCTGAGAAGAAAGAATCAACAATATAAAGATCAACAATGATTCATTATGTTAATTTCTAAACTATGACAAGGAGATACGTTTTCAATGGAGTTCACTAGATATCGCCTCCATATAAGATGGTTACTGCTATTTTTCTCCTTCGCTTTAGCATCCTTAATGTTCTCGGTTACGCCTATTAAAGCTGAATCAGCTGTCCAAGTATACGTCTCCAATGGAACTCTTGGTGAAAAAGCTGCGGGTATACCTGTCACTGTACAAATATTTCTTGAAGACACTGAAACCTACCGAATAGATGCGATCAGTGATACGGATGGAAATATAACGTTATCCATCCCCGTAGAGGAACCAGATGAGTCAACTATAATAGCGTCAGCTTTGTACAAGGAAGTACGTTACTTCTCAGAAGTAACATTCATTTCGACCGATACACCAACAACTTTAGAGTTAGCTATGTACGAACCCACAAACGATTCGGATTCCATATCGATATCATCTGAATCAGCAATCGTTTTTCAGGAACCAACAATAGATAGTCTGCTCCATGTAGTACAAATAATAACTTACGAAAATTCCTCCAGCAAAACTTTCGTCGGCTCGAACCCCAACACTCGATCAGTTCTGCACATTCCACTGCCCCCTATGGCATTTGATGTACAGAATGTTTCGGAACCTGGTTCCTTGGAACTCGACCCAGTAACAAATCAACTATTTTCAACTGCGCCAGCTCTACCCGGCAAGAATGAAATCGTTGTCTCATACAAATGCCTGTATACAGAGGATGTATTTATCTGGTCAAAATCTTTCCAGTATCCGTACCAAAATATAGTGGTAGCTCTGCCTTCAAGGTTTAAAATAGGCTCGAATATAGGATGGATATCCGTGCCAACGCAAGACATAAATGAAGAGAGTTACACTAGGTACGCTCTTTCGGGCTTATCAGAACAGTCAAGTCTTTCGATTATTGATCTACCCTTAAGTAAAGGGGCTGAAAGCAAACTAGTACACAAAAGCGTTCGAACAATTATTATTTGGTCTATCATTAGCATTCTATTCATCTTCTTACTCCAGATTGTGCGAAAGAAAAGATACCGGAAAAGACCTTAACCTATTGAATACGTGTCATAACTGAATTTTTTCGACGATAGAGTATATAATGAACTGTGCGTTTAACCGGGATAATGAACCACAATTAATTTGGAGATCGCAAGCATGATCTTATGTAATAATTTATCAAAAGAATATGACGGCATTCCTGCTGTGAATCGTGCAAACATCAAAATTAACAACGGGGAGCTCGTCGCCCTATTAGGTAACAACGGAGCTGGGAAAACAACACTCCTCAATATGCTAGCAGGAATAGTCAAGCCCTCGAGCGGTTCAATACATTTTGATTCTCCTAATCTACCAGGTCCCGAAATTCCAACAAATAGAGCACGAATTGGGATAGTGTCAGAACATTCATTTTTAACCCCAGAATTAACCATAAAAGAAAACCTATCTTTCTATGCCAGCCTTTTTTATAGATCACGTGGCCAATATGATATCGCTTCTGTTATGGACGAATACGGGCTGACTAGTCGACAAAATCAAAAAGTAGGTACTTTGTCTCGGGGTTGGAAACAAAGAACTTCCATCGCAAGGGCCATGTTAGGAGAACCTGAATATATGCTACTAGACGAACCAGAGAACGGGATTGATCAAACTACAAGGGGTATTCTAGGTAAATCCCTATTCTCTAAAACAGCAACCCGTTCCCTGATTTTTGCAACCCATAACATTGATCTTGCAATAGATTGGTGCTCAAAAGCGATAATTTTAGAGAATGGAAACTTAATTCATGAGATAGATGACTTATCGAATGAGTCTAAACCCAAAATAATGCAAGCTTTAGACTCAAAATGAGCAAATCTATACCACGGATAGATCAACAAGTATTTAGGTTATTCTATCGAGAGCTTTTGATTGAGTTCAGGGCGAAAGAACAGCTGACTACAATGGTAATTTTTGCCTTAACGACGATTATTATATTTCAATTTTCTTTTGAGATGAGGGCTGGCAACATTAAGGTATTGATTCCCGGTGTCTTATGGATATCTGTATTTTTTGCAAGCATGTTATCGCTAAACAGATCTTTCTCCAGAGACCAAGAGGAGAATACTTCACGTGGAATAGCTTCCACCCCTATAGACCCACTCAGTATCTATATATCAAAAGTTCTAACGAATACCATCTTTTTGTGTGCTCTGGAAGTGATACTGCTTCCGATTATCACCGTTTTATTGAATTCCTCAATCCTTTACATAAATCTAATTCCAGTTCTTCTAGTAGGTAATATTGGAGTGTCCGCCACAGGCGCTATTGTCGCAGCAACGTTAGCGAACACAAAATCAAGAGAGACATTATTACCTGTAATTTTATTACCTTTGTTATTACCTGTATTACTTGGGTGTATTACGGCAACAGGAGCAATAATAGATGAACAACCAATTACTAAGTACGGCCATTGGGTTCAAATCGTAGCGATATACGATATAATCTTTACGCTTGCATCAGGATTAATGTTTCATTTTGCAATTGAAAACTGACATAAAGGAGAAAATACAAATACCATGGATAAGTCATCGAACGGAAAACGCTCAAAAGCAATAGACGTTAATAGGTTTACACTTTTTGGGGCAGTAACGTTTATCCTTGTTTTGGTTGCGACTTACATGAGTTTGGTAGCGGCACCTTTAGAGGCTGTGCAAGGGGTACATCAAAAAATATTCTATATACACGTACCGTTAGCCTTTATTGCCTATGCATCAATCACGGTGGTATTCATTGCAAGCATCGCATTTCTAACAACAAAAAACCCAAAATGGGATAGACTAGCTCGCACGTCAGCAGAAATAGGAATTATCAGCACTACTATCGTTCTTTTTAGCGGATCTCTTTGGGGTCGCCCGGTCTGGGGTGCCTGGTGGAGCTGGTCCGATGCCCGGCTTGTAACCACTTTGGTGATGTGGCTAATATATATGGGGTATTTGATGTTAAGGTCTCTTGGAGAATCCAATAACCAAACTGCAAAAGTTTCATCCATTATTGGGATTTTAGGTTTCGTTAATGTTCCAATAACCTATTTTTCGGTATACCTATGGACGTACCTACACCCTTTACCAACCTTACAGTCTAGTACTGAGAGACCAGAAAGTAGCATCTTAATGCCATTCTTATGGAGCTTCTTGGCTTACTCAGCGGTAATTATCCTAATAGGGATAGTTAGAAATAAGATTGAGAAAAGTTCAGATGAACTAGAAACAATTAAAAAACAAAACCAAATACGTTAATAGGAGAACTAATGGAACAATCGATTACAGATTTTAATCCGATTTATGTCTATGTGGTGTATGCATTGACTTGGTTAGTATTATTTGGCTATTTATATTATCTGGCAAAAAAACAAAAAACTATCGAAACCCAGATACAGGATCTCAAAAATATAATGGAGTCAACTGAGTCGTAGTGCTACCAAACCCCGTCTACCATTACAGCGGTCAAAAGTAGAAATAGATATAGCAAGGAAAATTTATAGAGCCGCAAAGCCGCTCCTCTATTTTTGAGTCTCATAAGTTGAATAGAATAATAAGAGAATATCGCCGTTAACGTTATGCTAGACACTATGAATATCACTCCTAATACTGCAGTGTACATATAAAACATTAGGCATAGAACCAGAAGGATTAAGGTGTACAAAAATATTGAATACCTTGTTGCTGTTTCTCCAATTATAACTGGCATCATTGGGATATTCGCTTTCTCATAGTCTTCTTTCATCAGCAGTGAGAGTGCCCAAAAATGAGGGGGAGTCCAAAAGAATACTATAGCAAAAAGAAACAGAGCTTCTATGTTCAATGAATTTGTGACCGCAGTCCACCCTACCACCGGAGGAAGGGCTCCCGCTGCTCCACCTATAACAATGTTTTGAATCGTGGTTTTCTTTAACCAAAGGGTGTAAATAAATATGTATATAACTGACCCGAGCATTGCAAAAGATGCGGCCATAAAATTAGCGCCATACAGAAATACTATAAATGCCAATACGCTTAGCAATAGACCGAACAACATGGCATTCTTTTTTGAAACCCGGCCACTTGCGACCGCGCGTTGTCTGGTTCTACGCATCGAGACATCGATATCATCTTCAATCGACTGATTAATAGCACCTGCCCCTCCAGATGCAAGGCTTCCTCCAAGCAAAATTGCAAGGGTAGTCACCCAATCTGGAATACCCCTAGAAGCAAAAACAGCACCTGCATAAGCTGAAAAAAGCAGTAAGGTCATCACTCTTGGTTTAGTAAGCAAGAAATAGTCCTTAATAAATTCAATCAAACTTCTATCAGAACTATTAGAATTCCCAATTTCATGACTAGAAGCGGGAATTCTTTGATTTCTTTGTAATGCTATAACTGATATACAAACAAGAGTTCCCCAAGTCATAGTTGCAAGGGTAATATGAAGTACTCTTGATACAGTAGAAAAGCTTGTTAATGGTACTAATGCACCTACCCCAGCTTGAATTATATATAGGGTTAAAGCCATAACGGTAAGCTTGATTAGTCGTTGATTACGATCGTCAGTTGATCGAGCCAGTGTATATAGCCAAATCATTAGCGGTAAAATAATAATAACTAAAAATCTATGGCCTAAATTTATTGCTGTATTAACATCAATCGGAAAAATACTGCCGTTACATAAGGGCCAGGCGGTTAGTCCAGATCCACAAGCAACAACAGAACTGGAACCAACAACTAAAGACCCTGACATTATGAGCAATAGAATACTGATTGCGGTCAGGATCGAAACATTAGTGAAATAGCTCGTAGCCCGAACTTCTGAAACTATATCAATAGTTTCTTGTGGAGAGCGGGAATAGACTAAAATAGTTATCAATAATCCAAATATTATTTGAGCATTGCCGAGATGAATCGCTACAATCTCTGGGGGTAATTCTCGGATCACTGTCACAGCACCTAGAATTATCTGTATTAGAAGAAATACTGCCGTAATGTAGGTTAAGTTACGTGTAATCCGTCTTATTGATTTAGATATAGTAACGAATATCACCATTAGAAGAATGATCAAGCTTAAAAGTGCTGCTGTTAGCCGATGAGAATACTCAATGAGTACATGGTACTCGAGAGGTGGAATTATCTGACCATAACATAGCGGCCAATCCGGGCATGCAAGCCCTGATCCTGTGACCCTCACAAAACTTCCCAAGCTAATCAATAATAGCGCAATAATGGAAGCTGCACCGGACAGAAAATAGAGAGTACTTTCAGGATTTGCTACGTTGTTATTATCATTACTCATATCATTTTCTCATAACTGATTATACTGGTTTCACCTTTTGTCTTCATTAACGGCCATCCAAAACACCCCACCTAATGTAATGAAATATGGAACCATTGTCCCGATCCACATGATAAGACCTCCTATTTGTTGGTCGACTAACGGTGATATGTCGATAATCCCGTTATTAGTCATATAAACCGAATATAGAGGATCACGAGCAAAGGTTAAAAAGGCCGCTAAAGGTAACCCTTGAGTAAGAGCCAATACAACGAAAAACATCCGAGTCAAATACGGCATAGCTGATCTGAATGGTGTTGGATCAATCAAAACTCCCCAGAACAACATTGCGGACAAAAGAAACATACTATGTTCCAGAATATGAATAGAGGGTTCGAGCACAGCACGAGAATAGAGTTCTGGTATATGCCACAACCAAAAAGAGGTTACAAACAATGTCCAAGCGATAGGAGGTTTAGATACAAAATTTAGGCTACTCCGTACGATATAGTTATTAGCCAATTTCCCTATCGTGTAATACCGAACTCCATAAGGCATCCCACGGATAATCGTGAATGTTGGAGCGCCGAGCAACAATAAAGGTACTGCTAAATGGGTGATCGCTAAATGTTGAATCATGTGGAAAAAGAATAATTTTTCGCTTAAGTAATCGAGCGGGCCAAATAGCGCAAAAACAAGGATTACATTACCTACAATATAACTGGTGATTCTCCACCAAGACACAATTTTTATGTTCTTGGGCTTAGAAGATAGGGCACCCGACAGATAAAATCCCAATAAAAGCAAAACAAAGAATATGGGAATAATCTCTAGAGACCAATTTGTTAAAAATAAAGACACTGGATAGTCCCTGTCTTACCGGTTATTGATCGCAATCAGCGTTGTTATAAGAGGTGAAACATGTCACTTTGATTATGTTTCACCTTTTCTACTGCTGTTAAACAACCTTCTATTGGTGACAACGCGAGACGCCAGCGCTGCAATTGCCATTATAATTATCGTAAAAATCAACGCTACCCAAGTCGCTAATACTACCCTCTCTCCAGCCAACGTCATTTCACCGCTTCCAACGGTCAGCAAAAGAATTTCACCCACAATAATAATTAGAATAATCGTAGCAACCGTTGCAATGATGGGAAGCGCTATAGGAAGAACGAGTCGCTCTCTCAGGGACAGGTCAATGGACCCATCTTCTACATTAGTATTTTCGCTGTCTGCCATTTGCCATTCCTCTTTCCAAAATTACCTAATTAATTACGATTTGACCTACCATCCCTGCTTCCTTATGGCCAGGGATACTACAAATGAAGTCATAAGTACCGGGCGTAGCCGGTACCGCGAGCGTACCGCTTCCGGATTGACCTGCGTCAGTACTTTCTATCGCAAATCCTAATTCAGGAATAGCGAAATCATGCGCAATCGTACCTTTGTTATCAAAAATCAATTGTACTGATTCGCCAGCCGCAACTTCCACAGTGGCAGGTGCAAACGCAAATTCTACACCCGACTCACCGGAAGTAATCGTCATTGAGCCAGATGAGGCTGAAGCCGATTCTTCCGAATGACCATCATCTGAACCACTTAAACCCAGTACAGTCATCAAAGGAGAGTCTACATGAGTGAGATGATGTTTTTCATGGGATGAGGATTCTGCTAAAACTGTATCGGACGGGAGAGTAAAGTTACCAAAAAGACCAATTAAAGCAGCCATCACTCCTATCGCTAAAAACAAACCACCAAGAAACATTGTAGAAAATAGTTTATGATCGAATTTCAAGTGCATGTAATAGCCTATAACAAAGCCAAACTTGATCGCCGATAGAATCAATAGCACAGGTATAAGTATAAGCGTACCAATATCAATTATAACCACTACTACTTCGATGATTGTGATAATAAGTAGTATTCCAGCTATCTGTGCATACAGAGTCGGAGTAGGATGGTCATCTTCAGCTTCAGATCCGGCACTTTCCACGCGAAGTTGGCGCATTTGATTTGCTTTATACAAAATCAAAAACGCAGCTGCACTACCCATTCCTATGACCATCCCTATCAAAGGCGAGTATGCTAAAAAGGTCGCCAACTGGGTTTCCATTACTCTACACTCCTATTTCACAGATTAAGATGGTATCAAATACACGATGGTGAATATAACGATCCATACGATATCGACAAAGTGCCAATACAAACCTACTAACTCTAAATTGATGCTACTAGATTGCGGCAATTTACCTAACACAGAGGCACCATACATCGATAGAAGCATCATAACTCCAATAGCAACGTGGGTACCATGAAATCCTGTTAATACGAAAAATGTTGTTCCAAATATATTTGTACTCAAAGTGAGTCCTTCAGCGACAAACACTGTGAATTCATAGTATTGCCCCCCTAGGAATATGGCTCCGAGGAACGCCGTAGCTAACAACCAAATTCTGGTGTTTTTATGATCGCCACGTTGCAATGCAGACAGAGAAAGTACCATTGTCAAACTGCTCATTAATAATACGAACGCACTAACTGAAGTATAAAGAATATCAAAGATGTCACCAGGGAATGGACCAACTCCACTCTGGGATCGCATGACCATGTATGTGGAGATTAGTGAGCCAAAAAACAAACAGTCAGACGCAAGGAAAACCCACATTAGCATTTTCCTATTATCTAAACCAGTCGTCGTGGCATGGCCAACATTTTCGTCGTGCAACTGTGTTACCTTTCTATATTCCTAATATATTATTTACTCTGCCGGTTCCAGCATCCAACCATAGGATCCCCACAATAGCGTTATGAGGCCTACAACACCCACAATAGGGTGAGTAACTAAAGTTAGCCCTAAAAGAGCTATACCAATTCCCGTTATCAATGGATAAAAGGAAGGTCTTGGCATCTCTATGTGCACTTCTTCGTGGTCTTCACCACCAGAGGGAACCGGATGAGGAACCCCTTTATCTCCATCTGGGTATTTTTGATGCCAGAAGGCATCGCCGCTAGTTACAGTTGGTATTTCCGCAAAATTATAATGGGGAGGAGGTGACGCAATCGACCACTCTAATGTACGTGCATCCCAAGGATCATCTCCCGAGATTTCACCTTTCCTCGCTGATCTATAAAAATTATGTATGAAGACCACTACACCAATTGCCATAATAATTGAACCACCGCTAGCGACCATATTCCAAAAATCCCAACCCATGTCGGCTGGATACATGTAATTTCTTCTGGGCATGCCAATCAAGCCTACATAGTGCATGGGTCCAAATGTTATATTCATTCCGATAAACACTAACCAAAAATGCAATTTGCCCAGTCGCTCATTGAGAAGTCTCCCATACATCTTTGGGAACCAGTAATATATGCCAGCAAATATAGCCATTATGGATCCTCCAAACAACACATAATGGATATGAGCTACTATGTAGTAAGTGTCCGTTTGTTGTAGATCCGAAGGAGCTGCAGCGTGGGTCATTCCACTAAGCCCTCCTATAGTAAACAGAGCTATAAAGCCCAATGCGAACATCATCGCTGTGGTAAACCTAATGTTCCCACCCCATATCGTAGCAAGCCAATTGAATACTTTAACACCTGTAGGAATTGCGATTGCCATAGTAGTCGCTGCAAAAACAGAATCGGGAACGGGACCCATTCCGGTAGCAAACATGTGGTGAGCCCAAACAGACCAACCCATAAATGCTATAGCAATCCCTGAAAAGACCACAACGGGGAATCCAAACAATGGTTTTCTCGAAAAGGTAGGGAAGATTTCTGAAACCATACCCATGGCGGGTAGTATCAATATATATACTTCAGGGTGTCCAAAGACCCAGAAAAGATGCTGCCATAGCAACACATCGCCAGCGGCATTATTGAAAAATAAAGTACCAAAAAATCTATCAAAACCAAGTTCGATGAGCCCGATTGTTATAACAGGAATAGCCAAAACCAAAAGAATTGATGTTATAAAAGCCATCCATGTAAAGATCGGCATCCTAATCAAAGTCATCCCAGGGGCCCTGAGGTTAATAATAGTAACAACAAAATTCATAGCACCAATAAGAGATGAAGTACCCAACACTAATAGTCCAAGAACATAGTAGTCCATACCATTGGTCGGAGAATATTGAATCGAAGTTAAGTTTGCGTACGCGAACCAACCTGCGTTGGGCGACGTTGCCGTAAACCATCCGAGGTTGAGAATTATTGCGCCAAATAAGTATATCCAGTAACTAAGCGCGTTAAGTCTGGGAAACGCTACATCTCTTGCTCCTATTTGTAACGGTACGAGCCAGTTGAAGAAAGCAACTCCCAACGGCATTATGGCTAGGAAAATCATAGTAAGCGCGTGCATCGTGAAAAGTTGGTTAAATAGGTCAGCACTAATAACCGTTGAATCAGGCGTTGCCAGTTGGGCTCTCATCATAATGGCTTCGATGCCACCGATTAAAAAGAAGAATAAAGCGGTGACCATATAGAGGGTACCTATTTTCTTATGGTCAACCGTCGTTAACCAACCCCAAACACCGTACTCCGAAGTTGGTCTCCTTAGTATGTAGCTTAAACTAGCCACATCAAGCCTCCTACAAAATTACCCTTATTTATTATATATTCAGTCATTTCAAATTCTCCAGGAAATCTGCAAGAATATCTGCTTCATCATCAGTAATGCCTAGAGCCGGCATAAGGCTACCAGGTTTAACTTCCGGCGGATGTTGCAACCATCGCTTTAGATTTATATGCTCAGGATCTTTTGTGGGGTTGTCAAAAAATTCGGTAAACGTAACGCCCTCTTTCCCCTTATGCAAAGCATTTGAAGCGATCGTCAGCCTCGACCCAAAGTGGGTCAAATCTGGCCCAATTTCTCCCAGGGCAGTCGTTCCCTTTATAGTATGACAACCGACACAGCCCTTGGATTCGAATAATCCCCATCCAGCGTTGGACTCAACAGCAACATTTTCATTTCCAGACCGTTGTATTTCTGACCATTCAAGATAATCGCCCGCGTTGTGGGCTACTACGATTGTCTTCATTAAAGCATGAGAGTCCCCACAAAACTCCTTACACTGTCCAACAAATATCCCTGTCTCTTTCGCGTCAAACCACATGATGTTCTCTCTACCCGGAACGGCGTCTCTAGTACCTGCCAACCTAGGTATCGAGAAGCTGTGGATGACATCATCGGAATACAATCTCAGTTTAACGACAGTATCCACAGGAATATGCATTTCGTTCGCGGTGATAAAGTCTACATCACCATCGGTATTCAAGTATCTATATTCCCACCACCATTGGTGGCCAACAACATCAACCGTTATAGAGGGGGAATCAGCTAAGGCTTTTGGTGGTTCATAAGTTTCTGCTATACCCCTTATTGTTGGGATAGTGACAGCTATGACGACCAAGACAGGTAAAATTGTCCAGCCGATTTCAAGTTTTGTATTTCCGTGAGTTTGTTCAGGAAGGTCATTTTCGCGGCCAGCTTTGGTTCTATAACGAACCATTATATATACCAAAAGGCCTTCTACTATAACGAATATTATTGCTGCGATCCAAAATATTAAATAGAACAAGTCTTGTTGAGATTGCGCGACTGACCCAGCAGACCACAGTGTGCTTTGCGGAAGGTTAGTGTCGCACCCAGTTAGTAAAAGAGTCAGGGGTAGGACCGAAATGAGAAAGAATTTTCTAAGATTACTCGAACGCGTATCCAGCTTCCTCACCTCATAATTCATATTCACGGGCCATACCGCTTTTTCAATAGAGAGGCTACCAGTGATAAAGAAAAAAATCAAGGTCCATTTGTTCCTCATTGCTCTTTATTCTATCCAGTTTATCCCAATATATTTTCAACTTTTATTACGAGCTACTATCGATTAGAATGCCATACATGGATCTAAGAAGCAGTTTCAAATGAACATAAGTGTACGATTATTTGCGAGTTTAAAAGAGAAAGCTGGCACTTCCGTGATATCTTTAACTGTGCCAACGGGCACCAGTGTGGAGCAACTATTATCCATAATACAATCCGAAAATATGGAACTGAAAGGCGCGACACAAGGAGTCTTAGTGGCAATAAACCAAGAGTACGCAAGCTCCGACACCATTATCATGGAGTCCGATGAGCTCGCTTTGATCCCCCCAGTGAGTGGAGGCCAAACGTAGTGATCGATGTAAAAATAACTAAAGAACCTTTAGTCCTTGAAGATGCCATCAATTTAATACAGTCTGAAGAAAATGGCGCTGAAATATCATTTTCCGGGGTCGTTCGAAACAATAATTTAGGACGAAAAGTACTGTTCTTAGAATATGAAGCTTACCCAGATATGGCCGAGAAGGTCCTTCAAAAAATCGGAGAGGATGCCTGCAAAGATTACGATATTTCGAACATAGTTTTATGGCACCGAACGGGACACCTTGAAATTTCTGAAGTGTCAATGGTGATAGCAGTAGGAGCACCTCACAGAGCAGCTGCCTTTGAAGCATGCCGCGACGCCGTCGAAAAGGTTAAAGCGCTGGCGCCCGTTTGGAAACGTGAAGTTTGGGAAGGTGGTAAAGAATGGATCGGCCAGCAAGTTTAACTTAACTAATCTCTAAATTTAAGGGCCAGAATTGTTTGATATTTTATCTATCAGCAATTTTGCGTGGAACAGCAAACGATCTCGCGTTTTACCAGTTATTTTTCGATCATTCATGTAAAGTTCCAAGGCTTTAAGCGGCGTGATATCAACCGGAAGTTGGTTTTGCTCTAATCTAGTTCTGGAATCTTCGTTTCTTATCTCTTCGACATTTATTCCTGATACGTAAAATGCTCCATCTAAACTACCAAATATTTGTCCGATATCAATTCGGTCAATATCGGTCGGTGCGCCCTTTATATTCACGCGCACTATCGCGTCATCAAAATTGTACTTGTTTATAACTTCGAGTGTTGAACCTGTAGGGTCATCATCATCTTGGAGTAATTGGACAGATATGGTCATGAATTCTCTCGACCAAACCTCGTTAAATTCAACGGTTGTAGTCCTCTGTCTATTTTGGTTGATCTCGATGGTAGCTAAACAATACCCTTTATTATCGTTTTCTTCTGAAAAATCTACACGATGGAGGCTACCAGAATAAATTGTTGGTGGATTCTCTCGCAAAACTTGGTGCTTATGTATGTGGCCTAAAGCTACGTAATCAAACCGCTCATCACCGATGATTTCGGGATTCAGCATGTAGTCATTGCCCATCATCATCGATTGCTCAGACCCCAAGCGTGCAGTTGAAACGGTTACGTGCCCGACTAATAATGAGGGTTGGGACAAGTCAAGTTGTGATGCCATTCCATCTATAGAATCCGCGAGTAAATTCTCTGAATATTGTCGAACTTCCTGATGGGATTTTTGTTTAACTTCACCACGCGCGGCAATCTCGCTACGCCGAAGCCAAGGAAGGGCTGAAATTTGAATAGGCCCATTCTTAGTTTCTATCAAGTGGTTACCCATCGCTGAAGCTACCGTGACCCCCGCAATTTTCAAAGTTTCATATATTTCTAAGCTTGTAGCTCTCCCTTGAGCATTGGGAATATCATGATTCCCTGTAAGCAAGAAGACCTTAATTCCAGCATCTCTTAATCGTAATATTCTTTTAGCAAATTCTCTTTGTTGTGTTTGGTTAGGGTCGCGAAGTCTAAAGGCATCACCCGCAAACACAACTAAATCAACTTCAAGATCAATTGCATCTTTTATCAATCCATCAAATCCGACAAGTGTATCAATTAGCCTAGTCGGCAGCCCTATGTATGTCTGTACTCTATCGGCATCTGGGGAGAAATATTCAGGTAGGCCTAATAAGTACGATTCGCTGGCAAATTTACTATAGTTCTCCACTCCAATATGCAAGTCAGCAAAATGAAGAACTTTTATTAATTGTTTATCCGCCAATTTATCACCATTTAAATCAAAAACCTTTTGGCAAGTTCGTCTCTTAAGTCATCTATAGGGATCCGTAATTGATCCATAGTATCCCTGTCTCTCAAAGTAACAGCATTGTCACTTTCTACAGTATCAAAATCGATTGTGACACAGATAGGAGTCCCGATTTCATCTTGTCTCCGATATCGTTTCCCTATGGATTGAGTATCATCGAAATCGGTTATGCGATCTCCTTTTATCAAATCATAAACTTCATTGGATTTTTCGATAAGTGCATTATTCTTCGATAAAGGAAGTACGGCTACCTTAAATGGAGAAAGCCTTGGGTCAAGTTTTAAAAATACCCTTTTTTGATCATTCACTTGTTGCTCTTCATAAGCATCAACCAAAAACGCTAACAAACTTCTATCAACACCACTTGCCGGCTCCACGACATGGGGTATAAATCTTTCATCTGTTTCACTATCGAAATATTCCAATTTTTTACCTGAATGTTCCTGATGTTGTCGTAGATCAAAGTCTCCTCTGTATGCTATACCCTCCAACTCAGACCATCCCATTGGAAATAGATACTCTATATCGAAAACAGATTTTGCGTAATGAGCAAGTTCATCCCCTTCATGCTCGCGCAATCTTAATCGGTCTGGCCGCATTCCGAAATTAACATACCAATCGAGTCTCTGGGTTTTCCAGTAGTCAAGAGCTTCAAATCCTTCACCGGGTTTGACGAAATATTCCATTTCCATCTGTTCAAATTCGCGGGTCCGAAAAATAAAATTCCCAGGAGTAATTTCATTTCTAAAAGATTTTCCAATTTGGGCTATGCCAAATGGCAATTTTTTCCTGCTTGCGACTCTGACATTCTCAAAATTAGTGAATATACCTTGGGCTGTCTCAGGTCGAAGATATGCAACGTTAGTATCCTCTTCGACGGGACCTATAAACGTTTTGAACATTAAATTGAATTGTCTGGGAGGGGTGAATTGCCCTTTTACACCACATGCCGGGCATTGGTCCAAATCCACGTGGTCTGCACGAAATCTTTGATGGCATTCTTTGCACTCAACCAACGGATCACTGAAACCTTCAGTGTGACCACTAGCTTCCCAAACCTTGGGGTTTTGTATGATAGCGCTATCAAGTCCCACGATATCATTCCGGCTATGTACCATGGAATTCCACCAAGCATCTTTGATATTTTTTTTCAACTCGACGCCCAGTGGCCCATAGTCCCAAGTAGAGCCTACCCCACCATATATTTCACTAGCTTGAAAAATAAACCCTCGCCGTTTGGCTAAAGACACGATAGGGTTAAAATCATCAAGGTATTCGTTCGGTTTTACAGTCACATTCACTCCAGACTATTTAATCAAGACCACGCTTATCAAGAATTTGGTCGACTTCTCCTTCTCGTGCCTGCCCAATCATCTCTCGAACACTCTCTGGCATTTCCACACCATTCTCTTCCAGGCGTTTTTCCGCCCAGCGACCGATGTTTGAAGGGTCTCGCCAATAATCTGGCCCCGGAGCATCAGGATCTCCCGAAGACTCATGTCTTGTAGATTGAGAACGTATATAGCTAATTTTTGGTAAATCTTTAGAAACTTCCGCAGAACCACAATGAGCACACGTCTGGCCTTCTGGCTCTTTTTCAGGAATCACTTTGTAGAATTTACTAGAAAGTTTTCCACATTCATTGCATGTATACTCATAAATCGGCATTTCTAAACCCGCTTTCGCTCACAAGTTCTCTGCTAAATAATCGCCTTTACCATCAAAAGGGTCCTTCTCATCAATCGAATCACGGTAGCGTGCCATTGAATCGTATTGTCTATGCAAATCCTGCGAGGAATGCAAAATCGCTATGTTCGATATTACTCGTTCGACCGCTGCACCACCGCAAGACGCACAAACAGGTTTCTTAGTGTCACTAAGAGTCTTAAAAAATATCGATGTCCGTTCAAAACATTCATCGCAACTATATTCATAAATCGGCATAAATCCACCTTCGATGACTATACATTTTCTAGCACTGTCGCAAGAAAATCAAACTAAATAACTTTTTAACTGAATATACGAGCGAAAATAATCAGTGATGCAACAATTGTAATATCATCTATATACTTTAGAGGTTATTACATATAATCTATCTTGAGTTACAAAATATTACTGCAAGGAAATCAAAAATTGGAACATAATGTAACCCACGAAGTGACCATGCTGGCGTTTCAGCTAGGCGTCATATTAATCGCAGCTAAACTGTCCGGAGAGTTTGTAGAAAGAGTTCTTAAACAACCATCTGTTTTAGGAGAGCTAGCCGCAGGAATAATTATTGGACCATACGCATTAGGGCATTTCTCTATACCTATCGTAGGGCCCATTTTTGGAGAACCGCATGGGGTTATACCCGTTTCGACCGCCTTATATTCGTTTGCCCAAGTAGCAGCGATAATTCTTTTATTTGAAGTCGGCCTTCACACTGATCTAAAGAAATTCTTGCGATATGCGCCTCAAGCAACAGCGGTCGCTATTGGTGGAGTAGTAATACCTTTTATTCTAGGTGATGTGGCGACTTTTATGCTCTTGGATTCGGTTGAAGGGCCGTTCGATTACGCGGCACTATTTATGGGCACAATTATGACGGCCACGTCCGTGGGGGTCACAGCCCGTGTCTTGGACGAGCTTAACCAATTAGACTCTGCGGAAGGAGTTACTATATTAGGGGCAGCCGTGGTAGATGATGTAATAGGTATTATTGTTCTTGCAATAGTTTCAGGATTAGCGGCGGCAGGATCAGTAGAAATAGCAGATATCGCGGTCGTAGGCGGAAAGGCAGTTGGATTTTGGTTATTCCTAACAATTGGTGGGATCGCAGCAAGTAAATACATTGTAAGAGGCATAAATTCTATACGAATACAAGGCGCGGCTATAGCTTTAAGTTTAGCTTTGGCTTTGATCGCTGCTGCTGTAGCAGAGATGTTTGGGCTAGCCATGATAATCGGCGCATATTCGATGGGATTGGCACTATCTCAAACAAACATATACGAGATTATTCAGCGCCCCTTAAATGGAGTCTATGATGCTCTGGTTCCAGTATTTTTCGCGGTTATGGGAATGATGGTAGACGTTCCTCTAATGTTAGGAGCAATTGGGTTCGGCACCGTAATAGTAGTTCTTGCAATCATAGGCAAATTATTAGGTTCCGCATTACCGGCTCTCCTAGTTGGTTTTAAAGCTAGATCCGCTCTTGGGATCGGAGTTGGCATGACCCCACGAGCGGAGGTTGGTTTGATAGTGGCTGGAATAGGTCTTGAGCGAGGAATAATTGGCGGAGAATTATTTGGAGTCGCAATACTAATGACGGTCGCAACTACCATTTTCGCACCGGTATTTTTGCTCAAAATATTTAATGATCCAATTTCAGAATCTGTTAGCCCGGCTGAATAATCCGTTAATCAAATCAATAATGTTGAAAGGTGGAACGCTGTGCCCCTGTAGCTCAGAGGATAGAGCACCAGTTTCCGGAACTGGGGGCCCGGGTTCAAATCCCGGCAGGGGTACCAGTAAATTATTATGGAACCCAACGAAACCCAAATACAAATATTAATAGACGCACTAGATATTATTCCTAGTTGCCCGCAATGCAAAACCCGACTAAGATTTGGGGATCGATCTTGTCCAAGGTGTGGCAACGATGTAGATGATATTTTACGGGCTTGGGCGATACACGCCCTAGAAGCACTTAACGATTATTTTAAATCTTAATTTTACACTTCTATGTGGTTGTTATTAGGCTGATTGCGATCTTAAATTAAAACAGAATAGTACCCTGACCAACATGTCGATCTAAGCGATATCGGTGATATTCGTAAGACTGATCTCGGACTTGTCTGGTTTTGTATCATTTGTGCTAGCCATGACGCCCGGTAACGAGCCACGAAGAGACCAACTACCAGCATCGTAGATATCAATGTTCACCATTTTACCCAGCCAATTAGTTTTTTGGTCTTCAAAATGAACCAATTTATTTGTTCTCGTTCGACCTTCCCATTTTCCGCGAATTTCTCGCTCCACAAGAATTTCGACGGTTCTACCGAGATATTCCTGGTTTCTTTTTAACGAGATTTGTTCCTGCACTTCTTCAATCTTTTTTTTCCTTAGAATTTTAGTTTCCAAAGGAACGTCGTCTTCCAGCTTTCTAGATGCTATAGTACCCGGCCTGTTCGAATAAACCGAGGTGTGGACTACATCAAATTGAACCTTTTTGAGAATTTCTAACGTGTCTTCAAATTCTCGATCAGTCTCACCACAAAATCCAACGATCACGTCCGTACTTAGTGAAACTCCCTCAACAGTACCGCGGATGTTCTCAATCAATTTTAGATAATTTTCCATGTTATAGGGCCTTCTCATTCTTTCAAGGACGTCATCATTTCCTGACTGGAACGGAATATTTATATTTTCGCAAACATTTTCTAAGGACGCCACAGCATCGATAATGTTTTGGCTCATATCCCTAGGGTGTGAAGTCAAAAAACGAATCCTCTCAATACCCGGTATGTCGTTAACCTGTTCAAGTAAATCAGCGAGATCTGTAGGTGCGTCTAAATCCATGCCATACCTATCAACAATTTGTCCTAGGAGTGTCACCTCCAATACTCCCCTCTCCACAAGTTTTTCGCATTCATGGACTAATTCAAGGAGATCCCGGCTCTTTTCTCTACCTCTGCGGTAGGGGACAATACAAAATGTACAGAACTCATCACAACCCTGCATGATCGGAACGAAAGTACTGACTTTCGGCGCTTCCGGGACCAGAAGCGCTAGATCTGAATCACACGATAGACCTTGACGCTCAGCGGCAAAGTCTAGAATCGATTGGAACTCTTGAGGTCTCATAAAATACTCAACATGGGGAAACCGTTCCTGCAATTTTTCCGTTCTTGGGCCCACCATGCAACCCATCAGAGCGATAGTAGCATCAGGATTTTTCCTCTTGTGCCCTTTCAAAGAATCCAATCTAGAAGTCACTTTGTCTTCTGCACCCTGCCTAACAACGCAGCTATTTAATATAACGATATCTGCGTCATCAGCATCTTTGACTTTCTCATAACCAAGTTGGTCTAACCCAGAACTGAGCCTCTCCGATTCGGAGACGTTCATCTGACATCCGATGGTCCATATATGGTATTTCGCCATTGTTATTTCCTTTTACGGCGGAGGGAATGGGATTCGAACCCATGTGACCCGTTTAAAGGGTCTGCCGCTTAGCAGGCGGCCGCACTAGACCAGACTATGCGATCCCTCCCTAATGTATCTAACGCAATACATGTTGAGATTACAAGGCTATTCATGCCAAAATGCAATGCAACAACAGCAAGCAATGTTATGTTAAGGGCAATCAATTGAAATGACAAATGAATCGGAACACAACAGCTTTTCCAGAAAAGGCTTTTTAAAGTTAGATTGGCTAAAAAAGCAGTCAGGAATCAACGGAAAAGATGATCTAGCGAGAAATGATAGTTACATTAGGATTTCAACCGACTTACTCAAAAGTTTAAGTATCGGGGCCGCACTCAAGATCAACGGTATGTCAGACGTCTACGCGATCAGAATATCTGAGGGGATCATTTTCCTGTCCAGTTTATGCCCGTATGATGATGCTGGAATCACTTGGAAACCAAATGATAGCTCAGAAGACCTAATAGCTACAAGAGGCAGGTTTTATTGTCAAAGATGCTCAACTATTTACAACAGGACTGGGAAGCCAACCTCTGGTCCAGGAGAAGCAGAATTACGCCAAATGAGTCATTTTATGGATAATGATACTTATGAACTCGTTATACATAAAACAGCACCAGATCCATTGAGCTCAGAAAATCTAATTTTTCCAATAGCTGAATAGGTGTTTTAAGTATTTTAATAAAACCATCTAACGATTCCATCGGAATCTTTCACACTTGAGAGTCTTTTTTTGTTCTTTAGATACTCTAAATGCGAAAGTGTTTCTCCGGTCGCTGATCGTCTTAAAAATTTGTCCATGTCTTTCCAATCACCGACATTCCACCCGACATTACTGGCAACTTGATAAGCTGAATAAGGTTCTTCTTGAACGGCATCAACAATTTCTTGTACTCGAGATTCGTGATGTTGCAAAAGATCATCAAGTCTTTTCTCTAGGTCTGCAAACTCATACTCATGTGCTGGAAAGACCCAATCTACATCAAGGTTTTTTAGTTTATTAACTGAATCTATATAATCCGCCAGAGGATCAGATCGTTTTGAGTTTCGAACACTGACGTTGGGTGTTATTTTGGGTAATATATGATCGCCTGTGAAAATAACTTTCGCTGATTCCTCATAGAAACATATGTGGCCTGGGGTATGTCCGGGCGTCCAGATAGTCTTTACCGAGAATCTCCCCACGTCAAATGTTTCCGTACCTTTCAACAGCAAGTCGGGTTTAGGTAAAGAACTTGGGTCCCATCGGGCTTCAGTTGATTTTCGCGACCCTTTTCGATTTTTTGAGTCGGAATCCATCCCAGGAAAAAATGGTCCTTTCAATTCTGCCTCAGGAACGCCATGTAGCTGGTACCATTTTTTCATAAATTCTAGAGGGTCTGAGTCACCTTTTTTCTTGTTATTCCCCATATTTCTCCATGGAGCTTGATCCCAGTCTACCTCGTGCATCGCCACCAAACCCGATGTCATTTTTTTCACACTTGGCGCCAAGCCATAATGATCGGGGTGATTATGTGTTATCAAAATAGTTTTAATTGATTTTGCCAGGATTCCAATTTGGTTAATTTGATCTTTAAAGGCCTCTATGCCTTGTTCCGAATATATGCCTGTATCGATCAAAATATGTTCTTTAGAACCAGTAAGCAAATACGCTAGGGTGTGCGTTAGACGGCTGTTCGGAATAGGAATTTTTAGTTGGAATATTCCAGGGTAAACCTCTTTGACGGTTTCTTCTTTCAATATCAGCCTCCTGTTAATCAAGCTTAGATTCCTGTAACATTTTAGCGCAATCTAAAGCAAATTCTATTTGTGTAGTTTTGTTATTCTCTCAAGATATTCCCGAAAAAATCCCGATTTTTTACTATTTTTAGAGAATTTGACCCATATTATCACTAATTTGAGTAAACTAAACAAAAAAAGTTGCCACATCTTACCGTTTGAGTGCTATAATTTCGTCGTTTGAGCGATCGTTTGATCTGTGATAATTATACCGACTTGAGGAGGTCTTTAGGGTGGTAGCTAAAAGAGACTTTGTTGTTAGGTTCGCGGGAGAAGGCGGACAAGGAATGGTTACCGCTTCTGAGGCTTTAGCAGCAGCAGCAGCTCAAGTGGGTTACCACGTAATGACATTTGTAACATTCCCCTCTCAAATAATGGGTGGACCTACCTGGAGTCAATGCAGGATATCAGTGACTCCCGCGCTAAGTAATGGCGATGAATTAGATGTTTTGGTTGCCTTCAATGAAGAAGCCTACAATGTTCATAAAGATGAACTCCGCGATGGCGGCATCTTGATATATGATTCAGAGGTATTTTCTATAGAAGATGGTGGTGGTGATTCGATAAACTTAGTTGCATTACCGTACCAAGAATTAGGAAAATCCACAGGGAACCCCAGAGCGGCTAATATGGTAATTTTAGGAGCTGTAGCAGAGTTCGTTAACTGGCCCGATAAGTATCTATCAGATTTCAATGTTAAACGATTTACAAGAGGTAGACCCAATGACGCTGAGGTTGTCTCTGCGAATGAAATGGGTCTTCAATTAGGAAAACAAGCAGCTACAGATAGTGGATTTTCTCTCGGGGAACTAGCCCCTCCTACCCCACCAGACTACGAACAAATATTGATTAAAGGAAATGATTCGTTATCAACAGGAGCGATCGCCGGCGAAGTCGAACTATTTGTTGGGTACCCTATATCTCCAGCAACAACTATCCTGACTTTTATGGAAGCCAACTTGAAGGGCGAAGGAAAATTTGTATACCAATCGAGCTCCGAAATTGAATCGATCACTGCGATCAGTGGCGGAGGGTATGCTGGAAAAAGGTCAATGACGTCTACTGCAGGCCCCGGCTTCTCGCTAATGAGCGAAGGATTGGGTATGGCATGGATGATGGAAATACCGCTCGTAGTAGTAGATGCCCAAAGAGGAGGCCCTGCAACAGGTTTACCTACCAAAACTGAACAATCAGATCTATATATGGCAATGCACCCAGCCCATGGTGATGCAAAACTTCCTGTAATTGCGCCAGGAACCGTTGAAGAATGTTTTTACGCTGCAATGCACGCACTCAACTGGGCAGAGAGGTATCAAGGCCCCGTAATCGTTCTGTCTGACCATATGCTGACTGAACGAACTCAAAATATACGCAAGCCAGATCCTAACTTGGTCCCTATAGAACGTCGGGAAATTTACACCGGTTCTAACGGATATCAACGGTACGATGGAAATTCGGTCACTGCCATGCCTATACCTGGTGGCCCAGGTGCTTATGTAGCAAACGCAAGCGAACATGATGGTATCGGAGACACAACGCATCTACCTCAACGACACGTCGATGGTACCGAACGAAGGTTCAATAAACTTAAAATTTTAGAGGATTCCCTATACGAATCGAGAAACACTCAGCATAAGGTCGCTGTAATGCCATGGGGAGGACAAAAAGGACCTACTCACGAAGCATACGAATTCATGATGGAAAAGGGCGTTGATCTCGCATGGTATTACACTATGTTTTTGTCACCCCTGAATCCGAAATTGATTCAAGAGTTACAGGAGAAAGATCTTGTAATAGTTCCAGAATTGAACTATTTGGGCCAGTTTGCGTCCATATTACGACAACACAGAATAAATGCCGTTGCAATAACGCAATACACAGGATTGCCGTTCAAGGTCCAGCGTCTAGTTAGTGAAATAACAAACATGGTTGAACAACACGCAAATGAATCAACGAAAGCAGGAGTGTGAACTAAAATGACCAAAAGGAACCCAGAATACGATTTTAAGTGGTGCCCAGGTTGCGGAGATTTCGGCGTAAAACGGGCAATAGAGTTGACTGTAAAAGCGCGAACCGATGAGTTAGCTATTCCCATGGAAGATAATGTAATAGTTGCAGGAATTGGTTGTTCAGGCAATTTGGTCCATTTAACCGATGGACCTCAACCGTTCGGATTCCACGGAATTCATGGACGTACTCTACCCGTAGCTTTTGGGGTTAAAAGCGCCAACCCTGACCTACAAGTTATGGTTGTAGCGGGCGACGGCGATTTCCTAAGTATAGGAGCAGAGCATATTGGCCCCCAAGCTAAGAGAAACCTTGATATAACCTGCGTTATTATGGACAACGGAGTATATGGTCTAACTAAGGGGCAAAGCTCTCCAACTACCCAACTTGGAGTAGTAACAAGTACAACTCCTGGTGGAAAAATCGAAGGGGAAGTAAAACCATTTCCTCTCTACCTTTCGCTTGGAGTTTCTTTTATCGCATCTGCTTTCTCAAGTAAACCAAAGGAAATGGCGGCAATGATACGAGAAGCAATGGACTACCCCGGATTCTCTGTAGTTCATATCCAGTCTCCTTGTACAACTTACAACGATACATATGAGGTTCTCAGAGGCAATGTTAAAAAAGGAATCGCTCCGCTCACTTACGATATTCCGGAAAGTCATGACGCCTCGAATATCGATGCAGCTTTCGACCTGGTTAATGCTCCAGGCCTGCCATTAGGCGTAGTGTTTCGAGCAGAAGATCCTAGTCCTTTAAGCGAACGTTTTGACAGTTTAGACAGAAAAAATGATGCTAGGGATGTTCATGATCTTATAGAAGGTTTTGCCATCTCCTAAATTGGAGATTACAAGGTGTCTCCCAAAAAATCTAACCTGGAAGTCCGTCTCAAACAGCGTATCCAAAATTTAGGCAGGATTACATTTGCTGAATTTATGGAAGCCTGCTTATATGACCAAGACTTTGGCTATTACAACACAGGCCACGAGACAATAGGAACCACTGGAGATTATTATACCGCTCCAGCAACCCATCCCGGATTTGGGGCGACCCTTGCGTTACAGTTGAAAACTATGTGGAAACTTCTGGGATCCCCTAACAATTTTACTGTGGTTGAAGGTGGAGGCCACAAAGGGCGGCTAGCCAAAGATATATTAAATTACTTATCAACAACAAACGACACCTTTATTTCATCAATTAACTATTGGATTGTTGAAAACAATAGACGGGCGCTAATTGATATCAAGTTATTTGTATCCGAAGATAATGATTATGAACTATCGTGGGAGAACAATACAAAAATTCCTACCATTCAAACAGGTGTTTTTATATCCAATGAACTCTTTGATGCATACCCTAGACACCGTTTGCAAAGTTTTCCGAATCAGTTGCAAGAAATATATGTCTCACTCAACAATATGAGCTTCGTAGAAACTATCGATATCCCATCCTCCGCCCAACTAACCCAACATTTCGAAAACCTCCAAATCGATTTACCGAATGGAGCAAAAGTTGAAGTGGATACCCAAGGGCCTCTTTTCATGGAGCGCATCGGTAAGGCTATCGGAAAAGGTTTTGTAATTACCATAGATTACGGCTACCCAGCAGAGACCCTCTATAGCAGAAAATATATGAACGGAACCCTCTTTTGCTACTATCAACATACAAGTTCCACAAACCCGTATATAAGAGTTGGAAAGCAAGACATTACTGCACACGTTGATTTCTCAAGTTTAGCAAATGCTGGAGAGCGCCAAGGACTTAAGGTAGAATCCTTGATGACCCAGCAAAAATACCTAAAAAAACTGGGTATCCAGGCGTTTATTGATTCATTGAGGGAAACCAACCTCCCAGAGAAACAGATAATGGAAAATCGGATGGCGCTCCTGGAACTCACAAAACCCACTGGATTTGGAGGCTTTGGAGTATTAATCCAAAGCAAAGGTCTAGAGACACCAATAAGCATCGATGAGATCGTTATAAGCGAGGCGCGAGGTGGGTTGGGTAAGTTACCAGGCGTACTTCTCTCTAAAGATCATGTGCCTATTTTTAGAGGTAAGTATCCACAATATGAAACCTTAGATCTTTGGCCGATTTCCTAGGAAAGAGAGACTACACCATGAGCGTCGATGAACGTTTAAATAGGATGCAAATACAATTACCAGAACCGGCTAACCCTGTGGGTTTGTATAAACCATCCATTATTATCAATAAGACCCTACATATTTCAGGACAAATTCCAATAGTTAATGGAGAACTTAAATACTCTGGTAAGGTCGGATTTGATATTTCGTTAGATGAGGTCGGAAACGCGATCGAAGTATCGGTTTTAAACGCAATAGCTATAGCAAAGTTTACGTTAGATGGTGACCTAGAAAGAATCACAGGGGTCCCGCGATTACGGGTGTATATTAATTCGATCGACACTTTTACGGATCACGCTACAGCAGCCAACACTGCATCACAACTTTTGTTAGATATTTTTGGTGATATAGGAATTCATTCAAGATCGGCCGTTGGAGTTTCATCTCTCCCTTTAAACGCCCCAGTAGAAGTTGAACTAGATTTTGCTATAAACTCTTAATTCGAAAAAGACATCACCTCAGAAACGGTATCAATCGAAAAGTGCATCAATAAACATCTGGTGATCAAAATCTAACAGGTCATGCTCAGTCTCTCCTACACCAAGATAGCGTACTGGGATATCAAATCTATTTTGTATCGCAAGGGCAATGCCACCTTTACTGGAGCCATCAATTTTAGTAACAATTATGGCATCAACTGAAGCCGCTTCAATAAATTTCTCCGCTTGCGACATCCCATTTTGGCCAGTCGTTGCATCAACCACCAATAGACAATCAATCATGGCTTCTTTACTATTTCGATCAATGACTGATCGGATCTTATTCAACTCGTTCATAAGATTAGTTTGGGTCTGTAAACGACCAGCGGTATCAATTATCACAAGATCTATATCTCTAGCCAACGCTGATTGGATTCCATCATATACCACTGACGCTGGGTCATTGCTATTCGAATTGTAGACAATATCCACGCCTAATAATTCAGACCAATACCTTAATTGCTCAACGGCTGCTGCTCTAAAAGTATCAGCAGCTATAAGCATAACTTTGGCACCTTCATTTTTTCTCTTGTCCGCTAGTTTAGCAATTGTTGTAGTCTTCCCGCTTCCATTGACTCCAACCATAAAAATAATCTCCGGGTAACCCTGTTTAGGAATCCTCGGTCTCACACTTGAGAGATCTAATAAAACGCTCTTTACAAGTTCTACTATTGATTCTCTATCCTTGAAATGTTCCCTCTGTATTTTCTCACGACAAATCTTAATCAGTTCTTCAGTTAAATCAAATCCAATATCAGAAGTGATTAAGGCTTCCTCTAGATCTTCCCACACATGATCATCTATCCCCAATTTTTGAATGAACTTAAACCTACGTGCAAGGCTTTGACGTGTTGCGGCGAGTGATTCAAAAAAGTTTTCGTCTCTAGTTTCCATTATCCCCATTACCCAAAGATCGTATTTCTGAATCAAGTCGAAACTGGAGAGCCTGAGCGTGGGCCAATAGATTCTCAGCTTTTGCTATTTCAACCCCGGCAGGACCTATCGCCTCTAGTCTTTCTTTAGAAACCGAGATTAGGCTTGTTATTTTCAAAAAATCACTAACACTGACCGGAGAACTATGCCTTGCTGCAAGAGAGGTAGGCATACTATGACTAGGGCCAGCAGTATAGTCCCCTAAAACTTCTGGAGAGTTTTCTCCAACAAATATGCCACCAGCCGCTTTCAATTTAGGCATTAGCTCTTCAGGTTCCTTATTGAGCAAACACAAGTGCTCAGGGGCGAATTGATTACAGAACTGTACCATTTCATCATCAGTATCCACTACTACAAATGCACCGTTGTTTTTTATAGAAATATGTGCTGCACTCGATTCGGGAAGACGCTTTAGTTGAATCTCTATTTCTTCTTCTATTTTTGAGAGTATGGATCGAGTCTTTGTTATTAAAACAACTCTTGCCTCTGGATCATGTTCTGCTTGGGCTAGCAAGTCAGCGGCACAAAACACTGGATTCGAGGTATCATCGGCAACAATTAAGGTTTCCGTCGGCCCTTGCAGCGCATCAATACCTGCGACACCATATACAGCCTGTTTTGCCAGCTGTACTAAAAGGTTTCCTGGGCCCAGTATTTTATCTACTTGAGAGACGGATTCAGTTCCAAAAGCCAAAGCTGCTATTGCCGTTGGGCCGCCAACTTTATATACGATGTCAACTCCAGCTATATCACAAGCTACTAGGGTCACTGGAGGTATTTCGCCATTTTTCATTGGTGGAGTAGTAATTGAAATCGATGGTACTCCGGCAACTTTTGCCGGTATCGCCATCATAAGTACAGTAGATGGATAGGAAGCCCTCCCACCTGGAACATAAATCCCCACATTTTCAATTGGATTGATAATTTGACCAACTCCTCGATCTTTATCAATCCAGCCGCCTTTTGGTTGTTGTGAATGGAAAATATTGATTTGCTCAGCAGCAAGTTTCAGAGCATCCACAACATTAGATGGCACCGACCCATAAGAGGCCATGATCTCAGATCTAGGCACCACGAGATTATCTATATCGACCCCATCCATTAGCGCAGTCAAGCTTTTTACCCCATCATCCCCATCGGACACAACACGCTCAATAATTATATTTACTGCTTGTTTAGGTGAGATTCCCGGTCCAAATACTGATTCAATAAATTCCAAGGTGGAATCTGATGCCACGGGATTAAACCATGGGTGAACAGGAATTAAGGTGTCAATAGCGTTTTGTAAGCCGGTTAATATTCTCAATTAAGTATCTCCTCAGCAATTTCTAGAGTGTGCTTAACTACATCATTTCGATAGTTCATTACCAACGAACTAGGCAGCGTTGTTTGAATTTGGTCTAACATCAATTGAGGGTTATCAAGGTTTTTCTGCAAAGTAGCATCATCAACATCAATTTCATCGATGAATCTCTGGATAAGTCTTGGAAATTCGTTCCAATCAGCGGCCCAGGTCATAATTCGTTCAAGAATAAATCGCTTCCAATCTTCCATAACTTGTATAGGCATAAATTCTCTATCAACAAGGGTAAGCTGTGTATCAGTTATATTCCTACGCCAATACCCTACAACATCTTTATCACGTCTAATATCTCTTTCAATACTATATTGAAAAGCACGATCAATGATGTTTTTTAAAGGGTTGTTTCCAAAGTACTCATCTGTTTCAAAATATTTTCTATAAACATCCACAATCCATGTTTCATCAGCGACCAGATGCGATACATATCCGATAAGGAATGCCTGTGCAGAAGGGCCATTCTTTTTTGCTCCCGAGAATATGGAGGGGTATCTACTTCTCATATTTCGTAAGCCATCACCAATAGTATCTTTTTTTAGTTCAAAATAATGAGTCTCTGAGCGTTCTTGTCCAGTCATTACTCTTCTATCAGGCGCAGTAGATCCAATAAGTGCTGCCCCTAGGTAGTTATCCAAAGGGAGTTCCCCGATTACCTCTTGAACTATACTCATATGTACGGATAACAGTGGCATCATAGTATCCTGGGGCAACAAATATACTTAATCATATAACTAACGCTCTTTACCATCATTATTGCTGGCCTTCAGTATTTCTTCATACTTGATCGATGATTTTTTAAATATAGAAAGCAATTCACTAAAACTACCATCTTCGCTGTCTATTTTACTCAAACTGCTAGTGTTACCAATTAGTACTGCTTTAGATTCTAATATAGTACCGTCAGTTAATACTTTAAGGTGATTTTCCCTCATAGTATTACCTGTCTCTACAATATCAGTGATAGCATCGGCGTAACCCATTAAGGGTGCCGCCTCCATCGCTCCGGCAGCTGCCACCAAAGTAAAATAGTTTATTCCATGTTCATATAGAAAGTTCTGAGTCAAATTAGGATATTTTGTTGCTATACGAAGCTCGTCTCCTTGGCGCCTGAATATTACGGATAGATCTGCAACATCATAAATAGAGGTCACATCAATCCATACTTCAGGAACAGCGATTTCCAGTTTGCATTCAGCAAACCCAAGATCTGGGATTATAATGGCAGAATCACCTGATGGGTCTGCAGATTCCAAATATCGATCGAGCCCCACAATTCCCAAGTCAACATTGCCGTTATCAACATTATTTGGTATATCAGCTGATCGCTGAAGCAAAGCAGTCGCATTCTGCAAACCAGTAATCGAGGCTCTTAGTGATCGTCCTTTCGCACTAATATCGATACCAGTATTTTCAAAAAATTCAACTGATTTTCCATACAACTCTTTGTTACTAGGTAAAGCTAACTTTAGTGTCATGTTTATGAATCTCTTTTCAGTAAAACAGATTCATGATCATCACCATCTACGAAAATAAGCTCCTCAGCACCAACACTAACTGCGTACTCCTGAGCAAGATTTTGTTTTCCTATGAATCCTCCGAGTATTACCACATTCTTTACGTCTTCCGCTCTCAAATGTTCGGCCCAGCGAATCGATTCGCCTATATCAGAATGGTTCCGAGGTTGAACTACAATAGTTTTATTTGGGGTATGGTCACCAGCAACAATCGCTTGAATTTGTTCTGATGATAGAGAAGATAGAAGTGAATCAACAGAATACGCAAAACCTAGAGCCGGAAAATCAACCCCTCCTAAAGCTTTAGTTAAACCATCGTACCTTCCTCCAACGCAAATAGGAGAGCGGTTTTCTCCATCAGCTGCCACTTGGAAAACCAGCCCTGAGTAATACGACAAACCAGGTGCAAATCCCATATCCCATTCCAAACCAATTTCACCGCTAAGCGGTATGCTATCCAACATAGCCACAATATCTTTAAGGTTCTCTAAAAATTTGGTAGATATCCCGTGCGCAGTAAGAATAGCTTTTGCACCCTCTATAACTTCCATTCCGGTCCCTGCTAACTTAGCAAATTCCCCCATAAAACTAAGAGCTTCATTAAATACCTTTGGGTCTTGGTCGTTATCAAATTTATCAATATAGCGCTTTTCTACTTCCAGCGAACTTCTGCGGCCGATCCAAATATTCTCCATCTCTGAAAGGTGTTTTCTTATAGACGACCTAGAATCATTTCTTCTTTCATTTGAATCAAGCTCAATTGTTTTATCATCCCGTGAAACTAGCCCTTCCTTTTGGGCTTTCATCCACAATTGATCGATGCCGTATTTTGCCGAATCATTCTTTAATGCTTCTAAGTTAGCCATTATGAACAACTTTGCCCTATCAGAAAGGCTGAAGGAATCCAGAAGATTAAAAAGCATTTCTAAGTTATTTAATTTAAAAATTGCTTTACTAATATTAAATGTTTCAAGCCCTGCTAGGACCATTGAAATGATTTCACTATCACCCAGAAGGCCTTCTGATCCCAGGAGTTCTACGCCCACCTGCATTGTCTCTTTTTCGTCAGCGGTGTCGCTTAAAGGTCTTCGGTATACTGGACCAGAATATAAAACTCTCCTCGGCGATCTGTCATCCAACCCTTGACCAATCAAAGATCTGATTACCGAAGAGGTGAACTCTGGCCGCACAGAAACGTCTCCAACACTGGAATCTTTCAACCTATATAGTCTGGACGCTAATTCGCCCCCAGATTTTCGCAAAAATAATTCTGTACTCTCAAAAAGTGGGGCTTCAACCCTTACATATCCCCAATTATTGAATTTCCCCATCAACATACTTGCTATTCGTGATTTAACAGAATAGTTCTTATCGAAGACGTCATCAAATCCTTTTACGCCCTTTATAATTTCGCCATTCATCGTCGTATCATATCTCTCAGTGGTTACTAAATTTAATTTTGATATTCGATTCCTATTGTAGCCAACTTTAGATGGTCATTCATTAGCATTATATAATTATTATCAATTAAGTTATTTGTTCGCTTACAATTAGAGCGTCGCCCGCGACAACACTCGTATAGGATCCATCTTGCCGACGTACAATTAACGAACCTGTATCATCCACATCTTCGGCTATCCCGTTAAACTCTTCGCCGCCATTTTCGATCTGCACTGGTCTACCTATCGTAATAAGCTTATCTTTCCAAATCGAAAGTAAATCTGTCCCCATTTTCAATGATTCATAATATTTTTCAAGATTTTCAAAAAGAAGTTTATAGCCGCCAATCAAATCAACTTTTTCGCCAGTGAAATTATATATGCTGGTGGAAATATCTGAGATTTCAGGAATTTTCGATGTATCTAAATTCATATTGATACCCATACCAAGTATTACTATATCGTTAACACCAGGTTGGTCGCTTTTAATCCGCTCTACTAATATCCCCGCAACTTTCTTACCCTGTATTAGAATATCGTTTGGCCACTTAATTTGAGCTGGTATATCATTATCAAGTTCGCCGATAAATGACTCTAAAGCTAAAGCCGCCATAATAACAATGTGATTGACGTAGTCCTCGTCTGGCCTAAGTAACACGGAGACCAAAATCGATGACCCCTCTGTACTAATCCATTGTCTATCCAATCTCCCTCTACCTTGGGATTGATAGCCAGCTCCTACAGCAAGTCCTTCAGAGGCACCCTTTACTGCATACCTAGCCACTTCATTTTGGGTAGATTCCGTAGTTTCCATGTACACAAAAGGCCTGCCTACATAATCGGTCGTTAATATTTTTTCTACCGAGGCGTCCAAATTAGCCATGCTTACCTTTCTAGTAACGTCTAAAAATATATAATTAATTATGATATCAATTAACTCTTATATAACTATATAATATAATGATTATCTAGGAGGAATTTTGATGGAACAGCGCAAACTTGGATTTTCCGGTCTTATGATTTCTTCAGTTGGTTTAGGAGCAAATAATTTTGGCAGGCGGCTAGACTATGAAGGTACCGAAAAAGTGATAAAGACGTCTATAGACTCGGGCGTTAACTTTATCGATACAGCAAACATTTACTCCATTGGTGAATCTGAAAGCTTTATCGGAAAAGCTTTAAAGGGCCACCGCGAAGAAGTTGTTTTGGCAACAAAAGGCGGAGGTAAAATGGGCCCCGGACCAAATGAAGGTGGAAATTCAAGGAAACATCTGACTGATCAAATTAACGCCAGCTTAAAACGTTTAGATACCGATTACATAGATCTGTATCAGATTCATTTTCCTGATGAGTCAACGCATATCCAAGAAACCCTGCAAACCCTGGATGACGCTATAAGGCAGGGTAAGATTCTTTATGTTGGATGTTCTAATTTCCAAGGGTGGCAAATTTCACAAGCGATGGAGATAAGTAACTACATGGGACTAGAAAAGTTTGTGAGCATACAACCAGAGTACAACCTGACAAACCGGGAGATTGAAAACGAAATAATTCCAGCCGCTAAGGAATATAACCTTGGTATAATTCCTTATTACCCACTCGCTAGCGGAATATTAACAGGGAAATACCACCCTGGTTCTGCTCTGCCGGAAGGAACTAGAATTGCTACTATGCCAGATGGGCCTTACAAAGATAAGTTTCTGAACGATAGAAATTTCAAATTACTAGGATTGTTGGAACCGTTTGCCCAGAGTTTGGGGCATACTATTTCAGAATTAGCAGTCGCGTGGCTGTTAGCTAGAGAGCAGGTCGCGTCCGTTATTACAGGAGCTACAAAACCCGAACAAATAGAATCCAATGCTAAGGCTGCGGAGTGGACCCTTTCAACAGATGAATTATCAGAAATAGACTCTTTAATCGCGGGTATATAGAAACCACGCCACTACAAGGTTTCAAATTTTGATTATGTAAACGTCATGTTCATCCTGAATAGGAAAATGTTCACCCCTAGATACAGCTAACTCCAATTTTTTGTGGATATTAAATTTCAGGATTTCTAGAGTATCTTCTACTGTTTCGCCGGTGACTTTCAATTCAGGAAAAGCTGTCGGAACTGCAACATACGAGTCAGATTCTAGTTTTTCTATGCTTGCTAAATACGGGACTGAATCCCCTCTTCTAGGATTGGTGACCCAAATAGTTCTCGCCGGCACCCAATCTTCATTGGGGATAGGTAACCCTTCATTCATTAGTTGGGAAAGTTTTTCTTGCAACCGCAATTTCAAATCCTTCAGGACAACATCTCTGGTTTTCTGAACACTAGTAATTTCAGGGATAACCGGAATTTTCCCCAAATAGCGCCCGTCTTCTTCTCGAAACATCACTGCAGTATAAGATGGCATTCTATAAATCTCGCATTCTATATATTCACTTGATTATACAAACAAACTACGGGCAGCGACCTCAGCGGCCCTTGCAAGGGGTAGAACGTACAATCCACCTAACCCAATTAAAAGGGCGAGAGAAATAAATACCACCCTCATCGGTATATTAATCATTATCGGAATACTACCGGATTCATTAGGTTCGTCGACGTACATTGTTTTTATCACCTTCAAATAATAGTACATCGAAATAATGCTCGCTAAAATTGCCAACCCTACCAACCCAAGGAAATGGTTCCCTGCAACAGAAATAGTGGTGAATAAATAGAATTTTGAAGCGAATCCAACGAAAAATGGAAACCCCGCTAAGCTAAAGAAGGAGACAGTCAAGACTAACGCTATAAACGGGTTTCGCTTGGAAAGCCCAGCATAGTCTTTAATTTCTTCAACACCGGTTTGGTTATAAACAATTAGTATTGCCATGAACGCGGTTAGTGTTGCCACGCCATAACTTACAGCATGAATCAGTAGTCCTGCAGCCGGCTCACTCGGGTTATTAGAAACAAAAGCAGCTATTCCTAGTAAGAAAAATCCTACCTGCCCGATACTTGAATACGCCATTAAGCGTTTAATATTCGTTTGGCGTATCGCTACTAAATTACCCAATACCAAACTCGCTACTGCGAGAAGAATCATTATTATTGACCACACCTCTAGGACATTACTAAAAACAGAAGCCGCTAATCGCATCATCATAGCTAGAGCAGCGGCTTTGCTCGCAGCTGCTAGATAGGCGCTTATAGGTATCGGCCCTCCTTCATATACATCTGGAGTCCACATATGAAA